>JAJEJB010000030.1 GCA_022828135.1 Acidimicrobiia bacterium | reverse complement strand
CATACAGTGCAGTCACGAGGGCGTCCAGGTCCGGGTTCATGCCAAGGTCCTCCGGGATCGGGGTCTGTGGACAACCCCGAGCTTGGACGCCCTCACCCCTCACATGGCGGACCCCCACCCCTTGGAACTACTCATCTAGGTCTCGCCGGCGTTTGTCGTGGGCCAACGGCGGGCGATCACTTGGTCTCTTTGCTTGGGGTCGGTTATGGCGATTGTGGAGGTCGGGGTTCGGAGCCAGAAGGTGTCTTGACCGTCTTTGTGGTCTTGGACGGGATGGCCGGAGTGGGCGATGCTGATACGAGCAAGATGGTTGCCGTTGATGGTGTGGAACTCCCAGGTGACGAGGGGCATCGCGGCGTCACCGAGGCGGGAGCGGATGAGGTTCTGTAGGTGCTGGCCCCAGAGGTCTTGGTCGCCTCGCTGGCCTCGTTTGGAGAACGTGGCGTAGTCGTCTTCGAGGCCGTGGACCGTACCGTCGTCGGCTACGCCGATCAGGAAGGTGCCACCAAAGTCGGAGTTGGCGAACCCTGCGATGGTCTTGATGGCGGCGTCCTCAACTGCGCCGCCCTTGCGCTGCTGGCGGATGTCCCAGCGCAGGGTGGACTTGTACTCCAAGAACTCCGACTCCCGGTCGGGGCCCAGCAGGTCCCCGATGGGGCATGTCCGTTGACGGGCGACAGTGGCGCGCCTTTGCACCTCGACGGCGAAGATGTCCATGACTTCGGCCTGGAGCTCGTCGCTGTCGAGGTAGCTGAAGATCAGGTCGCTGTTGCGGTCAAGCCGTGACAGCAGGGCCTTGAGGTAGCGCTCGGGGAACACATGGTTGCGGAAGGTGGCCTCGTCGTTGTTAACGGCCTGGTTCTGGATCTCGGCGTCGGCAACCAGGTCTCCGGCGGCAGCCTCGAACACCAGGCGGTCCTCGTCGGTCCAGTCCGTGCCGAAGCGCTCGTTGATGCGGGCGATGATCTGCGACAACCGCTCGTGGTCGGGGTCGGCGGCGGGGCCCGTGCCCGAGAAGATGGTGGTGACCTCTCCCTCGCCGTCAGGAAGTTCGATGGAGCCTTCGAAGGCGATCTCGTGACGCAGGTGGGTCAGCTCCACCTCGGAGCCCAAGTCGATGCTCTGGCCGTGCTCGCGGTCCCGGATCAGTGCGGCCAGCGCCCGGCAGAACAGGTAGTCGCGCTCGAGGCCGGGGTTGCGGAACGGCACTACCAGCGACAGGAACCCGTACACCCGCACGAACCGGCCGAGAGCATCGCGGAAGGACTCCTGGTCGTCGTCTCCCAGTCCCTTGAAGCGGTCGACCGCGGGCTGCAGGGCGGCGTCGATCTGGGCGTGGGTTCCCTCGCCCAGCAGCAGGGCCGCGGCCCGCTCGATCTCGCCGGTGTCGAGTACTCCGAAGTCGTCTAGGTCGCGGCGGGTATCGAACAGCAGGTTGGGGTCGGTGGGTGGGGCGACGGTCTTGCCGTGGTACACCGCGAACGCGTCGCCGATCTCTTCGGTGTTGTTCATGAAGTCCATCACGAACGTGGCCGACTTGTCGGGGTGGATGCGGTTGAGTCTCGACAGGGTCTGCACGGCGGCGAGTCCGGTGAGGGTCTTGTCGACGTACATGGCGGCCAGCTTGGGCTGGTCGAAGCCCGTCTGGAACTTCTCGGCCACCACCATGATCTGCCACTCGTCGGTGTCGAACTGAGCAGCAGTCTGGGATTCCCCGAAGCCGTTGGCCCGCGACTCGGTCAGCCCCTCGACCTCGCCCGAGAACGCCACAAGCACTCCCAGGTCGTAGCCCAAGTCGGTGGCGTAGGCCTGCAGCGCCCGCCACATGCGCACCGCGTGCGGCCGTGACGAGCACACGACCATCGCCTTGGCCTTGCCGGTGATCTGGCCGGCGATCTTGGTGCGGAAGTGCTCGACGATTATCTCAGCCTTCTGGGCCAGGTTGTCGGGGTGCAGGGTCACGAAGCGGGCCAGTGCGCTGCGGGCCTTGGCGGTGTCGTAGGACGGGTCGTCGAGGATCGCCTTCTCCAAGTGGTAGTACTGGTTGTAGGTGACGTAGCCGGCCAGCACGTCGCAGATGAAGCCCTCCTCGATGGCCTGGCGCATCGGATACAGATGGAACGGTTCGTGACGGCCGCTGGAGCCCACCTCACCGAACAGTTCCAGGGTGCGGCCCTTGGGGGTGGCGGTGAAGGCGAAGAACGACAGGTTGGGCTGGCGGCCCCGGGCGGCCACCGCCTCCGCCAGCAGCGCGTCGACTTCGCCTGGCTCCACATCCTCGTCGGCCGCGACTTCGGGCTCGGCCGACCCCAGGGCGCGGCGCAGTTCCTTGGCCGCCTCGCCTGTTTGTGACGAGTGGGCCTCGTCAACGATCACTGCATAGTCGCGTTCGGGAAGCGACTCGATCTTGTCGAAGATGAACGGGAACTTCTGCAGCGTTGTGACGATGATGCGGGCCTGCTCGCCGGCCAGGGCCTCGGCCAGTTGAGCTGAGTCCTCGTCGATGCGCTGCACCACGCCGATGGCGTGCTCGAACTGGCCGATGGTGTCCTGGAGTTGGCGGTCGAGCACGACCCGGTCGGTGATGACCACCACCTTGTGGAACACCTCGGTGTCGTCAGCGGAGTGCAGCGACGACAGGCGGTGCGCCAGCCAGGCGATCGAGTTGGACTTGCCGGATCCCGCGGAGTGCTGCACCAGGTAGCTGCGGCCCGGGCCGCGCTGTTTGGCGTCGGCCTCCAGGCGCCGGACTGCGTCCCACTGGTGGAACCTCGGGAAGATCACGTCAGGGCGGGCCCGAGATCCCTTTGATGGCTTCGTCACATGTACGAAGCGGCCCAGGATGTCCATCCAGGCGTCGCGGCTCCACACCTGCTCCCACAGGTAGGCGGTGCGGTGCCCATCGGGATTCGGGGGGTTGCCCGCGCCGAGGTTGCAGCCCCGGTTGAACGGCAGGAACCGGGTGCGGGCGCCGGCCAGGCGGGTGGTCATCATCACGGAGGACGGATCGACCGCGAAGTGCACCATGCCCACCCGGCCCAGGGTCCGGTTGTTGGGCGGGCGGTCGCTCCTGTACTGGGCGACGGCGTTCTCGACGCTCTGGCCGGTCAGCGGGTTCTTCAACTCGGCGGTGGCCACCGGCACGCCGTTGACGAACAGGCCCAGGTCGACGGTGCGGCCGCTGGCCGGATCGAACGGCAGTTGCCTGGTTACCGACAGCACGTTGGCCTCGTAGAGGGTCGCCAGCTCCGGGGTCAGCCCATGAGCGGGCCGGAAGTAAGCCAGCCGGATGGTGATGTTGCGGTCGACCACCCCGCGGCGCAGGACATCTACGGTGCCCCGCTTGTCCAGTTCCGCGGCCAGCCGCTGGACGAACCCGGACTGCGCCTTGCTCGCATCGCCCCCGTAGGCCGTATCCACGAGACGCGCCCACTTGCTCCCCTGCGTCGCGCCGATGAACTCGAACAAGTCGGCGGTGTCGACACCCGTCTCAGTGTCGAAGTCCCGCGGCCCTTCCCCAACATTGCCGATCTTGGCCCGCCGATACCCGCCGTGCTCGACCAGCCAGCCAGCAATATGCGCCTCGAACGCCGCCTCGGTGACAGAACTCACGCCGCCACCCTCCTCCACGGCCCCAATGTCCAACCCATCCTAGAGCGGGTGGCGCTGGCCTCGATCACTTCCAGCCGAATATGTGCTAGAATGCATAATGTGGTCGTGTTCTTTCATCCTCTCTTCCACGGGTGGCTCAAGTCACTTGCTGGCGGCGAGGACGGCGACGGGGTCGATTGGTGGGAGGTTAGAGCGGAAATCGCGGCTCTCTTGAGAGCTCTTGAGACTCATGGTCGTGGCCTCGGCGACCCGGAGTGTCACGAAGTGGTGTCCGCGCGCTACGACATCCACGCGTTGCGGCGAACGCCGCCGACAGGGACTACGCCGTACGCCGATGCTGCCCCAGTGCTGCGAATCCTCTTCGGCTTCGTGATCGACGAAGCGGGTCACGAGGCCGCGGTGGTGCTCATCGGCGGCGACAAGACCGAACTAGGCAACCGCTGGTACCCGCCCAACGTCCAGCGAGCACAGGACCGACTTGACCAGTGGTGCCGACAGCACCCCGACTACCGGCCGATCGTACGGCGCGGTGGCCAATAGCCGACTACAGGGGGAGGCGACAACCAGCACCAGCAACCCAGCCGAAACATCAGACGCCAACACAAAGAACGCCAAGAGCAACGCCGAACACCCAAGACGCCGAAACAAGAGGCGCAATACGACAAGGCAAGACACAAGAGGCGAAACACGAAAGGCGAGACCCGACAGGCATGGAAGCAGCAGATCCCAGACACCTACCCGCAGACGAGGCCTCGATCGACGAGGCTGATCCTGACGCGTGGCAGCACAAGATCACACCCGACGCCTTCTACGAAGAGGTGAGGGCCGACTCCCGGGCGCGAGCGCGCATGGAGGCGGTCCTCACCGAGATCAACGAGCGTCAGGCAACCCTCGCGCAAGTGCGCAAGGCACGAGAGCTGACGCAGGCGACGATTGCGGAACTCTTGGAGATGGACCAATCGGAGGTGTCCAGGCTGGAGCACCGCAGCAACATGCTGCTGTCGACGCTCCGTTCGTTCATCCGAGCGACCGGCGGCGAACTGCAACTCATCGTAACATTCCCCGACGCCGAGCCCGTTGAGCTCTTCGTCGGCTCGCGGACTGCCGACCCGCCCGCAGTGCCCTAGATGATTAGTTCCAAGGGGTCAGTGGTCGTAGGCGATCAGGGAGCGGGCGGGCCCGGGTTGTTGGGTGGTTTGGTTGTGCCAGATGGCGGCGGTGAGGGCGAGGATTCGTTGCAGGATGCGCGCGGCGACGCCTGTG
>JAJEJB010000039.1 GCA_022828135.1 Acidimicrobiia bacterium | reverse complement strand
CTCCAACGTCTCACGCTCCCCGTCTGAGAGCACGATCTCCACAGCACGACGGCCCCTGGCCACCACCGCCTCCAATCACCGCCCGCAGCCACACCCACCATACCACAAACAACCCCACGAACTCGCCATACAGGACACTAGGGACCGCTGCTGCCCGGGCGGCCCGTCAGGACGGCGGCGGGCGGGCATGACAGACTTGATCGCTGATGAGGCAGTTCAGCGGCGTGCTGGCCCAGGCCGACAGCGACGCGCTGCTGGAGGACGCGCTCACCCATGTCGACTGGATCCAGGCCGGGATCGTGCTGGTCGCCACCGTCGTGCTGGCGGTGTCGGTGTCCAAGATCCTGCGCCGGGCCGTGTCCCGCGGCATCGGGCACGGCTTCGCGGCCATCCTGACGTCGCGGTTCTCGGGCTACGCCGTGTTCATCATCGGCCTGTCGTACGCGCTCACCGTGCTGGGTGTGCGAGTGGGCCCCCTGCTCGGCGCTCTCGGCCTCGGCGGTCTGGTGCTGGCGCTGGCCCTCCAGGGCGTGGTCGGCAACTTCGTGTCGTCGCTGATCCTGCAGACGCGCCGGCCTTACACGGTGGGCGACACCGTCGAGCTCGACAGCCATCTGGGGGTGGTGGAGGACATCGACTCCCGCACCACCCAGATCCGCGGCCTCGACGGCACCCACATCCGGATTCCGAACGCGAACGTGGCCGGGGCCACCATCGTCAACCTGACCCGGGAGCCGGTCAGGCGCAGTTCGCTGGCTGTGGGGGTGGCCTACGACACCGACCTGCAGCAGGCGACCGACGCCATCTACGAGGCCCTGGAGCGGGTGCCACGGGTGGTGACGGATCCGGCACCCGCCGTGAATCTCGACGGTTTCGGCGACTCCAGCATCGGCTTCAACGTGCTCTACTGGCACGCCAGCGACGTCCCCTCCGAACTGGCCACCCGTCACGACCTGGTGCTGGCCATCCACCAGGCGTTCGCAGCCTCCTTCATCACCATCGCCTTCCCGCAGGTGACGGTGTGGAGCGGCCAGCAGCGCCCGGACCGGCTGTATGGGGGCGAGGTCGCCGAGGTGCGGTCCTCCTACCCCGGCCTTGACCAGCCGGAGCAGGGCCAGGAGCGGCGCGGCTCCCAATGGCGCCTGCCCGGCCTCCGCCGCACCGGACCGGTCGAGACCGACGAACGGTAGCACTCTGCCGGCACCGAATCCTGCTGGCGTTCGGGTCTTCTCAGCCGACTAGACCTTGGGCGGCCGCCCTTTGGACGCCTTCTGCGCGGCCGTTAACGCCGAGGGTCTCCCAAAGGCTGGCCATGGCCCGGTACACCGAGCGCTGGGAGTATCCCAGTTCCTGGGCGATGTCGGCGATGGAGGCGCCGTCGGCGAGGTGCTTGAGCAACCTGAGTTCGCGCTCGTCGAGCGCAGCGGGCACCGGCGACTCCAATTGTTGGCGGACTTCGACGGCGGCCCGATGCAGGCGCTGGGTGCCGTCGGTGGTAGTCAGCCGGGCCAGCGCGTCGAAGCGGATCACCATCGGCGGCGCCTCGCGGTTCGCTATGGCCTCGAGCGCCGCGGGGGCTCCGGCGGCGTCCGCGCCCTGCGGTGCCAGCGAGTCCCGGATCGTGGAGCGCGCCAGCGTGAGGTAGTCGCTGATGATCACCCAGTCCTCGGCAAGGCGGGCCGGTATCGAGTACTCCGACATCGTCTTGGCGCAGCGGCCGAACAGTGCGGCCATGTTGAGTTGGTACCACGACGGTAGCGACTCGTTGTAGATGTGTACCGCCTCGCGGTGGTACTCGATGGCCCAGAGCCTGGAGTGAGGGCCCTCGGGCACACCGAGGTGGTGGGCCTCCACGATGGCGGCAGCGCCTCCGGCGATGCGCCCGCAGGCCAACCGAATCTGAGCCCGAAGCCGGTCCTCCGACGCACCGCCCGCCATCGCCCCAAGGATAGCCCGAAAACACGCTCGCAGAGGCTGCCACCCGGTGACACATCCCTGCCAACCTCTGCCACGAAGTTGGCACGGGACTGCCACAGACTTGACAAGAAACTGGTTCTAGTGACACATCCGGGCGGTTAGAAGCAGTACAAGCGATCTGCAAAGGGCAGATCACAACGAAAGGATGATCATGACTGTTAGTAGGAGAATCACTGTGCTAGCACCATTGGCGGTCGCACTCATGGCGTCGGTACTTGCGCTTGCGAGTCCTGTGTCAGCTCAGACCGAATCATCGTCTGGAGAGGATACGACTGCGGACCAAAGTCTCATGGACGATGACCACATCGTTGTGGAGACATTCACTCTGACTGGCGATCGCATTGACACAAAGGCCTATTCTAGAGACGGAGTAATGATACCCGTACCCGTGGACTTCGAGTCTCAGGGATCAGTAGTGGCAGATGCAGCAATGATGAATGGTCTCAAGAATCTCAACTGGAAGTCGGATCGTGCGTTGTGGTATGCGAGCAGCGGTAGCGGCGGATTCTCATCAGCGAGCGGCTGCATTACGGTCACTATTAGGAATGAGAAGGAGTCTGTCCTAGGGTTCACTTTGTATTGGTTCAATACGTGGACAGAATGGTGTTGGAGCCGAGCCAGCAAGAGGGTCTCTAGCGTCAGCACTGGCTATTCTCTCGAGGATGTTGACGGCGTCCTTGTTTGGCAGGGTCTCATCGTCAATGATACGCGCTCCTACAATTGGCTGTCTGGTTATCCGAGCAGCGGATATTGGCATGAGAAGCAGGGGCACTTCCAGAACTGCGTCCCACAGGTAGGCTGCTACGCCAATTCCTATCCGCGGAATATCCTCAAGTCGCATTCTGATGGAACTTGGTACTGGAGGACCTATGATTGAGCCGAAGTTGGGTCCGCGGGTGTGCTTCACACCCGCAGGTTTGGCGACCAACATGGAGGCTTGCCGTATGGTGTCGGTCAAATGGAAGGTGACAGCCTTGCAGAACTCCAAGATGATAAACATACTATTGACCGTACTGGTCGGATTAGTCATGTTCTGTCTTCTGATATCGGTTGGCACAATGCTAGGTGGAATAGGTACCATTGAGATACTTCTGATCACCCTGATTTCGTGCGGAGTCGCGTGGCTCTTCTATCGCCGAAGGGCTAGCCCTGATCGTTCATGAGTCTTGGCGTCGAGGGGCGATCCGAGGTGCGGTGGTCCGCAGGGCGCCGGACAAGGGTCACTTCACGACGCACCCGCTGATGACGGTCGCCTAGCCGGTGAGGGCTCGTACCACCAGGGTCACCCCTGAGGCGGCCAGCAACCCCAGCACGGCGCGGTCGAACTGCGAGCCCGACAGCCTGTCCCGCAGGTGCTCGCCGACGGGCAGCATGGCCAGCACCGGCCCGAAACCCACCGCAGCCGCTACCAGTCGGTCCGAGTCGTATGCGCCGATCGATGCCAGGGTTGAGATCTGCGCGACGCCGGTGATCAGGAACAGCACCGACAGCGACAGGATGTAGGCGTCGCGTGAGAGCCGGTAGGCGTAGAACCACGAGCCGATGATCGGCCCGGACACGCCCACCGCTCCCTGCATCACTCCGGCGGCCAGGCCGACCGCGGGTGAGGCCCGCCGCCCGGCCCCCGGCGACACCGTGATGTCCCCGAACCACAGCGATCGGACCACGAACGCCAGCACGCAGACCGCGAGCACGATCAGCAAGGGCCTCTCGGGCAACGACACAAGGACGAAGGTGCCTGCCACCGCCCCCAGCGCCGATGTCGCCGTCAGCACGAACACGTCCCGGGTCTCCGGGAGGGCGTGGCGGGTGCGCCACCCGACCAGCGCGTTGGCCGCGGCGTTGGGCAGGGTCACCACCGCCACCGCGGTCTCGATGCCGGTCAGCGGCGCCAGGATCGGGATGGCGATCAGCGGGTAGCCGAGCCCGGTAGCGCTCTTGGCCAGCATGGCCAAGGCAGAGGCCACCCCGACCACGATCAACTCGGCAGTGCTCACTCCTCGGGCTCGGCGCCGGCGCCGACGGAGTCGAGCCACCGGCTGCGCTGGTCCTCGAGCCATTCGGGGAAGTCGATCTCGGGGTCCGGGAGCGGCGTCACGCCCCGCTCCGAGCAGGCCTCGGCGAAGGCGTCGGGGTCGTCGCTCCAGCTGCGCGGGTCGCCCAGCATCACCTCGAACAGCGTGCATCCGGCGTCGCCCGCCACCAGAGGCCCGAACTGCTCGCCCTCGGGGAGCTCGATGTGGGTGCCGGCGCCGCACACTTCATCGCCGACCAGGATCTCGCCCTCGATCACGAACACCACATGCGGCGAGCGATGGCCGTGGCGGCGCACGACCATGCCAGCGTCGTAGCGGGCGTACAGCGACAGGTAGGGCGGGTCGGCGCGGAATGCGAACCACTTCTCCCACACCGACGACTCGGTGCCGTCGGCGTTGCGCTGTGCCTTGACCCGCTGCCAGGGCAGGGAGGGATCGGCCAGATGCCGGATGACGGGACCGGGGTCCATCACGACGACCAGTCCGCACCGGGCTGGTGAAGTCCCCAGAGCTCGGCGATGCGGTCGCCGTCGACCCGGTACTGGGCCAGCCAGGCCAGCGACATCGGGGCCGCGGTGGCGAGGCTCACGCCCCTGAGGGTGATCCTCGCCCAAACCGTGCTGCCGTCGGTCGTCATGGCGTCGAAGCTCACCTCGGTGGCCCTGACCGCGTCGAAGGCCCCCGCCAGGCGGGTGCGGAGCTCCCTGCGGGTCAGCGTCTCGGTGCCCTCGGCGGCATGGCGCACGATTCGATCGGCCACCACGTCGTCCAGTGCGTCGAGATCGCGCTCGAGCCACACCCTCTCCCAGTACGCCCGCACCACCGACTCGGGATCGGTGGGATCGTGCCCGTCCGCGGGCAGGGGATCGTGGCCGCTGTCATCGGCCATGGCCGCCTCCTCGTTTCGGATTGTGTTTCACAGTGTTGTCTCCTCAGCGAGCCGACGCGGCTGAGCGAGGCGCGCCACCGCCATGACCACCAGCACCAGGACTCCCAGACCGACGAGCGTGGCCCTGATCCCCACCGCGTCGGCGACGATGCCTATGGGCAGTGCCGCGATCGCGAAGCCGGAGAAGCTCAACATGAGCAGGCTCTGGACCCGGCCGTGGTACTCGACTGGCGTCATGGTGAGCAGAAGGGAGTTGTTCAGGGCCTGGAAGACGCTCGATGTTGCGCCCACCACGGCCATAACTGCCAGAGCTGCGTAGAGGTTCGGCATCACCGCGAACACCGCCAGAGAGACGCCGAAGGCAACCGCGCTGCGGGTCTGGAACGGGCGCAGCCTCCGCCGCTGGAGGTTGGCCAGTGAGAGCGAGCCGATCACCGCGCCGACGGCCGCCGACGCGTTGAGCAGTCCGAAACCGGTCGATCCGCTGTCGTGGACCTCCTCGGCCACCACCGGAAGGAACGCCATGTGGGGGAACCCGATCAGCACCACCCCGAACGACACCAGGAGCAGGTGCACCAGGTCCGGGCGGGAGCGAACGAATCGCAGGCCGTCGGCGAGGTCGCCCAGCGCGCTGCGACCCGAGTGGCTCAACGGCGTTCCCCGGGGCAGGCCGACCAGCAGGGCCACGCTCAGGATCCCGAGCGCCCCCGCGGCGAAGAAGACGCCGGCCAGGCCGAAGAACGCCACACCGATCAGGGCGCCTGCTGCGGCCGGACCGGCAACCCGGGCCAACTGCACGGTGGACATCGACAGGAACACCGCGTTGGTGATGGCCTCCCGGCCGACGATCTCGGAGATGAAGGAGAGCCGGGCCGGTGCCAGGATCGAGATGACGCCGCCCTGGACGACGCTGGCGGCGATCAGGATCCAGTACGTCTCGGTGCCGGTGGCCACCACCACGCCGAGACAGATCGGGGTCGCAGCCTGCAGGACGCCGGCCACCAGGAGCACGGTGCGCCGGGGGAAGCGATCCGAGATCACGCCCCCGTAGGGGATGGCGATGATGCTGCAGAATCCGAAGGCCAGCATCACGCCGCCGAGGCCGGTGTTGCTGCCGGTGAGTTCGAACGCGAGCCAGGCCCGGGCGATGCCGGCCACCTGCATGGTGAGGAACGTGAACAACCCGCCCACGAAGAGCAACCGGAAGTGGCGATTGCCGAGCGCCGCGAACCGCCCCGGAGGCTTCGGGGACCCGTCGGCGCGCATCCGTCAGCGTACCTTTGACCATGTCGCCGCTCCGAGGTCTCCCCGCATGAGCGGGACGACGGTTGGTCGTGTAATGTCCGCGCCCCGCGTGCATGTGCGCGGACCGCGACGAATGGGGGTCCAGGATGCTGCCCGCCCAGTTCGACTACATCGCCGCCGCCTCGGTGGAGGAGGCGATTGCCGCCAAGGCCGAAGGGGGTGACGAGACCCGGTTCCTAGCCGGCGGGCAGAGCCTGCTGCCGATGATGAAGCTTCGATTCGCGACGCCGTCGAAGCTGGTCGACATAAACCGGATTGCCGGGCTCGATGCGATCAGGAGCCACAACGGCCACCTGCACGTCGGCGCGCTGGTCCGCCACGCCGACATCGCCGCCTCCGGCGCGGTGTCCGGCGCGGTGGCATCCGCGGCCCCGTGGATCTCGGATCCGCTGGTGCGCAATCTGGGCACCCTGTGCGGGTCGGTGGCCCACTGCGACCCGGAGGGCGACTGGAACTCGGTCCTGCTGGCCACGGGTGCCGAGGTGGTCGCCCAGGGCCCGTCCGGCCGGCGGGCCATCGACATCGGCGACTTCGTGCAGGACTTCTTCACCAACTCCCTCGCCGAAGACGAGATGGTGGTCGCGGTGCACATCCCGGTGCCGTCGGGCCGTTCCGGCGGCTCCTACCAGAAGCTGGAGCGCAAGGTCGGCGACTACGCCACCGTGGGCGTGGCCGCCCACCTTGAGCTGGCCGCCGACGGCACGATCTCGGCGGCCGGCGTGGCCATGACGTCGGTGGCGCCCATCAACCGCAAGGCCACTGAGGCCGAGGCGCTGCTGGTGGGTAACGCACCGAGCGCCGAGCTGTTCGCCGAGGCGGGCGCAGCGGCCGCGGCGGCCGCCGATCCCCGTGACGACGTGCGGGGCTCGGCCCGATGGAAGCGCCAAGTCGTGGCTGCGTTCACCGGCAGGGCCCTCGCGGCCGCAGCCGAGCAGGCCCAGGGCTGAAAGGGGACACCATGGAGATCACGATCAACATCAACGGATCCGACCACACTGCCGACGTCGAGCCTCGCCTGCTGCTGGTCGACCACATCCGCACCGGTGCCGGGCTGACCGGCACCCACATCGGCTGCGACACCACCAGCTGCGGGGTCTGCACCGTCCTGGTGGACGGCACCCCGGTCAAGTCGTGCACCATGTTGGCGGTGCAGGCCGACGGGCGGGAGGTGACCACCGTCGAGGGCCTCAAGTCCGCCGACGGGCTGCACCCCGTCCAGCAGGCGTTCAGCGACGAGCACGGCCTGCAGTGCGGGTTCTGCACCCCGGCCATGATGCTGGTGGGCGCGGCCCTGATCGACGACAACCCGGACCCGTCCGACGACGAGGTCCGCTGGGCCATCTCGGGGAACCTGTGCCGGTGCACCGGCTACATGAACATCGTCAAGGCCATCCAGGCCGCGGCCGCGGCGGCGTCGTCCAACGGCGACAGCTGAAAGGGAGCGAGCAATGACTGACACAACGACGACGCCTCCCGAGATCGGAGGCATCGGCCACAGCGTCAAGCGGGTGGAGGACGCCCGCCTGATCGAGGGCCAGGGCAACTTCCTCGACGACATCGCCCTGCCGGGGATGCTGCACATGGCGCTGGTGCGCTCACCGGTGGCCCACGCCCGCATCAACGGCATCGACACCGAGGCGGCCACCGCGGTGGACGGCGTATTGGCGGTAGTGACCGGCGAGTTGATGGATCAGCACGGACTGGCCTGGATGCCGACCCTGTCGGGCGACACCCAGGCCGTGCTGGCCACCGACAAGGTCCGCTACCAGGGCCAGGAGGTGGCCGCGGTCATCGCCACCGACCCCTACGCGGCCGCCGACGGGGCCGAGCTGGTCGACGTGGACTACGAGATGCTCGACGCCATCACCACGCCCCAGCAGTCCCTCGCCGACGGCGCCGAGCTGATCCGCGATGAGAAGGAGGACCAGACCGACAACCTGGCCTACACCTGGGAGACGGGCGACGAGGCCGCCACCGAGGCCGCCTTCGCGGCCGCGGACCGGGTGGTGTCGCTCACCACTCACTATCCGCGCTCGCACCCCGCGCCGCTGGAGACCTGCGGGATCGTGGCCGACGTCAACTCGGTGACCGGCCAGGCCACCATCTACATGACGTCGCAGGCACCCCACGCCCACCGGACGCTCTTCGCCCTGGTGGCCGGGCTGCCCGAGCAGAACATCCGCATCGTCAGCCCCGACATCGGCGGCGGTTTCGGCAACAAGGTGCCCATCTATCCGGGCTATGTGGTGGCCACGGCGGCCAGCCTGCTGATCGGCCAGCCCGTCAAGTGGGTGGAGACCCGCACCGGGAACCTGATCTCCACCGGGTTCGGGCGGGACTACTACATGACCGGCGAGCTGGCCCTCACCAACGACGGCCGCATCCAGGCCATGCGGGTGGACATGCTGTCGGACCAGGGCGCCTTCTACTCCGACGCCCAGCCCACCCGTTACCGGGCGGGGCTGTTCCACGTGTGCACCGGCAGCTACGACTTCCCCCATGCGCACATCAAGTGCCGGGGCGCCTTCACCAACAAGGCACCAGGCGGGGTGGCCTATCGCTGCTCGTTCCGGATCACCGAGGCGTCGTACCTGATCGAACGGCTGATGCAGACCGCGGCCGACGAACTGGGCATCGACCCGGCCGAGCTGCGGCTGCGCAACTTCATACAGCCCGAGCAGTTTCCCTACGAGACGGCCACCGGGTTCGTCTACGACTCCGGCGACTACCCGACCGCGCTGCGAAAGGCGCTGGACGCGGCCGGGTACGAGGAGCTCCGGGCCGAGCAGGCCGCGGCCCGCGAGGAGGGGCGTCTGGTCGGGATCGGCATAGCCCACTTCACCGAGGCGGTAGGCGCGGGTCCGGCCCACACCTACGACATCGCCGGGCTGAAGATGATCGACTCGGCAGAGCTGCGGGTCCATCCCACCGGCAAGGCCATCCTCAAGCTCGGGGTGAAGACCCAGGGCCAGGGCCATGAGACGACCTTCGCCCAGATCGTGGCCGAGGAGACCGGCATTCCCGCCACCGACATCAAGGTGATCCACGGCGACACTGACGACACCCCCTACGGGCTGGGCACCTACGCGTCGCGGTCCACCCCGGTGGGCGGTGCGGCCACCGCCATGGTGGCCCGCAAGATCGCCGACAAGGCCCGCCACATCGCCGCCCACCTGCTGGAGGCCGCGCCCGAGGACATCGAGCGCACTGCCGACAAGTTCCACGTGGCCGGCTCGCCCGATCAGGCGGTGTCCATCCAGGACGCCGCCTTCGCGGCCTACACCAACCTCCCCGAGGGCATGGAGTACGGCCTCGAGGACGTCACCTACTACAACCCGCCCAACCTCACGTTCCCCTACGGGTCCTACGTGGTGGTGGTGGACGTGGATCCCGACACCGGGGTGTGGAAGGTGCGCCGCATGGTGGCGCTCGACGACTGCGGGGTGCGCATCAACCCCATGATCGTGGAGGGCCAGATCCACGGCGGCCTCACCGAGGGGTTCGCCATGTCGTCGATGCAGTGGATCACCTTCGACGACGACGGCAACTGCATCGGGTCCAACTTCATGGACTACTTGATCCCCACCGCCTGGGAGACGCCCCGCTTCGAGCTGCTGGAGACGGTCACCCCGTCGCCGCACCACCCGATCGGGGCCAAGGGCATCGGCGAGTCGGCCACCGTCGGCTCGCCCGCCGCCTTCGTGAACGCGGTCGTCGACGCGCTGGCCCACCTCGGGGTGCGCAACATCGACATGCCGGTGCTGCCCGACCGGGTATGGGAGGCCATCGACACCGCCACCGCCTGATTCGCATCCTTACGCTCGACAAGAGGAGCTGGAGCCGTGGACAGACGCAGGTTCCTACGCGTAGGGGTGGCGGGCGCCACCGGCGCCGCCCTGCTTCCGTCGGTGAGAGTGGCCGCGGCCCAGACCGCCTCGGCGGGTGAGTCTCCCTACGGCTCGATCGACGGGCTCGCGCCCAACGCGGATGGCGTCGTCGTCCCCGACGGGTTCACCGCGCGCGTCGTCGCCGTGGCGGGGGAGCCGGTGGCCCGGACCGAGTACCGCTGGCACCTGTTCCCGGACGGGGCCGCGACCTTCGATGACGGCAACGGCGGCTGGTACTACGTCTGCAACAGCGAGGTCTTCAACTTCATGGCGCCCGCCAGCGGCGGTGCCAGCGCCATTCACTTCTCTCCGGAGGGCGAGGTGCTCGACGCGTACCCGATCCTTCAGGGCAGCCACTCGAATTGCGCGGGCGGTCCAACCCCATGGGGGACCTGGCTGTCGTGCGAGGAGGCCTACGTCGGCGATGGGCTGGTCTGGGAGTGTGATCCGACGGGCTCCACCCCCGCCGTCGCGTATCCGGCGATGGGAAACTTCACCCACGAGGCGGCGGCCGTGGATCCGATCGGCCAGTCGCTCTATCTCACCGAGGACCAGCCCGAGGGCGTGCTGTACCGGTACACCCCCGCCGCCTACCCGGACTTGTCCGAGGGTCTCCTCGAGGCGGCGACCGTGGCGGGCGACGGCGCGGTGTCGTGGAGGCCGGTGCCCGACCCGTCCGCACAGGATCTCCCGACCCGTGAGCAGGTGGAGGAGGCCACAATCTTTCCGGGTGCGGAGGGGATCTGGTACCACGACGACTGGATCTACTTCACCACCAAGCTCGACCACCGGGTCCACGCCGTCAACGTGCGGTTGCAGCGGTATGAGCTGATCTGGTCGCCCGCCCCCGAGACGGTGGAGGACGGCACCGCCGTGCTGACCGGAGTCGACAACATCACCGTCGATGCCGGCTCTGGAGACCTGTTCGTGGCCGAGGACGGCGGCAACATGGAGATCGTGATCATCACGCCCGACGGCCAAGTGGCGCCGTTCGCGCGCGTGGTCGGCCAGGACATCTCAGAGATCACCGGGCCCGTGTTCAGCCCGGCCCGCGACCGGCTGTACTTCTCGAGCCAGCGAGGGCCGACTCCCAGCGCGATCGGTGAGATCATCGACGGCTTGTCCACGACCGACTTCATCGGTGGAATCACCTATGAGATCACGGGCCCCTTCCGCGGCATCGCCACTGAGGAGCCCGTTCCGACGCTGTCGGAGGCAACCACCACCTCGACGACGGCCGCGGCTGAGTCCGAGCCTGTGGCTGAGTCCGAGCCGGGCCCGACCGAGCTCCAGGCACCGACCGTATCGCCCGTCGAGACGCTGGCGGCTGCTTCCCCCGACAGCGGCGGAGACGGCAAGGGATCAGCCACAGCCGTCGGCGTCGGCGTCGGGGTCGCCGCAGCCGCCGCAGCGGTCGCGGGCGCGGTCGCGCTGAGACGACGGGGTCAGGCCTCGCAGAGCTCTGACGAGGCCTAGGATCGGCAGGACGGGGAGCGGGAGACATGGATGTATCTGTGCTGGTCGAGGCGGTCGAGCTCAGCGAGCAGCGGGTGCCGTATGTGCTGGCCACGGTGGTGTGGCGGCGAGGCCCGTCGTCGGGACGGCAGGGCTCCAAGGCCGTGGTCCTGGCCGACGGAACGGTCCGGGGCTGGCTGGGCGGCGCCTGCGCGGAGCCCTCGGTCGTGCGCCACGCCCGGGAGTGCCTGGAAACCGGGCAACCGGCCCTGCTGTTCCTGGGACAGCCCGACGAATTGGACGGCCGCTCCCAGGAGGGGGTTCGGTCCATAGCCATGGCCTGTGAGTCCGAGGGGGCCCTTGAGGTTTACCTGGAGCCGCACCGGCCCGAGCCACAGGTGATCGTCGTGGGCCGGTCCCCGGCGGTGGACGCGCTGGCCGAGATGGCCGTCTCGCTCGGCTGGGGCGCCACAGTCATCGACGACGGCGGCAACCCCGACGAGCACACCAGGCCGGAGTTGGTGCGCACCAAGCTCGACCTGTCGGGACTCGGCACCGACGGCGCCACCGCAGTAGTGGTCGCCACCCAGGGCCACTACGACGACCTGGCCCTCGAGACCGCGCTGGCCTCCGACGCTGGATACGTGGGCCTGATCGCCTCCGAACGCCGAGCCGGGACTGTGCTCGACCATCTGCGCAGCCGTGGCGCGGCCCCGGCCGAACTTAACCGCGTGCACGCACCCGCGGGCCTGGACCTGGGCGCGGTCGCCAATGCTGAGATCGCGGTGGCTGTCATGGCTGACCTGGTGGCTCGCCGAGCAAGAGGCGAACTGGTGGCAACCGGATCGAACCCGGCTCCGCTCAGGGCCGAGGCCATCGACCCGGTGTGCGGCATGACGGTGCTGGTCGACGACGCCAAGTACCACACGGTGCACGAGGGCGCCGACTACTGGTTCTGCGCCCCCGGTTGCCAGCGGGCCTTCACCGCCGACCCGCGGTCCTTCCTCGCCTAGACCTGAACCGCGGCCGGCCCTCGAGCCGGCATCCCTTCGGTCGTAGTGGGCGGCCGTTAGCTTGACCCGGTGAGCGCGGAGCACTCGGACGATCGACGGCCACTGGGGTGGCTGCTGGCCGGCGTCGGGATGCTGTCCGTCTCCACCGACTCGCTGTGGGTGCGCGTGTCGGAGGCCGGTGCGCTGGACGTGGCCTTCCTGGTCTCGTGCTGTGCGTTGGTGGTGCACTCCACCTTCGGGCGGTGGTTCGACCGGCGCCCCGCGTTGGAGTCGCTACGGACCCACCGGCTGCCGATCATGGGCGTGGCGGCGCTCGCCTCGGTGAGCCAACTCGCCTTCATCACCGCCATCACCGAGACCCGGGTGGCCAACGTGGTGGCCATCGTGGCCGCGGCTCCACTAATGGCCTCGCTGTGCGCCCGGCTGTTTCTGGGTGAGCCCATCACCCGGCGGGTGGCTGTGGCCATCGCCCTGACCATGGTGGGCATCGGGGTGATCGTGTCGAGTTCGGTGGGAGAGCCGACGCTGGGGGGCGACCTCCTGGCGCTGTTGGCGGTGATGTGCTTCGCCGGCAACATGACTGTCTGGCGGCGCTTCCCGGACGTGAGCCGCCGGGCCGCGTTGTGGATCAGCGCGGCCATTGTCGTGGTTGTCACCAGCTTCGCGGCATCGCCGTTCTCGCTCGACGCGCGGGCCTACCTGGCCATCGCGGCCATGGGACTGTGCTTCAACCCCTTGGGCCGGCTGGCCAACTCGAACGCCCTCCGTTACGCCCCGGTTTCGGAGGTCTCGCTGTTCGCGCCGACCGAGACGGTGGCCGGAACGGTGTGGGCCGCATTGTTCCTGTCGGAGGTGCCCGGCGTCAGCACCGTGGCCGGCGCGGTCGTGGTGCTGGCCGGTGTGTTCTACGGCACGGTCGCGGCCGGCCGTTCCAAGCGCTTCAGGCCGGGTCCGGGCGGAGCGATTCGTAGGCTGGCCCCATGAGAGCACTGGTGCAACGGGCCTCGGAGGCCCGCGTGCGGGTGGACGGTCAGGTGATGGGCGAGATCGGTCCGGGGCTGTGCTGCCTAGTGGGAGTCACCCACGACGACGACGGAGATGCTGCGCTGAAGCTGGCGGCGAAGTTATGGCACCTTCGCATCTTCGCCGACGAGAACGGCCACATGAACCGGTCGGTGGCCGACACCAGCGGCGAGGTCCTAGTAGTGAGCCAGTTCACTCTCTACGGTGACACCCGCAAGGGCCGCCGGCCGTCGTTCATCGCGGCGGCCGCCCCCGACGAGGCCAGCAGCCTCATCGAAGCCCTCGTGGAGGAGCTGAAGCGACTGGGGGCCACCGTGGCCACCGGCTCCTTCGGGGCCAACATGGCGGTAGAGCTGACCAACGACGGCCCGGTCACCCTGATGCTCGAAGTCTGATCCCGTGCCGCCCGCCCCTTAGGATCAACGCCGACCTGGGACGTAGCGGGAGATGCCCATGACGCAGCGCAGCATCCACATCCGCACCTGCCCGCTGTGTGAGGCGATGTGCGGGCTGGAAGTGCACCACGCCGACGGCGAGGTCAAGCTGATCCGGCCCAACCGCAACGACGTCTGGTCCAAGGGCTACATCTGCCCCAAGGGCACAACGCTCGGACACCTGCACGCGGACCCCGACCGGCTGCGGATGCCCCTGGTGCGCAACTCGTCGGGCGACTTCGCAGAGGCAGGCTGGGACGAGGCCTTCGAGCGGTGTGCCGAGCTGATCGGCAAGGTCCGCTCGGACCACGGTGTCGAGGCGATCACCGCCTATGTGGGCAACCCGGCGGCCCACAACTACTCGATCAGCCGCTACGTGGGCCTGTTCATGGGTCTGGCCCAGCTGCCGGTGATCTACTCGGCCGGCACGATCGACCAGTGGCCCAAGAACGTGGTCTGCCAGCTCATGTACGGCCAGGCGTGGCGCATCCCGTCCCCCGACATCGAGCGGACCGACTTCATGGTCGTTCAAGGGGCCAACCCCCACGCCAGCCAGGGCAGCCTGCTGGCCCACGCCGACGTGCCGGCCGCGCTCGACCGGATCCGTGAGCGCGGCAAGGTGGTGGTGATCGACCCCCGCCGGACCGGAACGGTCAAGCACGCCGACCAGTGGCTGCCGGTGAGGCCCGGCACCGACGCCCTGCTGCAGCTGGCGGTGGTCAACGTGCTGTTCGCCGACGGCCTGGTCCGGCTCGGACACCTGGCCGACCGCCTCAAGGGGGTGGACGACGTACGACGCATCGCGGCCGACTTCCCACCCGAGCGGGTGGCGGACGCCTGCGGCACCAGCTCCGAGCTGATCCGCGCGCTGGCCCGCGAGTTCGCAGCCGCCGACCGGGCCGTCTGGTATGCCCGCATCGGCACCTGCAACCAGGAGTTCGGCACCCTGGCATCGTGGTTGCCCGACGTCATCTGCGCGCTCACCGGCAACTTCGACACCGAGGGCGGGCTGATGTGGGCCAAGCCGGTGGCCGTGACCGCGGCCCAGCAGGAATGGGGCACGCCCAAGGGCTTCGGCCGCCGGCGCAGCCGGGTGCGGGGGGCGCCGGAGGCTCTGGGACAGTTCCCGCTGTCGTGTATGGCCGAGGAGATCGACACGTCCGGGCCGGGCCAGATCAAGGCCCTGGTGGTCATCTGCGGCAATCCGGTGATATCGGCCCCCGACGCCGGCCGCCTGGACGCGGCCCTGCCCCAACTCGACGCCATGATCTCGCTCGACAATGCCGTCAACGAGACGTCCCGGCACGCCGACGTGATCCTGCCCGGCCTCTCGGCGCTGGAGCAGCCCCACTGCGACGAGCTGCTGTGGGGGTGGGCCACCCGCTCGGCCGCCAAGTGGTCGCCGCCGCTGTTCCCGCCCGCTGAGGATCGGCCCCATGAGTGGGAGATCCTGCTCCGATTGGGCGCCATCTGCGCGGGGATCCCGCCGGACACCGACCCGGCCGCCATCGACGACGGCTACTTCTCGAACCTCGCCGCACTCTCGGGCGCCGACCCGGAGGCGGCTCTGGCCGCCTCGCCGGAGCCCGGCCCGGAGCGTCTCAACGATCTGGCCATCCGCACCGGCCCGTGGGGCGACCGCTACGGCGAGAACCCCGGCGGTCTGACCCTGGAGAAACTCAAGGAGCACCCCGACGGTCTCGACTTCGGCCCGATGGTGCCCCGCATCGACGAGATCGTGCTCCATCCCGACGGGAAGATCGACCTGGCTCCCGAACACATCACCGCCGACGTCGGCCGCCTCGCCGACCGCCTCGACCGCCCGGTCGAGCCGCTGGTGCTCACCAGCCGCCGCCATCTGCGCTCCAACAACTCCTGGATGCACAACGTGAAGGTGCTGGTGAGCGGCAAGGACCGCTGCACCCTGATCATCCATCCCGCCGACGCGGCCGCCCGGGGCGTGAACGACGGGGCCGTGGCGGTGGTGTCGTCCTCCAACGGCAGCATCGAGGTGCCCGCCGAGGTGAGCGATGAGATGATGCCCGGGGTGGTGTCGCTGCCCCACGGCTGGGGCCACGACAAGCCCGGCACCCGTCAGTCGGTGGCCCGCGAGCACGCCGGGGTCAACAACAACCTGCTGGCCCCGCCCGACTTCCTGGACGTGCCGTCGGGCAACGCGGCCGTCAACGGGATCCCCGTCGAAGTCGTACCGGCATGAGAGACGGTCTCGGATGACCTTGGATCGGCTGAGCATCGACGGGTCGGTCGCGGTGGTGACCGGCGGGGCCGGCGGCATCGGCAAGGGGATCGCCAAGGCGCTGCTGCGCCGGGGCTCCCAAGTCGTGATCGCCGACATCGAGGAGCCCGTGCTCGAGCAGGCGGTGGGGGAGCTGTCGCCCTTGGGCCCGGTGGAGGGCGTGCCCACCGATGTGAGCGACGAGCAGTCCGTCACCGCGCTGGCCGACCATGTCTTCGGGGCTCACGGGGCCTGCAACCTGCTGTTCTGCAATGCTGGTGTCACCTCCGGCGGCGGGGGCAAGCCCTGGCAGCAGGAGCCCAACGACTGGCGCTGGTGCTTCGGCGTCAACGTGTTCGGAGTGGCCATCTGCACGTGGGCTTTCGTGCCCCGCATGATCGACTCCGGCCGGCCGGGCCAGGTGATCGTCACGTCCTCGGGCGACGGAGGGTTCGCTCCCGTGCCCACCGCCTCGGTCTACGCGTCCTCCAAGGCTGCGGCCAGCTGCTTCACCGAGGCCCTCAACCACAACCTCATCAGCGAGGGCACCAACCTGCGGGCGTCAGTGTTCTACCCGTCGGGCGGAATGATGGACACCGGCCTGTTCAACGCCCAGCGCAACCGGCCCGGGCACCTGCAGCGGGTGGGCGAGGGGACCGGGCGGGGGAGCCTCACGTTCGAGCAGCTCAAGGAGATCGTGGCCGAGATGCGCGGCGAGGAACCCCAGGTCGCCGATCTCGACGAGCTGGGCGAGTTCGTGCTCGACGGCGTGGCCGAGCGCCGCTACATCATCGCCCGGAACCTCGACGAGACCGCCGAGCTATTGCGCGCCCGGGCCGAGGCCATCGGCCGAGCCGAGATGCCTCCCGGCCACGACCTCGGCGGCTAACGGACGACTGCGGCCTCGCGGGTCGGCGCTCAGTCGGCGCGGGGGCCGCCCCGGGTTCCGGGCCAGCGGGAAGCGCCGATGGTGTCGGCATGGGGCCAGAAGGCGGCGGGATCGAGGGGACCGGCGTTGGTGATGCTGCGGGCCTTGGCCTGGTGGCTCACGAGCTGCGCCGACAGCTGCTCCCGGATCGGCAGATAGCGAGCGACCGGGTCCCACGGGCTGTCGAGGAGCTTCAGCTCGCCTTCGATGTTCTCCACGTGGCGCTGCTCGAAGGTGGTGGCTACGTCCACCACGTGGGGCGGGAAGTCGTACTGGCCGTCGGCTCCGCCGATTGCCCGGGAGTACTTGATCCACCACTCGTGATCGTTGACGTCGCCGGGCGATACGTCGGCTGATCCCGTCACGTCGCCGCTGAACTCGACGAAGGTGTAGCCCTGGTGGGTGGCCCGGGCGGACACATGGTCGCCGAGGCGGTAGAAGGAGACGTCGCACAGGAACTTGGGCTGGCCGTTTGTCTCGTGGCTGATGGAGACGGCCGCCTCCTGGTCGATGCCCATGCCGAGGTTGTAGAGACCGGCGGTGCCGCGCCAGGCGGCCGGAACCTTGATGCTGATGCCGAATTCCGGCTCGCCCAGGATGGGCACGCAGTAGACGCCCACGGTCACCACCGGCTCGCCCGGAACCAGTCCGGGCGGCATGAGCTGCTCCACTCCGGCCGGGTCGGTTCGATAGGTCACTACCAGCTTCGGCCATCCGGCCACCTCGCCGGGACGGCTCATAGGAGTCTCGGTCACATCGTCTCCTGTCGTGGTGGAACGAGTTCAGCGTATTGGAGCCGAGCCGTCCCGGCAGACTGGTTCCATGACCACAAGCGTTGATCCGTTGTTCGACCTGTCCGGCAAGGTGGTCGCCATCACTGGGGGGAGCCGCGGGCTGGGGCGGCAGATGGCCGAAGCGTTCGCCCGTCGCGGGGCTCGCGTGGCCATAGCAAGTCGCAAGCGAGGCGTATGCGAGGCGGCCGCGGCCGAGGTCTCGGCGGCAACCGGCTCTGACGTGATCGGCCTGGGACTGCATGTGGGCCGCTGGGAGCAGTGCGCGCCCTTCGTGGAGGAGGTGACGGACCGGCTGGGACCGATCGACGTGCTGATCAACAACGCGGGAAGCTCACCGCTGTACCCGTCGCTGGCCGAGGTGTCCGAAGGGCTCTTCGACAGCGTGATCGGGCTCAACATGAAGGGCCCCTTCCGGCTGTGCGCGCTTGTGGCCGAGCAGATGCAGGCCCGCGACGCGGAGGGCAGCATCATCAACGTCTCAAGCATCGCGGCCGTGCAGCCCTCGGCGATCGAGGTTCCCTACGGGATGGCCAAGGCGGGACTCAACAACCTGACCGTCGCTCTGGCCCACATGCTGGGACCGAAGATCAGGGTCAACTGCATCATGCCCGGTCCGTTCCTGACCGACATCGCCAAGGCCTGGGACCTCGAGGCGTTCGCCGAGACGGCCCGCGAGCGCATACCGCTGGGACGGGGAGGACAGCCCGACGAGATCGTGGGCGCCGCGCTGTACCTGGCCTCGCCGGCCTCCAGCTACACCACCGGCGCCATCATCAAGGTCGATGGCGGACTGGCCTGGCCCCCGGCCTGACCGTTCGGATCCGTGCCAGTCGCCCTATTCTGCCGGTCGTGAACGACTCAGCGGCTGAAGGCGGCCCGGCCGGGACCGACGACCCCTCAGCCGCTCTCGACCCGAGCGACGCCGAGGTCCGCGACCAACTCCCCGCCGATCTCGATGCGGCCGGATACGTGGGGCCCTACCTGTTCCCCAACAACAGCAGGCGCCGCATCGCGGGCGCGCTCTACCTGCTGATCGGCGCGGCCGCGATTGTGATCCTGCTGGTGGCCGGCAGCGATGCGATCCTCGTCAACGGCGGCTTCGGGGTGGGCGGCGCCGCCCTGATCCTGTTCGGCCTGTACTGCATGCAAGCCGGCTGGGATCTCGCCGTCGACGAGAACGACGCTCTGGTCGCCGCCACCAGGGAGGTGGGCTTCCCCGTGGGTCACGCTTCGGCGCAGCTGGCGTGGCGGGGCCTGAGGAGCCGTCCGACGTGGCGCATACTCCTGTACTCCAACCAGGCTCCTCCGGACCGCCGCGGCCTCGTACTGGTGGACGGCGTGGACGGCGAGATCATGGGTTGCTTCGTAGAGGACAACCCCGAAGACTGGACCGGCTTGGACGCGTAGAGGCCGAGCGGAGGAACTGTGACAGCCAGGCGGGGGATGCGGGTGTCCGACTTGCGAGCGAGTAGGGCGAAGCCCGTGCGAGCAAGCGGACACCCGCAGCGCCCGCCGGGGGAACGCTGCGGAAGCCCGTGCGAGCAAGCGGACGCCCGCAGCACCCGCCGGAGGCGCACCGCGGCAAGCTGGTAGCGTTCAAGCGCAGCCAACCGGAAGGCCGGTGAATGTTCGACGGAAACTGGCGCGAGGCAGTGGACCGAGGCCTCACACCGATCGGCGTCTCGCTCCGCCGCACCGGAGTGACCGCGGACATGGTCACCATCACCGGCATCGTCATGGCCTCCGGCGCGGCTGTCGCCATAGCCACCGGCTACCTGCGGGTGGGCTTCCTGCTGCTGATACTCGCCGGGATTCCCGACGCCCTCGACGGCGCGGTGGCCAAAGCCTCAGGCACCTCCTCGCTGCGGGGCGCCTTCTTCGACTCGGTGTCGGACCGCCTCACCGACGCCCTGCTGTTCGGCGGCATTGCCTGGTATCTCGCCGACACCCGGCCCGGGCACGCCATGATGCTGCCGGTGGCGGTGATGAGCCTGGCCATGCTGGTGTCGTACCAGCGGGCCAAGGCCGAGTCCCTGGGATACGAGGCCAAGGGCGGCATCATGGAGCGGGCCGAGCGCTTCGTCGTGCTCGCCTTCGGGCTGCTCTTCAGCGAACTGCTCATATGGACCTTGTGGGTGATGATCGTGCTCACCGCGGTCACCGCGGTGCAGAGGTTCGTGAAGGTCTGGAGGCAGGCGTCCGAAGGCCGGCCGGTCCGTCCCCGCTCCCGTCGCCATTTCCGCCGCACCCGCACAACGCGGACCCGAGGCCGCGTCGCCGAGACCGCTCGGCGGGCGCGGATGCGCAACCGCCCGCCGACCGACGCCGGCTGAACTCAAGAGGCCGAGCGGATAGTGCCGTCGGCCTCGGCGTATCGGGCCGCCGAGTTCTTCGCTCGCCACGCGCCCGCGCCCGTTGCCCGGGCTGCCGCGCTGGCAGGCGGGGTGGGGGTCGCGGCCGCGAGCCGCGACCGGCGCCTGCTGGTGCGGCGCAACCTCGAGAGGGCGCTGGGCCGACCGATGGGGCGCCGCGAGGCGTCCGTGCGGGTGACGGCCGCGTTCGACTGGTACGCCCGCTACTACCTCGAGAGCTTCCAACTTCCAGGGCTGGACGCGTCGACCATCGACGCCGGCTTCGGCTATGAGGGTGTCGACACCATCGAGCGCTCGGTTCGCTCCGGTGTCG
Source organism: Acidimicrobiia bacterium (assembly GCA_022828135.1). GTDB lineage: Bacteria > Actinomycetota > Acidimicrobiia > Acidimicrobiales > Aldehydirespiratoraceae > Aldehydirespirator. The sequence goes on along the minus strand of JAJEJB010000039.1, from coordinate 88,533 downwards.
GTCCGATCCTGGTGATGCCGCACCTCGGCACATGGGAATGGGCCGCCTGGTGGCTCGCGCTGGTGCCGCGCATGAAGGTGACGGCGGTGGTGGAGCCGCTCGAGCCTCCTGAGGTGTTCGAGTGGTTCACGTCATTCCGGCAGCGGTTGGGCATGGACATCATTCCGGTGGGACCAGACGCGGGCGGGCGTCTCGTTGCGGCCATCAAGCGGGGCGACGTGGTGTGCCTGCTCGCCGATCGAGATGTCACCGGCACCGGCGTGGCTGTGGAGTTCTTCGGCGAGCGGACCAGGCTGCCGGCCGGTCCTGCCGTGCTGGCACTGCGGACCGGCGCGCCCCTGATCCCCGCCGCGGTGTACTGGCGGGGCAGGACCCGTCACGCCATCGCCATGCCTCCGGTCGACACTCGACGACTGGGAGGCATCCGCAGCGACACGCTCCGAGTCGTCCAGGACTATGCCGCCGCGCTGGAGAGTCTCGTCAGGGTCGCGCCCGAGCAGTGGCATCTGATGTCACCCAACTGGCCCAGCGACTACAAGTCGCTCGGCATGCCCGTCCCGGACGCGCTCCAGGACATCTAGCCTTCCCATTGTGCGGATCGGAATCATCTGCCCGTACAGCCTCACCGTGCCCGGCGGTGTCCAGATGCAGGTGCTCGGGCTGGCCCGGGCGCTGAGCCGCAGCGGGCATCCGACTCGGGTGCTCGGACCTTGCGACGGCCCACCGCCGGACACCAACGTCACGCCGCTCGGCAACAGCCTGCCGACGATCGCCAACGGCTCCATCGCTCCGGTGGCCCCCGACCCCTCATGCCAACTGCGGGCGATCCGGGCCATGCGGGACGAGTCCTTCGACGTGATCCACCTCCACGAGCCCCTGGCGCCCGGTCCGACCATGACCGCGTTGCTGGTGAGGCCGGCCCCCCTCATCGGCACCTTCCACGCCGCGGGAGGTTCGCTGGCCTACGACTTCCTCCCTCGAGCAACCCGCTTTCTGGCCGGTCGTCTCGACCACCGGGCCGCGGTCTCGCGCGACGCACGCGACATGGCGGCCGACGCCCTGGGCGGAACCTACGATCTGCTCTACAACGGCGTGGAGCTTGCCCCCTACCGGATAGCCGAACCGGTACAGGCCCCCGGCCCGACGATCCTGTTCATCGGACGGCACGAGCCCCGCAAGGGCCTCGGCGTTCTGCTCGAGGCGCTGCGCATGCTCCCTGGAGATGTGAGGCTATGGATCGCGGGCTCCGGCTCGGAGACAGCCGCACTGCAAGCCCGTTCGGCGTCCGATCCCCGCATCGAGTGGCTCGGGACTGTCACCGACAGCGAGAAGATCGCCCGGCTCAAGGGCGCCGACGTGTTCTGCGCCCCGTCATTGCGGGGCGAGTCCTTCGGTATCGTCCTGCTGGAGGCGATGGCTGCAGGCACCGCCGTCGTGGCCAGCGATCTGGGTGGCTACCGCAACGTCGCTCGGCCCGGCCACGATGCCCTGCTGGTCCCGCCGGGCGATCCTGCCAAGCTGGCCGCGGCTCTCGGTCGGGTGCTGTCGAACCCTGGAGAATCGTCCAGGCTGGTGGCTGCGGGACACGAGCGGGCCAAGGCCTTCTCGATGTCGGGCCTGGCCGACCAGTACCTGGAGCGCTACGAGCGGATTGCGGTGTCCACCAGCCGCTCCAACTCCCGGTAGGTTCGGCATGGCGGCAACCCTGAACCCCCCGATCCACCGTAGAACGTCCTTGAAGTACTCTCCCACAGCCCTCGTCGCGCCTCCTGCGCTCGCCGTCTCCGTCATCGTTTGGGCCGCCCTCGCGGTGGCGGGCATGCCGCTGCTGGTTGCGGTGGCGCCGGCCGCGGGCGCGGGCGTGCTGATCGCAGTGCTGCTGCACTGGAGGGCGCCCCGGGCGGCCCTCAAGACCCTGCGGGCCAGCCTGCTCGCCGAGGGTGATCATCCACGGCTGGAGAATCTCCTCGAGGGCTCGTGCACCACCTACGGATTCCACGAGCCTTCGGTCCATGTCGTTGAGAGCCCGGCAATCAACGCAGCCTCCGTCGGGCTCAGGCGGCCTGCGGCCCATCTGGTCATTACCCGTGGCGCACTGTCCAGCCTCGACCGGCTGGAGCTCGAGGCCGTGGTGGCGCGTCAACTCTGCGCGATCCGGCGGGGAGTCGCCTTCCCCACCGTGCTGGCCAGCGTCTCCAGGCTCCCCGGCGCGGGGCCGATCACCGCTGGGCTCGCCGGCCGGGTCGGCGGCTTCGATGCCGTCTCCGACATCGATGTCGAGGCGGCGCGCCTCACGAGTTTTCCCCCGGCCTTGGCGTCGGCCCTGAGAAAGGCTGCCGATGCGCCCAGCTTGAGCGCATCCCGGGCCGGCGCCCACCTGTGGATGGTGGCACCGCAACGGGACGCCTCCGAGGCTGGAGCACGATCGTCCACACTTCGACGGATCGACGTCCTGAGAGAGATCTGATGGCAGCGCGGCCCGGCGCGAGCCCGGTGGGCACCGTCCGAGCCCGAAGGTTGGCGCGCTTGGTGGCTGTGCTGGCAGCCGCAGCCACGCTGGCCGCGGCGTGCTCCGGCAGCCCGCAGGTCGCGGAGCCGACCGCCACCGCGGCGAGTATCACATCAGGCCAACCGCCGGATGATCCTGCCGCCGCGGCTCCTGCCGAGACTGGTGATCACCAGAGCAGTGACAGCGCGGCCGGCAGTGGGGGAGGCGAGCCGAACGGGTCGGCACGTAACGGGGAGGCTGAGGACGAGACGACCGGTGGTGACCCGGAGGATGCCGATGCCGTGGTGTCTGGAGGAGCGTCAGCCTCCGACGACGCACCCGAGCAGTCCGCGGAGGGTGCCGCCTCCGAGGGTGCCGCGGAGGGTGCCGCCTCCGAGCAGGTAGCCGCCGAGGATGCTGTTTCTGAGGGCGAGGGCGCAGAGTCCGACGGCGGGGAGCCCGAGGTTGCCGTTCCTGCCGACGACCCTGAGCTCGAACCCTTCGTTACCGGCCCGCTCGCGCCCCTCACGGGCTCGTTGACCACCGACCTGAGCCTGGCCCAGCGACGGGCCCTGGCCGTGAAGGTGGGCAACGGCGATACCAAGGATCGTCCCCAGGCCGGCCTCGCGGCCGCCGACATCGTCTACGAGGTGCTGGTCGAGGCGGGCTTCACCAGGTTCATCGCCGTCCTCCATTCCGAGATCCCCAGCCGGGTCGGGCCGGTGCGATCGGCCCGGTCCAGCGACTTCGACATCCTCGAGGACTTGGCCACCCCCTACCTGGCCACATCCGGCGCCAACAGCACCGTGCGGCGGGAGATGAGCGAAGCGGCGAGATCCGGAACCCTGATCGACATCGGGGTGTTGAGGATGTCTGCGCCATATGCCCGCGATCGCTCGAGACCCTCGCCCCACAACCTGTACTTCCACTACGAGGACTTGGGCGGGGGAGATCCGGACTCGCTGCCCGGCGGCATCCCCGACACCCCACCGGCGGCGCTGTTCGAGTACGGCTCGTCGAATTCCCCGCCCCTGGACGACGCAGCCGGTGTCACCGTGGCCTACACGACGCTCTACGGCGGCGAGGCCTCCCACGTCTGGGACCACATCTTGGGCGGCTGGGTGCGCATCCAGGACGGCATCCTGCACACGACCGAGACCGACTTCGGCGTAGCGGAGATCGCGCCGGCCAATGTGGTGGTGCTGTGGATGTCCTACGGCCGGTCGGCAGCCGACCGCCGGTCGCCGCAGGCCATCTCCTACGGTTCCGGCCAAGCGCTCGTGCTCACGGGCGGGTCGGTTCACGAAGCTGTCTGGGAGCGCACCGAGGACCGTGTCGGCTATCGCTTCGCCGACGCGGCCGGGAATCCGCTCACCTTGTCGACGGGATCCACCTGGCTGCTGCTGGCCAACACCAGCAGGCCCTGGCCGCTGGCCGAAGTGACGGTGCTGTCGGCGTCTCAGAGCGCCCAACTGCTGGCCGAAGCCCGAGCGGCCCGTGAGCGGAGCGAACAGGAGGGGGGAGGTTAGGATGGCCTCCATGTCCGGCACTTCCAGTTCCGACGCAGCTGCCACCGGCGCCACCGCGACCGGGACCGCGCTCGTCAAGCGCGGTCTGGCCGAAATGCTCAAGGGCGGCGTGATCATGGACGTCGTCACGCCGGAGCACGCTCGGATAGCCGAGGACGCGGGCGCCGTCTCGGTCATGGCGCTCGAGCGGGTGCCCTCCGACATCCGTGCCCACGGTGGCGTTTCGCGCATGTCGGATCCCGAGATGATCCAGGGGATCCAGGCCGCGGTGAGCATCCCGGTCATGGCCAAGGCCCGGATCGGCCACTTCGCCGAGGCTCAGATCCTTCAGGCCCTCGGCGTCGACTATGTGGACGAGTCCGAGGTCCTCACGCCCGCCGACGAGGCCCACCACATCGACAAATGGGCGTTCACGGCGCCGTTCGTCTGCGGCGCCACCAACCTCGGCGAGGCGCTGCGCCGCATCAGCGAGGGCGCCTGCATGATTCGATCCAAGGGAGAGGCCGGAACGGGCAACATCGTGGAGGCCGTCCGCCACCTGCGTTCGATCGTGGGCGACATGCGCCGTATCGCGGCCGCAGGAGACGAGGCCGAGCTGTTCGAGTGGGCCAAGCAACTGCGGGCGCCGCTGCCGCTGGTGCAGGAGATCGCCAATGTGGGATGGCTGCCGGTGCCGCTGTTCTGCGCGGGCGGCATCGCCACTCCGGCGGATGCCTCGCTGGTGATGCAACTCGGCGCCGAGGCGGCCTTCGTCGGGTCGGGAATCTTCAAGAGTTCCAACCCGCCCAAGATGGCCTCGGCCATCGTGGAGGCGGTCACGCACTACCGCGACCCGGAGATCCTGGCCAAGATCAGCTCAGGGCTCGGCGAAGCCATGGCCGGCCTCGAGACTGCGGACCTCACCACCAAGATGTCCGAACGGGGTTGGTGAAGCCGCGCGTCGGCGTGCTCGCCCTGCAAGGGGGGTTCGCCGCCCACGCCGCCATCCTGCAGCGCCTCGGCGTCCGTGTCGACGAGATCCGCACCGCTGAGCAGCTCGCCGCGGTCGACGCCCTGGTCATGCCCGGCGGCGAGTCGACTGCGATGTCGATGCTGCTGGAGCGCTCCGGGCTGCTCGAGCCTCTCGCGGAACGCCTCGATGGTGGGATGGGGGTGCTGGGAACCTGTGCCGGGATGATCCTGCTGGCCGCGGAGGTGGTCGACGGGCGAGCCGATCAGCACTGTTTGGGGCTGGTGGACATCACCGTGCGCCGCAACGCCTACGGCACGCAGATCGAGAGCTTCGAGGCCGATATCGGGGTCGGCGGTTTCGAGACGCCCTTCCACGCGGTGTTCATACGGGCTCCGGTCGTCGAGCGGGTCGGCCCCGGAGTGGAGGTGCTGGCCCGTCACGAGGGTCGGCCCGTGCTGTGCCGGTCCGGCCCGGCCACGGTCGCGGCCTTCCATCCCGAGTTGTCGGGCGACAGGCGGCTGCACGCCCGCTTCCTGGCCGACTTGTAGCAGTAGTCTCCGGGCTGTGAGCGGGCACAGCAAGTGGGCGACCATCAAGCACCGCAAGGGAGCGGCCGACGCCAAGCGGGGCAAGCTGTTCGCCAAGCTCATCAAGCAGGTCGAGGTGGCGGCCCGCCAGGGCGGCGGGGACGTCGACGCCAACCCCACGTTGCGGACCATGTACCAGAAGGCCCGCGACAACTCGGTCCCGCTCGACACGATCGAGCGGGCCGTCAAGCGGGGCACCGGCGAGCTCGAGGGGGTCAGCTACGAATCGGTCACCTACGAGGGGTACGCGCCGGGCGGGGTGGCGCTCTACATCGAGTGTCTCACCGACAACCGAAACCGCACCGGCAGCGAGGTGCGCAGCACTCTCACCCGCAACGGCGGCTCGCTGGCCGAGCCGGGCTCGGTGGCCTGGCAATTCGAGCGCAAGGGCGTGGTGCTCGTCCCGTCCTCGGCAGCCGCCGAGGACGATCTGATGATGGTTGTGCTCGACGCCGGCGCCGAGGATCTGCAGGGCGAAGGGGACATGTGGCGTATCACCACCGAGCCCGGCGACCTCAACGCAGTGCGCGACGCGCTGGCCGAGGCCGAGATCGCCTTCGAGAGCGCCGACCTCACCATGCTGCCCACCAGCAATGTGGCGGTGGCCGAGCCCGCCATCGCCCGATCGGTGCTCAAGCTGATGGACCTGATCGACGATCTCGACGACGTGCAGGACGTGCACAGCAACTTCGACATCGGCGACGACATCATGGAGGAGCTGGCCGGCTAGGCGTGTCAGGTTGTCAACGGATCTGGACGATGCCTGCTTCTGATCCCCAGGCTGCATCCGCGGTGAGGATCCTGGCTCTGAGCCGTGCCGCCAGCGCCAAGCACAACCGATCCGCCAACGAGAGACCTTCTCCGGGTCGCCAACGACGCGCCGCCCACTCGGCGTCGTCGACGGTTACGGGCTCGATGCGCAACCCGTAGTTCAGCAGCAGGGCGCGAGCCTGCTGCCAGTCGCCTCCGGCGGCGAGAATCTTCTGGGCGATCTCACTCCAGTTCGCCGCGCTGCAGTGCGCTGCCTCGCATAGCGCGGATTCGACGATCTCGGAGCCTGCTTCGCCCTTCAATCGAGCGAGCAGGGCCGACGCGTCGACGACGGTGGTCACACCCTAGAGGCCGAGCGGCGCATGCTCTCAGTCTCCGAGAGCCGCTGCCTGGCGCCGAGCGGCGCACAGTTCGCCTACCAGGTCGACTCCTGCGAGGTCTCGTCGAACCCGTTCGCTGAGCTGCTCGCGGGTAAGCAGCAGCATTCCGTCGGGTGAGTCGATCAGCACCAGTGGCGTGCCCGGCTCAAGACTCGAGCGCTTGCGCACCGCGGCCGGCACCACCACTCGACCACGATCTCCCATCACCAAAGCATATGTCCCACTCATGATGCCACCATACCACTCTGAGGATTGATCCCCAGCGCGGGCGGGTGTCTGTTCAGTTGGTGCAGGTGGTGCTGATGTGGGCTTCGTGGATGGAGATGGTGTCGGGGTTGGTGATGAGGCCGAGCAGTTGGCTGCCGTAGGCGGTGAAGGCTGTGTTGGTGAGGGTGGCGACGAGCACGCCAAAGTTGGTGATATCGATGGTGATGGTGCAGGCGTCGTTGGCGGGTGTGAGTTGGTGGCGCCAGTCGCAGTGGCCTTGCAGGTAGCGGGTTCCTGAGGATTGTCCGGGTTGGAGTGTGAACGCGCCGGGGCCGTCGCTGGTTGGGGTGCAGGCTGTGCCGGGGTGGTGTCGGTGCACGGGCGTGACGGTTACGTGGATGGATTCTTCGGTGGATCGGTTGACCATGATGAAGGGTCCGCCCGCTGGTGGCGGCTCGCTGAGCACCACGACGGCGGGCGGCTCTTCGACCGGGGGCGGGTCGTCCGCGGGCGGCTCGTTCTCTGTCGGTGGGTCGCTTGTCGTCGTGGGCGGGTCGTCCGCGGGCGGCTCGTCGGCTGTGGGCGGCTCGTCGTTGTCGGTGATATTGATCCATCCCGCTGATTGCACTGCGGTGGTGTAGTTGGCGCCGTCGTTGAGGATGACTGCGAGCCCGCCGTCGGGTTCGTCGATGGAGTCGTCGTCTAGCGGCAGCGACAGCGTGGCGGTTCCGGTGTGGGGGATCGTGACGGTACGTGTGCCGGTGGCGACGCCGAAGTCGCCGTGCGCGATGAGCGCCAACTCCACCGTTAGCGGCGCGGCCGGGGCGGGATCGGCGGTGAGGGTGACGGTTATCTCGTCGGCTTCGGTGGCGTCGGATCCAGACTCCAGTGTCAGCGTCACTTGCGGCAGCGGCTCTTCGTCGTCGTCGAGCACAGCCAGCGTCGCAGCCCCGGCTGTTGCGGCGATGTTGTAGCCGTCGCCGGGGTCGATTGTTGCAGTGGCGGCGCCGTCGGGTTCGTCGATGTCGTCGTCGTTGCTCGACAGTCGCAGCAGTTGGCTGCCGCTGGTGGGGATCGTGACGGTGAACTTGTTCTCCCAGACCAGGAAGTCGCCCCGCGCGGTGACGGTCACCGACACTTCCAGCGGCTCGTCCGGCGCGGGGTCGGCCGACACTGTGAACAGCAGCGTCTCGCCCTCCAGCACGTCGGGACCCGCCGTGACGCTGATCGCGGGCGCATCGGCGGCCTGAGCTGCGACTGTGCAAGCCGCCAAAGTCTCAAGAGACTTCCTCACCTGCGCCCAGTGTTGCGGTGCCGAGCGCTGGGCCTGCAGGTCGGTCTCCTCGACCGTCATCGGGGTCTCGCCAGTGTCCTCGCCGAAGGCCGCCAACACCGAGTTGAGCAACTGCACGTGATGGCGGTAGTTGCGGTACTGGTCGCGCCAGGCGGTGACGCTCTCCACCGTGGCCGTGTCGCCAGAGAGTTCGGCGGCGCACTGCTTGAGCCACGGGCCGTCATTGTCGAGGACGGTCACACTGTGAGATTCGCCCGTGAACACAACGACACGGGGCACAGTGGCGAGCGCAACCGTGAACGTCTCGTCGGGCTCGTCCACCAGATCGTCCATCACATGGATCCGAGCCACACCCGAACCCGCCCCCGCGGGGATCACCACCGACTCGGGCGCGCGGTAGTCCCGCGCCGACGCAGTGCCGTCGGTGATCTTCAGCGGGATCGTCACATCCTGCGCCCGGCGGCTACCCGTCAGCGTGGCCCGCACCTCTACGACGCCGCCCTCATGGACCGCGCCGGTCGACACGCCGAGGGACACCTCCGGCGGAGGCGGGTCGTCATCGATGATGCTCACCCAAACCGGCTCCGGCGCCGAGACCATGCTCTCGCCCAGAAGCGAGGCCGCGATCCGGAACTTCCGCACCGGGATGTGGGCCACGGTCTGGTTCGACTGGAACGCGACGCTGTCGCGGCTCACAGTGGAGCCGGCAGGAATGGTCAACTGCCTCTCGCCCGTGAGGTTGCCGTCGCCGTGCACGGCCGGCGCTGTCGGTCTTCGTGACAGGGTGAGCACTGTGTCGGTGGGTGCTGGGGCGTTGAGCGCCGCAGTGATGGTGATCGATTCGCCCTCATCGACTGTTTCTGACGACAGCACCAGTCGTGCGATGGGCGCGGGCTCGTCGTCGACGATGGTGACGGTCACCGCACCGCCGGCGAAGATGTAGCCCGTCGGCAGCGCGCCGACCGAGGCCACGATCTGCTCGTCGAGTTCCAGAAGCGTGTCGTCGATGGTCGCGAGCTGCGCGGAAGCCGAGGTCGCTCCCGCGGCGATGACGATCTCGTCCAACGGCTCATAGTCGCCGGTGGTCGCGCCCGCCTCGCTCAGCGTGATCGGCACGGCAAGGTCAGCCGCCAGAGGGTCACCGCTCACCGCCGCGGTCAACACCGCCGCGCCGCCCTCGGACACACTCGTCGAGTCGGCGCTCAGCGTGACGCGGCGAGCCGTCGACGCGGCCGATTCGTGCCCGTAGATGCTGATCTCCCAGCTGTTGAACTGCCCCTTCGCCGCCGGACAGGCGCCTGCCGACGAATCCTTCGGGTCACACGGCTCCCGATCGGCGTTCTCGGCAAAGTTCTGCACCCTCAGTTGCCAGGCGCCCGCCGCCTCCATCCCCAAGAACCGAGCTGACGCGAACTGGAACGCGCCGTTCAGGCCGCACTCCGACGGGCATTCGGGGGCCTCCTGGGAGAGGATCGACTCCTGCCCCGACGGCGACACCAGCGTGAGCCGCAGATCACGCACCCTGTCGATGGTCATGTCGACATTCACGTCGATGTGCTCGATGAAGTCGATCTCCGAGGACACCTCGATCTCGTAGTTCGTCTCGCCGATGGTGCCGGGCAGGTCAGCGTCCACAACGGCCGAGGCCGACGATGTCTGCAACGCCGGCAGCAGCGTCCAGTCGAGTGCCGCATCCACCGCCTCGCCTGCGTTCACGACCCCGAATCCGTAGTGGTGGCTGTGGAGATAGTGCTGCGTCTGCGAGCCGTGCTTGAGCCCCGCCTGCACCAGGGACGGATCCTGGGATCGGGAGTGCTGGGCCGTGTTGGCGATGATCACCTTCACATCGCGCCAGGTCAACCTGGGATTGGCGCTGCGCACCAGAGCGGCCACCCCCGCCACCTGCGGCGACGCTGCGCTGGTGCCGCCGAAGCTGTCGGTGTAGCGGTCGTTGCTGTGCGGCGCGAGGATGCCGGGCTGCCCGGATTCTCGCGACGGCGCCGTCACCCAGACGGTCGGCCCCACCTCGGAATAGCTGACGAGGCCGCCGCGGCTGTCGACCGCGCCCACGTTGATGATCCCGACGTGGTTCGCTTGCTCGGCATGGCTGCTCCAGCCCTCGGCCAGGAAGCCTCGCCCATTGCCGGATGCAGTCACGTAGGTCTGTCCCCGTCCGCCGTATCCGCTGGTGATCCCAGCAGTCACGGCACGCTTCCAGGCGTCGCTGGTTCTGACCAGGCCGTAGTGGAGTCCGTAGCCGTAGCTGTGGTTGGACACGGCCACGACGTCTTGGTGCAGGCTCATGGCTGCGGCCCGGTAACGGTCGGTGTGGCTTCCGAGCAGGTCGAAGTTGATCAGCGTGGCTCGGGGAGCGACGCCGACGCCTCCGACGCGGTTGTCGCGGGCGCCGATGATGCCTGCCACATTGCTGCCGTGATAGTCGCCGTATACCGCGGTGACGTTGTGCCAGTTTGTGCTGAGGCTCTCGTCGGCGTTGTCTTTGAGGTCTTCGTGTTCAGGGTTCCATTGACTGTCGACGACCGCGACGATGACGTTCTCGCCTTTGGTGGTGTCCCAGGCGTCTGCGAGGTTGATGTCGATGGTGGGGTCGACGCCGTTGGAGCGGTAGTCGGTTGTCGAGTCGAGGTGCCACAGGCAGCCGGCGAGCTCGTCGTCGAGGTTGTTGACTTTGGCGAACCGTGAGCAGTGGAAGTCTTCGGGCCCGTAGCCCGTGGCGAGGGGTTCGAGCGGCGTGGCCCAGTTGGGGCTGACGCTGGCGGTGGCGGGCTCGGCTGTCAGAGCTTCGACGAGGCTCAGGGTCTCTGTGTCTGAGGACGTGGCGATATGGAAGGCGTTGTGGAGTTCGCCCAGCGGCGAGACGTGCTGTTGGGCGACGTTGTGGCGCTGGAACACCGCGGCGATCTCCGCGGCGGGCACATGGTCTTCGAAGACGACGTTGACGCCGCCTGCGAGCAGGTAGAGCTGGCCGGTGTCGGACTCGAACCAGTTGGTGGCAATGAGCTGCTGAGGGGCCACGTTGGTGTTGTTGTCTGTGATCGGCGGCACATATGAGCGAACGGCCATAGTGGCGAGTTCGTCGAGTTCGGCCTGTTGGGGATCGGGGGGCGAGTCCAGCAGCCGCATCGAGACTCGGCGGTCGCCGTCGCGCCACAGATAGGTGCCGTCTTGCTCGATCAGGCTGTGAAGGTCAGCCACCGGCTCGACCACGAATTCCGACAGGTCCACATCGCCCAAGTCCTCGGCGGTCAGCAGTCCCTCGGTGGGGTCGAACCCGAGGCTGTTGTCGGTCAGCCCCTCGGCGGGGCCCAACCCGTCGTCACCCTCCGGCGCCGGTTCCTGTTTCTCTTGTTGCTTGAGCCATTTCAGGTCGATCACTTCCACCGAAACCCGAGGGCCTTCAACGCGAAGGGGGGGGGGGGGGGGCGCAGCCAGCATTGTGTGCGTGATCTCGAGTAGCTCGTTGCGCCGGTTCGGATCTTCGAGAGCCGTGACTGTGACTGTCTGGGGAATCAGCCAGTCGCCGTCGGGGCCGCCTGTGAAGGTCAGCGATTCGCGGTCGAGAGCGATCTTGTCGTTGGTGTATCTGCTGACGACAACGATCTCCACGGTGGCGCCCGAGCGGCCAGGGTCACCGGTGAGCGACACCGCATATGTTGCCGACTCTCGCTCCGTCACCGACAGTGAATCCACGCTGACCGCGACTTCGGGCCTCGCGTCGTCGGGTACTTGTGCTGAGCTCGCGGACGGTGACAGCACCAGCACGGGCACAAGCAGCCCGAACAGCCATCTCCGTCCTCGCATACGCCGTTCCCTCGCCTTGCTCCGCTGCACTGCGGATCCGTGGTCGCCGAAACGACTCCGCCTCAGACTGCGGGAGAGTACCGCCGCGCAGCCCGCGCCGCAAACGCCTCCTCCGGCGGCTATCCGCGTCCTCGGCTGAGGCGGTCAATAGAGTCGCGCATGTGTTCGCCTCAAGCATCGACGCCGGGTTCTCGCGCCGAGGTTCAGAGGCCGAGCGAACAGGTGAGCGAATCCGGTTCATACGGGCGAGGCCGTGGCCCGAGCGGCCCGTGAGCGCAGCGAACAAGAGCGGGAAAGACACCCTTGAGACGCAACAGACTCTCACCTATTTGCGCGCCCTCATATGGAGGTTGGGCCGGTGCTAGTGCTGGGGATCGACCCGGGCCTGTCTCGCTGCGGTTACGGCGCGGTCCGCCGGGCCCGTCGGCCTGAGGCCGAGGCGGCCGGGGTGTTGAGCACGCCCGCCGACGCTGATCGGGCGGCTCGGCTGGCGGAGTTGCAAGCCGATGTGCGATCGCTGATCATCGAGCTGCGCCCCGACGTGGTGGCGGTCGAGCGGGTGCTGTTCCAGCGCAACGCGGCCACGGCCATGGCCGTCGGCCAGGCCGTCGGCGTGGTGCTGGCGGAGGCGGCGGCCGCGGGCTGCGAGGTTGCGGAGTACTCGCCCAACGAGGTGAAGGAGGCGGTGGCGGGCTGGGGCGGTGCCGACAAGGCCGAGATGGCCGAGATGGTGCGGGTGCTGCTCGGGCTGAGCGAGCAGCTGCGCCCCGTCGACGCGTCCGACGCGGTGGCAGTGGCCCTGTGCCACCTGGCCCGGGCCCGGATGTCCGCGGCTGGTGGCGGGGCGGTGGCGGTGGGCGGTGCGGGCCGATGATCGGGGTCGGATTGGTGATCGGACCGGATCGGTGATCGGGTCGCTGCGGGGCGTGCTGGCCACCCGGTCGCCCGACGCCGAACTGGTGGTCGAGGTGTCCGGGATCGGCTACCGGGTTCAGGCCACCCCCCGCACCGCCGCGGCGGCGGGCGAGCCGGGATCGGAGGTGTTCGTCCATGTGAGCCACATCGTGCGCGAGGACGCCCAGACGCTCTACGGCTTCGCCACCCTGGACGAGCGGAGAACCTTCGAGGCGCTGATCGGCGCCCGCGGGGTGGGTCCCACCATGGCGCTGTCGATCCTGGCCGTCCACCATCCCGACGCGCTGCGCCGCTGTGTGGCCGAAGACGATGTGGACATGCTGTGCCTGGTGCCCGGCGTGGGGCCCAAGACCGCGGTGCGGATGCTGGTAGAGCTCAAGTCGCGGCTCGACCTGCCCGAGGCGGAGGCGCCCCCCGGCACCGACCCCGATCCGGCTGCGGCGGTGCCGGGACCCTCCGACGACGCCCGCGGCGACGTGCGGGCCGCGCTCGACGGCCTGGGCTACGGCGCCGACGAGATCCGCCGCGTGCTGGCCGATCTGCCCGCCGGCGACGACGCGGGCAGCCTGCTGCGCGAGGCCCTGAGGCGACTAGCCGGGATCAGCGCATAGGTTGGCGTTGTGTCCCGGTCTGAGATGCTGGCTTCTGGCGCCGACCCGGCAGAGCCACACCCGGCGGACGGTGATTCCGATGGGCTGTTGTCGGCGGACCAGTTGCCTGCCGAGCGGCAGGGCGAGGCTGCGCTGCGCCCCCGCACTCTCGGGGAGTTCGTGGGCCAGAGCGAGCTCAAGGGCCATCTCGACGTGCTGCTCGGCGCGGCCCGCAACCGCCGCGAGCCGGTCGATCATCTGCTGTTCGCCGGGCCGCCCGGCCTCGGCAAGACCACCCTGGCCCACATCGTCGCCACCGAGCTGGGCGCTCACCTGCAGGCCACCTCGGGCCCGGCCCTGGAGCGGGCCGGCGATCTGGCCGCCATGCTCACCAAGCTCGAGCCGGGCGACGTGCTGTTCATCGACGAGATCCACCGCCTGCCCCGCCCGGTCGAAGAAGTGCTGTATCCGGCCATGGAGGACTTCCGCATCGACATCGTGCTCGGCAAGGGTCCCGCCGCCCGGTCCATCCCGCTCGACCTGGCATCGTTCACGCTGGTCGGAGCCACCACCCGCACCGGCCTCATCACCGGCCCGCTGCGGGATCGCTTCGGGCTGGTGGCCCGGCTCGACTTCTACACCGACGACGACCTCGTGTCCATCGTCGAGCGCACCGCTCGGATACTCGGGGTGCCCATCGACGCCGCGGGCGCGGCCGAGATCGCCCGCCGGGCCCGGGGCACGCCCCGCATCGCCAACCGGCTGCTGCGCCAGGTGCGCGACTTCGCGCAGGTGCACCGCGACGGCGGTGTGGACGCCGGCGTGGCGGCCGACGGCCTCGCCTTCTTCGGAGTCGACGAGTTGGGCCTCGACCGGGCCACCCGGGCCGTGCTGGAGGCCCTGTGCCGCAGCTTCGGCGGTGGCCCGGTCGGACTGTCCACCCTGGCCATCGCAGTAAGCGAGCCGACCGAGACCGTCGAGGACGTCTACGAGCCCTACCTGATTCAGCGGGGCCTGCTGATGCGGACGCCACGGGGCCGGGTGGCCACTCCCGCGGCCTGGGCTCATCTCGGCCTGCAGGCGCCCCCGTCAGACCCAGAAGCCCAGCCCGGCCTGTTCACCTGACAGGCGCAGGTTCCGCAGTCGTGTCGCCGCACGCCGTTCCCGCCGATCCGCCGCCGCTGCTCATCGACATGGGAGACCCGTCGAAGGCGCCGATGGTTCCTGGGGATCTCGACTACTGCTTGCCGCCGCACGCCATTGCCCAGGCGCCGTTGCCCGAGCGCGACCAGGCCCGGTTGCTGGTGGACGATGACGGCGTCGTCTCCCACCGCCGGGTGAGCGATCTGCCGGAGCTGCTGGGCCCCGGCGATGTGGTCGTTGTGAACGACACCCGGGTGCTGCCGGCCCGGTTGCGGCTGCGCCGAGCCACCGGTGGCGCGGTCGAGGTGCTGTTGCTGCATGAGCGCGACGACGGCGATTGGGAGGCGCTGGTGCGGCCCTCGCGCCGTCTGCGCAACGGAGAGACCGTGGTCCCCGACCCAGCGAGAACCGGGGCTGACACGCTCAAGAAGGACGAGCGGGTCGGAGTCGAGATCCGTGATGACCTCGGGGAGGGGCGGCGCGTCGTGCGGATCGGCACCGGCGGCAGGCCCCTGCTTGACCTGCTCGACGACATCGGCGCCGTGCCGCTGCCGCCCTACATCACCGCCGAGATCGCCGACCCCGAGCGGTACCAGACCGTGTATGCCCGCAGCCCCGCCTCGGCCGCGGCCCCCACCGCCGGCCTGCACTTCACCGATGAGCTGCTGGACCGGGTGCGCGGCGCGGGCGCCGAGGTCGTGGCGGTGGAACTGGCCGTGGGGCTCGACACCTTCCGGCCCATAACCTCAGACCGCATCGCCGATCACCAGATCCACACCGAGCGCTACCGCGTGCCGGCTGAGGCCCAGCGGGCGCTGTCGAGTGCCCGTCGGGTGGTGGCGGTGGGAACGACGGTGGTGCGCTGCCTGGAGACGTGGGCGGCCACCGGCGAGGCGTCGGGCGACAGCAGCTTGTTCATCCGCCGGTCTTACGAATGGCGGGTCGTCGATGCCCTGATGACGAACTTCCACCTGCCCCGCTCCACCCTGCTGTGCCTGCTCGACGCCTTCATCGGACCACGCTGGCGAACGCTGTACGCCGCCGCTCTCGAGCACGGCTACCGGTTCCTGTCCTTCGGCGACGCCATGCTCGTGTCCCGTTGCGATGTGCCGGAGGTCGAGCCGTGATCCGCCGCCGAGCTCCGACCTCTCGAAATTGGTGCCGATATTGGACATATAACGTCGGTTTCGTCATCAATTTCGGCCGGAGAGGTCCGTGACGACGGCGACATTCGCGCTTGACGCATCGGATGGCGAGGCCCGGACCGGCACGGTCACCACCGTCCGGGGCAGCTTCGCCACGCCGTGCTTCATGCCGGTGGGCACCCGCGGCGCGGTCCGCCACCTCGACTCGTCGGACCTCGAAGCGCTCGGAGTGGAGGTGGTGCTGGCCAACACCTATCACCTGATGCTGCGGCCCGGCGCGGCCACCGTGGCCCAACTCGGCGGGATCGGCGGCTTCGCGGGCTGGTCGGGCCAGGTGCTCACCGACTCGGGCGGATACCAGATCTATTCGCTCGACCCTCAGGTGGACGACGACGGCGCCAGCTTCAAGTCGGTCTACGACGGATCGTCCTGCCGGCTCACCCCCGCCGGTGCGGTGGCCCAGCAGGCGCTCATCGGCGCCGACATCACCATGGTGCTCGACGTGTGCCCCTCCGCGGTGGCCGAGCCCCCGGTATTGCAGGAGGCTGTCCGCCGCACCGCGCTGTGGGCCCGGCAAGGCCGAGAAGCTTTTCTGGCCCACCCGGACGCGTCGGCTCGCCAGTGCCAGTTCGGCATCGTCCAAGGGGGGGTCGACACCGCGCTTCGCCGCGAGTCGGCCGAGCGCACTGTGGAGGTCGGCTTCGACGGCTACGCGGTGGGCGGGCTGTCGGTGGGCGAGGAGCGGCCCTTGATGCTGGCCGCGCTCGACGCCTGCATCGAGGCGCTCCCCGGCGACCGCCCCCGCTACTTCATGGGGCTCGGTGATCCCGTGGGGATCGTGGAGGCCGTGGCCCGCGGTGTCGACATGTTCGACTGCGTGCTGCCCACCCGCCTCGGCCGCCACGGCACGGTCCTGTCCGACGCCGGGCGCTACAACCTGGCCGCGGCCCGCCACGCCGACAGCGACGAGCCGCTCGATCCGGCCTTTGTTGACAGTCCGGCCGGCCGATGGTCGCGGGGCTATCTGCGCCACCTGCTGGCCACCCACGAGCCGACCGCGGCCCGGCTCGTCACGCTGCACAACCTGGCCTGGGTGCTGCGGCTCATGGACCGGGTGCGGGCCGCGGTGCGGGCCGGAACCCTCGACCAGCTCCGCGCCGCTATCGGCCGTGTCTGGCAATAACGGCCCACTGCAATAGGCTCGGGGGATGGAACAGTTTCTCATCATCATCCTCATGTTCGGCGCGCTCTACTACCTGCTGCTGCGCCCCCAGCAGAAGCGCGAGAAGGCTCGCCGGGAGCTGGTTCGCTCCCTGCAGGCGGGTGACGAAGTGGTCACCAACGCCGGCATCCACGGCGTCGTGGCCGAAGTGGAGGACGCCGTCGTGTGGTTGGAGGTGGCCCCCAACGTCGAATTGAAGCTCTCCCGGGATTCCATCCACGGTCGCACGCCACAGGTGTCGGACTCCGACGCCGACGAGGCCGACGACGACGTCGACGAAGATGAGGAGCACGACGGCTAGGCCCAACGCACTCCTGAGGGGCCATCGGGTCGGACTGCGGGAGGGTCCTTGCGTCGCAAACTCGTCTATGTGATCGGCATCGTCGCGGTTGCCGTCGCGGGCGTGGTCTACACGCTGGCCGCCGGCAACGAGCCCCTGCTCGGGCTTGACCTGCAGGGCGGAGCCAGCGTCGTGCTGGAGCCGACCCGTGTCGCGGAGCCCGAAGAGCTGGACGTGGCCGTGGAGATCATCCGCAACCGGGTGGACGGCCTGGGCGTGGCCGAGCCCGAGATCTCCACCCAGGGCAACAACATCCTCGTCCAGCTCCCCGGCGTCGACGAGCAGCAGCGGGCCCTGGACCTGGTCGGCCAGACCGCGGAGCTGCGCTTCCGTCCAGTGCTCAGCGTGGTGGCGGAGAGTTCGCTGGAGAGCGCCGACGCCGACCAGGCGCTGCTGGACCTGTTCGCCCTCAGCGAGGGCGACGTTGCCGCCGGAGCGGATGTCGTCCTGCCCCAGTACGACGACGGCCGCAACATCGCGTTCCGCTACCAGCTCGGCCCCACCGCGGTCGCGGGTGACGGACTCGAGGGGGCCGTCGCGCAGTTCCATTCATTCATCGGCTGGCATGTGGCGCCCACGTTCAAGCCGGGTGCCGAGGGCATCGACCTGTTCAACGAGGTGAGTCGCCGGTGCCACAGCCGGGCCCCCTCGTGCCCTACCGGGCAGGTGGCCATAGAACTGGACAATGAGGTGGTGAGCGCGCCCTCCGTCCAGGCCGACAGCGCCATCTTCGAGCCGTTCGAGCGTTCCAGTATCACCATCTCCGGCGGGTTCAGCGAGCAGGAGGCCCGCGATGTGGCCCTCGTGCTCGACTACGGCGCCCTGCCGGTGGAGCTGGAGGCCCAGGAGAGCCGGATCGTGTCGGCGTCGCTGGGAACCGACGCGCTGTCCGCCGGCGTCCTCGCGGGACTGATCGGGCTGGGACTCGTGACGGTGTACCTGCTGACCTACTACCGCCTGCTCGGCCTGGTCGCCATGGCCAGCCTCGGCCTGTCCGGCGCCATGCTTTGGGCGATCATCGCCTGGCTGGGCGAGACCCAGGGGCTGGCACTGACCCTGGCCGGCGTCACCGGCCTCATCGTCGCCATCGGCGTGTCGGTCGACTCCAACATCGTGTACTTCGAGCACCTCAAGGAGGACGTCCGCTCGGGCCGGACGCTGCGCTCCGCGGTGGACCGGGCGTTCCCGGTGGCCTTCTCCACCATCGTCAAAGCGGACTTCGCGTCGCTGATCGCGGCCGCGGTGCTGTACTTCCTGACCGTGGGCCAGGTCCGGGGCTTCGCCCTGTACCTCGGGCTGGCGACGATCCTCGATCTGGTGGCCACCTACTTCTTCATGGGCCCGCTGATCGGCCTCATGTCGCGCCGCTCGGGCCTGTACTCCCATCCGGGCCGGTTCGGGATACCCGCCTCGCTCGCCGGGCGCGCAGCCCAGCAGCCGGGAGCTGCCTCGTGACGAGCCGGTTCCTCACCCGACTGGGCTCCTTGTACCGCGGCGAGCAGCAGATCGACTTCCCGCGGCTGTGGCGGCGGGCCCTGATCGGCTCCCTCGTGGCCGTGGTGGTGAGCGTGGCCAGCTTCGGGCTGCGCGGCGTCGACCTGGGCATCGAGTTCGAGGGAGGCACCTCCTGGGAGGTCCCGGCGCCGGGCGTGTCGGTGGCCGAAGCCCGGGACGCGCTGAGGGACACGGGCGCGGCCGACGCCAAGATCCAGACGGTCGGCGGCGACACCATCAGGGTGCGGGCCGACATCGAGGCCCCCGAGGCGGTCGACGGCGTGCGCAACGCGCTGGCCGACCTGGCCGGCGTCACCGGAGACGACGTGAGCGTGACCACGGTCGGGCCGTCGTGGGGGGCGGAGATCACCAGCAAGGCCCGCAACGCACTGATCGCCTTCTTCGCGCTCATCGCCGTCTACATCGCCATAAGGCTCGAGTGGAAGATGGCCGTCGGGGCTCTGGTGGCGGTGATCCACGACATCGTGGTGTCGGTCGGGTTCTACTCGGTGTTCCAGTTTGAGATCACCCCGGCGACGGTCATCGCGTTCCTGACGATCATGGGGTACTCGCTGTACGACACCATCGTCGTGTACGACAAGGTGCGCGAGGTGGTGGGCCGGGTGTCGGCCACCGGTCGTTACACCTACACCGAGATGATGAACCTGTCGCTCAACCAGGTGCTGATGCGATCGGTCAACACATCCATCACCTCGATGATCCCGGTGGCGTCGATGCTGGTCATCGGTTCGTTCGTTCTGGGCGCGGTCACGCTTCAGGAGTTCGCAATCGCTCTGCTGGTGGGCATCGTCGTGGGCACGTACTCTTCGTTGTTCGTAGCAGCCGCAGTGGTGGCCAGGATGAAGGAACGCGAGCCGGCCTACCTCGAGATCGCCGAGCGGGTCCGTCTGCGCGGCGGTGCAGCCGGGGCCGGCACCCGCATGGTCGCCACCGACGACGCGGTGCTGGGCGAAGCGGCCGCAGCCAAGCGGTCGGCCACGGCCCGGCGGTCGGCCACGGCTCGGCGGTCGGGGCCGGCATCCGGAGCCGCGGCAGGGTCGGCGCAGGGCGCGATACCGCCCCGTCCTCGAAAGAAAAAGAAGAAGCGGTGACCACTATGGCCCGCGCTCGGCTGGAGCCCGTCTAGGTGGCCACCGTCACCCGGGTCCTGCCCTGGAGGCGCGGAGCCCGGCGGCCCGCGGCGGCCGAGATCGCCCCGCTGCTGGAGTGCTACCGCCAGCGCCATCGGGACCGGTCGCCCGACTTGATCCTGCGGGCCTTCGACACCGCCGCCAAGGCCCATGAGGGCCAGATGCGCCTGTCGGGGGAGCCTTACATCCGCCATCCGCTGGCCGTCGCCACCATCGTGGCGAAGCTCGGGCTGGACGACGTGACCATCGCGGCGTCGCTGCTGCACGACGCCGTGGAGGACACCGATGTGGCCCTGGCCACCATCGAGACCGACTTCGGGCCCGAGGTCACCCGCATCGTGGACGGGGTCACCAAGCTGGACCGGGTCCAGTACGACACCCGCGAGCAGCAGCAGGCCGCGTCGGTGCGCAAGATGATCGTCGCCATCGCCCGCGATCTGAGGGTCCTGATCATCAAGCTGGCCGATCGGCTGCACAACCTGCGCACCCTGGCGGTGCTGCCGGCGTTCAAGCAGGACTACATCGCCCGCGAGACCCTCGACGTGTACGCGCCGCTGGCCCACCGCCTCGGGATGCAGGATCTCAGGCAGCAGCTGGAGGATCTCGCCTTCGCCGCGCTGGAGCCCCGCCGCTATGCCGAGATCGACCAGATGGTGCAGCAGCGGGCTCCCGAGCGCGACATCTACCTGGAGCAGGTGCTGGGCGACGTGGAGTCCCGCCTGGCCGAGCTGGGGATCAAGGCGGAGGTCACCGGCCGTCCCAAGCACCTGTGGTCGATCTACGAGAAGATGGTGGTGAAGGGCCGGTCCTTCGAGGAGATCTTCGACCTGGTCGGCATCCGCGTGCTGGTGGACTCGGTCCGGGACTGCTACGCGGCCCTCGGCTCCATCCATGCCACCTGGCGGCCCGTGCAGGGCCGGTTCAAGGACTACATCGCCATGCCCAAGTTCAACCTCTACCAGTCGCTGCACACGACGGTGGTGGGGCCGCAGGGCAAGACCCTCGAGGTGCAGATCCGCACCCGGGCCATGCACGACCGGGCCGAGCACGGCGTGGCCGCCCACTGGGAGTACAAGGACGCGTCGCCGTCGGAGGAGATGGCCTGGCTGTCGCGCATCGTGGACTGGCAGCAGGAGACGTCGGATCCGGCCGAGTTCATGTCCAACCTCAAGACGGAGCTCGACACCGACGAGGTGTACGTGTTCACGCCCAAGGGCAGGGTCATCGAGCTGCCGGTGGGGGCCACCCCGGTGGACTTCGCCTACACCATCCACACCGACGTGGGGCATGCGTGCGTGGGCGCCAAGGTGAACGGCCGGCTGGTGGCGCTGGACAGCCGCCTGCTGTCGGGCGACGTGGTGGAGGTCTTCACCACCCGGACCGAGGGTGCGGGACCGAGCCGGGACTGGCTCAAGTTCGTGGCCAGCCGCCGGGCGGCCAACAAGATCAAGCAGTGGTACTCACGCGAGCGCCGGGCCGACGCCATCGAGAACGGGCGAGACGATCTCATCCAGGCCCTGCGGCGTGAGGGCCTGCCCGCCCAGCGCCTGCTGAAGGACAAGCTGCTGGACACCATCGCCGAGCAGCTCAACTACAGCTCCACCGACCTGCTGTTCCTGGCCATAGGGGAGGGCCACCAGTCGGCGTCGTCGGTGGCCGGCCGGTTCGCCCGGGCCCTCCATGGCGACGACGCCGACGGCGAGACCGAGCGCGACCGCTTGCCCACCACGGCCCGGCGGCGTGCCGGGCATCTCCGCAGCGATTCCGACGTGGGGGTCCACGTCGAGGGCCTCGACGACATCCTCATCCGGCTGTCGCAGTGCTGCGCGCCGGTGCCGCCCGACGAGATCATGGGCTTCGTGACCCGAGGACGGGGTGTCTCGGTGCACCGGGCCGACTGCGTCAACGCCACCGGGCTCGCCGAGGGCCAGACCGACCGACTGATCGAAGTCGAGTGGGACGCTGATTTCGCGGGCAAGTTCTCGACGACGATCTCGGTGCAGGGGTTGGACCGGCCCGGTCTGCTGCGCGACGTGACCGACGTGCTGGCCGAGCACCGCCTGAGCATCATCAGCGCCAAGGCCGAGACCGGCGACGACTTCATCGCCCGCATGGACTTCGAGTTCGAGTTGGCGGACCTGTCCCAGCTCGACTCGGTGCTGTCCAGCGTCCTGGCCCTGGAAGCGGTCTTCGAGGCGTACCGGGTCGTCCCCAGCCGCAACCCCCGCGTCCGCTAGGGCCTGGGGCGGCTCCAGGGTCCGGTCGGGGCCGGTTCCCCATCGTGGCGGGACTCACTCGTCGCTGGTGATGGTTCCTACTCCGGTCAGTTTGCGGCCGGGGGCGCCGGTCAGCTCAATGACGAGGGTCTCCTTGCCCTCCACGTCGTAGTCGCAGCGGGCGATGGTGACGGTGGCGGTGGTGTCGGTGGACTGGAGCGTCAGCGAGCCCGGAGGCGTGATGTAGTCGATGCTGTCGGTGTCGCAGTCGGTTCCGCCGACCGCGGAGCCGGCCTCGGCGACTTTGTAGTTGACGGTGACCGCCTCGGTGCTGGTGTGGTCGCGGGTGACGGTGAACACCAAGACATGGGCCTCGTCGTCGCCGTCGGTGTTGTTCTCCTGCTGGTAGCAGCCAGCGTCCTTGATCCGACTCGACCCAGCCTCACATCAGGATTCTCAACGTTTCGGGATCCTCTGGCAACAGCGCCCGCATCTGCTGTTCGAGACGCCTTAGCCGCTCCATTTCTTCTAGGCAGACCATGAGGCGCTCCAGCCGGTCTACGGCCTCAGCCCGGTCCGGCCTGTCACAGAGTTGGCCATAGTGCAAGTCGAACACGGGCGGCTACCGGCTTACCGAGTCGACGACAAAGGTCCGCTATGGTTCCGAGCGTGGCCGGGGGCTCTGGGAGCGGGTCTTGGGCTTCGTCGCCTGGTACTCGCAAGTCGATGCAGGGCAACCGGAGCCGCGACACCAAGCCCGAGTTGGCCGTGCGATCAGCGGTTCACCGGCGAGGCCTTCGTTTCCGGGTCTCGGCTCGTCCCCAGCCTGAGCTTCCCCGCACCGCCGATCTGGTGCTGCGCAAGAGCAGGATCGCGGTGTTTGTGGACGGTTGCTACTGGCACGCCTGCCCCGAGCATTACACCCAGCCCGCGACCAACCGCGAGTATTGGGCAGACAAGATCGCCCGCAACGTCGAACGGGACGCCGAAACCACCGCCTACCTCCGGCGTGCTGGATGGACGGTCCTGCGGTTTTGGGAACACGAGGACCCCGAATCGGTAGCCGATCGTGTGCAGATATCGGTTCGCGCCGCGCTCCAGAAGGAAGCCGACCCGGGAATCGTCAGCGGCTAGGCCGCCGTATCACATCGAAGTCCGGGTGAGGACACGCGACGTTCCGCTAGAGACCTTGAGGCCACTGACACACCCCATTCAGGGGGCACTGCGAGCACGCCGGGTTCCTCTTAGTGCAGTGACTCGCTGCCAGTTCGAGGACCCCAGCCATCGTGATTCTCGACCTGTCGTGAGCCATTGATCTTGAACCTCCCAGCAGGCGCGTCACCGCTAGGCGTCCGTTGCTTCCTTGGTTGCCTGACTGCTGCAGGCCCGCGACACGGGATGCCACCGCTCGGCGTGCTTGGTCTGTCGATGATGCTGGCTAGGTCGTGGAGCAGGGTCGGCTGACTCGATTGTTCGTTCGGGGCTCGGCCGATCCTCCCGCCGACGTGACCCGGCATTCGGGCCTGGATGTCACGGTTGTTCGTGGCGGAGGACTCGTCGGCTTGGCGCCTCACCTACGGTCCAGGACTCAACTGCGGCGCTCGGAGAAAACGCTACTTCGTCGATCCGTCGTAGGCGGTCGCGTCACCGAACCGGCCCGAACGTCTCCGGGCCGATCTCAGCTTCCTCGGCCTGCCTGCGGGTGTACGCCCAAGCCAACGACTGCCGGGTCTCCTACTTCCGGGACACGTCGATGAAGGTGGACGCTGTCATCGAGCGGGCCGAAGGCGAATGGATGGCCGCAGAGATCAAACTGGGAGGCGAGAAGCTGATCGAGCAGGGCGTCAATTCCTTACTTCGCAATTCCTTGCTTCGCCTGCGAAGCCGAGTAAACGCCCACCGGACGGGTCAGCCGTCGACTCCGATCGTCATCACCGCCACCGTCTACGGCTTCGAGCACTGGAACGGCGTGCAGGTAGTACCCATCGCCACCCTCGGCCCCTGATCAGCGGCAACGGGTGTCCTTCCGCTGGCATGGACCAGCGATCGGTCCTAACCTCCTCAGACTCGTTCCTCAGGACTTGTCCGGGGCGCTGGCATCCAATCGCTCAAGAACACGGTCGCGAATGGTCTGCGGAGTCCAGGCTTCGTTGAGCGGTCCGATGAGGTTGTCGTTGACGGCGGCTACGAGTCGCTGCGGACCGGCCGCGTATGTGTCTAACTTCGATCTGGTTCTTTCAAGCATCTCGTTGTAGTCGATGATTTCCACTTCAACCGAATAGTCCCTGATACATGTCAGTTGGTGCGTGCTGGACACTCGGGACTGGTGCGCGACAAACAGCACGGCGATCCCCCAGTCTTCTGCGGCGCGTTGGGTCTCGAGATCCTCGCTCCGGATCTTGAGCACGCGCTCAAGTGATCCAAGGTGATCGCCAACATATGAGTCAGCGAGGACACCTGCATGGGCCTCGTAAGCGACTATTGTCGGGTATTCGCGGTTCGTGTATTCGCAATCGCCCATCTTCTTGCGTGAGAGATTCGACGCGAACACTGAGTCTCCGCGGCCCCGACTACTCCATTCGTCGGATGGATGCAGGATCGTGCTGAGCGCATCGACTATCCGCTGCTCAATAGCTCCGTACGATCGCGTCGGACTCGCAATCAGGCGATCCAGCAGGGTGAGAGCTTCTGCCTCCGTTGTTGCCAAGCGAAGCAACTGAGGCGTACTCTCATACCGCTCATGCAATCTCACGATCAATTGACGGAGCCAAGCTGCTAGCTCTCGCCGGGCGGGATAGTGCATTGCCTCCATGCCTTCAAGCAGCTGCACGACAGCGAGAGCGTCGCTTCGCCTCTTTCCCTTACGAACCCACGCCCAGCCCGCATCAAGCGCGAAGGCCCCCTTAGCAATGTTCAACGCTGCACTGCCTGTCGCCTCATATTGCGGGTTCTCTTCTTGGAGCGCCGCTAGCGCGTCACCACGTGGGCTGAACTCATACAGCACCGAAAGCGGGTGGTCAAAGTACTCGCACACCGTGAGGAGGAAGCGCAACAGGATCATCACAGCTGGATCGAAGTCAGGGTCAAACAGCCGTTCGAGTGTGGCTGAAGCATCTTCCGAGAATCCAAGCGCCCGAGCGGCCTCCACAAGCAGTTGGAGCTCGATGTCAGCCGTGCCGTCCGCGAACCGGGCGATCTGCTCGGTCTGGTCTCTCTCAACGACGCGCAACACCTCTTCAGATGTCACGGTTGGTATCGTGATGCGCAGGCTCCGCGCGAGCGATCTGACCTGCTCCCAGTTGTATTGCGCGCCTCGGACTGATGCGCTGAGCACGCGAGCGACTTGAGCGCACGACATTCGTTCATGCTTCATTAGGTGCACGACAACCTGAGAGTTGCTGAGCAGCCTTCGGGCTGAGGCGAAGTCGAGTTCCCTTTCGACAAGCTTCCTATGAGCGCTAAAGAACCCGCCAGCCAGAGCTGCCATGGGATCGCCGCCGCACCGGCTCAGCAGTTCCCGGACAAGCGCCTTCAGGCGTGGAGTCGGCTCTCCGCTCAACTCCCAGCCGAGCAGATCCGAGGCGACAGCATCCGCCTGCTGTTCAGCGGGAACATCCTTCCCTACAAGGAAGCCGTGCGCCACGGACGCCGCCTGAGACTCGAGCGTCAAGTCCAGCGGAAGCTGCAACGCTCGGATCGAACGCTCAAGGTCTCGCAGGTCAACTCCGGGCGCGCTCACGCAGCCCAGAGCCTAACGCCCGGAGTCGAAAGCCCCTGCACTTGCGTCGTCTACAGGGGTCAGCCTCCACTAACTTGTCACTCCCTTGTAGTACGTTCCCTGATGTGACTAGTCGAGGGGTTCCGCCAGCGGGCGACAAGCCGCTGACCTTCGCGTCGTTGTACAGCGGTGCTGGTGGACTTGATCTCGGCTTTGTTGAGGCTGGCTTCGTGCCGGTGTTCGCGATTGATGCAGACCCCGCCGCAGCGGCCACCTACAGCGCTTCGTACAAGCGGATCATGGACCGGCTGCCGCACCTCCGAGGCCAGGAGCACTCCTGTGTGGCAGCGTGTGTGGAGGAGCACCTCGACGACCTACGGTCCGGCCTTGGCGACCTCGTGATCGGCGGCCCTCCATGCCAAGGCTTTTCGGTCGCGGGCAAGATGGATCCCGCAGACCCGCGCTCACAGCACGTGTGGCGCTTCTTTGACGCCGTTGAGCGCGTCGCGCCTCAAGCGTTCGTCATGGAGAACGTCAAGGCGCTGGCCGCCAACCGACGCTGGGCCGGGCTACTAGAAGCACTGCGCGCGAGAGCTGGAAGACTGGGATATGAGACCCACACGCTGGTGCTCGACTCTTCCCACTACGGTGTGCCGCAGGCCCGTGAGCGCATGTTTCTGATCGGTCTGCGCTTCGGCCTCCACTTTGAGCCGCCTCAGCCGACCACGGAGCAGGATCCACCGACTCTACGCGATGTGCTCACGTCGCTGCCGCGATGGGGGACTCCCGGAAACGACAGCCTGTGCGCGGCGAAGGTGACCCCTGCCCGATTTCCCGTCATGCGCAGGTCGCCATTTGCGGGCATGCTCTTCAATGGCGCTGGAAGGCCGATGCGCCTTGATGCACCTGCGCCCACCTTGCCAGCGTCTATGGGCGGCAATCGCACACCGATCGTAGATCAAGACCATCTCGATGGTGCGGAGGATTGTTGGGTGACTCACTACCATGCGCACCTCGCGCATGGCGGCGAGCCTGTCATGTCGGTCCCAGACCGACTGCGCCGGATCACGATCCAAGAGGCGGCGGCTATACAGGGCTTTCCAGACGACATGGAATGGCGCGGCACACAGAGTGCTATCTACCGCCAGATCGGCAACGCTGTCCCCCCACGGCTCGGGCATGCTGTGGCCGGCGCAATTCGCGAAGCGTTGACTGCTGCTCGGACCAAGCGGCGAGTCCGGCGTCTCTGACGATCCGCGAGACAACTGGCACCGGAACCACTGCGCGGCGGCCTGTTAAGCGCATCTAGACATTCGGGGTGGCGGTAGCCTCGGGGGTCGTGGCTCAACCCTTGTTCCGCGCCCCGGTGGGCACCCGCGACCTCTTGCCGCCGGAGTCGGCGAGGCGGCGCCGGCTGGTGGCCGTGTTCGCCGATCTGGCCGAGCGAACCGGCTTCGGTCTGCTGGAGTCGCCCATCTTCGAGGACCTCGGAGTGTTCCAGCGGCTCGGCGCCGATAACGAGGTGGTCACCAAGGAATTGTTCGAGTTCTTCGACAAGGGCGATCCGCCCCGTCACCTGGCTCTTCGCCCTGAGTTGACGGCCAGCGTGTGCCGGGCGTTCGCCGAGCACCGGCCGACGCAGCCGTGGAAGATCTGGTACTCGGGCCCGCAGTTCCGCTACGAGCGCCCCCAGGCCGGCCGCTACCGGCAGTTCGACCAGGTCGGCGTGGAGACCCTCGGCACCGACGACCCCCACGCTGACGTGGAGGTGATCGGACTGGGCCTGCGGTTCTACGAGGCTCTGGGCATGAAGCAGGTGCGTCTGCTCATCAACAGCCTCGGCGACGCCACCAGTCGCCCCGCCTATGACGCTGCGCTGGCTGCCTACCTCCGGAGCCGGCGGGACGAACTCTCCGAGCAGTCCCAAATCACCCTGGAGCGCAACCCATTGCGAGTGCTCGACTCCAAGCGGGAGCAGGACCAGCCGGTGATCGCGGAGGCGCCCGTGATGGCCGACTTCCTGTCGGGCGAATCGGCCGAGCACTTCGTGGCCGTCAGAGCCGGGCTCGACAGCCTCGACGCGGCTTACGAGGTGTCGCCCCGGCTGGTGCGCGGCCTCGACTACTACACCCGCACCACCTTCGAGTTCGTGGCCGACGCCCTCGACACCGCCCAGAACGCGGTGGGCGGCGGCGGGCGCTACGACGGGCTCGTGGAGGATTTGGGCGGGCCCGCCACGCCGGGCATCGGCTTCGCCTTGGGTGTCGACCGCATCCTGCTGGCCTGCGACGCCGAGGGAACCTTCGCCGCGGCTCCGGCACCGGTGGAGGTGTTCGTGGTGGACACCGCCGGAGGCCAGAGCGCGGCCGTGCTCTGCGACCGGCTCCGCCAGGCCGGCCTGGGTGTGGATCGGGCTTTCGACGGCCGGTCCATGAAGGCCCAGATGAAGCGGGCCGACCGGTCCGGGGCCGCCGTCGCCGTGATCATCGGACCCGACGAGCAGGCCGAGGGGGCGGTCACCGTGCGGGACATGCGCCCCGGCGGCGGCCAGCGACAGGTCGCAAGCGATGATGTGGTGTCGGCGGTGACCGAGATCCTGGCCGAGGAGGCTTGATGACGCCGACCACAACGAAATTGGCAGCGCAGGAGGCCGTTTTTGGTGCTGGCCGCTGCCAGTTCGCGATGGCCGGGGGTGCGGCACCATGACCGGGATCGACGCCACGGCTATGCGTACCGATCTGTGCGGCCGTTTGGGCCGTGACGACGCGGGCCGCGAGGTGACGGTGTGCGGCTGGGTCGATCGCCGGCGCGAGCACAGCGAGCACCTCGCCTTCGTGGACCTGCGGGACCATACCGGGGTCCTGCAGTGCGTGGTGGACGGCGCCCGCGACCTGCGCTCGGAGTATGTGGTCCGCATCTCCGGCACGGTTCAGCTGCGGCCGGAGGGCACCGCCAACCCCGCGCTGGCCACCGGCGAGATCGAACTGCACGACTGCGAGGTGGAGGTGCTGTCGAGGGCCGAGCCGCCGCCGTTCCCCCTCGACGAGCGCACCGAGGTGGACGAGACGCTGCGCCTGCGGCACCGCTACGTCGATCTGCGCAAGTCCCGGATGCAGCACAACCTGCGGGCCCGGGCCGCGGTCAACGGAGCCATCCGGCGGGCCATGGACGCTCAGGGCTTCGTCGAGGTGGAGACGCCGATGCTCATCGCCTCCACCCCCGAAGGGGCCCGCGACTTCGTGGTGCCGTCCCGCAAGGAGCCCGGCTCCTTCTACGCCCTTCCCCAGAGCCCGCAGATCTTCAAGCAGCTCACAATGGTCGGGGGCGTCGACCGCTACTACCAGATCGCCCGCTGCCTGCGCGACGAGGACCTCCGGGCCGACCGCCAGTTCGAATTCTCCCAGCTCGACGTGGAGGCGTCGTTCGTGACCCGCGACGACGTGCTCGGCTTCGTGACGCGAGCAGTGGCCGAAGCCACCGTCGAGGTCACCGGGCACAATCCCGGCACGTTCGACCGCATGACCTGGCAGAACGCCATGGAGCGCTTCGGCTCCGACAAGCCCGACACCCGCTTCGGCATGGAGCTGGTCGAGCTGACCCCGATATTCGCCGAGACCCAGGCCCGGGTGTTCCAGGCGCCCTGCGTCAAGGGGATATGCCTTGCCGGCGGCGCGGAGGCGCTGGCCCGTAGCCGCGTCGACCAGCTGGTGGCCACCTGCCAGCGCTGGGGCGCCAAGGGCCTGGCGTGGATGAGGGTCGTGTCCGGGGACGACAGCGGCTCGGCCCTCGACGGCGGCGTGGCCAAGTTCCTGTCGGCCGCCGAAGGCTCAGGGGTGATCGAGGCCCTGGACGCCTACCCCGGCGACATGGTGTTCCTGGTGGCCGACGAGCGCCGGTTGGTGCGCCACGTGCTGGGGCTGCTTCGGCTCGAGCTGGGCCGCCCGCCGGTCAACGACGGCAGCTTCAACTACCTGTGGGTGGTGGACTTTCCGCTGTTTGAGGGACTAAGCGCCGAAGGCGAGCCGATCCCGTCGCATCACCCGTTCACAATGCCGCACGAGGACGACCTTCCCGCGCTCATGTCGCAGGACGGTCCGCCCACCGGCGAGGCCCTGCTCGACATCCGCAGCCAGGCCTACGACCTGGTCCTCAACGGCTGGGAGCTCGGATCGGGCAGCGTGAGGATCCACCGGCGCGAGGTCCAGCAGCGCATCTTCGAAGTCCTTGGCATTGCCCCCGACGAGGCCCAGGAGCGCTTCGGCTTCCTGCTCGACGCCTTCCGCTACGGCGCCCCGCCCCATGCTGGCTTCGCGGTGGGCCTGGACCGCCTGGCCGCCCTGCTGGTGGGGGAGGAGAACATCCGCGAGGTGATCGCCTTCCCCAAGACCCAGTCCGGCGCCGACCCCCTCACCGACGCCCCCAGCCCCATAGCCGACACCCACCTGCAAGAACTAGGCCTGCGAGTCCTGCCCCCGGCCTGATCGCCGCTAGAGGGAGCCGCGCGGGGCCACCCATTCGGCAGGCTGCCCGGTCACGCCGGCGATCAGGTCGTAGTCGGAGTCGTAGTGAATGACCGCGACGCTGTTGATCTCAGCTGTGGCGGCGATCAGGAGATCTGGCACGGGCACACGGTGCTGGCCGCGCCGGGCCAGCATGTGTTGCACGTCGACAGCTCGGGACGCGACCGCCTGGGTCATCGGCAGCGTGGGCAGCGCCGCCCGCTGCGCCAGGACTTGCTCGTAGTCGTCCAGCGATCGGGCGCTGTACAGAACCTCCAGGTCGATGACGGCACAGGTGGCGACCTGACCACCGACGATGAGGGGAGCGAGCCGCTCGGCCACCGAGGCATGCGTCATCCTTGCCAGCGCACTCTTGTCGGCCAGGTAGCTCGGACTCACCGCCACGCGTCGCGCATGACCTGCTCATCAGCCAGGTCGATCCCTTCCTGCATCATGAGGCGACGCACATGCTCCAACCGGAGTTCGAAGTCGACCACATGCTGCAGCGCGCCGTTCACCGCCTCCTTCATGGTGGACGCTCCGATCAGGCTCCGGACCTCCTCAAGGAGGTCGTCGTCTATGTCGACTAGCCGCTTGGTCATCAGTGGCGAGTATATCCGTTGAGCTCCAATACGGATATACCGCCATAGACTGGATTCTGTAGCGTCATCTGTCGTCAAGGACGCGTAGGGTCGCGGCGTGGCAGGCGACCTGTTCGATGCGGCTGCGGATGAGCGGCTGCGGGGGCGGGCGCCGCTGGCGGCCCGGCTCAGGCCCCGAACCCTGGACGAGATCGTCGGCCAGGACCACCTGGTGGGACCGGGGCGGCCACTGCGGGAGCTGATCGAGGCCGACCGGCTGTCGTCGGTGATCCTGTGGGGGCCGCCGGGCACGGGCAAGACCACGCTGGCCCGGGTGGTGGCCCTCACCACGGCCAAGGCGTTCGAGGAGCTCTCAGCTGTTACCGCTGGGGTCAAGGACGTGCGGGGTGTGATCGAGCGGGCCCGGGAGCGCCTCGGCGTCCACGGCACCGGCACCATCCTGTTCCTCGACGAGGTCCACCGCTTCAACAAGGCCCAGCAGGACGCCCTGCTGCCAGCGGTGGAGGACGGGCTGATCGTGCTGATCGGCGCAACCACGGAGAACCCGCACTTCGAGGTCAACCCGCCGCTGATGTCGCGCTCGACCCTGTTCCGCCTGCACCCTCTCGACGACGCCGCGCTAGTGGAGTTGGTGCACCGGGGCCTGGCCGAGGAGAAGGCCACCGCCGATGCCGACGCGGTCGAGCATCTCGCGGCCCGCAGCAGCGGTGATGGCCGCCACGCCCTCACCGGTATCGAGGTGGCGGTGGCGCTGGCCGGCCGCCGGAGCGGAGCCCAGCCCGGTACCGGACGGGCCGATCCGGTCCACGTGACGCTGGCCGACGCCGAGGCGGCCGCCGACGCCAAGGCGGTGCGCTACGGCCGCGACGGCCACTACGACGTGATCAGCGCGTTCATCAAGAGCATCCGGGGCTCCGACGCCGACGCGGGGCTCTACTGGCTGGCCCGGATGCTGGAGGCTGGGGAGGATCCCCGCTTCATCGCTCGACGGCTGGTGATCCTGGCGTCCGAGGACATCGGACTGGCCGACGACGGAGCGCTGCTGGTGGCTGACGCCGCGGCCCGGGCCGTGGAGTACGTCGGATTGCCCGAGGCCCAGCTCAACCTGGCCCACGCGGTGGTGCGCCTAGCCACCGCCCCGAAGTCGAACCGGGTGACCGTGGCCCTCGGAAGGGCTGCAGCCGACGCCCGGGAGGCGGGGGCGGGTGAGGTGCCCATGCACCTGCGCGACGCCCACTACCAGGGCGCCAGGTCCCTCGGCCACGGCGAGGGCTACCGCTACCCCCACGACGACCCCGACGCCTGGGTCGCCCAGCAGCACCGGCCGGCCGAAGTGGCCGGCAACGTCTACTACGAGCCCTCCGAGCATGGCGCCGAGGCCGCCCTCACCGAGGACTGGCCCGGCCCCCGACGCGGAGGGAGGACAGGCTCGGGCCGGGACCACCCGCCATCGCCTGAGGAGCGCCGACCCGGTTAGTCCACCGTCGCCCTCCGACCGGGAACGCCTCGGGCTTGGCGGTATCTTGACTGCGTGAGCGCCGTCGATCTCGCCGCCGTGATTGTGACCCTGGTCTGCCTGGCGACGGTGGTCGTGCTGACGGTGGCCGTGGTGTCGCTGGTGCGGACCATGCGCGAGTTGCGCGATGTGGTCGACGACCTGCGGGACTCGGCGCTGCCCATGGTCGACGATCTCCGCACCACGGTCACCAAGGCCGACGCCGAACTTCACCGGGTAGACCGGGTGATCGGGCGGGCCGAGCGCATCGCGGCCACAGCGGACCATGCCAGCCGCCTGACCTACCGGGCCTTCGCTCCGCCGCTGATCAAGGGCCTGTCGCTGGTGTCGGGCGCGGGCCAGGCCGGCCGGCGCCTGCGCGAGCGCCGCCGCCACCGCCGGGCGCTCGATCTCGCGTCCGGCGACACCTCAGCTCCGAGCCCAGAGATCTCGGCCACGGTGAGGGCCGGAGCCTCCGACCATGCCACCGCCGCCGGCCCCGGCGGGTCCGCCCGCACCCGGCGGACCCGGACCCGGAGGCGCAGAGGCCGAGCGAGTAGGGGAGCGTATTCGGCCCCTACGGGCGAGGCCGTGGCCCGAGCGGCCCGTGAGCGCAGCGAACAAGAGCGGGAGACATCCCGATGAGGCGAATGTGGTGGCTCGGAGCGGGCTATGTGGCCGGCCTCGGGACGGCGGCCTGGCTGCGCAGCAAGGCCCGTGAGGCCGCCGAGCGCTACGCGCCCGCCAACGTGCGCAGCGCGGTGGCCGACAAGTCCCGGGAGGCGGCCAGCCGGGCCCAGCAGACCGCGGCCGACAGCGCCAGGAACCTGGGCCGGGAGGCCCGGCGCATCGCTGACGACATCCGTCACGCGGTCGCCGAGGGGCGCGAGGCCATGCACGACACCGAGTCGGAGTTGAGCCGCGACGACGAGCCCCCGACCAGCACGGACCGGCCATGAAGTCGATGACCGCGGCCGAGGTCCGCAAAGCCTTCGTCGACTTCTTCGTCGAACGGGGCCACACCCACCATCCGTCGGCCAGCCTGATCCCCCACGATCCCACGCTGCTGTTCACGGTGGCCGGGATGGTGCCGTTCAAGACGTACTTCACCGGCGAGCAGCAGCCCCCGTTCCCGCGGGCGGTCACCGTGCAGAAATGCGTGCGGGCCGGCGGCAAGCACAACGACCTCGACGAGATCGGGCGCACCTCCCGCCACCTGACCTTCTTCGAGATGCTCGGCAATTTCAGCTTCGGCGACTACTTCAAGTCCGACGCCTGCGCCTGGGCCTGGGAGCTCGTGACCGGAGTGTTCGGCCTCGACCCTGAGCGGCTGTGGGTGACCGTGCACCTCAGCGACGACGACGCCGAGGCCATCTGGCGGGACGAGGTCGGCGTGCCCGCCGAGCGGATCCAGCGCCTGGGCGAGGACAACTACTGGCGCATGGCCGACGTGGGTCCCTGCGGGCCGTGCTCGGAGATCTTCTGGGACAAGGGCCCCGAGTACGGTCCCGGCGGCGGCCCGGCCCACGGCGGCGAGGAGCGCTACATCGAGGTCTGGAACCTGGTGTTCATGCAGTTCGAGAGCACTCCCGACGGTGAGGAGATCCCGCTGCCCAAGCCCTCGATCGACACCGGCCTGGGCCTCGAGCGCACCGTGGCCGTGCTCCAGGGCGTCGATTCGGTGTGGGAGACCGACGAGTTCATCGTCCTGCTCGACGCGGCCCAGCGCCTCTCGGGCGCCAAGCTGGGCGAGTCCGAGGCCCGCGACGTGTCGCTCCGCATCCTCGCCGACCACGCCCGCTCCACGTCCCTGCTGGTCAGCGACGGGGTGTTCCCCTCCAACGAGGACCGCGGCTACGTGCTGCGGCGCATCATCCGTCGAGCAGTGCGCCACGCCTATCTGCTGGGGGTGGAGGAGCCGGTCATGGGGGGAATGGTCGACGCCGTGGTGGAGGTGATGGCCGAGGCCTACCCGGACCTCGTCCGCAACCACGGCTACGTGCGCGACGTGATCGACCGTGAGGAGCAGCGCTTCCGCCAGACGCTGCGCACCGGGCAGAGCATCCTCGACGGGCGCCTGGACGCCCTCGCCCCCGGCCAACCGATAGACGGCGAGGTCGCGTTCCTGCTGCACGACACCTACGGCTTCCCTCTCGAGGTCACTGTCGAGATCGCGGCCGAGAGAGGCGTGGAGGTCGACACCGAAGGCTTCGCGGCCGCTATGTCGCAGCAGCAGGAGCGGGCTCGCAGCGCCCGCTCGGTGGCTGCCGCCGACGACGTGGCCCCGTTCGTGGCTCTCTTCTCGGCGGCCGGCCCCACCGAGTTCACCGGCCGGGCCGAGCTGACATCGGCCGGCCGGGTGCTGTACGCGGCCGACGGCCGCGTCGTTCTGGACCGCACGCCGTTCTACGCCGAGAGCGGCGGTCAGATCGGCGACACCGGCGAGATCTCCTGCGAGGCGACGGGCGCCCGGGTGCGGGTCGTCGACACCGTCTACGGGGTGCCCGACCTCCACGTGCACGTCGTCGAGCCGATCGACGGGGAGCTGCGGGTCGGGGACGAGGTCACCGCGACCGTGGACGCGGAGCGTCGGGCCGGCATCCGGCGCAACCACACCGCCACCCACATCCTGCACTGGGCCCTGCGCGAGGTGCTCGGCGACCACGTCAAGCAGCAGGGATCCTGGGTCGGTCCCGACCGTCTCCGTTTCGACTTCAGCCACTACGAGGCCCTCACGACCGAGCAGATCACCGATGTGGAGGACCTGGTCAACTCCGAAGTGCTCGGCAACGAGTCGTGCCGCCACTACGAGACCACCTTCGACCACGCCCAGCAGGTCGGCGCGATCGCCTTCTTCGGGGAGAAGTACGGCGAGCTGGTGCGGGTGCTCGAAGCCGGCCGCCATTCGGTGGAGCTGTGCGGCGGCATCCATGTGCGGGCCCTCGGCGACATCGGGGCGTTCCACATCACTTCGGAAGCGTCGATCGGCGCCAACATGCGCCGGTTGGAGGCCATCACCGGCCACGACACGCTCGCCCTGCTGCGCAGCCAGCAGTCGCTCATAGAAGACGTGGCCCGGTCGCTGGGAGTGCCCGCGGCCGAGCTGTCCGACGGTGTGGCCAAGCGCCAGGGCGAGACGAAGGCTCTGCGGTCCGAGGTGGCCGAGCTGCGGCGCCGGGTGGCGCTGGGCCGGGCGCCCGAGCTGGCGGCCGCCGCCGTGGACGGCGTGGTCGTGGCTCGTGTCGATGACGTGGGCCGCGACGGCCTGCGCGACTTGGCGGTGTCGATACGCGAGATTGACGGAGTGAAGGCCGTGGTTCTCGGCACCGCGCTCGACTCTGGAGGAGCGGCCCTGGCCGCGGCCGCGACCGAGGGCGGCGGATTCCACGCCGGCGATCTCATCGGCGAGGCCAAGAAGACCATCGGTGGCGGAGGGAGATCCGCAGCCGACCTTTGCGTGGCCGGAGGCAGGGACGCCGATCGTCTGGACGAGGCCCTCGAGTTGGCGCGCGCCGCGGCTGGAGTTGACCGCGGCCGGAATTAGCCGCAGTGCGGGCCCTGGGGCTCGATCTGGGTGAGCGCCGGGTCGGTGTGGCGGTGTGCGACTCGGCCGGGACGGTGGCGACTCCGGTCGAGACGCTCGTCCGAACGGGAGATCCCGACCGCGATCTGCAGGCCATCGCCGATCAGGTGCACCAGTGGGAGGCCGAGATCGTGGTGGTTGGGCTGCCGATCTCCCTCGACGGCTCCGAGGGGCCGGCCGCTCGAACTGCTCGTGCCGAGATAGACCGTCTCGAGAGGCTCCTTGAGGTGCCTGTCGTTTCCTACGATGAGCGGTTGACGACCGTCATCGCGGAACGGAGCCTCATGGAGCAGCAGATGAAGGGGCCGCAGAGGCGGGGCGTTGTCGACCAGGTGGCGGCCGCGGTGATGCTGCAGTCCTGGCTCGACGCGGGTATGCCCCGTGGCTGACCGCGGCCAGGGCGCTCGGCGCCCGTCGAAGCTGTCGAACTTCATCACGGGGCGTCCTGACGGCGCAGCCCGTCCTAAGGCAGCCTCTCGTCCTAAGGCGGCGCCTCGTCCTAAGGCGGCGCCTCGTCCTAAGGCGGCGCCTCGTCCTAAGGCGGCCTCTCGTCCTAAGGCGGCGCCTCGTCCAAAGGCGGCCTCCCGTCCTAAGGCGGCGCCCCGCTCTAAGGCAGCACCCCAACCTCCTAGGAAGCGTCCCAGGAAGACGGCGCGCAAGACAGCCCGCCGCGACGAGCAGAGCGTCGTCGCTGCCCGGGGCGGCTGGTCAACGGTCGACCGGGGCTCGATGGTCGTGGTGGAGGAGGAACTCGACGACGACTTCATCGTCGATCCCGTCTATGACGCCGACGACCGCAACTGGGTCCGCTACCGCCCCTTCTGGGGCGGGTTCGCCCGCCTGGTGGTGCTAGTCGTCGTGCTGGTGCTGGCGGTGGGATGGGTCCGGGGGCGCATCTACGGCTGGGTGGACACCCAGATCACACCGGAGGGACTTCCGGGAGATGCGGTCGAGCTGACCATTCCCCAGGGAGCGTCGGTGAACGAGATCGCCGGCGAGCTCCAGAGCGCGGGGGTGATCTCCAACGCCACCGTCTTCCGCTACTGGTTGCGCTGCGACGGCGATCTGACCATCGCCGGGTTCCTGGGATGCGACACGGTGGTGGCCGTCGAGGCTGGCGACTACATCCTCTATGAGAACATGAACTTCGAGTCGGTGCGCACCGTGTTCGATGCCGGGCCGCTGCCCGAGGTGTTCGAGCTCGTGAGGATTCCCGAGGGCCTTCGCTGGAGCGAGATGGCCCTGCGCCTCCTGGAGGAGAATCCCGCCTTCGAGTGGGAGGACCTGGAGGCGGCCTACGTCTCGCTGGTGCGGGAGGCGTCCTACCTGCCCGACGACGCGCCGGTGCGGAGCCTCGAAGGCATGCTCTTCCCGGCCACCTACGACATCAACGCCGACGATCTCGGCGACGAGCACGGGTTCCTGCTGCGCCTCTCCGACGAGTTCGATCGCCGTTTCGCTCGCCTGCTTCAGGATCCTGGCCTCCACCCCGACATCGTCGAGCTGGGTCTGACGCCCTATGAGGTGATCGTCGTGGCCAGCCTCATCGAGGAGGAGGCTCTGGTTTCCGAGGACCGGGCCAAGATCGCCCGGGTGATCTACAACCGTCTGGCTGAGGGCTGGCGCCTCGACATCGACGCCACGGCCTGCTACGCCGCGGCCAAGTCGTGTGCCGATCTCACCTCAGCCGACATCACCCGGGAGTCGCCCTGGAACACTCGGGTGGTGACCGGCCTGCCGCCCACGCCGATATCGGCGCCGGGTGAGGCGTCGCTGGAGGCCGCGCTTCAGCCCGCCGACGGCGACTGGATGTTCTACGTCCGCACCGATGAGGGAGGGGTGCGGGGCGCCCACCGTTTCTCGGTGACCTACGAGGAGCACTTGGAGAACGTGCAGATCTGCCGCGAGACCGGATACTGCTGATGGACGGGCATCAGACCCCGCGGGTGGCAGCGGTGATCGGCGACCCGGCCCGACACTCGCGCTCGCCCGCCATTCACAACGCGGCCCTCGCGGCGACGGGCATCGAGTGGGTGTTCACCGCGTTCGAAGTGCCCGCGGGCGGCGGCGCGGCTGCCCTGGAGGCGATGCGGGTACTGCGGCTGGCGGGGCTGTCGGTCACCATGCCCCTCAAGGCCGAGGTGGCTGAGGCTGCAGATGTCCGCGACGACGTGGTCGAGGTTCTGGGCGCAGCAAACTGCATCCTGCCACTGGGTGACGGTCGGCTGCGGGCCGCCAACACCGACACTGACGGCTTCGTGTCGGGGCTGCAGGCCGACGCCGGGCTGGAACCCGAGGGCCTTCGCGTGGCGTTGCTGGGCGCGGGCGGTGCTGCCCGGGCGGTGGCCTGGGGAATGGCCGCGGCCGGTGCGGCCGAGGTGGTCCTGATCAACCGAACGCCGTCCAAGGCTCAGGCCGCTGCGGACATCGCGAATGCGGCCGGAGAGGCGGGACAGCCGGGCCGGGTCGGTTCGATGGACGACATCGCTGCCGCCGACGTGGTCGTGAACGCGACGTCGGTGGGCATGGGTGCGGACACCTCCATGCCGTGCGACCCGACCCTGCTGCAGCCCGGCCAGGTCGCGGTGGACTTGGTGTACGAGCCGCTGGAGACGGCCTGGCTGGCTGCCCTGCGGCAGCGGGGCGTCGAGGCTCACAACGGCCTGTCGATGCTGGCATACCAGGCCGCGGCCGCCTTCGAGCTGTGGACCGGCGTCGAAGCGCCGGTGGAGGTGATGCGCCAGGCCGCGGTCGCGGACCGGACCGGGTAGCTCGGCCTCTGACCGAGCCGGCTCGATCTGAGAGCCCTACGGCACGTCGGTAGGCTTTCCGGGTGCCGCCGCCCACCTCGCCCGCCCATGTTGTGACCGTCGCGCTGGGCGACCGCTCCTACGACGTCCATGTCGGCGCGGGAGTGCGGGCCCGGCTCAACTCGATGATGCCGCCCGGCGCGCGCCGGGCCGCCGTCATCACCCAGGCCGGTGTCGGCTGGACCGTTGACAGCGGCCTCGACCAGTCGGTGTTCACCGTTGCCGACGGCGAGGAGGCCAAGTCGCTGGCCGAGGTCGAGCGGCTCTGCCGGGCGATGTCGCGGGCGGGCTTCACCCGGTCCGATGTGATCGTGGCCGTCGGCGGGGGAGTGGTCACCGACCTCGCGGGCTTCGTGGCCGCCGTCTACCACCGTGGCATCCGCTACATCTCGGTGGCCACCACGCTGCTGGCCCAGGTGGACGCAGCCATCGGGGGCAAGACCGGAGTCAACCTGCCCGAGGGCAAGAACCTGGTCGGCGCGTTCTGGCAACCTCACGCTGTTCTGTGCGACACCGAGATGCTGACCACGCTGCCGCCCCGGGAGCTGCGCAGCGGCCAGGGAGAGCTGGCCAAGTACCACTTCTTGGGCGGCGACGACCTCGACGCTCTCGACCTCGACGAACGGATCGCCGCGGCCGTGCGCATCAAGGCCGACGTGGTGGCGGCCGACGAGCGGGAAGGGGGACGGCGGGCCATCCTGAATTACGGCCACACGCTGGCCCACGCCATCGAGACGGCAGGACGCTACGACTTGCGCCATGGCGAGGCGGTGGCCGTCGGCCTCGTGTACGCGGCCGAGGTGGCCCTGCGGCTCGGCCGCATCGACTCCGAGCGCGTGGCGGCGCACCGCCGGGTGGTGTCCGGCTACGGCCTGCCGGACCGGCTGCCGGCCGTGCTCGACGACGACGAGTTGCTGGCACTGTTCGGCCGGGACAAGAAGGCCGTCGACGGCGTCACGTTCGTGCTCGACTCCGACCGGGGAGTCGAGCCGGTGGTGGGCGTGCCCGAGAAGATACTCCGGGAAGCGCTGGCGGCCATTCGATGAGTTCCTCGGCGGGGTCCGCCGACTCGCCGGTTCCCGCAACCGCGCCGAGCCTGCCGCCGTTGCGGGTGGACGGGCGTCTCGGCCGGCTCCGGAGCCGGCTGGCCGCGGCGGACGTCGATGCGGCGGTGATCTCCGAGCCGGCCAATGTGCGGTGGCTCACCGGCTTCACCGGCTCCAACGGGACGGTCGTGGTGCTCGGCTCCGGCGCGGCCCTGCTCGTCACCGACTCCCGCTACTCCGAGCAGGCACCTGCACAGCTGGCAGAGGCGGGCTGCTCGGACGAGGTGGAGGTCGTCGTGGCTCGCCGGGCCGCCCACACGGCGGCTGAACGGCTCGGAGCCGTGGCCCGGCTCGGCTTGGAGGACAGCGTCGCCTGGGCCGAGCAGATCCGCTGGAGTGAGGCCGTGGATGCCTCCACCGTGCCGCTCACCGAGGCCGTCGAGGGCCTGCGTGCCGTCAAGGACCCGGCCGAGCTGGCCCGCATGCAGGCCGCAGCCAGGATCGCCGACGAAGCCCTGGCCGCAGCTCAGCCGATGCTGCGGCCGGGGGTGACCGAGACGGAGATCCAGCAGACCTTGGACGACGCCATCCGCGCCGCCGGTGCGTCCGGCCCTGCCTACGACACCATCGTGGCTTCCGGTCCCAACAGCGCGCTTCCCCATGCCCGACCAACCGACCGGGAGTTGCAGGCCGGCGACCTAGTGGTTGTCGACGTCGGAGCGGAGGTCGACGGCTACCGCAGCGACATGACCCGATCGTTCGTGCTGGGTGATCCCGACGAGCAGGTCGAGGCCATGCTGGAGGTTGTGGGTCGCAGCCAGTCGGCCGGGGTCGAGGCGGTGCGCCCGGGGGTGGAGGCGAGTGAGATCGACGGGGCCTGCCGTTCGGTCATCGACGAGGCCGGCATGGGCGAGGCATTCGTCCACGGGTCGGGACACGGTGTCGGGCTGGACATTCACGAGTTGCCCAGGGTGGTGTCGGGATCAACTGCGGTGCTCGAGCCCGGCAATGTGTTGACCGTCGAGCCCGGCGTGTACTTTCCCGGGGTCGGGGGCGCCAGGGTGGAGGACCTGCTGGTCGTCACCGCCGACGGGTGCCGCCCGTTGACGCTCTATCCGAAGACTCCAGTGGTACCGATTCCGGCGTAGGACGACACCGCGGCCCCCGGACGGGACCGTCGCGGACCGACAAGGAGACGAACTTGCCAACCATCACGACCAACGACCTGAAGAACGGCATGACTCTCGACCTCGACGGGAACCTGTTCAGCGTCGTGGAGTTTCAGCACGTCAAACCGGGCAAGGGCCATGCGTTCGTGCGCACCACCCTCAAGAACGCGCGCACCGGAGCGGTGGTCGACCGAACCTTCCGGGCCGGCGAGAAGGTGGAGCGAGCCACCATCGACAAGCGCGAGATGCAGTTGCTGTACCGGGAGGGCGACAACCTCGTCTTCATGGACAACGAGTCCTATGACCAGATCATCGTGCCTCCCGAGGTGTTGGGTGACGCCGCTCGGTTCCTGGTGGAAAGCTCGGTGGCGGTGATGCTGATGCACGGTGCCGAGATAGTCGGGACCGACCTGCCCGCGGCGGTGGAGCTGGCCATCGCCGAGACCGAGCCGGGCATACAGGGCGACCGGGTGTCGGGCGCCACCAAGCCGGCCACGCTGGAGACGGGCCTGGTCGTGCAGGTGCCGCTGTTCGTGTCGCCGGGGGAGCGGGTGAAGGTGGACACCCGCTCCGGCTCCTACATCGCCCGGGCGTAGGCGAGGCTCGCAGTGCCGGGGTCCGGCACGTCCGTGCCCGGTTTCGGAACCCGCCGGGAGGCTCGCGAGGACGCTCTCGCGGTGCTCTACGAGGCCGAGATCGCCGGTGGTTCCGCCTTCGAGGCGCTGGCCCGCCGAGCGGTGCCGCCGTCCGAGTACGCGATGGAACTGGCCCTCGGGGTGGACGCCGACCGCGAGAGCGTGGACGATCTGTTGCGGCGGCACCTGGTCGGCTGGCGCCTCGAGCGGCTCGCGGTGGTCGACCGGACGCTGGCCCGGATCGCGGCCTGGGAGCTGATTCGCCGGGACGATGTGCCGACGGGCGTCGTGCTGTCCGAGGCGGTGGCCCTGGCCACGCAGTACTGCAGCGCCGAGTCTCCCCGCTTCCTCAACGGCGTGCTGCGAGCCGTGGCCGACGAAGTGCGGAGATCTGATTCCGAGGCATGAGCGGCGGTTCGGGCTCGGGGGGTCCGGCGGCCCCGATGGTCCTGCCGGTGCCTGATCTCGCCGGCCCCACCACGCGGCTGCGGCCATGGCGGGTCACCGACGCTCCGGCACTGGTAGCAGCATGGCGTGATCCGGTGATCGGGGACCGGCTGATCGTGCCCGAGCCCGCGGACGAGGCTTCAGCCGCAAGTTGGATCTCGCAGCGTGAGCGGGCCTGGGCCGATGGGCGCTCAGTGGATCTGGCCGTCACCGATCCGCCGTCGGGGACCGTGATCGGCGAGGTGGGACTGAGTGCCCTCGACCCGGTGCGGCGGGCCGCGCTGGTCGGCTGGTGGATCGCCGAGGATTGGCGGGGTCAGGGCAGAGCCGGCGAGGCCGTCCGCCTGGTGGTCGACTGGGCGCTGTCGGAGGGGCCGCTGGAGGCGGTCATGGCCGAGATCGCCGCCGACAACCCTGCGTCCGTGGCGGTGGCCCGCCGGGCCGGCCTCCGCAGAGTGCAAGCGCCCCGGAAGCCGTCCCGGGAGCCCGACGGGCCGCGGCCGCTCGTGTTCGCCCGCACCCGAACCGAAGGGTGCTAGTCGCCTCCCAGGATCTCCTCCAGCGGGATCACCGGGAGTTCAAAGACATCAAGGTCGGTGTCCACGCGGGGCTCGGCGGTGCGGGCGAAGCTGCGGTAGTGCCGCCGGGCGAACCGCCAGCGGCCGTCGCTGCCCTGTTCGAGGCGGTCGTGGTAGACGCCGTAGGCGTCGGTGCGGCGCCCGTCGGAGACGTTCTGGCGGATCTCCTGCATGTACACCCGGGCCGCGGCCACGCCGCGTTGGGCGTCGATCCGGAACACCATGTTGAGCAGCACGAACTCGAATACCGAGAAGCGCTGGATTGCCCTGTCGATGAACTCGCCGTACTCGGTCGGGCCGGTGAACTCGAACTTGGTGTGGCGCACGTCCACCACGATCGGGCAGTCGGCCCGCACAAGTTCGGCCAACTCGCCCCACGCCCGCCGGGTAACGACATCGGCGTACCGGCTCTCCAGCCGCTGCAGTTCGACGTACGCCACAGCCTCGGCCACGTCGGGTACCGCGGGGTTCGGCGTTGTAGGCGTCATGGCATCTGTCAAGAACTCGTCGTCGGGGTCGGCCCAGGGCTGCTCAGCGTAGTGTTCGGGTCGGCTTCGCTACTCGAACGTGGATGCGTCGGGGCCCACCCACTTGAGGATGAGATCGTTCACGATGCCGTCGGCCTTCATCGACGCCAGGGCCTCGTCGAGCTTGCCCTTCAGTTCGCCGCCCTTGCGGACACCGATTCCGAGGCCCCTGTCCAGCAGCACCGACGGGCCGACGATCTCCAGCCGGCCCTCGTGCTCCAAGAGCGACTCGACGGCGTAGCCGTGGTCCACGAGGACGGCGTCCACCGTGCCGGCCAGCACCGCATTGATTGAGTTCAGGGTGGTCGAGGAGTCGTCGAGCAGCACGACAGGCCTGTCCAGCTCGGCGAAGTAGTCCGAGTAGATGGTGTTCGGCGCCGCGCCGATCGTGCCCTCGACGGCTTCGTCGCCGGCGCCGGCCTTGGCCACATACACCGAGGGGGTCGGCGGGTAGTACGCCTCGGTGAAGTCGATCAGCTCCTCCCGCTTGGCGGTGATGCTCATGCCCGAGAAGATCGCGTCGAACTCTCCGGCCATGAGGTCGGGAATCATGTCCGCCCAGTCGTTGACGACCCACTCGCACTCCAGATCGGCGCGCCGGCACAGCTCATCGCCCAGCTCGCGCTCGAGGCCATCTATCTCGCCCTCTTCGTTGATGAGGCTGAAGGGATGGTAGGTGCCGACGGTGGCGATCGTCACCGTCTCCGCTCCTCCGTCGGCGGCGACGCCGGCATCGGTAGCGGCACCGGAGCTGGAGTCCTCCGTGAGCGCACCGAACACGGCCAGCGCGGCGTAGACAGCACACCAGACGGCGAAGCCGACGGTGAACATGCTGTACGCGCCGGCGCGGCGGCGCACCAGCGCCACCGCCACCAGACCGAGGACAGCGCCCAGAGCGACGGGTGGAACGAAGAGCGTGAGGACGAACGCGCAGGCTCCGCCGCCCAGCAGCCACAGCACCCGCAAGAGGGCCAACAGCAGACGTTCAGTCTCCTCGCCCATTGGGGTCGACACCCTCGGATCGTACCGGTCGTGGTTGCGTCAACCCGCATGTCCAAGCCATGCGCGCGACTCACCGAAGCCGCTCAATGTCCCGCTAGGGCACTACTTTCCGAAGTTGAAGGTCGGAGTTCGATCCTCAAGGGCGACTCTAGGTGAGGGCCAGCCAGCAGACGGCGTGGACATCCTCGGGGGTTATCTCGGGCAGCGGCTCGGGCGGGACGTACGGCTCCAGACCGAGGGCGTTGATCACGCGGATGATCTCTTGGGCCTGTTCGGCGGGCTCGTCGCTGGAGGACATGGCGACGCGGATCGTTCGGATGGTGCGCTCGGGGTAGGGGGCGGCGAGGCTGTCCATGGCCCGGTCGACTTGGTCCTGCGTCAATTCAGCGGGGGAGTGGCTGCGCAGAATCTCTGATGCCCTGGCCAGTGCTGGCGGGATCCTGGGTTCCAGGTTCGCCTTGTCGGCCAGGTGATTCCACTTCTCGACGATGTCGGCGCGTGCGATTTCCCAAGCGTCGAATGCTCTCGCGTAGGTGTCGTCGTCGAGCACTCTCGGCGTGTCGAACCCGTTCGGTGGGCGGGCGCGGTCCAGACAACCCAGTGTGTCAGCCAGTGGCGGCAGGCC
This sequence comes from Acidimicrobiia bacterium, assembly GCA_022828135.1. Classification (GTDB taxonomy): domain Bacteria; phylum Actinomycetota; class Acidimicrobiia; order Acidimicrobiales; family Aldehydirespiratoraceae; genus Aldehydirespirator. The sequence continues at coordinate 43,551 of JAJEJB010000039.1, read as the reverse complement.
GCCCTCACCGCTATCGCCCGCATCGGGGGCCAGTTCCACATAGCGGAACACGGCGCGGTCGTGATCGCCGACCCGGGCGCAGAACACGTAGCCGAGTCCTCGGCCGTCGTCGCTGTTGGCTGCCATTCCGGAACCGGATCCCCAGGGCAGTTCCTCTATTCGGGCGCGCCATCCCTGTTCGATCGCTTTGCGCAGTTCTTGGCGGTATTCCTCGCCCGACAGGGCGCCGCGGGCAGTGCCGCCCCGCTCGAACAGGCCGGCTTCCTCTCGCCGTATGCGCTCTATCTCTTCTCGGGTCTCGGTGAACGTGAGATCCTGCCCGTGCTGGTCAGGTAGCACTTCGCCCACGCCGATGCTGGCGGCCGCTTGGCGGATCTTGTGGTGCAGTCGCTCCTCCAGGTTGAGCAGCTCGTCGAGGCGGGTGTCGGGGAACACGCAGCGGATGAAGACCTCGGAGTGGCGCGAGCCGATGCGGTCGATACGGCCGTGGCGTTGCACCAGCCGCATCGGGTTCCAGGGCAAGTCGTAGTTGATGATGTGGCGAGCCTGCTGCAGATTCACCCCCTCGGCCAGCACGTCGGTGGTCACCACGATGTCGTAGAGGTCGTCGTCGGATCCCTGGGGAGCGTCTGTGGTTACGGGGGCGAAGCCCCAGATCAGTGCTTCCTTGCTGCCTGTGCCTGTGTTGCCCGACAGCGAGGCGATGCGGCCCCGGTAGGCCGCGAGCCGCTCGTCGTTGGGGATCGTCTCGGTGAGGTGTTCGAAGATCCAGTCGACGGTGTCGGCGTAGTAGCTGAAGATCAGGACCTTTCGCCGGTTGCAGACATCCTGTTCACTGGTGCCACCCTCGGCTGCGTCGACCGCGATGATGGCGAGCTCGTCGATGAGTTCCGCCAGGTTTGGATCCTCGCTTCGGACAACTGTGCGAGCCGTCTCCGCGAACGAGCGCAGCAGGTCGCGGTCGGCTGTTACGTCTCGACGCAGCCGTTCAGTGTCGTAGCCGGTGGCGTCCTCCTGGACTCCGGTGTGATGGTCGGCGTGCACGTCGGCTGAGTCGATGTCGTCGGAGTCCGCTGCCATCCAGTCGGCGAGTTCGTCGCCGGTAGCGACCCTGCCCTGGGCGAGCAGGGCAAGGAATGCGTCATGGCTGTTGGCCATCCGATGGCACGTCTCGGCGAAGGCGTGTGGAGACGACTCGAAGCGTTTCAGCATCCCAGAGCGCAGCAGACCGGCGAGTTGGATCTCGTAGTTGTCCGGCGACTCACCGAGCCGATACATCGACGGCGCATAGCGGGCCAAGGTCAACGCCTCAGGATCGCTGGGACTGGCATCGGGATCGAGGGCGCGGGCGATGCGATCGAAGAAGCCGGGCAGTACCGCGTCGAGGTCGTAGCTCACTCGCCGGACTCGCGGGGTGGGGAAGGTGATGATCTGGTCGCGGCCGTCGATCGGCACCGTGTCGTTCGGGTAGTAGGTCTTGACGAAGGAGCGGGTGCGGCGAACCGCCACGGCATCGAGCACATCGAACAGGTGCTCAGGCGTTAGATCGTCGGGATTGATGGACATGGCCCTGGCGAAGTGGTCTCGCATCGAGGGGATGCCGACATCGGCGAAGGCGGCATCGTTGCGCAGGAAGTAGCCGAGTTGGTGGTACAGGTCCCAGAGGCTGTTGTTGACCGGCGTGGCGGTTAACAGGACGAGCTGCTTGGGCGGTGAACCGGCTAGCAGGCGCCGCAGCGCCTCGGCCCGCTGCGTTGCCGGGTTGCGCAGGTTGTGGGCTTCGTCGATCACCACCATGGCGTATTCGTTGATTCCGGATCGGAGCTTGACCTGGGTGGCGTGGTCGGGGTTGAGGCGGCGGTCGGCCATGAGCTCTTCGTAGGAGATCAGCTCCATCGGGAGCATGTGCTGGTTCTTGAAGGCTCGCCAGGGGCCGTCCCGCAAGGTGGCCGGCGTGATGACCAGCACTCGCTGGCGGCGGTCCATAGTCGCTGCCCGGATCAACTCGCCGGCAAGGAACGTCTTGCCTAGCCCTACTTCATCGGCGATGAGCACACCGTTGCGTTCGGCCAGGATGCGCTTGGCCCGCCACAGACCGTCGGTCTGGAACGACGTGAGATGTATCTCCCTCGCTCCGGTCGGATCGGCCTCTGCCTCGGCGTCGAGTTCGGCGCCGTAGCGCTCCCACAGCATCCGCAGATAGATGAGCTGGGGCGGATGCGGCACGAATCGAGACTCGAACAGGGCGGCCAGGTCGTAGTCGACGGCCTCGTGCCACAGTTCGTCGAACCACTCGCTCACCTGGTTGACGGTGTGAGGCGCATAGTTGCCGAGGTTGAGTTCCAGGTTGGTGGACAGGCCGGCCCGGGTGAAGTTCGACGATCCGGCTACCACTCCGTGGGACTTGTCGCTGATCAGGAAGGCCTTGCCGTGCAGGAACCGGTCCTCCAGCCTGCGCACTTCCACCGAGTCGGAGCGCAGCCATTCGACGAGCCGTTTGGCGGTGGCGTCGGCTTCCAGCGAGAACCCCAACATGTCCCGCTCGATGGCGAGGTCGCGCTGGTGGTCGTCGAGGGCACGGCTCAACCGGGCGCGGTTTGCTCGATCGGGCCGGGGCGACTCGACGCCGAGCCTGCGTTGGCGGTTCTCCGGTGGCGTCGGCTCCGCGCCCAAGAGGATCCGGGTTCCTGTGAGCAGGTCGAGTGAGTCTGCGAGCAGCGAGTAGCCCCCGACGTTGAAGAACGCAGATGCGATGTCGAGGCGGGCCCCGCCCACGAATCCAGTGGCAGCATGACCGATGAACCCGTTGAGGGCGTCGGCCACGGTCCTGCCGTGCCGGTTGACGGCTAGCTCCGGCTTGGCATCGCCACCGCTATGGGAACTCGTCATCGCTTCAGCCTCCCCAAAGGGCTGCTCAGCGTAGCGTTGCACCATGCACCGATCGCCGCGTTGAGTACCGGTCCGCGGGTGAGAACCCGGTCGCCTAGCAGGAAGTGAAGAGCGGTTCCTCGCTTGCGTGATGCGGACTGTCCTGCCCCAGGGTTGAGTCCGTCGGGCCGGCGTCGGTGGCCCGGGCAGCCTCCGGTCCGTCGCGGGCGGCTCTTGCGCGGTGTAGCGCGGCTCGGGCGGTTTGTGGGCCGGGTCTACCGGTCGGCCCCGCAGCCGCGTCGGGCTCGGCCGGCGTCGGTGCGGCGAACTCGGGTTGAGCCCGGGACTTGAACAATGGCGGGTGGCCGGGAGCGCGTGCGGGTCCGTGGTGGGTTCGGTCGGGTGGGTGCAGTGTGTGCCAGCCGTCGGGGTGTTTGTGGATTCGCCAGTTGTCGTGGTGGATCCGGTGGTGGCAGCTCCAGCAGGCCGGTACCAGGTTGTCGAGCTTGGTGGGTCCGCCTTGTGAGGCTGGTTCGATGTGGTGGCCCTGGCATATGCCGGGGTTGGCGCCGCAGTGGAAGCAGCCACCCCACTTGGCGATGAGCAGCTGCCACTGGGACTCGGTGGCGGTGCGCCGCGATTGGGTTCGCCAGATCGGTTTGCCGCAGCGGTCATAGACGACGCCGGTCAACTTGGCGTTGCAGGAAAGGTGTTCGAGCACCGCTGTCGGCAGCCGTTCTCCGTCGGGAAGTTCTGCTATGAGTTCGCCGGTGGCGTCGTCGACATGGGCGACCACGCAGATGTCCGCGAAGGGCTTACCGCTGCCGTTGCTAGTACCGCCGCCTGATGTGAGGTTGTCCAAGGCGTCGGCCATGCACTGGTCGAAGCTGCGCCGCCCAACGTCGGTGTCGGCGGCATGCTTCTTGTCGGTGTCGTGGAGGCGGCCGGCTTCGGCGCGCAGCCGGTTCTCGATGCGCCGTCCGGTAACGGTGTCGAACTGGCCGCGCAGGTGCACCATGCCGTCGTCTCCGTCCCAGATCCGCACGCAGCGCCGGGCCCGCTGGCGCCTGTACTCGGACTCCCCGCCGTCAGCCTGGTGGTCCGCAGTCCAGCGACGGGCCTCGCGCGCGAACTGCTCAGGACGCATCGACTCAGCCTTGGCCAATAATTCGCTATCGGATTCGACATCGGCGGCGCTGGTCTTCTTAACCGCGTCGGCGAGTCTTCTGGCGTTGGCCTGCGACACGCGCCCCGACTCCACCGCGTCGCGCACGGCGGGGACAGCCCCGATGGCCTCGGCCGTCTTGACCTGGCTGTGCGCGTCACGGCGTGACAGTCCGGCTGTGTCCGCTAGGACCTGGGCGCCGCCGTCGCCGTGGCGTTCGGCCCGGGCGATGAGGCGGGCCGCGCCGGCCTGGAACGCCGAAGCGGCGGCCATGAGCGCCGTGCAGACCGGAAGCGCCTCGCGCATCTCCGCACACGATGCCGAGTCGTCGTTGATGTACGTCAGCATCTCCTTGGCGGCGGCCTCGGCCCGTCGGGCGCTGTCGATCAACATAAAGACAGTATTTCACACCGGTGTGACATCTCTCAAGCATTTACATGTATTTTAATGCTGTAGCTCATCGGCTGCAAGATCGACCATGCTTGCCGTCTTGGTCCTCGGACGCCGCGACGGGTCGTCCTAGACCCGCCGCCTATGTCTATTGCCAGCGACGGAAGTGGGCGAGCACGGCGATATGGCGTTCGGAGTAGTCGGCACCCTCGTGGAAGGTCTCGTAGACCACGGCCAGGTCGTCCTCGTCCAGTCCGTACAGGTGGGCGACGCAGGCGTCCAGTTCGTAGATCAGGTCCTGCTTGGTCGCCTCGTCGGTGACCGACCCCACGCGCACGCCGACCTCGGCAGCCCACTCGGCGTATCGCTCGTCCACGGCCGCCAATCGCCCGGCGATCTTTGTTACTCGGCGCGCAACGGGGTCGTTGTCGATGTCGGCATCCGGTATCGGGAAGTTGTTCAACAGATGGAAGGTCACATGAGTTTCTACAGTGCATCTAGCGAACCAATCCAAGATCATTGAGGACAGCACTCCGAGCAAGTAAGCCTCGTCGCGCGAGTCCCCTTGCGGCCAAAGCAGGTACGGAGCCTGGTCTGTGACAACGAGGTCGGCGGGCACAAGCGCCGCGATCACCGTGCGAGTGTCCGTCGCGCGTGCCACGTCCCGGAACGCGATACGCGGCCTCCGGCATGGAAGCGTGTTCGGGTCGTCGATCCATGTCTTTTGGAACTCGTTGAACGGTGAGGCCCTGTGCCGGTGGCTTCTGGCTCGCTTCTCGTGGAGGTGCGTGGTGATCCGGTCAGCTTCGACCGACGCGTAGTACACGCCGGTGTCCGGCTGCCACAGATTGAACGACGCACCCTTGTAGACGGGCCAAATGGCGGGCGCCTCGGTCACGGCCGAATTCCCGGAATCGAGGACAAACCAGTGCTTGTCGTTGGTCGAGTCGAGTTCTCGGTGCGGGCGGACGAGCCGCTGTCGAGGATGAACCGGTGCTTGTCGGTCGTCGAGTTGAGGTCGCCCTGCAACGGCCGGACCCGCCACCGCCGCTGGCTGGCTGGCTGGCTGGCTGGCTGGCTGGCTGGCTGGCTGGCTGGCTGGCTGGCTGGCTGGCTGGCTGGCTGGCTGGCTGGCTGGCTGGCTGGCTGATTCTAGTTCCTGTCCATCGAGGCGTCGGTGATTTCGCAGCGTGCGGAATAGCTTGAGGGCTCCGGAATGGTTAGGCAACTGCGGAAAGGTCGCATCGTCTGACCAGGACAGGAACTCAGCCGTGGGCACCTCGTCGACCGCTGACGGTTGGCCCCGCCGGTAGCTCGCCCAACTGGAGTAGGGGCCACTGAAGTTCACCGCGTTCGAGCGTCCGTCACCCTTCACAAGGGAGCACAAGCCCACCGTGTAGCGAACTTCAACGTCGTTAAACACCCACCCGCCCGAGTTCAGTAGAAGCGCAACATCGCTGAAAGTACCCCCGCCAAGGACAGCCTTTCGCCATTGCTCTGACCCCTTCGTCTGAAGTGCGGAGCGGGGCAAGACGATTCCGATCCCGCCAGTCGAATCGCGAACGAGATGCCAGTTGCGCCACGCGAATGCCTTATATAGGTCCGTGCGTCCGGACCCGAGCGACGGGAAGGCCCGTCGTAGCACCGTTCGCATCGCTTCCGCGTCGTTTAGCGCCCTCGTGTAAGCCTCTTCGAGATCCGGTCGGGTCACGCGGAATCTGGCGATGGCTTCGTTCATTTGCCCAACGGGCTGGCTGCGAATGCCCGGCAGATGAATACCCCACCAGACGTGTTCTGCCACGACCACCTGCTCCCAGGGTGGGTTGCCTAGTAGGCAGTCGAACCCGGGGCAGTCGCGCAGGAACACCTCGGGGAACGCAGCGGGAAAGTGCAGCGGCATCAGGGTGTGAACAGCTTCGGCCACAGACTCGGTCTGGCTCAGCCGCGCGAGAACGGCCTCGTCGAAGTTCTCCGGAAGGTCACAGGCGTCAGCCCGGTGGGCCGTGATCACATCGAACGCGGCGTGAGCTCCCGCGATCGCCTCCGCCATGTCGGAGTCAAGCGAGCGGGCCTCGTCGATCTCCCGCTTATTCGCATCCGAGATGCGTGCCCTGCGTTCGAGCGCGGGAACGGCCTTTCGTAGCAAGCCCGACACCAGTTCGCCCGTCAGGGTTGGTGTTCTGGGATCAGACTTGGGCTCGAACGCGGTGACGACTTCATCAATGGTGCCCACACCAGTCAGGCTGTCGCCGCAGACGAGATTGTGGTCGAGCAGCGACAGCGGTAGACCCGGCACGAACGTGTGAACCCAGATGGCTAGTCGGGCCAGTTCAACTGCCACCCCGTTGCGGTCCACTCCGTACACACAGTGGCGCGCCACTTGACGGCGCAGGAGCGAGCTGGACTCGATCTCGACCCCGTCCTTCAGATCGCCGAGCGCATCCTCGGCAACGCCGCGCAGACGCAGCAACTCGTTGGTCACCGCTGGTGCCTGATGCAAGGCCAGCCATGCCGACAGCCGGGCCTCGATGCGGTCCAGAGCGGCCACCAGGAAGTGGCCCGACCCCATGGCGATGTCGGCACAACGGAAGTCGAAGAACGCCTCGGCGAGCGCGGCCTCGTCGCCAGCCTCCCGGAATGCCTCCAGCCGGGCGATGTGATCGTCGAGCGCCGGCTCCAACGCGTGATCGAGCAGATGCTCCACGGCGAACGGCTTGGTGAAGTAGGAGCCGGTTGCTTTCCGCACACCCGAGCGGTTGTGCAGGTACACCGAGCCTTCAGGAACGGCTACCTCATCGTCACCCCTAGCCGGGATGTACTGGTCCTGCCCCTTGATCCTGGCGACAGTGAGATCGTCCTGCGCCACGGCCAGACGCGACTCCAGCAGGCCCTCGTAGATCGTGCCGAACTCCCGCACCGACAACGACCGGAAGTCCACCGGGCCGTACCCCTCGTCCCCTTCGTCGACCAGCAGCGCGGCCAGCGCCGGCGCGAACTCCTGATTCGTGAGTTGCATATCGCTCAGCGCCGCACCGGCCCGGCTCACTTGCGGGTCGCTGGAGAACAGGCCGCCGTTGTATGGGGGCACGCCCCAGTCGTGGTTGCCGTTGTCGACCGCCTCCCAGAGCTGGCGCACATCGCCCCACATCGATGTGGCCGTGGCGTCGTACTCGTGCGAGCCGGCTCGGAGATCCTCGGTGAGGCGGTTCGCCAGCCGTTGCAGCGAGTGGTCCCGGTAACGGCTGTTGGTGCGATACGGGAGCAGGTCCTTGTCCTCGGCGTAGGCCACGAACAACAGCCGGAACAGGATCAGCATCACCTGCTCATAGGCGTCGTCCAACTCTGCGCTCGTCGGTTCGTGGCCCAGCTTGGAGGCGATGGCCGAGGCCAGGGCCGGAACAGTCTCGTAGTACACGCGCTCGCGCAGCCGCTCCGCAAGGTCGGAGGAGAACCGTTCCGAGCCGTCCAGTATCTCCTCCAGGGTTCCATGCTCAACCAGCGCGTCCACCGAGAACAGCAAGTGCAGATACCCGGCGAGTTCCGTGGGCAATAGTGACAAGTTGAGTTCCACGAACGTTTCGGCTCTGCCCTTGCGGCCAACACCGGTGTCGGACCGGGCTGCGTACAGGCGAATCTCGGACGACCGGGTGAGGATCACCCAGTCGACGTTCTGCTGGTCGGCGACGGCCAGCGCCTGGGACACCGGGGAAGTGCCGTTGAGACGCTTGGCCGGGGCCTCGAAGGGCTCGTCCTCATCGCAAAAGACCGCGATGGCCCGGTTGCGACCGTTGATCGTCAGCATCGACGTGTGCGTCGAGAGAACCTCGATCCCGTATCCCAGGCTCTCCACGAGCTGGCGGCCACGCAGCCCAAGAAGTGGCCGGGCCTGCTCGCCGGAGGCTCGCCAGTCGGGGCGGTCGGGCACTCCGGCGCGAAGCTCCTGAGTGGCCAGCAGGCCGACATTGCGCAGCCCCGGCATGGGTGACTCCAGCTCAGGCAGGTTGGCCAGCAGGAACCGGGTGGCCGCGTGGTGACTCGGCTCGCTCAGTGCCACTTCGGCGAGCCGCTCGGCTTGTGACATCTCGGCGTCGTGCTGAACCATCGGCTGGTCGCCCGCCGGACCGCATAGAGATACCCGGCGGCCCTCGGCGGTGGGATAGGCCGCGACCAGTAGCACCGGGCTGGCCCGGCCTGCGCGTCGCTTGGACCATGCCCGCCGCAGGTCAGCGGCCGTTGGCCGACGCGGTGCCGTCGCCAGAAGCACTTCCAGCCCGCTGGGAGCGTCCTGTGTGTACAGGCCCGCGGGCGCGAGCAATTCGGGGAACCCCTCCGGCGCCGACCAACTAATGGGCTCCCACTCAATCAAGAAGTCGTCGATCATCCCCTGCACATGCCGTGAGTCAGTTCGACCGGAGCCGCGATAGGCAAGACTGCCTATCACAGGCGTGGCTACTAGACCAATGCCACAAGGCGATATTACTGTTTGCATTGTAAGATGGGCCCATGTCGAACAGCGGTGATCTCAAGGTGTCGTCCCGGGGCCAGATGAGCCTGCCAGCGGCGACGCGTCGACGATGGGGACTTCAAGACGGGGGCGACATTGCGTACCTCGACCTGGGCAACGCTGTGATCCTCGTCGCAGGTCGGGTGGAGAGCCTGCGTCGGGAGCTGCTTGAGTCTGTCACTGACGAGGACTGGGAACTCGCCCGCACCGGGTTCGGGGACCCGGACCTAGCCACCGAGTGACACAGATCGTCGACGATCAGCTCCTGGGTGAGCTTCTCCGGGGTGGCCACCCGCCGCGGATCGACGAAGCGGTGTACACGACGGGCTACTGGTATGTGCGGCTTTGTCAAGCCGTGCTGGGGGCGTCCGACCGCACGGGCGCGCTGTCGCAGCCGTTCGCCGGCCAGGCCCCGGTCATGCGGGAGCGGGCGATCAGAAGGCTGCTGGAACTGCCCGACGAGATCGGACTGGTCAGCCTCAGGACCCTGGGCCCCGTGATCGCCCGCTATCGAAGCCGTCATCGCCTCAACGCTCTGGGCAGCGAGGCGCTTGCGGCTGCCGTTCATCTGGGGGCCGCCGTGTTCCTCTCGGTGCCGTCGCCGCGCCTTGAGGACGCCCTGGGGGCCGAGGGACTCCACGTCGAAGTGGTCGGCTAGCGCGATAAAACACTACTTCAGAGCGCCCCTCCAAGCCATGCGCGCAACTCACCGGAGCCGGTGATACCGTCGCCGTCCGACCGTGAAACGGGTCCCGTGAGGCCCGAACGGGGAGGACAACATGGCTGACAGAGAACGCCGCTTCACGGTGCCCCACGCCAGCGGCACGTTCCGGTCACGCAGCCAGGTGATGAACGCCGACGACGTGGACCGCGCCACCCGCCGGATGACCCACGAGGTGATCGAGCGCAACCACGGAACCGAGGGCCTGGTCATCATCGGCCTCCAGACCGGCGGTGTTCCCATCGCCAACAGCATCGCGGTCACCCTGAGCGAGATCGAGGGCTCCGCGGTGCCGGTCGGCACCCTTGATGTGGCCCTGCACCGCGACGACATCGGCTTGCGGCCCGTACTGCCGCAGGCTGAGACCCACATTCCGATCAACCTCGACCAGCAAGTGGTCGTGCTCGTCGATGACGTCCTGTTCACCGGTCGCACCGTGCGGGCCGCCCTCGACGCCCTGCACACCTGGGGCCGGCCCAGCGCGGTGCAGCTGGCGGTGATGGTGGACCGCGGCCACCGGGAGCTGCCCATCCGTCCCGACTACGTGGGCAAGAACCTCCCGACCAGCCGCGACGAGATGGTGGACGTGCAGTCCGACGGAGTTCACATAGGAGAGCTGGAGTGATGCCAACCGACGCGGCGCGCCGCCACCTGCTGTCGATCGAGGACCTGGGCCGTCGGGACCTGGAGCGGGTGCTAGACCTCACCGATTCATTCGCCGAGGTGAGCCAGCGCCGCATCCCCAGAGTGCCGGCCCTGCGGGGCAAGACGGTGGTGTGGCTGTTCTACGAGGACAGCACCCGTACCCGGCTGTCGTTCGAGGCCGCAGCCAAGCAGCTGTCGGCCGACACGGTGAACTTCTCCGTGGGGTCCTCATCGGTCAACAAGGGTGAGTCGGTGCGGGACACAGTGCAGACGATCGGGGCAATGGGCATCGACGCGATCGTGGTGCGGCACTCGTGCGCGGGGGTGCCCCACCGGGTGGCCGAGTGGATCGACGCCTCGGTCATCAATGCCGGCGACGGCCGTCACGAGCATCCCACCCAGGCGCTTCTGGACCTCTACACGGCCCGCACGCGCCTGGGCAGCCTCGACGGCGCCCGGGTGGCCATCGTCGGCGACATAGTCCATTCCCGGGTGGCCCGCTCCGACGTTCTGGCTTTCACGGCCATGGGTGCCGAGGTCACCCTGGTGGCGCCCCGTCCCCTGCTCCCACTGAGCCTCGAAGGCTGGCCCGTCGATGTCACCCACGACTTCGACTCGGTCCTGGGCGACATCGACATCTGTTACCTGCTGCGGATGCAGCTGGAGCGCGAGGCCGGAGCGTCCGTTCCTTCGCTACGAGAGTTCCGGGCCGAGTACGGCCTCGACGCAGCCCGGGCCGACCGGCTGAGAGACGGTGCCCTGATCATGCACCCGGGTCCCATGAACCGGGGTGTGGAGATCGACGGAGACGTGGCCGACCGGCCCAATGCGGTGATCACCGAGCAGGTCGCCAACGGCGTGGCGGTCCGCATGGCGGTCCTGTTCCTGCTGCTCGGCTCTGGTCTGGACCTGGCCGAGGGCGAGAGGGTGATGGCGGCGTGAGCGCCCGGCTGGCTGCGGTGCCGCCGCATGGCACCATCGCCATCAGGGGAGGGACCGTGGTGGACGCCGGCGGCAGCCGCCGCGCCGACGTGCTGGTCGGCGACGGCCGGGTGATCTCGGTCGACCCCTCGGGGCTGGACGGCGACCGCACGCTGGACGCCTCCGGCTGCGTGGTGGCGCCGGGACTGGTCGATCTGCACGTCCATCTCCGCCAGCCCGGACGGGAGGACGCCGAGACGGTCGAGACCGGCGCCCGGGGCGCCGCCCTCGGCGGGTTCACCGCCATGGTCGCCATGCCCAACACCGATCCGCCCATCGACTGCGCGGCGGTGGTGCGTGAGGTGCAGGATCTCAGCGCCGTGGCTTGCTGCGACGTGTACCCCTCGGCCGCCATAACGGTGGGCCGCCGCGGGATCGACCTGGTGCCCATGGCCGAGCTGGTGCGCCTGGGAGTGCGGGTCTTCACCGATGACGGCAGCGGCGTGCAGGACGCCCGGGTGATGAGACGGGCCCTCGAGTACGCGGCCGGGCTCGACCATCTCACCGGAGGTCGTCGGGCAGTGCTGGCCCAGCACTGCGAGGTGGACGAACTCACCGCTGGCGGATCCATGCACGAAGGAGAGTGGTCGAGCCGGCTCGGTCTGGGGGGCCAGCCATCCGAGGCAGAAGAGCTGATGGTCATGCGCGACATCGCCCTGGCGCGGCTCACCGGGTCGAGGGTGCACTTCCAGCATCTGTCGACGGCCGGGTCGGTGGCCATGGTGCGAGCGGCCAAGGAGGCGGGCCTGCCCGTCACGGCCGAGGCCGCGCCCCACCACTTCACCCTGACCGACGCCTGCTGCGCCGACTACGACACCGTCTTCAAGGTCCATCCGCCCCTGCGAACCGATCCTGATGTGGCCGCGATCCGCGCCGGGCTGGCCGACGGCACCATCGACGCCATCGCCACCGATCACGCGCCGCACACCAGTGCCGACAAGGAGAGGCCCTTCGACGCGGCACCCCCGGGAATGCTGGGACTCGAGACGGCACTGGCGCTTGCCCTGACCGAGCTGGACCTTCCCATCGAGCAGGTGCTGGCCCTGATGTCCTGGCAGCCCGCGGTCATCGCCGGCATCGACGACCGTCACGGACGGCCGATCGCGCCCGGCGAGCCCGCCAACCTGTGCGTCATCGACCCGGGCGTTACCTGGACGGTGTCCGGCGAGGCTATGGCGAGCCCGAGCCGCAACACCCCCTACGAGGGTCGGGAGCTGCGAGGCCGGGTCCGCCACACCCTGCTGGCCTCCGAGCCCGTGGTGATCGACGGCGAGTTGCAGCGATGATCGCACCGGAGCCGGCCCTGCTGGTGCTGTGCGACGGGGAGGTGTTCGAGGGCGAGGCGATCGGAGCCTCCACGACCGTCGCCTCCGGCGAAGTCGTCTTCAACACGGTGATGAGCGGGTACCAGGAGGTGATCTCGGACCCGTCCTACGCGGGCCAGATCATCACCTTCACCTATCCCCACATCGGCAACTACGGCACCAACGACGCCGACTCAGAAGCGGCGCGGCCCCACTGCCGGGGCGTGATAGTGCGCGATCTGGCCCGCCGCCACAGCAACTGGCGGGCAACCGGCAGCCTCGACGACTTCCTGCGCCGCCACGGCATCGGTGGCATCACCGGCATCGACACCCGCCGCCTCACCCGCCACATCCGCGATGCGGGCGCCATGCCCGGTGCCTTCGGCACCGCCGACGAGGCGACCCTGCTCGCCGCGGCCCGAGCCGAGCCCGGAACCAGCGGCGTGGATCTCGTCGGCGAGGTCACCACCGTCGAGCCGTACGTCGCGGGGTCGGGTCCGCGCCGGGTTGTGGCCTACGACCTGGGCATCAAGTCCACCATCCTGAGCTGTCTGGGCGAGTTGGCCACGGTGACCGTGGTGCCGGCGCACACTCCAGCGGACGAGGTGCTCGCTCGCCAACCCGACGGTGTGTTCTTCAGCAACGGACCGGGTGACCCCGAGCTGGCCGTGCCTGCCATCGAGGCGCTGCGCGGTCTTGTGGGCACGGTTCCCGTCTTCGGAATCTGTCTGGGCCATCAGCTGCTGGCCCTGGCCCTCGGCGGGCGCACCTTCAAGATGCGCTTCGGCCATCACGGCGGCAACGTGCCCGTTCGGTGCACGGCCAGCGGGCGCATCGAGATCACCAGCCAGAACCACAACTTCGCGGTCGAGACGGGATCAGTGCTCGGCGTGACGGAGACCCACGTCTGCCTCAACGACAGCGCCTTGGAGGGGCTCTCCGTTGACGGCGCCGACGCCTTCGGCGTGCAGTACCACCCTGAGGCCGGCCCCGGTCCGCATGACGCACGCCACCACTTCGCCACCTTCGCCAAGATGATGGATCGCCGCCGTGCCCCGGCGTGACGACATCGAATCCATCCTCATAATCGGCTCCGGGCCCATCGTCATCGGCCAGGCCTGCGAGTTCGACTACTCGGGAACGCAGGCCTGCCGGGTGCTGCGGGCCGAGGGGTACCGGGTGATCCTGGCCAACTCCAACCCGGCCACGATCATGACCGACCCCGAGGTGGCCGACGCCACCTACGTCGAGCCGCTCGACGCCGCGGTGCTGGCCCGGATCATCGAGCGGGAACGGCCCGACGCCGTGCTGCCCACCCTCGGTGGCCAGACCGGGCTCAACCTGGCCATGGAACTCGTTGACGGCGGGGTGCTGGAGGCCAGCGGCGTCGAGCTGATCGGCGCCGACGCGGCCGCCATCGCCACGGCTGAGGACCGTCAGCTCTTCAAGCAGGCCATGCTCGAGATCGGTCTGGACGTGCCCCGCTCCGGGATCGCCCGCGACATGGACACCGCACGCGCGGTGATGCGAACGGTGGGGCTGCCGGTGATCGTCCGCCCCGCGTACATCCTCGGCGGCCGTGGCGCCGGCATTGCGGCCACCGCCGAGGAGTTCGAGCACGTCGCCGCCTTCGGCCTGGAGGCCAGCCCCATCTCCGAGATCCTGATCGAGGAGTCGATCGTGGGCTGGAAGGAGTTCGAGCTCGAGGTGATGCGAGACCGCGCCGACAACTGCGTGGTGGTGTGCTCCATCGAGAACCTGGACCCCATGGGAGTGCACACCGGCGACTCCATCACCGTCGCTCCCGCCCAGACGCTCAGCGACCCGGAGTACCAGCAGATGCGCAACGCTGCCTTCGCGGTGCTGCGCCGGGTGGGGGTCGAAACAGGCGGGTCCAACGTGCAGTTCGCGGTCGACCCGGCCACGGGCCGCCAGGTCGTCATCGAGATGAACCCCCGGGTGAGCCGGTCGTCGGCTCTGGCGTCGAAGGCCACCGGCTTCCCCATCGCCAAGATCGCGGCCCGGCTGGCGGTGGGCTACACGCTCGACGAGATACCCAACGACATCACTGGCGTCACCCCTGCCTCGTTCGAGCCGACCCTGGACTACGTGGTCACCAAGATCCCCCGCTGGGCCTTCGAGAAGTTCCAGATCGCCGAGGGCGTGCTGGGCACCTCCATGCAGTCGGTGGGTGAGGTGATGGCCATCGGCCGCACGTTCTGCGAGTCGCTGCAGAAGGGGCTGCGCTCACTGGAGCAGGGCCGCCTCGGCCTCAACGCCGATCCCGCCGAGGCGGCCACCGAGCGCCTCAGCGACGCCGAACTGCTGGCGGCTGCGGCCGTGCCCACCCCGGAGCGGATCTTCCAGCTCGAAGCGCTGCTGCGCCGCGGCGTGCCGGTCGACGTGGTGTCGGAGGCCACGGGGGTGGACTCCTGGTTCCTCGACCAGATGGCGCGCATCAGCGAGGAGCGCCTGATGCTCGAAGCCACCCCTCCGGAGGCGATGACACGAGCCGGGTGGCGCCGGGCCAAGCGGCTCGGGTTCTCCGACGGCCAGCTCGCCCACCTCTGGGGCATGGCTCCTGCCGACGTCCGGGCCCTTCGGGAGGGGGCGGGGGTGCTGCCGACCTTCAAGACCGTCGACACCTGCGCCGCCGAGTTCGAGGCGACCACGCCGTACCACTACTCCACCTACGAGGACACCGACGAGATCCGACCGGCGTCCAGGCCGCGTGTCGTGATCTGCGGATCGGGACCGAACCGCATCGGGCAGGGCATCGAGTTCGACTACTGCTGCGTGCACGCCGGGCTGGCCCTGCGCGAGGCCGGGTACGAGACGGTCATGGTCAACTGCAACCCCGAGACCGTCTCCACCGACTACGACACCAACGACCGGCTCTATTTCGAGCCCCTCACCACCGAAGACGTGGCCAATGTGATCGCGGCGGAGGACCCCGTCGGGGTGATCGTGTCGCTCGGGGGCCAGACGCCGCTGGCGTTGTCGGGCGATCTGCCCGCGGACCTGGTGCTGGGCACCTCGCCCGCCTCGATCGATCTGGCTGAGGACCGCGAGCGCTGGAATGCGCTGTGCACCCGTCTCGGCATCCCGCAACCGCCGGGTGGCACGGCCACCAGCCTCGGCGAGGCGCAGCAGGTGGCGGCCCGGGTCGGCTACCCGGCGCTGGTAAGACCCTCCTACGTGCTGGGCGGCCGGGCCATGGCCATCGTCTACGACGATCAGGAGTTGGCCGCGGCGATCGACGAGCTCGCCGACTTCGGCACGCTGGGCCGGGAAGGGGGGCCGGCGTCGGAGCGGCCGGTGCTGGTGGACCGGTTCCTCGAGGACGCCACCGAGGTGGACGTCGATGCGGTGCGGGACTGCACCGGCGAGGTGCAGATCGGCGCGGTGATGGAGCACGTCGAGGAGGCCGGTGTGCACTCCGGGGACTCGGCGTGCACGATCCCGCCCACCACGCTGGGCGACGACGTGGTCGCCGTCATCTGCGACTACACCCGCCGGATCGCGCAGGAGCTGGATGTGAAGGGGCTGCTGAACGTGCAGTTCGCGGTCAAGCGGAACGGGGACAGCCCGTTGCAGATGCCTACCCGGTGGAGCGGGCCAGGAGCGAGTGACGTGTTCGTGATCGAAGCCAATCCGAGGGCGTCGCGCACGGTGCCGTTCGTCGCCAAGGCCACTGGAGTCCCGCTGGCGATGGTCGCGGCCCGCCTGATGGTGGGAGCGACGCTGACTGAGCTGAGGGCGGAGGGCCTGCTGCCGGAGGCTGCGGACGGATCGCCCCAGGCCTCCGGCTATGTGGCTGCCTCCGACTACGTGGCGGTCAAGGAGGTGGTGCTGCCGTTCAACCGGTTCCCGGAGGCCGACGCTGTGCTCGGTCCCGAGATGCGCTCGACTGGAGAGGTGATGGCGCTGGACGCCACGCCGGGCCTCGCGTTCGTGAAGGCCCAGCTGGCCGCGGGCACCCGGCTGCCCCCCGAGGGCACCGTGTTCATGTCCATGGCCGACCGCGACAAGGAGGCGGGCCTCCGGGCGGCCCGGATCCTGCACGCGCTGGGCTACCAGCTGGCCGCCACCGTAGGAACGGCGGAGTTCCTGCGACGCGGCGGCGTCCCGGTCGCAGTCGAAGTGGCCAAGCTGGGCGACCAGGAGGGTCGCGACGCCGTCGACCTCATCGAGGCGGGCCAGATCCAGCTGGTTATCAACTCGCCCCGCGGCCGTGGCCCCAGAGCCGACGGAGCGCACATTCGATCGGCTGCTGGCAGCGCCGGCCTGCCGCTGGTGACCACCGGAGCGGCCGCGTTGGCCGCGGCGTACGGCCTGCGCGACCTGCGCGGTCAACAGCCCACGGTGCGGAGCCTCCAGGAGTATCACCGCGGCCTGCGAGGCGCGGCGTAGATGATCGACCTGACGACGAGCGTCGGCAGCGTGGTGCTGCGGTCCCCGGTGATGACTGCGTCCGGCGCGTCGGGACACGGCGCTGAGTTGGCTCCCTACGGCCGGCTCGGCGATCTGGGGGCCGTAGTGGTCAAGTCTCTGAGCGACAAGCCCTGGCCGGGCAATCCGGCGCCACGGCTGCATCCGTTGCGCGACGCCGCGGCGGGGATGATCAACAGTGTGGGGCTGCAGGGGCCGGGCACCGAGTCCTGGCTCGAGCAGGACTTGCCCGCTCTCATCGACGAAGGCGCCGATGTGGTGGCCAGCATCTGGGGCGACACCGTCGACGGGTACCGCCGGGCCGCCGATTCGCTGGCCGAGGCTCCGTCGCAGGTGGTGGCGGTCGAGGTGAACGTGTCGTGCCCCAACACCGAGGACGGGATGCGCATGTTCGCGCACTCCGTCGAAGCGACCACCGCCGCGCTGGCCGCGACGGCGGGCTGCGGACGGCCGCGTTGGGCCAAGCTGAGCCCCAACACGCACG
The DNA here is from genome assembly GCA_022828135.1 of Acidimicrobiia bacterium. GTDB lineage: Bacteria > Actinomycetota > Acidimicrobiia > Acidimicrobiales > Aldehydirespiratoraceae > Aldehydirespirator. The sequence continues at coordinate 26,037 of JAJEJB010000039.1, read as the reverse complement.
AGTTGGTCGCGGTGGCCGAGGCTGCGGTGGACGGTGGGGCCGAAGCGGTTGTCCTCACCAACACGCTGGCCGGGATGGTCATCGACATCGACAAGCGGCGGCCCGTCCTCGGAGGGCTGCGCGGCGGCGTCAGCGGAGCGGCTCTGCACCCGGTGGCGGTGCGAGCCGTCTACGACGTGTGCGAAGCTCTGCCGGAAGTGCCCATCGTCGGCGTCGGCGGGGTAACCCGCGGCGCCGACGCCGTCGAGATGCTGCAGGCCGGCGCGTCGGCGGTGCAGGTGGGCACGGCGATCTTCGCCGACCCCAGAGCCCCTTGGCGGGTCCTTGCCGAACTTCGGGAGTGGTGCCGGCAAGCGGGAGCACAACGAATGGACGAGCTGATCGGAGCAGCCCATGGATGAAGCGATGTCTGCTTCCACAAGCGGTGGAGGCTCCTCCCACCAAGGGCCGGTCCGCGACCGTCTCGCTCTGGCGCTCGACGTCGACGATCTGGTAGCGGCCTCCCGCCTTGCCCGCTCGCTTGCCGGGCATTTCCGGGTGGCCAAGATCGGATTGGAGCTCTACACCGCTGCGGGCCCCGAGGCGATAGGAGCCATGATCGACTTGGGGTATGACGTGTTCTGCGACCTCAAGCTCCACGACATCCCCAATACCGTGGACCGGGCGGCCCGGGTGGTGGGGGAGTTGGGCGTCTCGTACTTGACGGTGCATGCCGCCGGTGGCGTCGAGATGCTGCGGGCCGGAGCCGAGGGCCTAGCCACCGGCGCGACCCGCCCGGCGGGAGTGCTGGCCGTGACGGTACTGACCAGCGAAGCCCAGGTCGCCGCCACCCGCGACCTGGTCGCCCAGCGCATGGAGATGGCATTCGAGGCCGGCTGCGCGGGCGTGGTCTGCGCCGCCCCTGACCTGACCGCGACCCGTCATGTCCGGCCCGAGCTCCTCCGGGCCGTTCCCGGCATCCGGCTGGCCGGAGATTCGGTGGACGACCAGCGGCGGGTGGCCTCACCGGTCCAGGCGCTGGCCGCCGGCGCAGACCTGCTGGTTGTCGGCCGGCCGGTGACCAGGGCCGCCGATCCCCTCGAGGCCGCCGAGCGCCTGCACCGCAGCCTCCAACAGTGAGACTTTCGGACCCGCAGTTCCGCAGACACCGATCAGACTCAAATCGATGAAATGGTGGCAAATCCGCGTCACATTGGCTAATCTCACCGCCCATGGCTCAACCGTTTTCCATTTCCGATGAAGTCAGGCGAGAGGCCCTGGTCAAGGCGGCCAGGGTCCGCCGCGAGCGGGCCGAACTCCGCGGACAGCTCAAGGCCGGCGACATCTCGCTCTCGGACCTCCTCGGCCGGCTGGACGACGACACCGTCGGCAAGATGAAGGTTCTGGCTGTGATCGAGTCCCTGCCCGGCGTGGGCAAGGTGAAGGCCCGCAGGGCGATGGAGGGGATCGGGATATCCGAGAACCGCCGCCTGCGCGGGCTCGGCAGCCGGCAGCGGAGCCAACTACTTGACGCCTTCGGCTGACTAGTACCGGGTCGGTAGCCTCGCGGGGGTGACCTCCCTCGAGGGCCGTTCTGTCGTCATCGTCTCCGGACCGGGAGGCGTAGGCAAGGGCACGATCGTCGAGCAGCTGCTGGCTCGTGACCCGTACCTGTGGTTGTCCAGGTCGTGGACGACCCGGCCTCGCCGGCCGGCAGAGCCGGCCGGGGCCTACCGCTTCGTGGATCGCGCCACGTTCGAGGCCGCCATCGATCGGGGCGGGTTCTTGGAGTGGGTCGAGTTCCTCGACTACCTCCAGGGCACTCCGATTCCCGACCCTCCCGCGGGAGTGGACGTGCTGCTAGAGATCGACGTCCGCGGAGGACGGCAGGTGAGGGAACTGGTGCCCGACGCCGTGCTGGTGTTCGTCGACGCGCCCAGTCGCGAGCACCAGCAGAAGCGCCTCGAGAACCGGGGTGACGACGCCGCGACGGTAGCTCGACGAATGGAGAAGACTGCTTCGGAGCGGGCCGAAGCCCTGGAAATGGGTTACGAGGTAGTGGTGAATGACGAGGTGAGCCGGGCTGTTCAAGCCATCGAGCGCCTGATCGCGGCCGACCGCGACCGGCGCCGTGCCCAGCGCTGACACGGCCGGCGATGAAGCTGGCGTCAATGTTGTCCATCCCCTTGTAGCGACGGTGTAGTCGGAGGTGGCGTGGCGATCGCAGAGGACAAGTAACTTGACAGCGGCGCCGGCGGTGTGCTAGCGCTGGAATTGTGAAGTTCCTCGTGCCCGACATGTTGCGGTCGGCGGTTGTCCGCTCGCGGCGTGCGGCGGTGCTCCGCGCCGCCGGGGGGGGGGCTGGATGCAAGGCGCCAGGGTGGCGGCTCGGGCGCGCCGCGTGGCCGGGCCCGCGGGGTGCTGGTGTGGCTGTTGGCGGTTTGTGTGGCGGTGTTCGGGTTGGTGGGGTTCCCGGACGTTGAGGATCTCGATATACCCGACTCTTTGAAGCCCGACACGGCGGTGGCGCAGTCGCTGTCGTGTCCGCCGGGCTACACGCTCACGGGCGAGTCCTGCACCAAGACGGTGCCGGCTGCCGCGACCAACGAGTACATATGCCCCGCCGGCTACCGCGGCAGCGGCGCGACGTGTGTCAGGACGGTCACTGAGACGGAGGCGGCCACCGCGACGATCAGGACGTCGTGCCCTTCGGGGTATTCGCCCAGCCGGTTGGGGTGCGCCAAGACGGTCGCGGCAACGATGACCACGACCTACACCTGCCCTGCGGGCTATGTCGGGAACGGCCCGACATGCTCCAAGACGACGACGGTCACCACGAGCGCGCGGGCGAGTTGCCCGTCCGGGTATTCGTACATATGGACGGTCTGCGCGAAGAACGTCACCCGAAGCCGGAGGGCCTCGTACTCGTGCCCTGCGGGGAAGCGCCTCGTGGTCTATTTTCGGGCGAAGGTCTGTGTGGGGCCGCCCAACTCGGCGCCGACGGTGACCTATTCGTGCCCGTCGGGGTACACCGACGTGGGAACATCGTGCGTGAAGACGCTCACCCGGGCGGCGACGCTGACATGCCCGTCGGGGTACGCGCGCAGCGGTGCCAAGTGCTCCAAGACGACGACATCGACGACGCGGTCCACCGTCAGGGTGACCTATTCGTGCCCGGCTGGACACCGCTCGGGAAGGACCTGCGTTGTCACCGCGGCAGCTATCACGACGACCGTGTACAGTTGCCGCGCGGGCTGGTCGGTCAGCGGCGCGACGTGCTCGCGGACGACCACGACGACGACGCGGTCCACCGTCAGGGTGACCTATTCGTGCCCGGTCGGGCGCCTGTCGGGAACGAGCTGCGTCATCACCATCGCCGCCCCTCCAGCCACGACCACGACGTCTGTTACGACCTCAACGACGACCACACCTCCGACAACTACCGCACCGCCTACGACGACTGCACCGTCTGCTGTGTCTGGTTGCTCGGAGTCGCTGGGAGTGCTCGGGTCTCAGACCCTGACACGCTCCGGGTTGTGGTCGGCATCTGACGGATGTACCTCGTCGCAGCGCGGCGACGAGCAGATCCTCTACTATGCCAAACGCTTCACCTTCACACTGAGCGTGGACGCCGAGGTCACGATTGACTTGTCGTCGAGCCGGGACACGTATCTGTATCTGTTGTGGGGCCACGGAACCGCCGGCAGGGTGCGCGCCCGCAACGACGACGCCAACAGCACCACATTCGATTCGCACCTGAGCCTCGATCTGATACCAGGCGACTACACGATCGAGGCCACCACCTACAGCCGCCGCTCAACGGGGTCGTTCACGCTCACCGTGTCCACCGACATTGACGAGCCGACGGCCTGTGGCGACGGGGAGGTGCGTCTCTGGAACGGCTCGTGTAGCCCGGCTGGGCAGCGCGTCTATGAGTTCACTATGGGAACTATTGTGGCCACTCGCGACATAGCGAGGTCCGCGCATGGGGGTAAACCTTCTGTCTGCGCTCTCACAGTGAACAAGTTGACTGCGCTGATGCTGGCTATCCCGGTACACGAATTGCGAAGGACCAGCCCGTCACCGATGTTCCTCGGAAGGAGCGACAACCTTAAGCAGAACAAGAATAACAAGTGGCTGTACTCAAGAGCGACGCGCGAGCACGAGCGACGAGCACATTGGCATGCTGGGGTGGGGCTGTGGCAGCTCGATATTTGGGGACCAGCGCAGACGCTCAACCACGCAGAGCGCGCGGACATCCGACGTGGCGGCGTTGGAGTTGCTGAGCATATTAGGGACGTGTACTGTGCACAAAGCGGCAAGACTGACTGGGCTGAGAAGGTCTATAGGCCCTGGTTCGGCTGCAAGGACTACTCCAACAAGGACAACGGCTACAATAGAGATCTATGCAAGGAGACGTATACAATAATCTATGACGAGGACAAGGACTCGCTTTGGTTGAGTGCTACGGCTGGTGCTGAGAGCGACGGCGGTGTGCAGGACAGGTATTGCGTATGGAGCAGCCAGAAGCCTCCAGTGAGCGAGAGCGGTTTCAGTTGCTTTCTGTATGATCCGGCTCGCCATGAGGGCAACATGGATGTCGACAACGTGGATGGAACCGACAGCGCGACGAACCCCAACGGGTTCACTCCCCTCGCGGCAGCGTTTATATCTTTGACCGACCCCGACGGGATCAATGCAGGGACCAAGTATGCAGTGTTCCCAGCAGCTAACACTGGCTATGCCCAGACGCTGATAAAGGCCGTTCCCAAGAACAAGTACTCGCGTTTGTCGCGTTTGGGACCGAACAGCAACGGCTGGTATGTCAACAATGTAGATGGTAGGGCGCTATATGTCAGAGAGGGTTCCAACGAGGAGTGCGGTACCTCTGGGTCAGCGACTGTGACGGTCTGTGAGTGGACCCGGATGTGATGTGGAGATGAGGGCTGCTGTGGTGCCTGAGCGGCGCGGGAAGAGGTGCTTGGTCGTATTGGCGGCGGCGGCGGTGTTTACTGGGGTTGCATCCTGCGCGCCCCCTGAGCCTGTCGGCGAGGATTTGCCGGCGCAGACCGCGGTTGGGGCTTCTGATGGCGGTGAGGTCCTCGACGGCGGCTGGATCGCTGATATGGAGCGCGGACTCGAAAGTCCGGCGGAACCCGGCGGCGGGGCGTTCGACGGCGGGGTCGTGGAGTTGCCGAGGGGCTCTGAGAGCGCCGAGCCCGATGGCGAGAACAGTGACAGTGACTTGGATGTTGAAGGGATGAGTGTCATGGAGGGCGAGGAACCCGATGGCGAGATCGGTGGCGATGGCGTGGATGTGGAATTGGGGAGTTCCGAGGGCGTTCCTGACCCGGAGGGTTCGAGTCTGTTCCGGCAACCCGGTGAGTTGGTGGGCTATCCGGGGCTGCCCGGGGTGGTAGTCGGTGAGGGCGCGGGGCCGCTTCGCCGCGAGTATTCGCGCTGGGATGCGCTGATGGGCCAGGTCTTTGATGTGTGCGACTACTCTGGGGCCGCTACCGCGGTCACGGGTACGGTGGTGGGTCCCGGCGACGAGGTATCGGCGCTCGCCCAGCACGAGATCTCCGAACTCCAGAAGCGTGAGTGCGGCGACGGTGGGGAACCGGGTTATGCGCATGTGACTTGGGATGGTCCCGGTCCCGTGAGGGCATCGCCACGGGAGGCGACCGAGGCGGTGCAGGACCGGCCGTGCTTGTATGGGTGCGGACACAACCTTGGCTACGGCGGCATGGGCTTGGGCTATGAGGCTCCGCATGGGATGTTCGCGGTGGATTCACCCATCGACGAGATGGTGGTGTTGTGGGATTCGGTGGCCGTAAGCGGCGACGAGGTTATGGGGTTGGTGCAGAACAGGTCTGTGACGTTGTTCGCGCGCGCTGTGAAGGTCGCACTCGGCGACCATCATTGGCTCTTCCCGCTGACGGTGCAGCCTGGAGAGGTCGCGCCCTTCGTTCTGAATGTCGAACCGGTGCCGGAACTGGCAGAGCTGTCCGAGATCGAGGTCAGTGCGATTATGTCGTCTCAGCCTGACTTGAGCCGAGCGCTCTATCGCTATTTTCCGGTCACTGTTGTGGTGTCATTTGATCGGTACTCTATTCCAGTCACTCTAGCTGATCCTGTGAACGCGTTGAACTTGGCCGCTTTGAACCTTCCCTTGGATGAGGAAGACTGGATCCGTTATTGGTTCACCGGTGTGTCGCTGGTGGAGCCGAACTCGCATCCCGGCACCGGGGCCGCTCGTGAGCAGGTCTTCGAGGACATGCGAGCCTATCTGGGCTTCCTCGACGGGCACGGCAAGGTCTTCGCTGTGCACCGGTTGACTCCCCTTGATATCACAAGCGACCCGACAAGCGCAGTAACTCAACTGCCCATCATCGATGACGACGGACGGCGCAGCTTCGATTTCGAGTTAGAATTTTTTTGGCTGGCTGACAGCAAATACGATGAACTCGAGGTCAAGCATGTGCTTCTCGTAGGTGCTGCCGGTCCATCGACAGAGCAACTTGTGGACGCATCTTGAGATTGACCGGTGATATGAGTTTTCATTCGAAGGAGTTTCTCAGGTTAGAGATCCAACCATTGATCGCCTGTTGTCGCCTTACTCATGCGTTGCTGATCGCATGTGGTGGGTTCCACCAGTGTCGTATGGTGACAGCGACGATCACCAGAAGTATCAGGCTCGTATGAAGCCGAATGCATTGACATAGGCACGATAGATGTGAACTTGTTGGATACAAAGGAGGTGGAGACCAGTGGCCGCCGCGGCCAGCCGCTCCTGGATCTGTGGCGCGGACCGAGGACTCCCGTGAGGCTTCGTTCTTGATGTGGTGCCGTTCGAGAGTGCATGTAGCGGGTCGCAGCGAGGATGCTGGGCTGGTGGTGCTGGGATGGCTGTTGGTGGTGGCCGCGGTGGCGGGGTTGGCGGCTGTGGCCGTGGTGTTGGTGGTTGGTGTGGTCGGATCGTCGGCGCAGGGCGTGGCGTCGCACAGTGCCCGCCAGGAGGCTGCTGAGTCTGCCGTGGAGGCCGTCGAGCGGCGCTGGCGTGGCGAGGCGCCGGTGTCGGCGGAGGATGCGGACCGTTTGAATCGTCTGTATGCGGCGCGGTGCCGTCGCGTCGGGATCCTCTATCCGGACATCCCGCTGGAGGCGGCCTCGAAGGCTGGCGTGTATTCCGGGGCCGGGCGTGGGTGGGACGATGGCGGGTTGCCAGTGTGCACGCTGGTGTGAGTCGCTGCCAGGGGTGCGTTGATGGTGGATGCTCCGGCGTCACCGGCTGCGGTGGCGGTGTCGGCGGATCGTTCGGGCCGTCTGTCTCCGAGGGCGAGGCGGGTGCTGTTGGTGGTGTGCGGGACCCTGATCGCCGCGGGCAGTGTGGCCGCGTTCTATCTCGTGGCGATCAGTCTCGATGAGCGTGTGAGGGTTGTGGTCGCGGCTTCGGAGATCAGCGCAGGCCAGGTCGTGGCCGCCGCTGATCTCGATTCGGCGTTGGTGCATCCGGGCGCCGTTGCGCATCTGCGCTGGGGCGAGAGTTCGCGGTCACGCCTCGCCGGGCAGGTGGCTGCGCACGACATCGCTGCAGGCACCATGATCGGTCCGGCGATGCTGATGGAGCCTGAACAGGCACCTTGGGGGATGTTGCGTCTGAATGTGCCGATCGACGACGGTCTCGCAGCCGGAGGTGTGGCCGACGGTGACCTGGTGTTGCTGGTGGATCCCGGGACTGGGGGCTCGACCGGCGCTCTGGGCCGGCCGCGGCGGGTGGTGAGGCCCTTCGAGGTGAGTGGCTACAGCGGCTCGCAGATGTCCTTGGAGCTGACGCCTGAGGAGTGGCAGGTGTGGCGCTCGCGGCTGCGGTCTGCGGGCGGCGTCTTCGAGGTCGTGCCGGTGCCCCCGGGCGCCGAGGTCGAGGATCTGGCCGACCGCCTCGACGCCGTGTGGGCGGCCGACTGGAGCGACGAGCATGCCGAGGCGCTGAGCCGGCGGAGCGGGCCCGGACCCGGCGAGTTGGAGGTGCGGGTGCGTTTCGACGAGAGTCTGGCCGCGTCGGGTGTGTCCGAGGGTGATCGGGTGCTGGTGGTCGACCCCGGCGCCGAGCCGACTGCCGAAGACTCGGGTCGGCCTCGTTCTGTGCTGACCGAGATGGTCCTCGAGCGTTACGACGGAGGCGTCGCGAGCCTGTTCGTGGCGGCCGATGAGTGGCTGTGGTGGCACAGCCTGGCCGACTCGCTGGGGGCCGAGCCGATGGTGCTGCCCGTGCCGGCCGACGCCGACTCGGCCGCGTTGGCTGAGTCCCTGGACGCTGGGTGGCAGCGCCGATGGAACGACGCCGTCGATGCGTGCATTGCAGCGGAGACAGCGCGGTGCTAGCGGTGGTGGGCGCGGCGGCGTCGAGGCTGCACGCCAACTCTGTCGTCTACTGCCTGGCGCAGTCTTGGGCCGCGGCGGGCCGCCCGGTGGTTCTGGTGGATGCCGACACGACCGGGTCGGCGCTGTTCGAGCGCCTCAGCGAGGCCACCTCGCGCCGCTACGACCCGCAGCGGCGGGGGCTGCCGTCGCTGATGGCCGCCCGGTCGGGCGTGACCGCCGAGGCGCTCGCCGCGCACAGCTATCGGGCGCCCGGCGACGAAGGTTCTCTGTGGATGCTGTTGGGGCCGCGCCACGTCGAAGGCGGCGCGCTCGCGGCGCGGTGGCTGGCCGATCGGTTCGGCGATCTGCGCCGGGTCGACTGCGAGCGCGCCGTGGTGCTGGCAGCGTCGCTGCTGTTGGTGGACGGCCGGTTGGGGGCGCTGTTGTCGCTGGCTCCGGCGGTGGCCGTGATCGCGCCCGTCAGATCGGTCGACGAACTGTGCGAGCTGCGCTGCGAACTGCACGAGGCGGGGTTGGATCCGTGCGATGGGCGCCGCTCGCTGCGCGTGGTCGTGGAGGGCGACTCGCCGGTCGGTGACGCCGAGATCGCCGAGGTGCTCGGGGTGCAGGTGGCGGGGCGTCTGCGGGAAGCGGCCGACGCCAGGGTGCTGCGCTCGCCTCAGCGTCGGCGCAGCCGTCTTGCGAGGGACCTCAGGGCGCTCGCCGTAAGCCTGGAACCGCACCTCGCGGCTATATCCGCCGGCGACAGAGACGCACAGGCCCGGGCTTCGGCCGGCGTTCGCGTCACCGCTGACCGGGCCTCGGCCGTCGGCGGCGGCGGCTCGGTTGGCGCGTCGGCTGGAGCACTGAGGCTGCGGCGGCGCGGTTTGTCGCTGAGGCGGGGATCGGCACTTTCGGCAGGGGCCTCAGAGGCGTCGGTTGCGGGGCTGCGGCGGTGACGGGTCTGCGTGAGGAGATCTGGCGGCAGGTGCTGCCCGCCGTTCAGGCCCGCCGCCTGGAGTCGGGTGTCGCGGGTGCCGATGCGTCAGCGGCGTGCCGGGGCGTCGCTTCCGAGGCGATCAGCGCTTTGGAGGCCGAGGCGATCCACACCGCGGGCCGCTGCCTCGAGGACGGTGACGTGGTGTGGCTGCACGAGCGGCTCGAGTCGCTGCTGGGGGCGGGGCCGCTGGAGCCGCTGCTGCGGCGCGACGACGTTGAGAACATCTACGTGTTCGGGCCGCGCCGCATCGTGTTGGGCCTCGCCGGCGGCCGCCAGGAGCAGGTGACGCAGCCGTTGTTTCATGATCGCGACGATCTGGTGGGCTATGTGTCGCATCTCGCGGCGACCCACGGCCAGACCGGTCGCCGCTTCGACCAGTCGGCGCCGCTTCTGGATCTGCGGCTGCGCACCGGCGAGAGGGTCTTCGCGGCCATGTCGGTGTGCGCGGAGCCGTATCTGACGGTGCGATGCCACCGACACCGCACTGTCAGCCTCGCGAGCCTCGCGGCAGGCGGGTCGCTGAGCATGCAGGCCGCCGAGTTCCTGGCCGCGGCGGTGCGTCCTCCGTCGCCGCCAATGTGCTGGTCTGCGGCGCGCTGGGCGCGGGCAAGACGACTCTGCTTCGGGCGCTGCTGGGCGAGATCGGCGACCGCGAGGTGGTCTGCACTCTCGAACAGACCTTCGAGTTGTTCCTCGATGAGACCCATCCGCTGACCTTCGCCGCGGAGACCCGCGAGCCCAACAGCGACGGATCCGGCGAGATCACAATGGACGAACTCGCCCGGCGCAGCCTGCGCTCGGGCGCGGACCGGGTGATCGTGGGTGAGCTGCGCGGCGCCGAGGCGGCAGTGTTCCTCTCCGCATGCGGCACCGGCTCCGACGGTTCCATGGCCACCATCCACGCCGCCTCCGCCCGCCAGGCACTGGCGAGGCTGGTCCGCTACTGCCTCGCCGCCTCGGGCGCCGGCTCGCAGTCCGCTCTGGTGCAGGAGGCCGCCGACGTCATGCACCTCGTGGTGTTCATGCGCGGCGACCCCCGCACCGGCTTCCGGGGAGTCCACACCATCACCGAGGTGCTCGGCGCCGACGGCGACAACTTCGCCACACACGACATATTCACCCGCCGAACCCGCGGCGGCGACCTGACGTTGATCGCCGGACCGCGCAACGGCGACCTCGCAGAGCGGGTCGCCGACGGCGGACTCGACACCTCCGGCTGGCCCAGCCGCGACGAGGCGCAGCGGTGACGGCATTCTTCGATGCGTCGCGGCCGGCGACTTCTCTGCTCTTTGGGGCCGTGTTCATCGCCGGGGTTGCCTTGGTGCTGCTGTCGGGGCGGTCGGCGGGCCCGCCGCGGCATCGCGGCCGATCGGCGATCGGGCGGCTGCTGGGCATGCGGCGCAGGATCCGGGGTCCGATGGCGGTGCAGGCGGCCGCGGCGCTGACGGGCGCAGCCGCGGGCTGGTATGCCACCGGTCTGGTGGGGATGTCGGTGCTGCTGGGAGGGCTCGGGGTCTTGCTGCCGCCGTTCGTGGCCGCGCCCGTCCAGCGCCGACGACACACCGCGGCGGCGTCGGCGTGGTCGGTCTGGTGCCGCCAGATCGCGTCCCTCGCGCAGGCTGGATCGGGGCTCGCCGACGCCATCACCGGCAGCGTAGACCACGCCCCCGAACCGATCGCCGCGGCGATCGCTGAGGCTTCCGCACGGGCACGCGCCGACGGCCTCGACGCTGCGCTGGAGCATCTCGGTGGATCGGGCCCGGTTTGGGAGCCTGAAGTGGCCGCCGGGCTGCGCATGGCGGCGATGTCGGGCGGCGGGATCGCCGGGCCGCTGCTCGACCTGTCCAAGCGCATCGACGACGTGGTCCGCATGCACCGCGCCCGCACCGAGGCGGTGGTGCAGCTCTGGGCGCAGACCATCGCCCTGCTCTCGTTGGCCGGAGGGGTGGTGGTGCTCATGTATCTCAACAACCCTGCCTACTTCGATCCCTACAGCACCTCCACCGGCCAGAGCGTGCTCACCCTGATCGCGTCCCTGCTGCTGGGGTCGGTGGCCTTCCTTGTGCACCACTCGACCGCGCGACCGGAGCCCTCCGCCCTCGTCGAGAACCGCAGGCGCGGTCGCGCTCGGCGTCCGCTATGAGCGACCTGCGTGTCCTCGGCCAGAGCGTGCGGCGCGAGCAGGCGTCGGCCGTGGGCGATGAGCGGGCCGTGAGGCGGCCGACGTGATGAGGGGCCTGTTCGCGCTCCTGGGCGCTGTCGGCGTGCTGAGCGGCGCTTGCATGGCGGCAGCCGGGGTGGCCGGCCATCGGCTCGAGCCGCCGCGGGAAGCGCTCCGCCGGGCACTGAGCCTGCTCTTGTCGGTGGCTCCCGTGAGCGACGAGGCGGGCCTGCGCCTTGCCGGCGTCACTGCCCACACATACAACGCCCAGCGGATCGGGGGCGCGCTGGTGGGACTCGCATCCGGCGCGACGGTCGGGGCAATGACCCAGAACGGGCGGCTGCCGGCGGTGCCGGTTGGGCTTGTCGCCGGCTGCGCCGGCTGGGTTCTTCCCATGATGGGGGCACGCGACGCCGCCCGTCGCGCCCGTGGTGAGTTCGACGAGGTGATCCGCGTGTGGATCGCGTTGACTGCCCAGCAGGTGCGCGCCGGCGCCGAGCCCGCCGCCGCGATGCTCGACGCGGCGCGGGCTAGCCGCAGGCCGGTGTGGGAACTGCTTCGAAGGTCGTTGCTGGCGGCGCAGCAGCAGGGCCGCCCCGCATGGGAGGGCCTCGCCGGCCTCGTGGAGCGTTACGGCCTCCGGACCGTCGCGCCGACGATCTCGGCGCTGGGGCTGGCCGAACAGCGAGGCACCAGAGTGGCCGACTCGGTGCTGGCAGCAGCAGACACCTTGTGGCAGGAGTCGGTGGCACGCGAACGCGAGCGCGCCGTCAAGCGCTCCCAGCTCGTCGTGCTGCCCGCCACCGGCGTGGCGCTCGGGCTCGCAGCAATCCTGGTGTATCCGCCGTTCACCGCCCTCACCGGCGGCGGCCTCGTAGGGGGCTGAGCCGTGGCACCCGGCGCCGATGACGGCCTCGCCACGCTCGAATGGCTGCTGGTCGTGGCGGCGGCGGTCGGCCTGGTTGCCGCACTCGCCTCCACGCTCCAAGCAGCCGTCGACCGCCAGACCGATCCCGGCGCGCCGCGCCAGTCGCGGGTGCGCGACGCTGATGCCGCGGCGGTCGCCGTCGAGCACGACGCCCGGCAGGCTCTCCGGACCGATCCGTCCGGCTACGACGAGGCGCTCTTCGCGGAGCGCTGTGGCAGCCTCACGACCGTCTTCGCCGATGTGGTCGCGGCCGCGGCGTGGCGACCGGGCGGCGCCGCGGGCGGACCGCTGCCTTCTGACCTCCCAAGATGCGAGGTCGCGTTGCGATGATCCCAGTCGCCGCGGCGCAGCCGCCATGTGCCCGCCACCGGGCATCGGCGCGAGGTCGCGTTGCCGTGATCCAAGCTGCTGGGGCGCAGCTCCGGGCGCGGACCGCCGGGCGGCGCTGCCCCCGAGACGCGGGCGGCGCGGTGACGCTGTGCCTGGTGCTGCTGGCGCCGGTGTCGATGCTGGCGGCGGTCGCCGCCTTGGCGGTCCCGCAGCGTCTGGCGGCCGAGTCGGCGATGCACGACGCCGCCCATGACATCGCCGAGATGGCGTGGAGCCGCGGCGCGTCCCGCGACCGGGTGCCCGGGCTCACTATGGATCCTTCCTGCGACGACGGGAGCACGTCGAGCCCGTCGGAGACGGAGACGCGCACCGTGATGTGCGCGGTCGTGCGCAGTCTGGGCACCGCCGGCTTCGCGATGGAGTCGGTGCGCGGGTTCCACACCAACACGCTGTATGCGGGCGTCCGCAGCCCCGGCGCGCCGGCAACGGCTGCCGGGACGCACCATGTGCATCTTTGCGAGGCCGACGCCGGAACGGTCAATGCCGGGGCCTTGTATGTGTCGATGGCCGGCGACTGGTCCCAGGCAGGCTGGGCGGCGTCGCAGGTCTGGCCCGACGGACTGCGGCTCGGATCCGAGGCTCTGGTGCTGAACAACCCCGTCGCTGCGGTGCCCTCGGGAGGCGGCGTGCGCTGCGAGGCCGCACGCGACGCCGTCAACAGCGGCCTGATCGCAGCAGCCGCGGCGGGCGACCCGGTCGTGCGCCATCCGCTGCGGAGCGAGCCGTGAGCCCGCTCGTGCGCCGCCGGCGCGGCGGCGGGCCGGGGCCGGAGCCGGCTGATGTGGCAGGCCGGCAGCCGGTGAGGCCGGTTCGTCTAGCAGGCAGCCAGGTCGGCGGGGACGGTTGCAGGGTTGCCGGGCACAGTCGAGGGGTCCGGGCGCCCGGAGAGCACCGCCGGGCCCGCAGCCGCAGCGGACACACCGCTGGAGTGGTCAGGCCACAGGGCGTCCAGCGGAGCGACCACCTCGCCGGCGACGACCACCCTCACCCAGCCGTGGCGCTGCGCCGCAGGCTGCGAGTCGGGATCCGAGCACCAGTCGCTGTGAACGGTGGCGGCGTCGGGCTGCCACCATCGCCAGCCCGACGACGAACCGGCGACGGCAGCCGCAGCGTTCTGGGCTGCCTCGGCCATCGCCGAGCCCTGATCGGCGCCGGGATGCACCGCCGCGCTGTGCCGCCAGGCGGCGCGCAGCCCCGCGGACGCAGCCAACTCGGCCTGGGCCCGGGCGTTGGACACGATCAGCGCCTGTGCCACCAGCACCACCGTCGCCACCACCAGCAGCGGCCACACGACTACAAAGGCCAGGGAGTCGCCCCGCTCGCCGTAGCGCCGGCGCCCCTCGTCGGGCATGCCCACACCAACCAGAATACGCCGCTTCTGGCCTGCTCACCGCCGCTCGCCCACACCTGCCACAATGGCTCGGCCGCGTCGGCTCATCGTTGGACTCGGCCCGGCTTGGAGCCCGCGCCCGCGGAGCAGTCCGAGCGTGGCTCGGCCGCTCTGGAGCTGGTCATGGTTGCGCCTGCGATGGCGCTTCTGGCCCTGTTCGTGCTGTGGGCCGCGGAGGCCGGACAGGCCCGGCTCGTCACCTTGCTCGCAGCCGAGGAGGCCGCCGTAGCCGCGGGCGTCGTGTGCTCCGCTGATCCCTCTGCGGATGTTGCCGACCAGCAGCAAGACGCCTGCGAGGAGGCGGTCGTCGCTGACGTGCTGTCGGCAAGGCCCGCATTAGCACGACTGTGCGTCGCAGGCCCGTCGCCCGCGGCCGATCCGATTCCCGCCAGTCCCCGAACTGGAACCGCCGACGGCTTCGTCGCCCGTCAGGGAGCGGCCCTCACCGTCGGCTTCGCCTGCGTGCCGCACGGGCCGTTCGCTCCGTTCGACGCCGTGGCGGCGACCGCGGAGTTCCAAGCACACGCCGTCCATATCGCAGACACACGCCCGTAGACCATCTCGCGCCGTCGCTGCGCACCCGCGATCCAGAGCACGTTCCTCATCACCCATGAGTCGACCCGGCAACCACATTTGGAGACCCACAATGCGACATACCCGAATCCCCCGTCCCGACGCGTGTCCGCCCCAGCGGCTGCGATCCAAGCCCGGAGGCTGCCGATCCGCGCCGGCCACGCCCGAGTCCGCACCGACCATGCTCAGCCTCGGCCGATCCGCGCCAGCCACGCTCGAGTCCGGCCGGGGGCGCCGGCACTCGTGCCGGCGCGGCCCCCGCGGCGGCGAGGCCGGGCTGACCACGCTGGAATGGCTGCTGATCGTGGCCGCGGTGGCCGGGCTCGCCGCGCTGGCGGTGGTGATGGTGCAGAACGTCGTGTCGGACACCTCCGAGCAGATCGCCGGCAGCAGCGCACGCGAGGTCGCCGCCAAACTCGCCGGCGAGCAGGTCGTCACCGACGCGAGGCGCCCGAGAGTGGACCAGCCGCTCAACGCCCGCACCTGGGGCGATTGGAAGGCCTTCTACGAGTCTCGCTGCAAGCGCATCAACATCACCTACAGCGACGTCGGGATCACCGCCACGCCGAATTTCGGGCTCAACGGCAAGGCCGGAGAATTCGACCACACACTGGTCAACGACAAGCCCGGCGGAACCCACACTGTCACCGCCGAGTGCATGATCGCCGTCGCATGACCCGGCGATCTGCGCACAGTGAACGCCGTATGCAGCGACACCGTCGAGTGGGACGCTGCTGGTGACGGCCGCGGCTCTGGCCGTGGCGGCTGTCGGGGGCCTGGCCGCGGGCCGCGCCGGCGTTGCTGTGGCCGACCGTTTCGCAGCGCCGCGCCCGCGGCGGCTCCCGCTGCAAGAGCTGTGCACCGCGGCGGCTTGCACAGCAGCAGTCGCCCGCTTCGGCCCCGGCCCGGCTCTGTTGCCTCCGCTGGTGGCGGCGCTGTCGCTCGTCACGCTCGCGTCGGTCGATCTGCGCGCCTACCGGCTGCCCGACGCCATCAACCTCCCCGCGCTGGGCGCGAGCCTGCTGGCCGTCGCCGTCGGGTCCCTCGCGACCGGGCACCCCATCGCCGCCGCGGCCTCGCCGGCCACCGGCGCCCTCTACGCGGCCGTACTATGGTCCGCGCACGCGCTCCGGCCCAGCGCCCTGGGCTTCGGCGACGTGAAGCTCGCCGCCACGCTCGGAGTTCATCTCGGCTGGACGGCCGCGGCGCACCACCGGCCGGCCGACGCATTCGCTCTGGTCGCGTACGCGCTGCTGGGCGCCTGCCTGATCGGCCTGGCGATGGCCCTGGTCGTGGCCCGACTGCGCCGCCGAGGCACCGACGCGCTCCCAGACCCCGCCCGGCCGCGCCGGCCGGGCAGCGCCCAGCGGCTCCGCGACACCGTCATCCCCTTCGGACCCGCTCTCTGCGCTGGGGCCATGGCCACCGTCATCCTCTCCGAGACCCTGTTGGGCTGACCCCACCGAGGCGCCGACGAGGCATCGCAGAGCGCGGGCGGCGAGGGGCGCGGGCGGCTCGGTACCGGAGCGGGCGCAGCCGGTGGCGTTCAGTCCGGCGTTTGGCGGGTGTTTCGCCTTTTGTGAGGTCTGAGGGGCCGCGGCGGTCTCGGCCCCGGCGATGCCCGGTGCGGGTCCGCAAGTGCGGGTGCCGCTGGTAGCGTGAAGCTCCCCCGGTACAGTCGCCAGATCCAGCGGAGCGCGCCATGGCCCACGGCTACGACACGATGATGACCCCGGCCATCGAGGATCTCCTCGACCGGACAGAGTCCAAGTTCGTGCTCGTGACTCTGGCTGCCATGAGAAGCCGCGAGATCACCAATTACCTGGGCCAGTTGGGCGGTGGAATCGGAGCGTCCGTACCTCCCCAGGTGATCTCCACGTCGTCGAAGCCGCTGTCGATCGCCCTCGAGGAGGTCGCCGCCGGCAAGATCGAGGCGGTCGAGATCGATCCCGAAGCAGAAGCGGCCGAGGCCATCGAGGCATCGGAACTGCTGGCCGAGCAGGCAGGCTCCCCCGAGGGCGCTCACCTGCAGGACGTCAGCGACCCGGAGCCTGGTCTGGCTGCCGCGAAGTCCTTCGAGTCTGCCGGCGACGTCGGCGCCTGACGGGCGCGCCATGAGCCCTCTTCGAGGCCGGCGCATCGTGCTCGGCGTGACCGGCGGCATCGCTGCCTACAAGGCGGCGGAGGTGTGCCGGCGGCTGGTCGGTGCCGGGGCCCATGTCGTTCCCGTGCTCACCTCGGGAGCACTGCGGATGGTGGGAGAGACGACCTTCTCGGCCCTGGCGTCCGAGCCGGCGGTCACGTCGCTGTGGAAGGATCCCTCCTCCGCCATCCCTCACACCGATCTCGGCCAGCGAGCGGACGCGGTCGTCGTGTGCCCCGCTACGGCCCGACTGATCTCGGATCTGCGTACGGGCCGCTCGGGCGACATTCTCACCGCCACCCTGCTGGCCACCCGGGCGCCGGTGATCGTGGCTCCTGCCATGCACACCGAGATGTGGGAGCAGCCGTCGGTGCAGGAGAACATGGCGGTGCTGGCTCAGCGGGACGTGACCATCGTGGGGCCGGTGGATGGTCCCCTCGCGGGCGGCGACATCGGATCGGGCCGGATGGCGGAGCCGGCCGAGATCGTGGCCGCGGTCGAGGCGGTGCTGACCCCCCAGGATCTGTCCGGCCGGCGAGTGCTGGTCACCTCGGGCGGTACCCGCGAGCCGATAGACGCAGTGCGGTACGTGGGCAATCGCTCGTCGGGCAAGCAGGGCGCGGCGGTCGCATCTGAGGCCGCGGCCCGCGGGGCCGAGGTCGTGCTGGTCACCACAGAACCCGATCGGGCGCCGGCTGCGGCTCGGGTAGTGGCGGTGGAGACGGCCGCAGAGATGGCTGCCGCCGTCGAATTGGAGGCCCCCGGTGCCGACGCGGTGGTGATGGCTGCCGCGGTGGCCGACTTCCGCCCGGCGAACCCGGCGGGCACCAAGATCAAGAAGGGGCGGGGCGTGCCCCCGCTGGTACTGGAGTCCACCCACGACATCCTGGCGTCGCTGGGCGCCTCCAAGCCGCCCGGCCAGGTGCTGGTCGGTTTCGCGGCGGAGACCGAGGATCTGGAGGCCAACGCGCTCGACAAGCTGCGCAGCAAGAACCTCGATGTGATCGTGGCCAACGACGTCTCCAAGGAGCAGGTCGGGTTCGGCCATGACACCAACGAGATCGTGATGTTCACCGCTGACGGCGCCCGCCACCATGTCCCTTTGACCACCAAACGCGAGGCGGCACGGGCCGTGCTCGACAAGGTGGCAGCGCTCATGGCGGAGGCTCCGTGAGTACTTGGATGTTCACCTCCGAATCGGTGACCGAGGGCCACCCCGACAAGATGGCCGACCAGATCTCCGACGCCATCCTCGACGCTCTTCTCGGCGCCGATCCCGGCAGCCGTGTCGCCTGCGAGACGCTGCTCACCACCGGTCTGGCCGTGGTGTCCGGCGAGATCCGCACCGAGGCCTACGTGGAGATCCCCAGCATCGTGCGCCGGACGATCTGCGCCGCGGGGTACGACAATGCCACCTTCGGCTTCGACGGCGACGCCTGCGGCGTGGTGGTGGCCATCGGCGACCAGTCGCCCGACATCGCCATGGGCGTGGATCGCACCGACCAGGACCCGTACGAGCAGGGCGCGGGCGACCAGGGGATGATGTTCGGCTACGCCTGCGACGAGACCGACGTCGGGATGCCCCTGCCGATCCATCTCGCCCACCGGCTGGCCGAGCGCCACGCCGAGGTGCGCCGGGCCGGCACCATCCCTTACCTGGGGCCCGACGCCAAGACCCAGGTCACCCTGGAGTATGAAGGCAGCCGGCCGGTGCGGCTGCACACCGTGCTCGTGTCCACCCAGCACAGGACCGGCATCGACCGCGACCGGATGATCTGCCCCGACGTCACCGAGCAGATCATCGAGCCGGTCATCGCCGAGCAGTGCCCGCAGTTCGCCGACGACGGCTACAGGGTTCTCGTCAACCCGACCGGCAAGTTCGAGATCGGCGGCCCGAAGGGCGACACGGGTCTCACCGGGCGCAAGATCATCGTGGACACCTACGGGGGCATGGCCCGCCACGGGGGAGGCGCCTTCTCGGGCAAGGATCCGTCCAAGGTCGACCGCTCCGCCGCCTACGCGGCCCGCTGGGCGGCCAAGCACATCGTCGCTGCGGGCGCGGCCTCCCGGTGCGAGCTGCAGGTGTCCTACGCCATCGGCATGGCAGACCCGCTCTCCCTCATGGTCGACACCTTCGGCACCGAGACCGTCGACCGGGCCCGCATCGTCACAGCCGTGCAGGATGTGTTCGACCTGCGCCCCGCCGCCATCGTGCGGGACCTGGGTCTGCTCAACCCCATCTACACCCCGACTGCCTGCTACGGCCACTTCGGCCGGCCCAGCCAGGATGGGCGGTTCACATGGGAGAGCACCGATCGCCTGGACGATCTGAAGTCGGCGCTCGGCCTCTGAGTCCCGGCTCGCAGGGCCAACTCTCCTTCGAGGAGCCGTCCGAGAAGCCGTCAGCGCCCGGCAAGGATCTTCCCGAGTCGCCCGGCGGGTCGCCAACGTTCGGCGGCGACGTTCCCGAGTCGCCCGGGGGGTCGCCAACGTTCGGCGACGATCTTCCCGAGTCGCCCGGCGGGTCGCCAACGTCCGGCGAGGATCTTCCCGAGCCGTCGGAGGCAGGCGGTGCCGAGCCGGGTCTGGTGGTTCGGGTGATGCCCGACGTGGTGCGCCTCGACAAGACGTTCGACTACGCGGTGCCCGAGGCATGGCAGGCCGACGGGCGAGCCGGACGGCTACAAGTGGGCTCGATCGTGCGCATCACTCTCGGCGGCCGGCGGCTGCGAGGCTGGGTCACAGAGATGGGGGTCGACGCGACTGCGGATGTCGAGTTGCAGCCGCTGGCCCAGCTGTCCGGCATGGGTCCGCCCGCCGATGTCGTGAGTTTGGCCGGATGGGCTGCATGGCGCTGGGCCGGGCGCACGGTGCATCTGCTGCGGGCCGCGTCGCCGCCCCGGATCGTGACCCGTCCCGCTGGGGCTCGGAAGGTCGCCGGCGGGGGAGGCGGTTCGCCGCAGCCGTACGACCAAGGCGGGGGGCGGCAGGAGCGAAGACGGCAAGTCGCAGTCGGGGGTGACGGTTCGCTCCAGGGGTACGACGGCTTGTTCGACCGCTCCGGTTCCGTGACCACGCTGCGGTGCCCGCCCGCGGACGACGGCACGGCGGTGGCGCTGGCCACGGCTCGCCGGGGTGACGCGCTGATTGTTGTGCCCGGCCTCGGCGACGCCCGGCGCGTCGCAGCCAGCCTGAGGCGCGAGGGCGTTCCTGTTGCTCTGGGTTTCGACGATTGGGCCGTTGCCGCCGGGGGCGCGACGGTGGTCGGCACCCGGACCGCCGTCTGGATGCCCATGCCTCGCCTGGCCGCGGTCGTCGTGCTCGATGAGCACTCCGAGAGCCTCCAGAGTGAGCAGGCGCCGACATGGCACGCCCGCGAGGTGGCGTTGGAGCGGGCCCGGAGAGTCGGGGCGCCGGCCGTGCTGGTGTCGCCCGTCCCGACACTGGAGGCCCTGGAGGCGGGCGAGTTGAGGACGGCTGACCGCGCCGCCGAGCGCGACGGCTGGCCTGTCCTCGACGTGCTGGACCGCCGGTTGGACGATCCGATCCGGGGCGGCCTGTTCGCCGAGGGTCTACGCGACCGCCTGGTTGCCGCGCCCGGAAGGGTGGCGGTAGTGCTCAACCGCAAGGGCCGTGGACGGCTCCTGGCCTGCAAGGCCTGCGGCGAGCTGGCCCGCACCTCCGACGGGCGGGTGCCGATGCGGCTGATCGATGAGGAACTCGTGGCGGCCGACGGCAGCGAGCGCCGGCCGGTGGTATGCGCCGAGTGCGGATCGACCGTGCTGCGCATCCTGCGCATGGGTGTGACCCGGGCCCGCGAGGAGCTGGCCGCGCTGGCGGGCGAGCCGGTGGGCGAGGTGACCGGCCAGGCAGGCGCGCTCGGCCCGGAGCGCATCGTGATCGGCACCGAGGCAGTGCTCTGGCGGCTGGAGTCGGCGGCTGCGGTGGTGTTCCTGGACTTCGACCAGGAGCTTCTCGCCACCCGCCAGCGAGCGGCCGAGCAGGCGCTGGCGCTGCTGGCCCGGGGCGCTCGGCTGGCAGGGGCGCGACGAGACGGGGGCCGGCTGGCGATCCAGACCCGCCAGCCCGACCATCCGGTCGTGCAGGCCGCCGTCAGGGCCGATCCGTCGATTGTGTCCACCGTCGAGCGGGACCGCCGCCGGGGCTTGGGTCTGCCCCCCTACGGCGCCCAGGCCAGGGTCTCCGGCGCGGGCGCAGCGGCGTTCATCGCGGCGCTCAAGGAAGCTGGCGACACCGCGGTGAGCATCCGCGGTCCCGTCGACGGCCAGTACCTGCTGCGGGTCCCTACCCACGAGCCGTTGCTCGACCTGTTGGCCGCCACCCCGCGGCCCCCAGAGCGGCTGCGGGTGGAAATTGACCCGCTACGGGTCTGAGCCGCTCAACCCACGCCGACCGCGCCCTGGATGCCCGGCTCTTCCATTCTCGATGTAGTTGTGCCGCTCCAGTGCGGACAACTACGTCAAGAATGATCGGAGCCCTGGGCCCATTGCTGGCGGCGAGCCTCGTAGACGGCTATGGCGGCGGCGGCGGCGACGTTGAGGGAGCCGACCCGGCCGAGTTGGGGGATGAAGCCCACCACGTCGCAGCTCTCCAGCACGGCTGCTGACAGGCCGTGGTTCTCGTTGCCGAGAGCCAGCGCGACCGGGCCGGTGAGGTCTGACTCGTGCAGGGGCCGGGCCCCCGAGGCGAGCTCCACGGCCACGATCCGGTAGCCGTCGTGACGGGCCGCGTCTACCGCCGAGGCCGGATCGTCGAAGGCGCTCCAGGCGAGATACCGCTCGGTGCCCATGGCCGTCTTGGCGGTCTTGGGCGCGTCCGGCGACGCAGACTCGATCAGGTACAGGTGCTCCACCCTCTCGGCGGACGCGGTTCGCACGATGGCCCCCATGTTCAGGGGGTTCTGCACCCGGTCCAGCACCAGGGCCAGGCGCTCATGACCGCGCCGGCGCCACTCGCGGTGCAGTCGCTTCAGGCCGGTGGAGTCGAGTTGGCTCATGGCGAGCCCTCGGCGCGAGATCGCACCTCCAGGAGCCGGTAACCGGATCTCGACACCAGCCGGGACACGTCATGGCCCCGCTGGTCGAGCCATCGGGCCAGCGAGTCGCTGCCCAGGTGGCGATGCACGACGAGATGGGCCCGCCCGCCGGCCGCGAGGCGGTCTAGCCAGGTGGCCAGCAAGCCGTGAAGGGCGTTCTTGCCGACGCGGATGGGGGGATTGCAGAGAATGCGGTCGAAGCGGTGCGCCGGGTCCACCTCGTCGGGGCGCGCCACCGTCACATTGTCGACGCGGTTGCGCTCGGCGTTTCGGGCTGTGAGGCTCAGCGCCCGCTCGTTGACGTCCACCGCCATCACCTCGGCTGCGGGGGCGCGCAGCCCGGCGAGGCAGGCGATGGGACCCCAGCCGCATCCCAAGTCCAGCACCCGCCGGTCGCCGGCACCCAGCGGCGGCGCTTCGAGCAGCAGCAACCGCGTGCCCGCGTCCAGCCGGTCGGGCGAGAACACCCCTGAATCGGTCACGAACGTCAACTGCAGCTCGCCGACGTTCACCGCGATGGTCCGCGGCGCAGCCGCGACCAGAGGTTCGGCCTCGAAGTACTGGCCGCTGGCCGGCTGGGACGTCGGGTCGGCAGCGGGATCGGCCATGGCGCGACGGTAGCCTCAAAC
This sequence comes from Acidimicrobiia bacterium, assembly GCA_022828135.1. Taxonomy (GTDB): domain Bacteria; phylum Actinomycetota; class Acidimicrobiia; order Acidimicrobiales; family Aldehydirespiratoraceae; genus Aldehydirespirator. Next base: position 3,424 of record JAJEJB010000039.1, on the reverse strand, counting down.
GGTGGTGGCCCCCTACGACATACGCATCATCGGTGATCCGGTCCTGCGCCGCCGGGCCGCTGACGTCGCCGACGTCGATGCCACGCTGGTGCGCATCGTCGAGGGGATGGTGGAGACGATGTACGCCGCGGAGGGCGTCGGGCTGGCCGCTCCCCAGATCGGGGTACAGAAGCGCCTGTTCGTGTGGGATCTGGGCGACGGACCGCGCACCATCGTCAACCCGCATATCGTCGAGTCCGACGGTGAGTGGGTCTACGACGAGGGGTGCCTTTCCGTTCCGGGGCTGTCGTGGGAGATCGTCAGGCCCAAGCAGGTCCACGTCATCGGCCGCGACCTGGACGGCAACGAGGTCTCCGTCGAGGCCGACGAGATCGAGGCCCGCCTGTTCCAGCACGAGTTGGACCACCTCGACGGGACGCTGCTCATCGAGCGGCTCGACGAGGCCACCCGCAAGGCTGCTCTGCGCACGCTGCGCGAACTGGGGATCGGGTCCGGCTCGACGACCGCGATGCGGCCGGCGGACGTAGGAGGCGAAGCGACTTCGACCGGCCTGCGCCTGCTGTGAGCGCGACGCCGCCGGAGCGGCGGCGCGTCGTCTACTTCGGCACGCCGGAAGTGGCCGTGCCGCCCCTGCAGGCACTGCATCGCTCCGGTCACGACGTCGCGCTGGTGGTCACCCGTCCCGCCAAGCGGCGGGGCCGGCGCCAGGCGCCCACCCCCTCGCCGGTGGCGGCCGCAGCCGCCGATATGGGGCTGGCCGTCACCTGCGACCTCTCCGATGCCCTGGATGTCGAGGCTGATCTCGGCATCGTCGTTGCCTACGGCGAGCACATTCCTGACGAGGTCCTCGAACGCCGCCGCACCGTCAACCTGCACTTCTCGCTGCTGCCCCGCTGGCGGGGGGCGGCACCGGTGGAACGTGCCATCCTGGCCGGCGACACCGAGACCGGGGTCTGCCTGATGGATGTGACCTCCGAGATCGACACCGGGGCCGTCTACCGGCGGGCGTCCACGTCCATCGAACCGCAAGAGTCGGTCGGGGAGTTGCGGGCCCGGCTCTGCGAGCTGGGCATCGGGTTGCTGCTGGATGCCCTGAGCGAGGGCTTCGGCGACCCGGTGCCCCAGTCGGGTGAGATGACCTGGGCCGCCAAGATAAGCACTTCGGAGTTGCGGGTCGACTGGTCCGCTCCCGCCGAGCATGTCCTGCGGATGGTGCGGGTCGGCGGTGCTTGGACCACCTACCGGGACCGGCGGCTCAAGGTGCTGGAGGCCCGGCTTGCAGCCGGCACCGGCCAGCCCGGCGCCGCCGGCTCGATCTCGCTGGTGGCGCGATCCGGCGACGGGCCGGCGGTGATGGTCGGCACCGGCAGCGGCGCGGTCGAGCTCGTGACCGTGCAGTCAGAGGGGCGGGCCGCAGGCCCGGCCGGAGACTGGGTCAACGGCGCTCGCATCACCGGCGGCGAGCGATTCGAGTGAGCCGGCCCGATCGCGCCGGAAAGCCTTCCAGCGGCCGGCAAGCGGTCACCGATGCCCGCCGCCTCGCGCTCGATGTGCTGGTTCGCGTCGACGCTGGGGGTGCCTACGCCAACGTGGCCCTGCCCGCCGCGCTCGAGAAGGCCGACCTTGACGAGCGTGACCGGGCCTTTGCCACCGAGCTGGTCTACGGCGCTACCCGCCGCCGCCGGGCCCTCGACTGGGTCCTGGACGCCTTCCTGGTGGCCGCGCCACCGGCCCCGGCTAGGGCCGCGCTGCGCATGGGCGCCTACCAGATCGTCGAGTTGGGCACGCCGGCCTACGCGGCTGTGTCGGCCACAGTGTCGGCCGCACCCCGCAAGCACCGGGCCCTGGTCAACGCAGTGCTGCGTCGCGTCGCCGACGCGGGCGCACCTGACTGGCCCGACGATCCGACCCGGCTCAGCTACCCGGACTGGATCGTCGACACCCTGGCCGACGATCTCGGTCGCTCTGCGGCCCTGACCGCGCTGGAGTCGATGAACGGCCCGGCGCAACTGCACCGGCGCCAGGACGGCTACGTGCAGGATCTGAGCTCACAGCTAGTCGTGGAAGCAATCGACGTGCAGGCCGGGGATCTCGTGGCTGACCTGTGCGCCGCACCAGGCGGCAAGGCCACCGCGCTGGCGGCACGGGACGCGACCGTGATTGCCTGCGACTCGCACCGCGGCCGGGCCGGGTTGCTCGAAGCCAACCGGCGCGCTCTCGGGGCCGCGTCGATGACGGTTGTGGCCGCCGACGGCCGGCATCCGCCGCTGCGTCTGGGCCAGTTCGACACGGTGCTGGTGGACGCGCCGTGCAGCGGTCTGGGAACCCTGAGAAGCCACCCGGACGCCCGCTGGCGCATCGAGCCATCAGCGGTATCCCGGCTGGCCGAGTTGCAACGGTCCTTGCTCGACTCGTCCGCGGCCCTGCTCCGCCCCGGCGGGCAACTCGTCTACAGCGTCTGCACCCTCACCGCAGCGGAGACACTTGGCGTGGCCGAGCACGCCTCCCGCGACGACCGTCTGGAGCTGCGGCCCCCTCCACCGGAGCCCTGGTTGCCGCACGGTGAGGGCGCGATGCTGCTTCCCGACGCCGATCACGACGGCATGGCCCTGTTCCGCTGGCGCCGGACCTGAATTGGCAGCGGAGGAGTCCGGAATCGGCGTCCGTGGCTGCCAATTCCCAATAGCGGCGTGGAGAGGTGGCCGTGGGTAGGGTCGGGGCTGTGACGGCTGACGGAACCGACCGCGAGTTCCACCTGCGAGCCAAGGTGCTTACCGTGTCCGACGGTGTGGTCGAGGGCACCCGTCAGGATCGCAGCGGCGAGGCGCTGGAGGCGTACTTGTCGTCGGCCGGCTGGGCGGTGGTCGAGCGGTCCGCCGTCGCGGACGGAGTCGACTCGGTGGCGGGGGAGTTGCGCCGGCTGGCCGACGGGTTCCACGGGCTGATCGTCACCACCGGGGGCACCGGCTTCGGGCCTCGCGACGCCACGCCGGAGGGGACCAAGGCCGTGCTCGACCGCGAGGCGCCCGGTCTGGCCGAGGCCATGCGCCTGGTCAACCCGCTGGGCCGACTGTCACGGGGGACGGCCGGAACGATCGGCACTGCGCTGGTCCTCAACACTCCGGGTTCTTCGAAGGGCTGCGTGGAGACGGTCGATGCCGTGATCGACGTCATCGGCCACGCGGTCCGGCTCCTCGTCGACAACTACGACCCGCACCCCCACGGCGGGTGAGCGGGCAGGGCAGCGTTCTAGCGCCGGTAGCCTCGCGCGGTCGTAGAAGGCGCTAGTGTCCTGTATGGCGAGTTCGTGGGGTTGTTTGTGGTATGGTGGGTGTGGCTGCGGGCGGTGATTGGAGGCGGTGGTGGCCAGGGGCCGTCGTGCTGTGGAGATCGTGCTCTCAGACGGGGAGCGTGAGACGTTGGA
>JAJEJB010000036.1 GCA_022828135.1 Acidimicrobiia bacterium | reverse complement strand
CGGCCGGCGGCCGCCGGCCGCCCCCTCTCTGCTAATTTCCCCCCAGCGCGGGGCCTGCCCCTGTGGCAGGCCCCGGTGCTGGGCGGATATGAGAAACGTCCGGTCGCCACAGGGCCCCGGGACGACCGGCTTGAGTCAACTAGCCATTGGGGGATCAAATGGCCGACACGACCACCGACAAGCCCGCCGAAGCCGCTGCCGGCGGCGATGAGCGGCTGGCCCATAGGGGGCCGATCCAGACGCTGCTGACCCGGCCGGAGATCGGGGCCCTGCTGGGGGCCGTCGGTGTCTGGCTGCTGTTCTGGCTGGTGTCCGCTCCCTTCGGCACCGTAGGAGGCACGGCCAACTTCCTCGACGTTGCGGCCTACCTGGGGCTGATGGCCGTTCCTGTCGCGCTGCTGATGATCGGCGGCGAGTTCGACCTGTCGTCGGGCGCCATGACCGGGGCGACGGCTCTCATCGCCATCCTGCTGGCCAACGACATCAACGGCGCCGGGCTGGGACTCCATATCGCGGTGCCGCTGTCGCTGGCGTTCGCTTTGGCGATCGGATGGTTCAACGGCACCGTCGTGGAGAAGACATCGCTTCCCAGCTTCATCGTCACGCTCGGAACGTTCTTCATGCTGATCGGGGCCAAGCTCGGCTTCTCCAAGCTCTTTACCAACAAGGTGCTGGTCGAGGGGCTCGACGAGGCCGAGGGCTACGAGTTCTGGAACGGGATCTTCGGTGCGGAATGGCTTCGCAACTCCCACCTCTGGGACACCCGCAGCTGGTCCAACCTGTGGATAGTCCGCGACGAGATGTGGGCGCTGCTGCTCATGGGCGGGATCGCCGCCCTGATGATCGGGACGTTCGAGCTGACGTACGCCCGGCGCTCGTCCCCGAATTACGCGGCGATGGTGGTCGCGGCGGGCGGCACAGTGTTGGCGCTGGTGGGTCTGATCTACCTGCTGGCCCAGGACGGGACGGCATCCAACTGGATCGGCGGCATCCTCGTGGCAGCCGGCGTGCTGGTCAAGGTCGCCGGCTGGTGCAGGTTCCGCTATGAGGCGCCGGACCGGTCCGAGCGCGGAACCTCGGCCCGGTGGTGGCAGTACTTGATCAGCGGCATCGCGGCCCTGGTTGTCGCCATGATCGTTGCGGTGGTCATGGACGCCACGGACTCCTCCCAGCTGGGCTTCCTGAGCGGATCGTTCGGCAAGTTCGTGTTCGCCCTCGGAATCGCCGCCGTCGGAGTGCTGGCCGTCGTGGCGGCGATAGGACGCATCACCCCCGGATACCCCATGCTCGGGGCGGTGCTCGTCGCCCTGCCGACGATCAGCTTCCTGGTGACGGTGCAGGCCGCCCGGGTCATCCTGTTCGGCGGGCTCGCGCTGCTGGGGATCATGCTGCTCTGGTCGACCGCACGGCGAGTGCAGCCCGCGGTGACGGTCTCCCTGGCCATCTCGGCGGCGATCGTCGTGTTGGCGTTCTTCATCCAGTCCGAATCGGCGTCGCGCAAGCTGCGGGTCGAGTTGTTCACGGTGCTGCTGCTGGTGGCCCTGTTGCTGGCCGCGTCCGCGGTGGCCCGCTACCTGAGCGCCGTCCGCACCACCGCACCGCCGCCCCCGCAATTCGGTCGCTGGATGCACGTCTGCGCCGCGCTGGGCGTGGCAGCCGTCGTCGTGTTCGCGGTGATCGAACTGGTGGACGGCGACGGGATCCTCTACGCCGTGCTGACCGGTGCGGCCAAGGGGGGCATCGTGGGCTTCGTGGCGTACGCCGTGGGGACCCTGGGACGCACCTTGATGACCAGCGACGAGGGGGTCGGGCGGGCCTTGGTCACGGTGGGAATCGGATCGGTAATGCTCAGCGTCGCCACCCGCCTGATGTTCGTCACCGGCAGCGAGTTGGAGACGATCTGCACGGTGGGCACCGACGGCGAAATGAGATGCCCGCAGACCCAGTTCGGTGTGGTCGTGCTGTCGTTCCTGGTCTTTGCGGCCATCGGCTCGTGGCTCCTGATGCGCACCCAGTTCGGCAGCTGGATAATGGCCGTCGGCGGCAACAAGGAAGCGGCCCGCTCCGTGGGCGTGCCGGCGGCGCGCACCAAGACCACGCTGTTCATGATGGTGTCGGGGGCGGCCTGGATCACCGGCATGCTGATCGCCTTCCGGCTCACCGCGGTGCAGGCCAACGTGGGCGACGGCAACGAGTTCCGCTACATCATCGTGGCGGTGGTGGGCGGCAACCTGCTCACCGGCGGGTACGGGTCGGCGCTCGGCGCCGGCATCGGCGCGATTATCTGGGGGATGATCTCCCAGGGCATCGGCTTCGCCCAATGGAACAGCGACTGGCGGTTCCTGGTGCTGGGGGCCCTGCTGCTGGTGGCGGTGATGGTCAACAACTACGTGCGGGGCCGGGCCGAGAAGGCGCCGACGGCGTCTGGCGCCACCAAACCCGATAGGACCGAGATCGCAATAGTCGTGCCCGCCGAGCCGGCCAAGGGCGCAAAGGAGGAGCAGCAATGAGCACCGACTTCCTCGAACTGAAGAACATCTCGAAGTTCTACGGCAACATCATCGCCCTCACCGGCGTCACCACGACCGTGAACCCCGGCGAGGTGACCTGCGTGCTCGGCGACAACGGCGCCGGCAAGTCGACCTTCATCAAGATCCTGGCCGGCGTGCACCAGCACGACGAGGGCGAACTGGTCCTCGAGGGTTCCAAGGTCCGGTTCGCTCATCCCCGGGAGGCGCTCGCCGCGGGCATCGCCACCGTGTACCAGGACCTGGCCATGGTGCCGCTGATGTCGGTGTGGCGGAACTTCTTCCTGGGTCAGGAGCCCAAGACGGGAGTCTGGCCGTTCCGCCAGATCGACATCGACAAGGCCAAGATGATCGCCAAGGAGGAGATGGCCAAGATGGGCATCGACATCCGCGACACCGAGCAGAGCGTGGGCACCCTCTCGGGTGGCGAGCGCCAGTCGGTGGCCATAGCCAGGGCCAGCTACTTCGGTGCCCGGGTGCTGATCCTCGACGAGCCCACCTCCGCGCTGGGCGTCAAGCAGTCCGGGGTGGTGCTGCGCCGCATCGTGGAGGCCCGGGACCAGGGGCTGGCGGTGATCTTCATCACCCACAATCCCAACCACGCCTATCCCGTCGGTGATCGGTTCGTGATCCTTCAGCGGGGCCAGTCCCTGGGCAACTGGGCCAAGGAGGAGCTGTCGCAGGGTGAGCTGACCCAGTTGATGGCCGGCGGCGCCGAGTTGGAGGAGCTCCAGCACGAGTTGGCCGGGGCCGACTCGAACTGAGGGTGATCCGCCTTCGCCCGTTGACCGTCGTCGACTCGACGGCGACGGCCGATTCCTGCCCCCGAGACGGATGACCGGACTCGAGTTGCTCACCGTCGGCCGCGTCAGCGTCGACCTCTACCCGCAGCAGAGCGGCGTGCCCCTGAGCGGGGTGTCGTCGTTCGCCAAGTCGATCGGAGGCTCGCCGACCAACGTGGCCGTGGCCGCGGCCCGGCTGGGCCGGCGGGCGGCGGTGGTCACGCGGGTCGGTGACGACGGGTTCGGCGAGTACATCCGCACGGCCTTGGCCGAGCGGTTCGGGGTGGTGAACGACTACGTGGCGGTCGACCCGCACTTGCGCACCGCGCTGGCCTTCTGCGCGCTGGACCCGCCGACCGACCCGCCCCTGCTGTTCTACCGGGAACCGCGCGGCCCGGACATGAACCTCACCGTCGATGACATCCCCACCGAGGCCTACGAGGTGCCCGTGCTGTGGGTGACCGGCTCGCGCTTCGCGCAGGCGCCGTCGCGCTCCGCGATCCGGGCCATGCTCGAGAGGCGCAACCGGGCCGAGCACACCGTGCTCGACCTGGACTACCGGCCCAGCTTCTGGTCGTCGCCGGCGGAGGCGGCCGAGCACATAGGGGCCGCTGTCGACCACGCCACGGTGGCGGTGGGCAACCGGACCGAGTGCGAGATCGCGGTCGGTGCCGCTGATCCCGACCAGGCCGCCGACCGGATGCTCGATCGGGGCGTGTCGCTGGCGGTGGTGAAGATGGGGGCCGACGGCGTGCTGGTGGCCACGCCGGAGGGCAGGTCCAGCGTCCAGCCGGTGCCGGTGGATGTGGTTTGCGGGCTCGGCGCGGGCGACGCCTTCGGCGGTGCGCTGGCCGACGGGCTGCTGGCCGGCCTCGACCCCGTCGAGATGGTCACCAGGGCCAATGCGGCCGGCGCGATCGTGGCCGGCCGGTTGACATGTGCCGACGCCATGCCCACCGCGGCCGAGATCGATGCTGTGCTCGCCGGCGGGGATCCTTCCGAGGTTGAGGCGGCATGAGCGGCCCGGCGCCGTGGCGCATCTGGATCGACCGCCGGCCGCCGCCCGAGGTGTCCGTCCCCGACGACGTCGAGCTGACCGACGACCTCGACGCGGCCGATGGTGCCGTGGTCGGAGCGGAGAAGTCTTGGGACTCCGACGCTTGCCGCCGCCTGCCCCGTCTGAAGGTGGTGGCCCGCGCCGGCATCGGCTACGACAACGTGGCGGTCGCTGAGTGCGCCGCGGCCGGCGTGGCCGCGTGCAACGCTCCCGACGCTCCCACCGTGTCCACCGCCGAGCACGCCCTGGCGCTGCTGCTGGCCGTGTCCAAGCGCGTCAAGCCCGCCGAGCGCGGGCTCGCCGCCGGCCTCGGCGACTACCGGGTCAACCACCGCGCCCTGGAGCTTCACGGCCGGACTCTGGGACTGCTCGGCTGCGGGCGCATCGGCAGCCGCGTGGGGCGTTACGGGGCTGCGCTCGGCATGAGGGTGCTGGTCCACGATCCGCATCTGGATCCTGCCCGCGTGGCGGAGACCGGCGAGCCGGTGGACCTCGACGGCTTGTGGCGCGCCAGCGACGCGGTGTCGCTGCACGCGCCCGCAACCGCAGCCACCCGCCACATCGTCGACGCCCGCGCCGTGGCGTCCATGAAGCCGGGGGTCATCATTATCAACTGTGCCCGGGGCGCGCTGATCGACCATGACGCGCTGCTCGCCGGACTGGAGTCGGGCCGCATCTCCGGGGCCGGGCTGGACGTGACTGAGCCGGAGCCGCTGCCGGTGGGCCATCCGCTGCTCGGGCGCGACGATGTGATCGTCACGCCGCACGTGGCGTCGTCGACCACTGCGGGAATGGTCAGGCTTCTCGACCAGGCGCTGGGCCAGGCGGCCCAGTGGCTGCGGGGAGGCAGCCCCGAGCACCTGCTCGATCCGGCCGCGGCCGATCCCGCCGTCGACCGCCGGAGGGCCTCATGAGCACCCAGCGCCGCATCGGCATCGCCGTGATCGGCTTCGGCTGGATGGGTCAGGCCCACGCCCGGTCCTACGCGCGCCTGCCGTTGATCTTCGACAGCCTCGAATACCGTGCAGAGCTGACGGTGTGCGCCGACACGCTGGCAGAGCGGCGGGCCGTCGCCCTGAGGGACTTCGGCTTCCGCGAGGCCACCGAAGACTGGCGGGTAGCGGTCGACCATCCCGACGTGGACGTGGTCGTGATCTGCGCGCCCAACATGGTGCACTGCGAGCTGGTCGAGGCGGCCGCCGCGTCGGGCAGGCACGTGTTCTGCGAGAAACCCGTCGGCGGCACTCCCGCCCAGACGGCCCGGGCTGAGAAGGCCTGCCGCGACGCGGGGATCATCACCGGGGTCGGCTACAACTACCGGTTCGTGCCGCTCGTGCAGCACGCCCGCAACCTGATAGAGGCGGGCGAGCTGGGCCAGATCACCAACTACCGGGGCCGTTTCTTCTCCATGTACGGCGCCGATCCGCTCGGCCTGCTCAGCTGGCGCTTCCTGATCGACCAGGCCGGGCACGGCGTCTCCACCGACATCCTCAGCCACGCCATCGACCTGGCCATGATGCTCAACGGGCCGATCCTGCGGGTGGTGGGCACCGGCGAGACGTTCATCAAGGAGCGGCCCCTGCCGTCCGCGTCGGGCACTCACTACGACCGGGGCGAGCCGGGCGACCCGGTCGGGGTGGTCACCAACGAGGACTACTTCGGGGCCATGGCCGTGTTCGCCAACGGCAGCCGCGGCACCTTCGAGGTGAGCCGGACGATGGTGGGACCGCAGAGCCAGATGGCCTTCGACGTCCACGGCACCGACGGCGCGCTCAGCTGGAACTTCGAGACCATGAACCAGATGCGGCTGTTCAACATCATCGAGGGCGACCGGGGCTACACCACCGTCTACGCCGGCGAACGCCACCCGTATCACGCAGGCTTCGTTCCAGGGGAGGCCAACTCCATCGGGTTCGAGGACGTGGTGACCATCCAGGACCACGAATTCCTGGCCGCGGTGGCCGAGGGCCGGCCCCATTCGGCGGGGATGGAGCAGGCGCTGGAGTATGTGAGCGTGCAGGCCGCGCTGCTGCGCAGCTGGGAGACCGGCGCCTGGACGGACGTCGAGTCGGTAAGGATCGACTGAGAGGGTGCGGCGGCACACGGAAGCTGCTACCAAAGGGACGCAGCACGCTCGATTTCGGCGTGGTTCAAGTGGCCGCGAGGCCGGGGAGAGGTAGGCCATGGAGACGGTAAGGCTCACTACTTCGGGGGCGGTGGTCCGCTACCTCGCGGCCCAGCACATAGAGGTCGACGGCGAGACCGTGCCGCTGTTCGCGGGCGTGTTCGCCATCTTCGGCCACGGCAACGTCACCTGCCTGGGCCACGAGCTGGAGCGGACCGGCGACAGGCTGCCCACCTGGCGGGGCCAGAACGAGCAGGGCATGGCCCTGGCCGCCTGCGGCTTCACCCGGGCCCACAAGCGGCGCCGGATCATGGTGGCCACCAGCTCGATCGGCCCGGGTGCCACCAACATGGTGACCGCGGCCGCGGTGGCGCTGTCCAACCGGCTGCCGCTGCTGCTGATCTCGGGCGACACCTTCGACCACCGCATCGTCGATCCGGTGCTGCAGCAGGTCGAGCACTTCGGTTCCCCCACCACGACCGTCAACGACGCCTTCCGGGCCGTGGTGCGCTTCTGGGACCGGATCACCGCACCCGAGCAGGTCGTGCACTCGCTGCCGCACGCCGTCCACACCATGCTCGATCCGGGCGACTGCGGCCCGGCCTTCATCGGGCTGCCCCAGGACGTGCAGGGCGACGCCTACGACTATCCGGCCCGCTTCTTCGCCGACACTGTGCACGAGATCCGCCGGCCCAGGCCCGACCGGGGCGAGCTGCGCAGGGCCGCGGAGGTGCTGGCCGGCGCGCAACGCCCGCTGATCATCGCCGGCGGCGGCGTGCGCTGGTCGCTGGCCGAGGAGCAGTTGGCCGCCTTCGTTGAGGCTCACGGGATCCCGGTGGTCGAGACCACCGCGGGCCGCACCTCGCTGCCCGCTCACCACCCCCTCAACTGCGGACCGATCGGCGTGACCGGCTGCGTCTCGGGCAATGCCATGGCGGCGGAGGCCGACGTCGTGCTGGCGGTGGGCACCCGTCTCGGGGACTTCGTCACCGGCTCGTGGACCGTGTTCTCCGACGAGGCGGCCCGCATCATCGGTTTGAACGCGGCCCGCTTCGACGCGGTCAAGCACCGGTCGTTCCCGCTGGTGGCCGACGCCAGGGAGGGACTGGCCGAGCTGGGCGCGGCCGTCGGCGACTACCGGGCCCCGCAGTCCTGGTCGGTGCGGGCCGCCTCGGAGACGGCCCAGTACCACGCGTACATCGACAAGATCGCCGCTCCGGTGACGCTGGGATCGTCGGGAGCCGGCAACGGCGATGCCGCCCCCGAAGACCTCCCCACCTACGCGCAGGTCGTCGGAGCGGTCGACCGGGCCGCCGGCGCGTCCACCTACGTGGTCACCGCCGCGGGGGGCTTCCCCGGCGAGCTGATCAGCGGGTGGCGCTCGCAGGGCGTCCACTCGTTCGACTGCGAGTACGGCTACTCGTGCATGGGGTATGAGATCTCGGGAGCCTGGGGAGCGAAGATGGCCATGCCCGACCGCGAGGTGATAGCGCTGGTCGGCGACGGCTCGTACCTGATGATGAACAGCGACCTCTACAGCACGGTGCTGTCGGGGCACAAGCTCATCGTCATCGTCTGCGACAACGGCGGCTTCGCCATAATCGACCGGCTGCAGGTCTCGGCGGGCGGCGTGTCGTTCAACAACTTCATGTCGGACTGCCGCACCGACCGCGCCGACGACGCCGACGTCGTCGAAGTGGACTTCGCGGCCCACGCGGCCTCGATGGGCTGCGGCGCCGAGACGGTGCGCACGGTGGCCGAGCTCGAGGCGGCCATCGAGCGGGCCAGGGACGCTGATCGCACCTACGTCATCGCGTTGAAGACGCATCCGAGCTCCTGGACCGAGGGCGGTGCCTTCTGGGAGGTCAGCGTGCCCGAGGTGAGCGCCCTCCCTGCGGTGCTCGAGGCCCGCGCCGGTTTCGACGAGGCCCGCTCCGCCCAGCGGGTGGGCTGGTGAGCGACGAGGCCTGCTCCTGCTGGGTGGTGGGCTGGTGACTGATCCAGGCTCCTTCCTCGGCGGCGTAGCGCTGATCACGGGAGGCTCGCAGGGCCTCGGCTACGCGGTGGCGCAGCGGCTGGTCTCGGAGGGAGCGTCGGGCCTGCTGCTGGTCGGCCGGGACGGCGCCAAGGGCGAGGCGGCTGCGGAGTCGCTGCGAACCGAGCGGTGCCGGGCGGAGTTCCTGGCCGCCGACCTCGGCCAAGCCGGCGCCTGCGAGCAGGTCCTCGCCGTGCTCGACGGCAGCTTCGGCGCCTGCCACAGCTTCGTCAACTGCGCGGCCATCACCGACCGCGGCACGGTCTGGGACACCACCCCGGAACTGTGGGACGCCATGCTGGCCGTCAACGTCAAGGCGCCGGGCCTGCTGAGCCAGGGAGTGGCGAGGATCATGGCCCGCGAGTCGATAGAGGGCACGATCGTGCTCATCGGGTCCATCGCGGGACGGGGCGGGCCGCCCAAGCTGTTGCCGTACGCCACCTCCAAGGGGGCGCTGGTGGCCATGACCCGCAACCTGGCCTTCTCTCTGATGCGCCACCGCATCCGCGTGAACCTGTTGTGCCCGGGATGGATGGACACCCCCAACGAGGATGTCGTGCAGCGCACGTTCGACGGCGCCACCGACGGCTGGCTGGAGCGGGCCGAGGCTGAGATGCCGTTCGGCCGGCTCATCAAGCCCGACGAGATCGCCCGCACGATCGTGCACCTGGCAACCTCCGAGTCGGGGCTGATGACCGGCGCGGTGGTGGAGTGGGACCAGACCGTGCTGGGTGCCGGCGATTCAGTGTTCCCCGGACCGGAGTCGGGGCCGCCGGCGACGGCAGCGGGGGTGCCGCGGTGACCGCAGCCGTGCGGGACTACGGCCTCACCGGGAACGACTCCAGGCTGGCCATCGAGAGAGGCCTGGTGGAGGCGGAGTGGTTCCGCCCGCCCATCGATCCTGAGCGGCTGCGTGCCCTCCAGGTGCGCACCAACACCCGGGCGGCCCGCGACACCGTGCTGTGGCTGGGCCTGCTGGCCGTCTTCGGGTATCTCGCGTTCCGGGCGCTGGGCTCGTGGTGGGCCGTGCCGGCGTTCATGGTGTACGGCGCGCTCTACGGCGGTGCGGGCGACTCCCGCTGGCACGAGTGCGGGCACGGCACCGCTTTCAGGACCAAGTGGCTGAACGACGTCGTCTACTACATCGCGTCGTTCATGCTGTTGCGCCAGCCCACGCTGTGGCGCTGGTCGCATGTGCGCCACCACACCGACACGATCGTGGTGGGCCGCGACCCCGAGATCATGTTCCCCCGCCCGTCGTCCATGCGCAGGGTGCTCGGGGTGTACGTGCCGGTGCTGATCCTTCCCAAGGCGGTGTGGCGCACCCTCAAGCACGCCGCCGGGCGGTTCGACGACGACGCCCGGGACTTCATCCCCACCGACGAGCTGCCCAAGCTCAAGTGGGAGTCGAGGGCCTACATCGCCGTGCTGGGCGGCACCGCGGTGTGGTGCGTCGCCATCGGCTCGATCGTGCCTGCGCTGTACATCGGGTTGCCGACCTTCTACGGGGCCTGGCTCATGGTGTTCTTCGGGGCGACGCAGCACGCCGGTATGCGCGAGGACGTGCTCGACCACCGCTACAACTCCCGGACCGTGTACATGAACCCCGTCCTGAGGTTCCTGTACTCGAACATGAACTACCACGTCGAGCACCACATCTTCCCCACCGTGCCGTACTACGCGCTGCCGGCCCTACACGCAGAGATCAAGGAGTACCTGGCCCCGCCGGACCCCTCCACCATCAGCGCCTACCGGCGCATCCTCACCACGCTGCGCCGCCAGTGGCGCGACCCGTCCTACGACGATCCCCGCCCGGACGTGCCCGACGTCTCTGGCCCGGAGCGGACCTTCGTGGACACCGGCCTCACCGCCTGGGCCGGCGACGTGCACGACGGCCTGGTCGACCTCGGTCCCGCCGAGGGCCTGGCCGCGGGATCGGCCCGCCGGATCGACCGGGGCGACGCCACCTACGCGCTCTACCGGCTCGACCCCGATGACATCGAACCCGGTGACTCCCGCGGCGAGTTCGTGCTGAGCGACGGGCTGTGCACCCACGGACAGGCTCACCTGGCCGAGGGCGCGGTGCTCGACTGCATGGTCGAGTGCCCCAAGCACAACGGCTGCTTCGACCTGCGCACCGGCGAGGCGTTGCGATATCCCGCCACCGAGCCGATCACCCTCTACGACGTGGCGCTCCGCAACGGCCGGGTGGTCTCGCGGCTGGACCCGCTTGCACCGGCGGATACCACGCAGTGACTCATGCTGTTCGCGTCGGGCTGCTCGGCTGCGGGCGCATCGGCTCGATGCACGCCGAGCTGGTGTCCCGCCGGGTGCCGGGGACGGACCTGGTAGCCGTCTACGACGTGTTCGATGATGCAGCCGCCGGCGTCGCTGAGGCGTTCGGTGCCCGCCACGCGTCGAGCGCGGCCGAACTCATCGGGTCCGGCGACGTGGACGCGGTGGCGATATGCAGCTCGACCGACACCCACATCGACCTGCTGGTGGAGGTTGCGGCCGCGGGCAAGCCTGCCTTCGTCGAGAAGCCGCTGTCGTTGGACCTTGCCGAGGTGGACCGGGGCATCGCGGCGGCCACCGAGGCCGGCATCGCGGTGCAGGTGGGCTTCAACCGCCGCTTCGACGCGGCTCACCGCCATGTGCGCGACCGGGTGGCCGCAGGCGATGTGGGCGACGTGCATCTGGTCCGCATCTCCAGCCGCGACCCCGACCCGCCGCCCATCGCCTACATCGAGGTGTCGGGCGGGATCTTCTGCGACATGACCATCCACGACTTCGACATGGCCCGCTTCGTGACCGGCAGCGACGCGGTCGAGGTGTACGCCACCGGGGGAGTGAGGGTAGATCCGGCCATAGGCGAGGCCGGCGACCTCGACACCGCCGTGGTGGTAGTGACACATGCCAACGGAGCCGTCACCACTATCGACAACAGCCGCCGGGCCGTCTACGGCTACGACCAGCGGTTGGAGGCGTTCGGGTCGGCTGGGATGGCGTCCTCGGAGAATCCGCCCTCGGCCACCGCGCAGTACTGGGATGGGGACGGGTCCCACGGCCCGCCGCTGCCGTACTTCTTCCTGGATCGCTACATCCCGTCGTACCTGGCCGAGTGGGACGCCTTCGTGGCCACGGTCCGGGGCGCTCCCTCGCCGGTGGACCTGGCCGACGGCCGGGCCCCGCTGGTGATGGGCCTGGCCGCCTGGACCTCGGTTCGCGAGGGCCGCCCGGTTGCCATCGACGAGATCGGCTGACCAGAATGCCAACCACCCGCACCCCATCCCGGAATTGGCAGCGGTGGGGGCCGTTTTGGGCACTCGTGGCTGCCAGTTCGCGGCGGGGAGGTGGCAGTGCCGTGAATTGGCAGCGGTGGGGGCCGTTTTGGGCGTTGGTGGCTGCCAGTTCGGGTCAGGCCGGAGGGTGAACATGCGGGCTTATGTGACTGGGGGGACCGGCTTCGTCGGATCGAACATCGTCAAGGTGTTCGCCGAGCGCCACGGCGCCGAGGTGCACTGCCCGGTGCACCGGTTCGTCCCCACCGATGCCGGCGGCTTCACCACCGAGCGTCTCGACCTGCTCGACGACGAGGCAGTGCGAGCCAGCGTGGCCGGGTTCAAGCCCGACGTGATCGTGCACTCCATGATCCTCAACGACTTCGCGGCCATGTACGCCGACCGGGATCTGGCCTGGCGCAGCTTCGTCGGAACCACCGCGACTCTGGCCCGAGCCGCCGACGACGTGGGGGCCAAGCTGATCCTGGTGTCCACCGACTGGGTGTTCGACGGCACCCAGCCCGGCGCCGACGAGGACACGCCGCCCAACCCGGTCAACCTCTACGGCGTGCTGAAGATGGCCAGCGAGCAGGCCGCCATGCTGGGCGCCGACCGGGCCGCGGTGGCGCGGGTGTCCGCGGTGAGCGGCATGCACTGGATGCGCGACCACACGCCCCGGGTGCAGGACGGCGGCTTCGGCTACTTCGTCACCTCGATCGTCGGCGCGCTGGAGGCGGGCCAGCCCTTCGGGGTGTGGGAGGCCGACAACATCAACATGGTTGCCTCGCCGTCGCTGGCCAGCGAGTGCGCCGAGGTGATGTGGCGCATCGCGGCCGACACGGACGCCGTCGGGGTCTTCCATTGCTGCAGCGGTGAGTCCGCGGGTCGCATGGAGCTGGCCCGCATGGCCTGCGACGCCTTCGACTTGGACCCGGCGCTGCTCCGTTCCACGCCGCTCGACACCGGCGCGGTGGGAGCCGTGGGCGAGTTCCCGATCCCGTACGACACCAGCCTCACGGTGCGGCGCACGAGGGACGTTCTCGGCTACGAGCCTCCCGGCATCGGCGACCTGCTGGCCCGGTTCCGCCGCGAGCGCTCCACCGGCGCCCTCGCCTACTGACATGACCAGTTCGTCGCTAATCCATCCGACCGGCGGGCCGGGCCGGATCCTCCATGTGACGCCCGAGTCCGCCGGCTGGGGCCATGTGGAGTTCGGGGTGGTCGAGGTGAACTCGGCCACGCCGTGGTCGGGCATGGCGGCCGACCGGGAGACGGCCATAGTGCCCCTGTCAGGCGAGGGCCGGGTGGTGGTCGGCGACGGCGACATGGAGGTCGAGCTGAGCCGGGACTCGGTGTTCACCCAGATGGCCAGCATCGTCTACCTGCCTCCGGTGACCCCTTACCGGATCGAGTCCGAGGCCGGGTTGCAGGCGTCGGTCGGCTCGGCTCCGGCCGAGGGCCGCTACCCCGTGCGGGTCCTCGAGCCCTCGGAGATGCGTATCGAGATACGCGGCGGGGGGCAGGCCTACCGCCAGGTGGTCCATTCGCTGTCCCATCCGCTGCCGGCCGAGCGGCTCATCCTCTACGAGGTGTACGTGCCCCGGGGGACTTGGTCGGGGTGGCCGCCGCACTGCCACGACGGCCGTGACGGCTCGCCCTACCTGGAGGAGGTGTACTACTTCCGCCTGGACCGGCCCGAGGGGTACGCCATCCACCGCAACTGGCGCGACGACGAGGACTACGACGACGCCATGGTGGTGCGCGACGGCGATGTGGCGCTGGTGCCCAAGGGCTACCACACCTCGGTGGCCTGTCCCGGCTCCAACATGTACTTCCTCAACTACCTCGCGGGTGAGCTCCAGGATGGTGAACGTCGCACGCCGCCGTGCTTCATGGCTGAGCACACCTGGATCGAGTCCGACTGGACGGCGGGGGAGTGGGGCCTGCCGGTGGTGACGCCGCACGGCCCCGGAGCGGGGTCGTGAGCCTGGAGGGGATCTCCGACGGCGGTCGCTTCGGGGTGCTGGCCGTCGACCACCGTGACTCGCTGCGGGCCGTCCTGGCCCCTGATGACCAGGACTCGGTCAGCGCCGACGACATCACCGATCTGAAGCGCGATCTGGTCGGGGCTCTGGCTGGGGGCGCCACCGGCGTGATGCTGGAGCCCGAGTACTCGATCCCGCAGCTGCTCGACGGCACGCTGCCCGCCGGAGTGGGGTTCACCGCCGCGTTGGAGGCTCAGGGCTACGCAGCCGACCCCGAGGCCGGCCCGACCCGGATCCTCGACGGTTGGTCGGTGGCGGCCGCGGCGGCCTCCGGAGCGGCCGCGGCCAAGCTGCTGGTGCTGTACCGGCCGGATCGCCCCCACGGGGCGGCCCAGGAGCGGGTGGCGGCTGGGATCCTGGCTGAGTGCCGCCGGGTGGGGATCCCGCTTGTGCTGGAGCCGCTGTTCTACGGGCTGGCCGACCCCGGCGCCCGCCGTGCCCTGGTGATCGAGACGGTCGAGCGCTTCGCGGCCATGGATCCACATCTGCTCAAACTGCCCTTCCCGGTAGATCCCACCCACGAACCCGACCGGTCCGTGTGGGCAGCCGCCTGCACCGAGATCACCGAGCGCTGCCACATGCCGTGGACCCTGCTGTCGGGTGGCGGCGACTTCGAGTCCTACCGTGACCAGGTCGCGGCCGCCGTGGCCGCGGGCTGCTCGGGCTTCATGGCCGGCCGTGCCCTCTGGGGCGAGGCCGCCCTGGTCCCACCGTCAGACAGGCCGGGGATCATCTCCGACCTGGTCGCCCCCCGCCTGGCCGAGCTTCGCAGCCTCCTGAACTAGGGCCAGGCTAGACGACAGCTCCGAACGATTACCTCGCTAATAACATGAAAATCATTAAAAGGCTCTTCTCACTTCGGAATTTGCAGTCCGAGTGCCTTCTCGAGGTTCGAGAGGTAGTCGGCGTAGGCCCGCCGCCCGGCTCGGGTCGCCCGCAGCCAGGTGCGGGGCTTGGCCCCCTCGAACTCCTTGGTGATGGTCAGGAACCCGGCGGCCTCAAGCTTGCGCAGATGGACGGTCTGGTTCCCGCCGGTCAGCCCCAGGGTCTGCTGGATGAACCCGTAGGCCAACCGGTCCGCCTCCGGAACCGAGACCAGCAACGTCATGATCCTCAGCCGGGCCGGCTGATGAATGGTCTCGTCGAGTACGACCCCGTCCCCGGCGGGGGAGGCCCCGTCGCTCACGGGCCGCTCACCATTCACCGGTCCTGCGTATCCATAGGAAGGTGAGACCGAACGTCACCAGGCTCAACACGCCGGTCACGCCCAGTGCCGCATCGCCCAGCAGGTAGTGCGGGACGAAGAAGACGACCGCGAAGCCGGCGCCTGCAAGGGCGATCACCGCCCGGGTCATTATCCCGAACAGGATGTACCCCAGGGCCACAAAGGCGGCGATCGAGGCTGTCAGGGTCTTCCCGCCGTCCGCGTTCGGGTCGTCCAACACTCCTGCGACTCCCAGTATGAGGAACATCGCCACGACCATCGTGACGAAGAAGAGGCACACACGGATTCCGGCCCGGCGACCCGCAGCGCCGTATGAGAGGCGTCGGCTGGCACGGCTTCCGATGATGCCGCTTGAGACCCCTCCGACAGGCCCGAGAACCCACCACAGGGGTGCCGGGAACCACGGATGTTGCTCAGCGAAGTCTGGTGCCAGTTCGTAGACGCCGTACATGGTGAGGTAGCCCACGGCCAGGATCACGCCCCACATCAGCAGGATCGTCGCCATCCCGGCTACGTACATGGAACTCCGGACGTTGTCCATCGTGGCGTGGATGGACTGCCAGCTCTCCTCGGCTGTCAGGGCGTCCGCGCCCTCATCGAATGTCTCCACTTGCTCCGCCTCCCGCAGCTAGTTTGTAATACAAACTAGTTTGCACCAACAGGAGGGCTGTGTCAAGTACTTGTTGGGAACTAGCCGTTGGCGCCGGTGGCGTTCGGTGGCGTGAGGCCGACGCCCAGATGACCCTCGATGCGGGCCAGTCGCTCGCGGGTGTCGGCGAGGCTGCCGGTGACCTCTTTGTGGTTCTTCTCGGTGATGCGGCGGTGCTCCGCGAAGTCCTGGAGTAGATGCTGGTGGCTGGCCTCGAGGACCGTCGTCCGGGAGGCGAGGTCCCGCAAGGCTTCGGTGTTCTCGTCCAGCTTGTCGTTCAGCTCTTCGCGTGTCTTGGCCCCCTCCCGGCGCTGTTCGTGGATGCTCCCAAGCACGGCGACGAACGTCGCAGCGACAATGGTGATCAGCGCGGCGTTCATCGTGAGGAGTGCGGCCTCCATGCCTGGGACAATATCCGCAAGCCACAACCATTGCAACTGTAATATCACAGAATGTATTGAAGCATCAGGATCCTGGAAGGAACGTCAGTAGCCGAGGGCTACGTCGACTAGGCCTAGCAACTCCTCGCCGGCCAGCCAGCGGCCTACGTTCTCGCGCACCCGGTTCGTGATCAGGGGCAGGCCCATCTCGCGGGTGTTGCCGATGTGGGGCGTGATCACGCAGTTCGGCAGGGCCCACAGCTCCGAGTCGTCGGGCAACGGCTCGGGGTCGGTCACATCCAGCACCGCCCCCGCGATGGTTCCCGCCCGCAGCGCGGCCCCCAGCGCGGCGTGGTCCACGTGGCCGCCCCGGGCCACGTTCACCAGCCAGCACTGCGGACCCATCGACGCCAGCAGCCCCGCGTCCACCACATGGCGGGTCTCGTCGGTCAGAGCCAGCGCCACCACCACTGCGTCGGCGCCGGCCACCGCCTCGTGCGCGTCGGCCAGCGTCACAGTACGGACGGCGCCCTCGAACGGCTCTGTCGAGCGTCGCACCACCGTCACCCGGCAGCCCCACGGCTCCAGCAGCCGCATGAGCGACTGGGTGATTCCGCCCCCGCCCAGCACGGTGATTCGAGTCCCGAACAGGTTGCGTCCCGACTCCTCGCACCACGAGTCGGCCGCCGCGAACAGATGGAAGTCCCGCATGCCCATCAGCAACGCGGCCATCACCCATTCGGCCACGGGATCGGCGTAGACGCCCTTGGCGCAGGTCCACGTGAAGCGCGTGTCGAGATAGTCGAGGAACGGCTCGACACCCGCATAGGGGAGTTGCACCCACTCGACGTGCGGGGCCGCGGCAATCACCTCCGGGTACATGGCGGCCGCATAGGGGTCGGCCCAGATCAGGGCTTGAGCCTCGGCCAGGTCCGCCACCTCGCCGCCGGCGTCGCGCACCGCGGCCGCGAACGCGTCGTACATCACGGGCCGGGTGTCCGGCGCGACCGCGACCAGGCGGCTCACGTGACCGGCCCGAGCGCGAGGCGGTGGCGGCAGGCCCGGCGGCGGCCGTTCACGGCCGGGATCGGGTCACGACAGGTTGAACTGGCGGTCGCCGGCATCGCCGAGACCCGGCAGGATGAACCCGTTGTGGTCGAGCGACTCGTCGACGGCGGCCACGCACACGGCGTCGGCCAGCCCCGATTCGCGCACCCGCTCGATCCCCTCGGGAGCGGCCAGGACGCACACCGCGGTGACCCGGGCCGCGCCGCTGGCCCTCAGCGTCTCCAGAGCGTGGACGCAGGATCCGCCGGTGGCCAGCATCGGGTCGAGGATCAGGGCGTCGCGGCCTTCGAGGCTCTCCGGCAGCGTGCTCGCATACTGGCTGGCTTCCAGGGTCTGCTCGTTGCGCCTGAGGCCCACGAAGGCCACCTCCACGTCGCCGAGCAGCTCGAGGGCGGCGTCGAGCATGCCCAGCCCGGCCCGCAGCACCGGCACCACCACCGGGGGACGCTGGAGGCGGGAGCCCACCGTCGGGCCCATGGGGGTGGTGACGTCGACGGGCTCGAGCGGAGCCTGCCTCATGGCCTCGTACACCAGGATCGAGCTCAGGTCGCGCAGCAGCCGCCGGAACTCGTGGTTGGGGGTGGACGAGTCGCGCAGGCGGGTCACCCGGTCGGCGACCAGCGCATTGTCGATCACATGGACTTCGGTCACGGCCTTCTCGCTATCTCGATGCGTCCGCCCTCACCGTAGAGCGCGGCAGCCACCGCCTGCACGTCCTCCGGCGTCACCCGGAGCAGTTCCTCGCTGAGCCGCTTCTTGGTGATCACGTCCTCGTCGCCGGCGTTGCGTCGAGACAGCAGCGCGCTGATCAGGTCGGAGTTGCGCGACCGGGCGTAGTCGGTGGTCAGGATGGCGGTCGCCTGCTCGAACTCTGCGGGAGTCAGCCCGTTGGCCGCCACTTCGGCGAGGATTGCCAGCACCGTGGCGTGGATCTCGTCGTAGCGGCTCGGATCGAGGGTGGCGTACACCACCGAGTCGAAGAACGGGCTGGGGATTGTGTTGGAGTCGACCGCGGCCCCCGCAATGTAAGAGGCCCCCAGCTCCTCGCGGATCACGAGGTTGACGCGCTCCTCCAGCGCGACCGAGAGCACATCGGCCGCCACCACTCCCAAGGGCGTCACCTCCATGTCGGCCTCGTTGTAGATCTCCAGCACGGCGCTCTCGCCCGCGCCGACCTGTACCTGCCGCTGCACCAGACCAGCAGGCATGGGCGGTCGATGGTTGATGTAGGTGTCGGGCTCACCGGCGGGGAGCGTGCCGATGTAGTGGCGGGCCAGACGCTCGATCACCGATGCGTCGATGTCGCCGGCGATGGCCACCACCAGGTCGTCGACCCTGCCGAGACGGCTCTGGTACATGGTCAGCAGTCGCTGCGGGGTGAGCGAGTCGATTTCCTCGCGCTCGGCGATGGCCCGGTGCCAGGTGTCGCCGTAGCGGGCGTCGAGGTAGGCGATGGCCGCCTGCCAGCGGGGGTCGCGTTCCGCCAGCGCCAACCTCGTCTCGGCGGTATGAAGGGCGTCCTGGTAGGACTGGTCGTCGATCCGGGGCGCGGTCACCAGCAGGTGGATGAGCTGGAACATGGTCTCGACGTCGTCGGTGCTTGACGACCCGGCGAAGCCCTCAGCCGTTTCGCCAATGTAGGGATTGACCGAAACGGTTGTGTCTTCCAGGAAGCGGTTCAGCTCGGCTCTCGACACGTCGCCCAGGCCGCTGCCCCCGACCGCGTTCACCGCGATGGCCGACAGGGCCCGGTCGCCGGGCTCCAGCAGCGACCAGCCCCCGAGGGACTGGGCGTGCAGGCTGACCGAGCCCTCGGCGATGTCGGAGGGCGCGAACATGACCCGGGCCCCGTTGGCGAAGGTCCACTCGTACCCGTCGTCGAAGACGTCGAAGGATCGCTCCGAGACGGGGTCCGCGGGTTCTGGAGGATCCATGAGCTGGTCGATGACGGCCGCCTCTTGCGGGGGCGGTCCGGCCGTGGCCGCAGCCAGGGCGGCGTCGAGCTCGGCGACCGTCGGCACGCTCGACGGGTCGGGACCGACTGCGATGACCACCAGTCCGCCGCGCCTCATCTGCCACCGGAAGTGCTCGGTCAACTCCCCGGGCGTGAACTGCGGCAGCAGCCGAGCGGTCCGGGTCACCGACCTCGCGACGGAGTCGATGTCGGCACCGTAGAAGAAGTGATCCTGGTAGTAGTCGGCCCACTCATTGTCCTGGATCGTGGGAATCCTGTCGAGCAGGAACTGCAGGTCGGACACGATCTGGCTGATGGCTCGCCTGAGGTCGCCCGAAGTGAAGCCGTGCTCCTGCGCGGTCAGCAGCACCGAGAGGTAGTCCCTGGAGGCGGTGTCGAGGTTGTCGCCCTGCCAGTTCGTGCCGTAGTACCTCAGCCCGCGGTTGTAGGTGAAGGCGAAGAATCTCGGAGGATCGACCTGACTCAGCTCGCCCCGGTGGTAGGCGTCGTCGAGGCGGTTGTCGATCATGATCTCGATGAGGGCCTCCATGGTCGTGAGCCGGTCACCGCCGACGGTGCCGAGATCATGGGGATCGATTGGTATGTCCAGCGAGATGAAGGTGACGCCCTGCCTCGGGTCGGTTACCACATGGGTCGAGGACTCGGCGGGAGGTATGTACACGCTGGGGGCCCGGCGTCCCTCGCCTGCCGGCAGCGGCCCGAAGTGCTCCTCCACCAGTGCCTGCTGGTCGTCCACAGCCATGTCGCCCACCACGACCACCGCCATGTTGGCGGGCACGTACCACTTCTCGTAGAAGGCCCGCAGATCGTCCGCCGTCATCGCGTTGACGGTGTCGAGGGTGCCGATGGGATCGCGGCCCTCATAGGGGGTTCCCCGCGTGTAGACGCGGTCGAACTCGCGGGAGATGAGGCCGTTGACGCGCTCCACGGCGAGGCGCATCTCGTCGAGGACTACGCCTCTCTCGGATTCGACCGCGTCGGGTTCGAAGGTGGCCGCGCTGGCCATCTGGGACAGTGCGTGGAACACCAGGGGAGCCTTGTGGTCCGCGTCGAGACGCACCTCGATCCGGTAGAGGGTCAGGTCGTGGCCCACACCGGCGTTGATGTCGGGGCCCAGTTCCACGCCGATCTCCCTCAGGGCCTCGCCGAGGGAGTTGCCGGGGAAGTCGGTGGTGCCGTTGAACATCATGTGCTCGACGAAGTGCGCGATGCCGGACTCGTGGTCGGCCTCGTCGACCGATCCGACGTTGACGAGCAGCCGCACCGCGAGGTTCTTGCCCGGGCTGTCGTTGTGGCGGAGGTAGTAGGTGAGGCCGTTGTCGAGTTTCCCGATGGTCACGGCCGGGTCGACCGGCAGCGGCGTGGGGTCGTGGGCGGGCACCGGTTCGGCCGGGTACACGAGCCCGATCGCCCGAGCCAGGAAGGTGGCCATCTCTCCGCGGGTCACATGGCGCTGCGGGCAGTAGCGGGCCGGGGCGTGGTCGCACCCGGCTGTGATCCGCGCCGCTGCCAGCCGGTCGATGTCGTCGGCGAAGACATGATCGGCCGGCACGTCCGCGAACCCGGCCCTCACACCCGAGTCCAGGCTGAAGGCTCTGGCCAGCACCGCCGCCATGCGGCCGCGGTCGATGGGATCGTCGGGGCAGAATCTCAGGGGGTCCGTCTCGCATCCTTCGACGATTCCCAACTCGGCGAGGCGCTCCGCGTGCGGGGACCACCACGCACCGGGGTCGACATCGGCGAAACGCGACGAGTCGATAGCGGGCGGGTCGGTGCGGTCGAGGATCCTGACCAGCCAGACCGCCATCTCCCGGCGGGGAAGGTCCTCGTCGGGGCAGAGGCCGTCGCTGTCGGCGCAGCCCGTGCCGGAGAACACGTCCACGCCGAAGAAGAACTCGAAATCCACCAGCGCATCGATGGAGGGCTGATGAACGCCGGCATCCTGGCTCTGCGCCGGCGCCGTCTGGCCGCCGGCGGCGGGTGCAAGGGCGAAGACCGAGGCCGCGACGGCGAGGGCGACGAGCACGGCGAGACGGCGACGGACAGGGGTCATGGCTGAGTCTCCTCAGTTCGGGGGAGGGGAGAGGGGGTTAGGCCGGGGGCTCGCTCTGGGCCGCTTCGAGCGGAGCATATCGAGGCTTGATAATGCCCTCTATTATCTGAAGTCGTTCCCGGAAAGGTAAGAAGCTCGACTTCATGGCGTTGACCGTCAGCCACCGCAGGCGGGCCCAGTCGTAGCCGAACGCATCGACGAGAGCGGCCATTTCCGAGGTCATCGACACGTTCGACATCAGCCGGTTGTCGGTGTTGACCGTCACCCGGAACCGCAGATCGACCAGAGTGTCTATCGGGTGCTCGGCCACCGAGGCGAACACCCCGGTGTTGACGTTGGAGGTGGGGCACACCTCCAACGGGATGCGGCGGTCCCGGATGTAGTGGGCCAGCCGGCCCAGGGTGCGGTCGCCGCCGTCGCCGGTGGCGATGTCCTCGATGATGCGGATGCCGTGACCGAGGCGCTCGGCTCCGCAGAACTGCAGCGCCTTCCAGATGGAGCGGGGGCCGTAGGCCTCGCCCGCGTGGATCGTGATGTGGAAGTTCTCGCGGTGGCAGTACTGGAACGCGTCGAGGTGGTCGTCGGGGGGATAGCCGTCCTCGGGTCCGGCGATGTCGAAGGCCACCACACCGTGGTCCCTCCAGCGGACCGCGGCCTCGGCCACCTCGGCGGACCGGTGCAGGTGGCGCATGGCGGTGCAGATCGCCCGGATGGTCAGGTCGGTGCGGGCGCTGCCCTGGGCGAATCCGTCGAGGACCGCCTCGATGGCGCCGTCGAGGGTCAGGCCCCGCTCGACGTGCAGTTCGGGCGCGAACCTGACCTCGGCGTACACGACCCCGTCGGCTGCGAGGTCCTCGGCGCACTCGCGGGCCACCCGGGCGACGGCCTCGGGGGTCTGCATCACGCCGACGGTGTGGGCGAACGTCTCGAGGTAGAGGGTCAGGTCCTTGCGGTTGGCGCCCCGCTGCATCCAGGCGGCCAGACCGGCCGGATCGGTGGTGGGAAGCTCTGTGTAGCCGGTCTCGCCGGCCAGTTCGATGATGGTCTCGGGGCGCAGCCCGCCGTCGAGGTGGTCGTGGAGCACGACCTTGGGGGCGCGGCGGATGCGACCGGGGGTGGGAGGGCCGACCTCGACAGCGTTCACGGGATTCGGGATCCTACAACGGTAGCCTTGTGTCTCTGATGACCCTTTCTGATCCTCTCCTAGACGTCCGCTCCCTGGGAGCGGACGCTTCTGAGCCGGTTCCCGCCGGATCCGGCACCTTCGCTGACCTCGGGTTATGCGACGAGATCGTGGTGGCGCTGGCGGCGCGGGGCATCACCGCCCCGTTCCCGATCCAGGCGCTCGCCATCCCCGATGCGCTGGCCGGCCGCGACGTGTGCGGCAAGGCCAAGACCGGTTCCGGAAAGACGCTCGCCTTCGGCCTGCCCATCCTTCAGCGGCTGCCCCGGTCCAAGCCCGGCTCGCCCACCGGCCTGGTGCTCGCTCCCACCCGCGAGCTGGCCAACCAGATCTGCGACGAGTTGGCCGCTCCCGCGGCCGCGGTCCGGCGCCGGGTGCTCGCCATATACGGCGGGGCGCCCATCGACAAGCAGATCGCCCGGTTGAAAGACGGCGTCGATCTGGCGGTGGCCACGCCGGGCCGGATGATCGACCTGATCGACCGGGGCGCGGTGAGCCTGCGAGCCGTGCGCCATGTGGTGGTGGACGAGGCCGACCGGATGGCCGACATGGGCTTCCTGCCCCAGGTGGAGTGGATCCTGCGCAACGTCGACAGCGGCCACCAGACCCTGCTGTTCTCGGCCACGCTCGACGGTGCCGTCGACTCGCTGATCAGGCGCTACCAGAGCAAGCCATCGATGCACTCGGTGGCGCCCCGCGAGATCACCGTGGCCGAGATGGTCCACCGCTTCGTGGGCGTCCACAAGCTCGACAAGGTGAAGGTGACCGCAGCCATCGCCGGCACCGCGCGGCGCACGCTGGTGTTCACCCGCACCAAGGTGGCCGCCGACCGGTTGGCTCGCGACCTGCGGCGCGAGGGCGTGAAGGCCGCGCCGATCCACGGCGACCTGCGCCAGGCGGCCCGCGAGAAGTCCCTGCGGCAGTTCATAGAGGGCGATCTGCCGGTGCTGGTGGCCACCGATGTGGCCGCCCGCGGCATCCATGTCGACGATGTCGACATCGTGGTGCAGTACGACCCGCCGTCGGATCACAAGACCTATGTGCACCGGGCCGGGCGCACGGCCCGGGCGGGCGAGTCCGGCGTGGTGGTGACGCTGTCGCTTTGGGACGAGGAGCTCGACGTGAAGCGGCTCCAGCGGCGTCTCGAGCTCGACGAGCCGATCGTGGAGATGTTCTCCAACGACGCCCGCCTGCGGGACCTGGTTCACGGCATCTAGAGGCCGAGCGGACCGCCGCAGGCCGAAGGGCACGTTTCGGCGGCCGTATCGGCCTAGACTGGTCGGCGACCCTTACGGGTCACGTCATCAAGAGCGGTCCGGCCCCCGGGTCGGGCCCGGCAACCTGGGACGGACACCCAAGGTGCCATCCCGCCTCCGGGCGGGGATGCGGTGCCGGCCAGCCGGCGCAACCAAGTGTCCTCAGGGGAACACCCCCCGAAGTCACTGGCCCTTGAGTATCCGGTCCGGGAGCCGGTCGTCGATCCAAGCGGAGCGACGGCGCTGAGCACCGGCGACGAGGAGCAAGGTTGAGCGCAGGTTCCCACATCGAGCCTCCGACTCCCGCGGGCGGGCGAGCCGGCCCCGGGGGGCGCTTCCCGGCCGGGCTGCCCGTCACCGGTGCCTGGCAGCCCGGCGACCCCGCCGGCGACCGCCGGTTCGTGACGCTCACCGACGGGAGGCCCTTCGCGCTGGAGTGGGGAGGCCGGCTGACCGAGGTGCGGCTGGCCTACGAGACCTGGGGCCGGCTCGACGAGCAGGCCTCCAACGCCGTGCTGGTGTGCCACGCGCTCACCGGCGATTCGCACGCGGCCGGCGAGAGCGGCCCGTCGCATCCCACTCCGGGCTGGTGGTCCGACATGATCGGTCCGGGCAAGGCGATCGACACCGACCGCTACTTCGTGGTGTGCAGCAACGTGGTGGGCGGCTGCCAGGGCACGACCGGCCCCGCCGACGTCGACCCGGCCGACGGCCGGCGCTACGGGCCCCGCTTCCCGGTGGTGACGATCCGCGACATGGTCCGGGCGCAGGCCCTGCTGGCCGACCATCTCGGGATCCGCCGCTGGCTCGGAGTGACCGGCGGCTCGATGGGAGGCATGCAGGTTCTGGAGTGGGCGGCCATGTACCCCAAGAGGGTGCGGTCGATCCTGCCGCTGGCCACTTGCGCCGCGGCCAGCGCCCTGCAGCTCGCCTGGAGCGCGGTGGAGCGGCTGGCCATCGCCACCGACCCCGGCTGGTACGACGGCGACTACTACGACAAACCCGAGGGACCCTGGATGGGCCTGGCGGTGGCCCGCCAGATCGCTCAGGTGACCTACCGGTCCGGCGAGTCCTTCGAGCGCCGGTTCGGCCGGCGGCTGTACGACCCGGAGGAGGACTTCGACCTGTGGGGCCGCTTCCAGATGGAGTCGTATCTGGACCATCACGGCCAGAAGCTGGTGAAGCGTTTCGACGCCAACACCTATGTGGTGCTCAACCGGTCGATGGACCTGCACGACATCGGGCGGGGGCGGGGCGGCATCGCCGCCGCCCTGGGCCGCATCGACGTGCCGGTGCTCACCGCGTCGGTCACCAGCGACCGCCTGTACCCGCCCCATGAGCAGCAGGAGCTGACCGACGGGATCGTCGCCGGAGGCGGGGACTGCCGCCGCGTGTTCATCGACAGCGACGAGGGCCACGACGGGTTCCTGCTCGAGCACGAGCTCCTGCACGGTCCGGTGAGCAGCTTCCTGGAGGAGGTCCACGATGGCTGACGAGCCCTCCACGGGCGGTCTTCACGCCCACACCCGGGCGATCCGGGCCGGCCGGGCCGACAACCAGAACGCGCTGGCTCCGATCCTGTGGGCCACCTCCACTTTCACCGCGGCCAGCGTCTCGGAGGCCCGCGACCTGGCGGTCGACACCCACTCGACCCGGTTCTACACCCGCTACGGCAACCCGACCGTCAAGGCGTTCGAGGATGTGGTGGCCGACCTGGAGGGCACCGAATCGGCCCGGGCGTTCGCCTCGGGCATGGGCGCGCTGAGCGCCATCGTGCTGGGGCTGTGCTCCAGCGGCGACCACATCGTGGCCCAGCGCCAGCTCTACGGCGGCACCCAGCTGCTGCTGCAGACGGCCTGTCCCCGCTTCGGCATCGGCGTGACCTTCGTCGACGGCACCGAGCCCGGCGCCTTCGCCGATGCCGTCATTCCGGGGCGCACGGTGCTGGTGATCGCGGAGTCGCCGGCCAACCCCAAGCTGGACGTGATCGATCTGGCCGAGGTGGGGGCCATCGCCGGGCCGATGACGGTGGTCGACTCGACGTTCGCCACGCCGTTGGCCCAGAGGCCGGCCGAGTTCGGGGTCGATCTGGTGGTGCATTCGGCCACCAAGGCCATCGCCGGCCACAACGACGCCACTATCGGGGTCGTGGCCGGCAGCGAGGAGCTGCTGGCGTGGCTGTGGAGCTATGCGGTGCTCCACGGCGCGGCGGCCTCGCCGTTCGACGCCCTGAACGCTCTGAGGGGCATCCGCACGCTGGCGGTGCGGCTGCGGCAGCAGACCGACACTGCCACCGCGCTGGCCGAAGCGCTGGAGGGCCATCCCGCGGTGGAGGCCGTCTACTACCCGGGTCTGGAGTCGCACCCCCAGCATGAGCTGGCCGCCAAGCAGATGGAGTTGGCCGGGGGTCTGGTCACCTTCGAGCTGCGGGGCGGGTATGAGGCCGGCCGGTTGTTCATGGAGGAGGTCCGGGTGGTGCAGTTCGCCACCTCGTTGGGCGGCCCGGAGAGTCTGGTCACCCATCCGGCGTCGACTACCCATGTGAGCCTGCTTCCCGCCGAGCTGGAGGCCATCTGCATCGGCCCGGGCACGGTCCGGTTCTCCGCGGGGCTGGAGCACACCGACGATGTGGTCGCCGACGTGATCGGCGCGCTGGATCGGGTGGAAGAGATCGTTCCGTCGGCGGATCGGTAGCGTCGGGCGCCGTGCGTTTGAGCAGAGGTCTGGCGGCCGCACTGCTGCTGGCGTTCGCGTTGTGCCTGCTGGTGACCTCACCGGTCTCGGCTGCCGACGATGCCGATGGGGCAGTGGTCGGCGCTGACGGTTCGGACGTTCTGCGGGTGGTGAACTCGGCTCAGTCCGACGTGGACGCCGATTCTGGTTCGGACCGGCGCCTGGTCGACCGCGCGAGCAGCGAACGGATCGATGCGGTGGTGATCGCCCTGTGGACGATCGCCGGGGTGATGACCGTCCTGCTGGGGCTCTTCCTGTGGCACACCAGCCCCCGCCGGCGCTTGAGGCTGGCTGTCGGCGGATCGGAGGCCGGCGAGGACGAGCCGGGCGAGGACTCGTCGAAGGGGGGCTTCGACGCGGTGGTGCGGGAGGCGCTCGGTTGGCTGCGTTCGAGGCTGGTTCCGCGAAGGGAGTCTGAGTCTGTCGGCGATGGTTCCCAACAGGAGTCTGAGTCTGCCGGCGATGGCTCCGAGCAGGAGTCAAACGGGGAGTCCGTGGACGAGTCGGCTGTGTGGAAGTTCAGCGAGGAGAACGGCGAGCAGCGTTCGGTCTAGATTGGCGGGCATGGCCGATGGTTTCGATGCTGACGCGATGATCGAGCGCTTCCGCGAGCGCGCCGCGGGGGTGAAGCGGCGGAACCTCCCGCCGGTGGCGGGCGAGGAGCGGCGGCACTTCCTGGAGCAGGCCCAGCTGGATTTCCAGGACTTCGCCATGATCGGTGACGCCGAGGCCACGATGGAGGACGGCATCCTGCGCCTGAGCATTGATCTGCGCCCCCCGGAGGAGCGCTAGAAAGCGTGGGCCTCGGGGTGGGGCGGTAGGATCGTCCATCCCGCGGACGTAGCTCAGTTGGTAGAGCGCAACCTTGCCAAGGTTGAGGTCGCCGGTTCGAAGCCGGTCGTCCGCTCGGATGGATACCGCCGGAGCCCTCCGTGTGGAGGTTGGAGCGGGGCTCGGCGGGGGAGCCGGCGCGATGCTCCTGGTTCTCGGCGACTACTGGCAGCCCGATCGTGATGAGCGCACCGAGATCGGCGCGCTGGTCCACCGGGCCAAGGACCAGGGCGATCCCGGGGCTGCGAGGGCGCTGGCCGAGCGGTTCGCCAGCCTGGCAAAGGCCCTGCCAGAGGCGGCCGTCGGCCTACCGCGTCTGGTGGCACCGGTCCCGTCCGGGTATCGGCCTCATCTCGTAGAGCAGCTCGCCTCGTCGCTGGCCGCCGCTGGGGCGGGGGAGTACCGGCCGGGCCTCGTCGTGAAGAGCAATCCCACGCCTCGCATGCGCCACATCGAGCCCGACCGGCGGGCCGAGGTGGCGGCCTCAGCGGGCTACAGCGCTCGTGATCCGGTGGCCGGACGCCACATCGTGGTGGTCGACGACGTGGTACTAACCGGCACCACGCTGAACGCAGTGGCGACCTGCCTGCTCGACGCGGGAGCGGTCTCGGTGACCGCGGCAGCAGCGGCCCGCACCCGACTCCGCTGAGACACGCGAGTCAGTAGGCAGGGTTAGTCGCCCAGTCGCCGGAGCGCGTCGGCGTGGTGCTGCATGGTTACATCTGCCGCGGCGGCGACCCGGTCGCGATGCTCGGCCCTGGCGATGTACTCGCGCACCGCCCGCCGGACCGCCTCCTGCATTGATGTGCCGTCGAGCGCGGCCCGCATCCGCAGAGCCTCGTGCTCCTCCTCGGTCAACCTGAGTGTCATCGCCACGGCAGAAAGGGTATTCAGGTCATAATCACGTCTGCGCGGAGTGCCGTGGGCGACCATCGCGCCACCGGTACGCTGCGAATCCCTGCGCCGGTGCCCGAGCGGACCAAGGGAACGGCCTGCAAAGCCGTAAAGCCGCGGGTTCAAATCCCGCCCGGCGCTCCAGAGGCCCACAACAGGAGATGGCAGTACACAACTTCATGCAGGACCCGTTCTCACGCAAGGCAATACTCGACCTATGGAGATGACCCTGTAGACGACTGGCGGTCAAGGGACGTCCGCGCGCGGCATCCTCAAGGCCTCGATCTTGGGTGTGTTCTGCGCCTCACTGATCCGGTGAGACCGCGATCCAGTTCGGCAGCTAGGCAACGCTCTGATCTCGCTGAACGCCACCACCCGTGGCACACCATCCGGGATAGCCGGGCGATTCGAAGGCGCCTCCAGCATCCAGCAGGCGTCTTCGCCCTATTCGGGCTTCGGACCGTCCTGGGATCTCCCTTGGGCTAGGCGAACAGAGTCCGGCGTCGGGCCTATTCGAAGACGTCCAGGCGTCCGCTGTCGAGGAGCTGCTTTGTCGCGTCGATCACGGCTTGTGCGGTATAAAGGGCTTGCTGGGCGTCGTGCTCGTCTACTCCGGGGGAGTCTTCGTCGGGGTACTCGGTGCGGTTGCGGCGCCGGCGCATGGCGTGCAGGCGGCCGAATACCTCCATTCCGCCGCGCTCGTTGAATTGGGCGCGCACGGTATCGATGACAGCGATGTGGCCCCCTCGGGTGGTGGCGCGCAGCCCTTGTACCGCGAGCAGTGCGGCGGCGGCCTTGCGTGCGGCGTCGTAGGAAAGCTGGAGCGCGCCTGCCGGGTCGTCTGAGGTGCCCTTTGAGGCGAGCCTGATATGGGCGTCGGCGTCGGCCAACAACCGGCTGGCGACCTCGGCTGAGGGGGCCACCTGTTGGAGTTCGCCGTCGGCGATCAATCGTTCGACCTCGGCGTGTCCCCGTTGCCAGCTCATGCGGATCTACTGCCTTCGGTTTCAAGCTCAAGGAGTTCTCTTCTTGGTTCCCGTTCATCGTTCGTGAGGACGACTACGAGGGGCCGCGACTTGACTTCTCGGATGAAACTCCCGCGCTCAGATCTCCACTGGGAATGCGTGCGGACGGTCGCTTGGACCGGCATCCCGATCCGTTCCTCGACCCGTTGGGCGGCGTCGTCTACGAGATCGCGGTCCGCGTCTCCGATGACCAGCACGTCGACGTCGTTTGGGGCTCGGCCCGCCTCGCCCAAATAGCGTGCGGCCCAAGAACCGATCAACACCACCGCTTCAGCCCCCCCGATGCCGGCGAATTCCTCGGCAACCACCGTCGGCGGGCCGTAGGTGGCAACAATGATCCGGCGCACCGCGTCGTATAGAGGATGGTCAACCCTGGCGCACACTTGCCGCATGGGACCGACCTTCTCGGTGGTGAGGATTCCGGCCTGCTCGCCTCGTTGCACTTCCCGCAGCACCGTCGGCATGCTCGTGCCCGTCGCGGCGACTAGGTCCGACAGGCTGTGTCTCTTGTCGGGGTCGGCGAGCACGCGCGCCAGGATCCTGCCTTGGGCGTCTGAGCGAAGGATGGGAGCGAGCGGCGGGGCAGGAACTTTCATAAACCGTATATAACTATACGCTTTTAGAAAGCAGATGCAACCCTGGCACTCGCTCACCGCCCAATGCAGCGCCTCCACCCTGTCGATCACATGGCGGCGGTTGTCGCATTGGTCGATGATTGCGCCCATCCCATGCGAGCCGGATTCGGCTCAGCCGACCCGCCGCCGGTGGACTCGATGCCCGAGATCCAACTATCCCGACCACGCGATACGCGGAGCACACCACGTCCGTATGTGGAGGTCAGGGAATCATGCGAACCCGCCTCGCAAGCTCTCGAGTTTCGAATCGCAACTACTTTCTCGTCGGGACCCACTTGAAGGTCCGGAGAGCAATAGCGATCGCGGCGATTCCCCAGAGGGTCAACACGAGAGAGGGGCCCAGAAGTGTGCCGTCGGCCATTGGATCGTAGGCCGATGTGAGGATTTCGACGAGCGCTCGAACGGGGAAGAGGGATACCAGCATCTCCAGCCAGCCGGGGATGTCAATGGTCGGATCGAACACTCCGGAGACGAGTGCCAGGGGCAAGTAGGTGGCGTGGGTTATCGGTGCGGCGGTGTCGGCGTGCGAGATGACCGAACTGAGTGCCAGGCCCAAGGAGGCGAAGCACATGATGCCGAGCACAAGGCCGAGCGTCAGTGCTGCTGCGCCATCCGCCTGAGGCGAGACGTCGAAGGCGACGACCCCCAACAGGACAGTCGAGGCACAGGCGAGCATGGTCGTGATCAGGTTGCTTACAAGATGGGCGAACAGGTACGTCCTCGGGTCCATCGGGGTTGTCCGGATCCGCTTCAAGACTCCTTCTGCTCTCAATACCGCGATGCGGGTTGCCAGATGGGCGTACGCCGCGACGACGACTGCGAAGGCAAGCACGCCGGGCACAACGAAGACGATCGCCTTGATATCGGTGCGATCCCCCAGATCGTCGCCCGAGTTCATCATGCCGACCAGCGCCAGGACCATGAGCGGAAGCAAGAACGTGAAGATCACATATTCAAGATTCCGCCAGAATGCTCGCTGTTCAAGCTTTGCCTGTCGGCCTACCGGGGCAAGACGCGAAACCGTCACGATTCCGTGCCCGCTGCGCTCGGAGGCTCCCCGACTAGAGCAAGGTAGGTCTTCTCCAAGCTTGGTGGCTGGATTCGAAGGCTGGCGTAGGCACGCTGCGCGGCTCGCTCGTCAAGTGCCTCGATTCTGCGCACAAGCGCGCCGATGTCGTCAATCTCGCCTTCCACAAGCTCGTGGCTGGCCTCCAGCCCCGGGAATCCGCTAGCGAGCACCCTCGCTTCGTCGGACGGAATCCGAAACGAGACGGTCACGCCCAGACCGGCCAACTGGGCCAACTCCTGGGAACTTCCGATTGCTCCGGCTGCGCCGTCCCGAAGCACGGCGACCCTGTCGGCGAGATGCTCAGCCTCGTCGAGATAGTGGGTAGTGAGCAGTACCGTCTTGCCTAGATCACGCAGACCGACAATGGTCTCCCAACAGCGCGCTCGTGCCTCGGGATCGAAGCCGGTTGTTGGCTCGTCGAGAAAGATGACCTCTGGATCCCCCGCAACGGCTAAGGCGAAGTCGAGTCGCCGGCGTTGCCCACCGGAGAGCTTTCGAACCAACTTCGTCTCGTCGTTGCGAAGACCGACCAGATCGAGAATCTCGTCGTAGGGCAGCGGATCGAGGTAGTAGGACCGCCAAGTCTCGATCATTTCGCCGACGCGAAGGTATTTCGGGAACCCGCTCTCCTGGAGCACTACCCCGACGCGTCGACGAAGGGTGCCGCCGGAAGTGATCGGGTCGTGTCCAAGGACCCCGACCGCTCCAGCGTCAGGCGCAAGGAATCCCTCCAGAATCTCCAGAGTGGTGGTCTTCCCCGCACCGTTCGGGCCCAGCAGGCAGAAGATCTCCCCTCGCTCAATGGAGAACGAGAGTTCTTGCAGCACCGGCTGGGCCCCGAAGGACTTCGACACCCTGTCGACCTCGACCACCGGAGTCACAACCACTCTTCCACTGTGGCCACGAGCGCCCTCGGCACCAGTTCCGACCTCTTTCCCCATTCTGGGTCCCAGCCTACGTAACGGCGACGCTCTGACCTTGATAAACGCGCTTCCTGATCTTCTCAAATGTGCAGCAAGGCGATTTCAAATGTGCAGCACCGTCTCAGGACCGTCGGTTTGTCGAGGTCAGGGATTTTGCGAAGGCGCCTCCAGTTTCCACCTTCCAGTCCAGTGGCGTCTTCGCTTTGTTCGGGCTTCGGCTCACAGGTTGTGTTCTGTGTCTGAGTTCGACGCGGAGATAGGGTCTTCTTGATGGACCGGGTGATCGAGTTCCCCGGTGGAACCGTGCCGGCCACCGCAGTCGTGTGGCGCTTCGATCCCTCGGGTGGACCCGGCGGGCAGCACGCCAACCGCTCCAACACTCGGGTCGAAGCCGTGATCGATCTCACGACGGCCGGCGATGTCGAGCCCGACGTCCGGGCGCGGCTTATCGAACGGTTCGGCACCGAGCTGCGGACGATCGCCGACGACAGCCGTTCGCAGGCTCGCAACCGCGAGATCGCACTCGACCGCCTGCAAGCGCGGTTGCTCGACGGACTCGCGGGTGTCACGCCGAGGAAGCCGACTCGGCCGTCGGGCGCGGCCCGAACCCGTCGGCTACAAGCCAAGCGCCGTCGCTCAGAGACCAAGCGCGGCCGCGGCCGCATCGATCCGGCCAGCTACGACGCCTAGGTGTGGTGAACCTCACCGGGTAGTGATGGTGCTGATCAGATCGTGGTCGTTGAGTGCTCTCGCGATGCGGTTGTCTGCCGTGATCAACTGGC
This sequence comes from Acidimicrobiia bacterium, assembly GCA_022828135.1. GTDB lineage: Bacteria > Actinomycetota > Acidimicrobiia > Acidimicrobiales > Aldehydirespiratoraceae > Aldehydirespirator. The sequence continues at coordinate 13,698 of JAJEJB010000036.1, read as the reverse complement.
AGTGGAGGCTCTCGGCTAGGGCGATGTAGAGCTCCTCGTCGTCTAGCAGACGGCTTGGTCGTTCCAGCGGGTGTCCTCGAAGATGCGATCGGGATAGGCGCCGCTGATGATCGCCTCGCGGGCGTCGTCCCACATCGCTTTCCACGCCTCGAAGTCCTCGAGCACCGACTCGGGCTGCCGCTCGCTCCGGGCGACGAAGGCCGGGAAGGCGGGCCGGCCGCTGCCCTGGCCGATCGGGTTGTAGCGCAGGTCCATGCTCCACCGCATCGATCCGGAGCGGTTGGGCAGCGACCGGTGAGCGTTCAGCTTGTCGAAGAGCACCACACCGCCTCGCCGCACCGGCAGCGGCTGCTCCCTCATGCCGGCGAGGACCGCGGGCGGAACGTAGGGCTCCGACGCCAGGTCCTCGTTGGCGCAGTGCACCTGCGGGCCGAGGCGGTGCGAGCCGGGGATCGACACCAGGCAGCCGTTGTCGACGAAGGCGTCCGTGAGCGCGACCCACACGGTGACGATCCGGGTGTCGTCGGCGTCGGGCAGCAGGGCGACGATGTCTTGATGCCAGGTGGTCACCCCGATGTTGGAGTGCAACCGCAGAGACTCGTCGGCCACGGCGTCCACCGGCGGCTTCATGCGCATCTGCTGAACCGGGTTCGATGCGATCTCGGGTCCGATGACCGACTCGACGACATCGAGGATGGCCGGATGCCGAAGCAGGTCGAACACGGCCGGGCCGCAGTGCATGACGTAGGACTCGGCATCGACGGGTCCGTTGATCAACGGCAGCGAGATGTTGAACCATCGATGCGAGAGTGGATCGGCAGCCAGCACGGCCGAGTAGCGGTCACCGAATCCACCTCCGGGCCGCTCGCTCAACGTGCCGTCGGCGAGCAGGCGGTCGACCCGGCCGTCGAGGATCCGCTCGTACTCGCTGTAGACGGGAGTGAGATCCTCGTCGGTCAACAGGCTCTCGATGGCCACGAACCCGTCGCGCCTGAGCGCATCGAGCTGATCCGCGGAGAGGCCACCCACGCCGAGCCCGGCCACACAACGACACTACTCCGAGCGGGCTCCCTGGGACGGCCGACTACTGCGGCTCGTTCGCCGGAGCCTTCTGTCGTAGCGGTTGCCTCGTGCGATAGGTGGCGCAGCGCCATGCCCATTCGAAGGGCCCGTACCGGAACCGGGCCAGCCACCACGTCGACCCACCAGATCTGCAGGCCCCAGACGCCGAGGATCCACACCGCGATCATGGTGCGGCTGAGGTCGACGCCGCCCCACCACAGCGTGAGCATGGTGACGCCGAGGATGGTCTGGGAGAGGTAGTTGGTGAGCGCCATCCTCCCGACGCTGCGGAAGCGCTCGATGTGGTGGCGGTTGCGCCGGTTCCACATGATGATCAGCGCCATGTAGCCGAGGGCCATGGGGATCGTCCCCAGGGCGGTGAGCAGGTGTCCCGTGAGCGCGTGGTCCGGTGACCAGTCGCCCGCGATCCGGAACACGAACTCGGCGGCGGTGACCGTCGTTCCCGCGGCGAGGCCCCAGAGGGCCATGCGCCGGTAGTAGCCGTCGTCTCGCTGCCCCTGCACGATGCCGAGCCGGAACAGAGCGACGCCGATCAGCATCAGCCCCAGGGCCCGCCCGGAGACGTCCAGGTAGAACCAGCCCGCAACCGTGCCCGACATGTCGCCCATGTCGGTGAGCCAGTAGTCGCCGAGCTCGGCTCCGTCGGCGCCCACGGTGCTCTGGAACAGGGGCGCGGTTAGGCCGCCGGCCAGGGCCAGCACCACCCCCGAGCCGATCAGCAGGCCCGCCGGGAGCTTGCGGACCAGCAGCACGATCGGCGCGCACAGGGCGTAGAGGACCAGGACGTCGCCGTCCCATACGGCGGTGTGGGCGAGGCCGACGAGGAGCAGCAGCAGGAAGCGCCACAGGCTCAGCCAGACGACCCGGCGACCCTTGGCCTTGGCCCGGTCGGCGAACACGACGACGCCCACGCCGAACAGCAGCGAGAACAGCGCCATCATCTTCTGGTTGACGAAGATCATGGTCGCCACGCCGACGACCCAGTCGAAGGGTTGACGGATCCCGCCGGCGGAGACGTTGAAGTAGGCGGCCGACGCCAGGCCGAAGGCCAACGCGTTCATGGGCAGGATGCCGAGCACGGCCACACCCCGGACGGCGTCGAGCGAGGTGATCCGCTCGGCCGCCGGGACCGGTCCCGATGCCCGCCTGCGAGCGGATCGTGGGGTGGGGGACCGGGTCACCACCGGTCAGCCGTCCCGCAGGGCGCTGGGGCGCACGACTTCAGCGGACGGCCTTGCGGACGATGGCTGCGAGTTCGGCCTCGGTGGCGTCGTCGAGCGAGGTGAAGAACCAGGCGCATTCCATGAGCTGGTGGGGCGCGCCGTCCTCCAGCTCGAAGCTGGCCTTCTCGGTGAGGCCGAAGGTCATGTAGTCGTCCAGCCGGAAGAAGCACAGGACGGGGCCGGAGCCGTTCGCATAGCCCGGCATCCCGTACCACGGTCGGGCTTGGAGTTCCGGCGCGCTCTGGAGGATGAGTTCGTGGAGCCGCTCGCCCATGGCTCGGTAGGGCTCGGGCATGGCCGCGACCTTCTCCAGCACGGCCGCTTCGTTGTCGATCTTCTTCGTCGTCTTCTTGCGGGTGTTCGCCATCGGAGGTCCTTGGGGGTCTGCTTGCGAGGGGTCTGCTTACGGGATCATCGGTGCCGATCAGCGGATGAGCCGCGGCCCTCCGCCGGTCGGTGCAACTGTGTCTACAGGATCAACTGTGTCTACAGGATCAGGTCGGTGAGCAGGCCGGCGGATGTGGCCACGACGAACACGTAGGCGAAGAACGCGGCCACTACCCGGCCCCGGGCGATCTTGGTGAGCAGCGCGAACTCCGGGATGTTGGCACCGGCGCCGGCGATGACCAGGGCCACGATGGAGCCGGTGCCGGCTCCCTTGGCGTGGAGGGCGTCGCCGATGGGGATGAAGAGCTCGGTGCCGAAGTAGAGGGGGACGCCGGCGGCCGCGGCCGCGGGAACGGCCAGCGGGTTGTGGGCGCCGGCGATGATGGCGAGGGCGTCGGTGGGGACGAGCAGGCCGATCGCCAGTCCCACGCCGACGCCTGCCGCGATGAGCCAGGCCATGCCCCTCAGGAGCGTCGCAGCCCGGCACCACGCTGCCCGCGACTCGGCCCGCCATCCGGCCCACTGGGTCTCCTGCGGTGACGGGCAGCCCGCCGGCGGTGACTGAGTCCGCGGCTCGGCAGGGCCGCTTGGCGGGGCGGGCTGCCCGACCAGCGCCGGGACCGGCTTGAGGTGGGGGGCGATGTCGACCGCGTCGACTATGAGAGCCAGCAGGAAGGCCGCCGCGAAGGCGGTGGTGACGTAGACGGCCGCCCCGGCCGGGCCGATGATGATGGCCAGTGCGCCGATGAGCACCGGGTCGACCACCGGCGCGGCGAAGATGAAGGCGGCGTATCCCGCGGGCCGCACACCGGCTTGGCGCATGCCGACGAGGACCGGTATGGCCGAGTAGGTGCAGAACGGCGTGACGAAGCCCACGGCGATGCCCTTGAGCGCGGCTCGCCGTGGAGGCCCGCCCATCCACCGCCGGATGGTGGCGTCGCCGAGCCGGCGCTGCAGCAGCGTGACACCGAACGTGACCGCCAGAAGCAGCCCGACCATCTCCGCGATCAGCAGCGCCGCCCCCGACAGGGAGGTCACGGCGAATGGAAGCCCATTATCCGGGCGGCCGCCTCCGGGAACTCCTGCAGGCAGTTCGGATTCACGGTGACGAGCGTCCGCGTCCCGTCGGCCTGCATGTGGACGAACCGCTCTTCGGCCAGCGTGCGAAGATGGTGCGACACCGTCGACTGGCCTACACCGACACGGTCGACGATCTCGCCGACCGTCATGGTCCGCCCCGCGGTGGCCACGGTGTTGAGCACGAGCAGCCGCGTCCCGTCGGCCAGGCATCGGAACCAGCTCGCGTACTCGTCGGCGTCATCCTGGGAGAGTGCCGGTCGTGTGGGGTTCTGCGTCGCGGTGTTCATCGACCATCGACGATAGTCGATTATTGGCGGGCCGGCAACATACCAACCGAGCTGTCGGTCCGTTCGGCGCTTCTCGGAGGTGAGAAGTTGCGCTGCGAGTGCTACCCGGCCGGTTTGACGAGGCGGCCCACGAACAGCAGCGCACCGGTGTCCTGGTGGACGATGGCCCACAGGAAGGGCCGATCGGCCACGATCCTCAGGTCGGGCTCGGGCGGCATGGACGTCGGGAACATCAGGGCGGTGGATGCGGCCGCTTCGGTGCCCTTCTCGTCGACGATCACCTTGGCGCCGTGGAGCGCGGCGCTGATGAAGATGCCGGGGGCGATGCCCTCGAAGCGGGCGCCGGGGCAGAACCCCCGCGGGCAGAGCCATTCGAACAGGTCGGCGGGCGGCAGGGTCTGCTCCCACTTGGGCATGGCCAGTTCGACGGGCCCCGTCCGGGCGGCGCTCGGCAGCCCGGTGAGGGCAGCCGCGTCGAGCGATTGTTCGACGGCCTCCAGCCCAGCCGGGTCGTGGGGGACGACGAGCCACATGGCGAGTTCGCGGCCCTCGTAGGGGAGCTCGACCGCGTCGGCGCCCTCGAGCCTGACGTAGCGGCGCTCGAACGGGATCCGGTCGTTCATGAACGGCACCGTCACCGTCCGGTTGTCGCCGGTGGTGAACTCGCCGTCCTCCGTGTAGTCGGGCAGGAACTGCACGAGCCAGTCGGCCTTGAGGTACACGGTGTTGACGAGGACGAGCTGCTGGTCCTGGACGGCGCCGGCGTCGACGATGGTGGGGATCAGCCCGCGGGTGCGCTCGGAGACCCACCGGTTGACGGCCTCGGCCGCGGCGGCGCCGTCGCTGGTGTCGATCGGTTCGATGGCGGCCCCGTACTGGGTGGCGGCGATGTTGAGGAACTCTTGCCGCGGCGAGAATCCGGTGTCGGGGAAGAGCCGGTTGGCCACCTCCAGGGTGGTGGGCTCCACCGAGGCCCCGGCCAGCGAGAGATCGACCGCGTTGGCCGCGCTGTGCAGGCTGGCCTCGGGGAACCCGAAGATCTGGTCGAGGGCAGCGGCGGAGTCGGCCGAGGCCCCGGCCCGGCTCAGGCTGAAGGCGGTGCCGATGCTGATCGGGCTGGAGACGGCGTTGCCCTCAAGCTGCCGGTGGAAGTCCCACCCGGCTGCGTTGACGCCGGCCACCCAGTCGGCCGCCGGGGCGTCGGGGTCGGCCGGCAGCCGATCAGCCACCGGATCCGGCGGTGTCGTTGTCGTCGTAGTGGTGGTCGTGCTGGTCGTGGTGTCGGCCGGTTGTGGCGCTGGTTCTTGGGTGTCCGTGGGATCAACAGCCGGTTCTGGGGCTGTCGTGGTGGTGTCGGCCGGTTCTGGGGCTGGTTCTTGGGTGGTTGTGGGGTCAGCGACCGGTTCTGGGGCTGGCGCCGTCGTGTCCGAGGAACCGCATGCCGCGGCGACAGAGCACAGCACGACCACGAATCCGAGGAACTTCATCACGCACTTGGACGTTACAACCACGCCCCAGGTTCCCGAGGCCGTTGGTAGCGTCTGCCCGATGACTGACCCGGTGGCGATCGAGATTGGCGACGACTACGTGGCCACGATCGAGTTGCGTCGCCCGCCCAACAACTTCTTCTCGCTGGAGATGATCGACGGGATCGCCGACGGGCTGGAGTCGCTGGACGACGACCCCCGCTGCCGGGCCGCGGTGCTGTGCGCGCAGGGCAAGCACTTCTGCGCGGGCGCCGACTTCTCGCCCGAGGGCGCCCGCTACACCACTGAGGACCTGTACGCGGCCGCGGTCCGCATCTTCCGCACCCACACTCCGGTGGTGGCGGCGGTGCACGGCGCGGCGGTGGGCGGCGGCCTGGGCCTGGCGCTGACTGCCGACTTCCGGGTGGCCGCGCCCGAGGCCCGCTTCAGCGCCAACTTCGCCCGGCTCGGCTTCCATCAGGGCTTCGGCCTGAGCGTGACCCTGCCCCGGCTGGTAGGCCCGCAAGTGGCCGCCGACCTGCTCTACACGGGCCGGCGAGTGCCGGGGGAGGAGGCGGCGAGGCTCGGTCTGGCCGACCGCCTCGTGGACCGCGACGAGGTCCGGTCGGAGGCGCACGCCATGGCCCGCGAGATCGCCATGTCGGCGCCGCTGGCGGTGAGGTCGATCCGGGCCACACTGCGAGGCGACCTGGCCGATCAGGTGGAGGCGGCCACGTTCCACGAGCACCGGGAGCAGGACCGCCTCCAGCACACGGCGGACTTCGCAGAGGGATCCTGGGCCATGGCCGAGCGCCGAACGCCCGAGTTCCGAGGCGAGTGACGCCTGCTACCCTGCGTGGCTCGGGGCCGTTAGCTCAGCCTGGTTAGAGCGCCTGCTCGACACGCAGGAGGTCAGAGGTTCAAATCCCCTACGGCCCACGACGATCTCTAAAGTGTCCCGCTGCTGTCACGGTCTGTCGATAGGTTGGGCCCAGTGACCTGCTCACGCCGTGCGACCACCGACCGAGGCGACCAACCGTGGGCTTAGCTGACCCCAAGACCGCGCTAGAGAAGGTGCGAGAGTTTCGGGACCTGCTAGACGCCGACAACGAGGAAGTCTTGGAAGGGGGTCAAACCGTATGGGAGCGATTGAACGGGATGCGGCACCTGGTGGAGGCCATAGCGCAGGCGATTGACCCCGACAACGCCGAGCGCTTGTCGAGAGAGAACCGCTACGGCTACTGGGATACTAGGGCTGTTCGCACGGAGACGCTTCGTCTTATCGGCATTCTGGAACGCCCTGGGGACTACCGACAGATATTCGGCCCTGTTGGCCCGACGCTGGCAGCCAACCAACTGCACCCTTGGGTCTGGAACGCGGCGGCGAGCCTGTGGGACGGTGGGCACTACGAACCAGCGGTGCATCAGGCATGGTTAGCGGTGGAACTACAGACCCAGCAGAAAGTTGGCCGCTTTGACCTCACTGGGACAGGCCTCTACAACCAAGCCTTCTCGTTGGACGACCCTAAGGCCGACGCGTCCCGTCTGCGGTTCCCGCACTTGGACAAGACGACGCAGGAGAAGAGCTGGAAGTCCGCTCACCAGGGGGCCATGAATCTCGGGAAGGGATGCGCGCAAGGCATCCGCAACCCTCAGGCTCACCCGTCACCCGACATCACCGAGCAGGAGGCACTAGAGCAGTTGGCCGCTCTGAGTGTGCTGGCCCGATGGGTGGACGAGTGCAAGCCGGTCACCGCGGACGGTCACCGCGGACGGTGACCCGGCAGGGGAGTAGCTAGTTCTCGCGAGGCGTCGGCCTTAGCGCCACCTGCGGTCCAACCAGGCGACCGGCCAGCGCTGGATGCGTTTGTAGGCGCTCAATAGCTGCTCCACGATGTCCTTGAAGTCGTCGTAGGCATCTATCGCCCTCCCGGCCGTGGCTAGCTGCATAGCCTCATCGCTGATGCCCTTCATGGCAGCTATCGCCGCATCAACCGTCTGTACGAGATGCGCCCTTACGTCGTCGGGGAGTTCCGTATCGGCGACCTGTTGACGCAGTTGCTCCAAACGAGATAGCAGCGTGCTGTTGTCGGCAGGTATCGGGGGTTGCTGGTCTGTCATCGTGCCTACCTCCTCCGACCCAATGCCGACCGGTCCTGCTTCCAGCGCTGGTAGTTCTGGCACTTGGAGCACGCGTGCTCGGGGCTGGTGCAGCCCTCACGGCAGAACTTGGAACGAGTGAACGCCCGTCGCCTGGCCTCCTTCAGCACCTCCTCGGGTACGGGCTTGGGCTCAACCTTGCGGCGGGGCGCTGCTCTCAACTGAACGAGGGGGTTCATCTGCTGGCACTCTCACATCCTTGACAGTACGTCGGGGGTGTGACAGGCGAGGCCATTCGTAGGCGCACGAGGTGGAGAATCTGGTACGTGGCTTGCTTCCCCCCGGTCGGGGCGGAGGGCGGTGGCTAACGTGCGCTCAACCCCTCAGCAGCAAATGACCGCCCCGTACCCGACTCTATGGAACCTTCCGCACCCCGGCTGGCCTCGGCCTATGCGCCAACCCGTGGTGAAGGCCTACCCCTCCCCGCGGAGGAGGCCTCCTCGGAGGGGATGCAACGCGGGAGGTCAAAACAGGTCGCAAACGCCCCACCACCACTGGCTCCCGGGGTTTGGGTATTCGGCTCCCAGAGTTTCGGGATTGAGGCTGATGGGGCTGTCTGGTGGGGTCTCGGGGGCTTGGTGGACCCGGTCGGCAGGTTGTGGGGCGCCGCTCGCCGGGGAGGGGTGCGCCGTTGGTGTTGTCGTCGGGCGCGACAGAGCTGACGGTCACCTGACTGTCAGCTCAGTGGGAAGCTCAGCGAGGAGCTCGGCCTTGTACTCCGGCGGATACGGCGGACGGGTGCGTCCTCCCATGGTTGACTCCCCTCTGGACCCCCTCAAGGATCCCAGGATCAGGGTGTCAACGAAACCGGGTCAGCTCTGCCCGGCCGTCCCCCGGACGCGTTAGTGGGCTACCAGCCGTGTGACCCGTGACCTCGACAGGCCGTGCCCGCCCAGCGGCGCAGCCGAGTTCGCCGCCGATGTCACCAGCATGGCCGCCGCGACCCGCCGCGGCGACATCGCTGGCGTGATCTTCCTCACCGACAGGGCTCGTCGGACGGCTTAATGGGCGGCTGGCGCTGACGAGCGGCTGCACGATCGTCACATCGGATGCCTACGATGACGGCTGTGGCGACCGACCTCGGATATTTGCCTCGGCTTGAGTCTCGGGAGCATTTCGTTGACTACCTGGAGGGGATAGTCCCGGCGACGGCTGCCGAGGTCAAGGAGGCCAAGTCGACGCGCAAGCTCGTCAAGACCTACATGCTTGAAACGGCCCGCCATAGCCACACAACTCCCGAGTTGGCGGATGTCTTTGCCAAGCGTGTCGAACTTCACCGCTTGGACGACACGCTCTATCGCGTCGAGGACGCAGACCACGACGGCAATGTGGTCGGGCTGCTGGAAGCCTTAGACGAGCGGCACCCAGTCCTGTACACAACGCTCAATTCCCAAGACAGCAGGAAGTGGGTCAGGCAGGTAGTGGATCACAACCCGTGGCTTGATCGCCTCTGGCTGTCTTCGCAGATCTTGTTCCAGCTGTGGCGACAGGTTCAAGCCAACACGCCCGGGAACCGGTACGTGCGTCTGGGTTTTGAACACGAGGCTTGGTATGAGGCGTCCTCCGACCTTGAGGCGCTTGACCTGGATGCGGCAGAACTCGACGGCGCCGAAGACGAGGACGACGATGACATCAGCGCCAGCTTCGTCGAGCGCAGAAAGTCGAAGGTGACCCTCACTGAGCGTCTGGCGGTCCTCGAGCAGACGCTTGATCAATTGTTGGACCTCTACGATCCCCTGCACTCGCTGGTGAAGCTCCAGATGCCGAGCGAGGGCCGAGGCGGTCATATGCTCTTCTATGACGGGCAGGCAACCAACCGCAGCGATTCGTTCGCAGAGCACAGGGCCGCCGTCACGTCGGTCTTGAAGCTGTATCGACGGATCACCGAACATGCAGAAGACCAACTCTGGGTTGACACAACCACCGTCGGTGATGACGGCTTCAACGTCGAGGGGGCCCCTCTGACGATCCGCTTCAGCGAGGCGCTGAGCGAGCCGACGTTCGACAGGTTCGTCTCGCTCGGGCTTCAGCGGTGGACGAGTCGTTTCAGGATCGGTGGCTACGTGACGAGGCGCGGGCCGACCAAGGTCCATATGGCAGCTATCGACCGTCACTTGTGGCAGCCGTTGCTGTTGGAGGTCACGAGCAAGCAACTGCTGGGGGTTCTGCCACGCGGCACATGCGGCAACACGATTCATCGGCTGGTAACCAACGTGCAGCGGTTGGTCGATCCCAATGTGGAGGTTTGGCTCGGGAACGAGCGCTACGAGTCAGCCGTGGAGGATTCCATGACGGCGGAATCATGACCAGCGAAGCAACGCTGCTCTCTGATCAGGTCTTTCAGCTCAACACGTTCCTGTGGGCGCTGAAGGGCTTGCCGGAAGATGGTCCAGTCGAGCCGGTACTTCAACGAGCCGGCTACTACCTGGCCTCGATCGAGCGGCGGGTGCTACCCCCCAAGGATCGTGCAGTCGCGACGGCGCTCGCACAGCTCACGGATTCGAAGCATCCCTCACCGTGCCATCCGGACCTCTGGCTCAAGCACGATCAAGACCCGGTGCAACCCGTCGTTGAGCTGAAATCGCACGGATTCTCTGCGGCGTCGTCGAACAGGAAGCAGGCTCTGAAGCTGATGGCGTCGGCGTTCGACCTCTCGGCTTCGCTCGCAGAGTCCTCTGAGCGCCGCGGCCATGTCGTATTTGCCACTGTTGAGCCAGACGCCGCCCAGCTCGCATCCACGCTCAAGCAACTGGTCTCGGAACTCGGCGCAGCGAATGTGCCAGCCGCTCCTACGGCTGTGGTCGGCTTCTCAGCGGATGAAGATGGGGTGATGCTCTCTAGCCCCAGCCCGGCTGACCTTCCTGCTCCTGCTCGCCAGGCTCTTGCGTCGCCCGCGACCGTTCTTCATCGTGACGGCGAGAACGACCTCCGACCCCTCTACTTCGTGCCATGGCTTCCCGGGAACGAAACTAGCCAAGACCCAGAACTCCAATCTGACGGCTTGAGCGAATTCACGGCTCGCGTGCTGGTCCACGCGCTCGCAGATGTCGGACAGGCCAGCCCCCCAGAAGATCTCCAAATCAGCTGCGCAGACCTGCTGAGCCGAGCGACGTTCGGCGTGTACGACTACTGGGGTCCGCGCGTCAAGGCGCAATTCAACCAAGCTGCAACCCAGATCCTGATGAAGGCTCTCAAGCCAATCAAGGAAGCCCGTCGCGTCAATGGAGGATTCATCTCGGTTGACTTGCGGAGCATTGAGGTTCAAGACGCTGTCATAGATCGACTCCGACAAGCCGACCCAGCCGATCCTGCCTCTAATCTCGAGACGGCGATAGATGCTCACCCGAGCCTCTTCTGCTGAACGGCCGCTCGCATTGCAGGCATCATGATCACGGGTGAGAGAACCAGAGAGTCAGGCATGCGGCTGCGACGCTCACGCCGCTGCGAACGGAGAACACCAGACGCAGCCGTTGGTATGCGGGTTGTATGAGTGACATAAGTAGATCGCTTCCTGTGTGCTGACCGGACCCCGGGAACCAGATTCCCAGTCAAAACAGCTTCTAGGCGCGCCGACATCTGGGTACCGCCCAGAGCCCGTCCGACTGCTTCTTCGCCATTGAGCCGGTCCGCCTGGGGGGACCGCGCGCCAGTGACAGAGCCCGTGCGTGGGACGCCACCCCGCTGGCTGCCCCGGCGCCTCTTGTTGGACAGCGCCGACAGTCAAGTCTACCGTTCGGTTCGTGGCAGCACCGCTCACCGACATGCGAGAAGCGGTGAGGCAGTGCCTTGTTGATCCGAATGGGCGTAGGAGTCACGAGCATCGGATGAACCTCGCCATGAGCAAGCTCGCGTTCGGCGATACTGACCCGCAGTGGGCGGCCTGGGGCGAGTGCAACAGGCTCCTGGGCATTCTTAGGGACTATGACGAGAAGGGGGTCCGGCCTCCTGACTGCTGTCTCGCCCAGGATGGATGCGAGCACTCCGATGCCGCGCTGAGAGGAGGATGGGGCAATGTCGCCGTGGCCAGGAGAGGTCGCTATTCGCGAAGAGGCTCGACGGCTGTCGAGCGTTGCAGGGCGCTCAAGCGGTTCGTGGAGTGGACCTCGGTCTGGAGTTCTGTGGTTGTTCTCGGGCTACTCGTTGTGCTCCTCGCCGTGTCTGTCGGCAACTGTCTCGGCTAACTCTGGGACGACTACCTTGAGGTCCAACTGCACCTGCAGGCCGCGGCCTGGGCCTGCGTCAAAGGCCCAGTGCGATCTGCCCGGTGGCCAGCAGAACAGCCCAGTGGCGGCCACATAGCGCTGGGGTGAACGCCGCCTCGCTGGCAGGCATGACTGCTCGAGGCGGGATCATCTGGGCCGAGTGCTGAGCCGAGCAGGTCAGGCCATGTGCCGTGACATTCTGTCCGGCAGACCCAGCGCTGAACGCTTTCGTTAGCCTGCCGATGCAGCCCGCCGGTTGGAGTTGATCGAGATCACGGCGATGTTGTCACACCCGGACGCGAAGATTGAAGATCATGAAGCCTTCTGAGGAGACCGAGGACACCGCCAGCGATGATCTGGGGCCGCAAGACCAGGTTTTTGGCGAGGGCATGCTGGTTGATGATGACGGCACGCTCGTCAAGACTTACGCCGTACATCTCGGGCAGGCAGCCGACGTCAAATGGCCGAACGAGATGCCTGTGGTGGTCAAGGGCTCCGCTCAGCGGAACGCGATCGAGCGCCGCCGCACGATTCGCCTCAGCAAGCCCGAGGTATTCCGCAACGAGGGAGAGACGCTGATCAGCGATCTCGATGAGGGTGTGACAAGGCATGAGGAGTCAAGCGAGACCGTTCGCGTGGACGACCCGACCGATCTGAGCCGTGCTGCGGAAGTCGACGACGAGATGAACCGCGGCGCTGCGGCCATCGGTTCGAAACGACGTAGCACCGTCAAGAGCACCAAGACGACGAACAGGAATAGCACCAAGACCACGCACACCTATGGCAAGAACGGCTGGATTTGGTGTGCAGCAGTCGAACCAGAAAACGACCAACAATGGGATGCGTGGCTCCAGTCCCTCGATGACGACTACGACTGTGTGACCACGATCAACAGTCCGAGGACCTTCGCTCGCCATCTGGCCATGATGGCCGCACAGCAGATCGGGCCACGAGGATCACCAGCTACCTACACGCATCCTCTCAGCAAGCAGAAGACCGAGCATTCGAGCATGAGCGTCTTCCACGGTGCGGTCGCATATGTCGACGATCCCCACGCCTACGTGTCTGGCGCAGATAACGACTTCGAACGGATGCTGCGGGCGGTGTTCTTCAAGCACACCAGGTACGCCCACCAACGCGAATACCGGTTCGTCGTGTGGTCCGAGGCAGAACCCGAAGAAGCCACTGTCGACCTTCAGGCACCGCCTGAGTTGCTCGCCCAGGTGCGCACCACGCCTATCGGCCACGAAGCGACTGCCGCGAGCACACCGGCGGCGCAGCCGACCGAGCACAGCCGACCGGCAGCGCAGACCCAACGTGCACTCGAGACCGAATCCGCCTCAAAGGAAGAACCAGCCGAGCGTGCGTCCTGCAGACGATCTGAAGCCTCGGATCGAGAGGGCTCGCCGTCTCAGCCGGTTCATGTAGTCGTCTCGCCGAACGACATGCTGCAGAACGCAGTTACCGCCCGATTCGCGGCTGTGATCGAGACCTTCCGCCAGGCCGCGCTCGAAGAAGGCATACCCGTTGGTCTGTGCGCAGCCGCGTTCCACCTCGAGTGGATCGTGATGCGGCTACTGCTGACCTTCGTCGACCCAATCGACAGCTTTGCTTGGATCGACGGCGTGCTCGTCGTCACATTCAAGACACCGCACGGATCGAACACGACGGTGGCGTCTCATCGCCGGTGTGATAGCAGCAGGGGCGTAGGTTCCTTCAGAGAGATGTCGACTCAAGAAGGAGACCTACGCCCGTGCCAACACGAGTATCGCCCACAGAAGCTGTCCGCGCCGAGATCGACGAGCTGTTC
>JAJEJB010000026.1 GCA_022828135.1 Acidimicrobiia bacterium | reverse complement strand
CCAGTCATTCATCGCCGCCTCATCAGCGGCCCCGTTCGCCGGCACAGCCGGCATATTCTGATCAGTCACAGACATGATCCTTTCCGGTCCACAGCACCCAGCTGCGGACCCTCAGATCACGCCCGATACACAAAATTCCTGCCAGGCCCACCCGGCCCTCGCCTTGAGGGCACCTTCAGATGAGGCGCAAGTCGTGATCATGGCAGAGCGCTGAGGGTGCATCCGGGCTTGGACGCGGGGAGGCCCCGGCGCTGGGCCGGGGCCTCCCGTTCGATTTGATGGCCGGCCGCCTGGGCCGGATGGTCGGATCAGCTGACTCCGGTGATCAGCGAGAAGGTGTTGACCGCCGAGCTGCGGCCGCCGGTGATGGTCACGTTGAGGTTCCCGGCAGTGCTCGGGCTCTTGTACAGCTGCCTCTCGAAGGCGGCGTAGCTAGAGCTCGCGACGCTGCCGGCGGCCCCGACATCGAACCGGTCGTTGGCGTCGTAGGTGTACATGGCCACAGCACCGTCGCCGCCTGCGAAGATCGTGTTGGTCTCCGTGTCGAACTCCCGGATCGCCACCGCGGTTCCAGCGGTGCTGCCCCCAATGATGGCCCACTGCACGGTCTCGGTTATCGGGGTCTCGTCGGTGCCGTCGCCGTCGGCATCCCACGTCACCGAGAGAGTCTGGGTGCCGGCCACGGCACCCATCCTCTCGTAACGGAAGGTCCGCGTGCCGTCGCGGCCTGTGGTCCTCGTGGCCCGTCCGATAGTGGTGACGGGGGCAGGGACGCCGGTGTCGCCGGTGCTGGCGAGCGTGACGCTCGTACCGCTGATCGGGTCGCCGTACTGGTCGACGATCTTCACTGTCACCGAGTTGCTCGCACCGCGGGCATCCGCCAGCACGAACTCAGCGGCCGTCTTGACCGTGAGGACACCCGCCGTGCCCCTGTTGCTCTCGTCGGTGCTGAAGACCAGGGCAGCAGTAGGAGAGCTGGCATCGTTGTTGGCGCCGCTGCGCACAGGCACGAAACCTGCCGCTGCGGTTGCGGCCGTGGTCCCGTCGGCGATGTAGAACGCGTCGTCGCCGGGCGCGTTATCCACCGGCCGGATCGAGACGTCGACCTGGAACTTGTGCTGCTTGGCACTCGCATCCGGGTCGGCGGGCGCCGACACCGAGAAGGTCGCCTTGCCCTCCGCGTCGGTGGTGATCCGCTCCCGACTCACCGACAGGGCGGTGGCACCGCGAGTGGGATTCTCCGTTTCGTCGCCCGGAGTGCCGTCGGCCATGGCGTAGGTCGAGAGCAGGACCTCGAAGGTGGCCGGCTTCTCGCCGTCGGTGCCGACCGTGGTGGCCTTGCCCGCGCCGGACTGGAGCTGCACGGTGTACACGACCGACGAGCCCACATGCACAAGGGTGGCGCTGAAGTCGGTGCTGACGTGCACACGGGTCGCCATCTCGGCGGAGGCGGCCCCCTTGGGAATGTCGAGGCGGAACAGATCGGTGTCGCCGTCGACGGTGTCGCCGGTGCCGCCGGTCCAAGCCCACACGGTGAGGCCCTCGCCCACGGTCAAGCTGCCCGCGCTGATGTTGCCGTCGTTGTCGGTCTCGTCGTCGCCGTTGTCGATCTCGCACTCGTGGGTGCCTGCCACGTTGTCGACTTCGGCGCAGGTCCCGTTGGCCCTGAACGCCAGATCGGCGTCGCTGGTGGCGATGCTGAACACGTCCACCACCGCGTCGGCCACCGGAGCGAAGTCGGCGTCGCGAACCGAGACGAGGAGATCATCGCCGGCGTACTGCGCGGAGACGCCCTCGGGGCGTGCCGAGGTGTGCGCCAGCGCCCGGGTGATGAACGCAGCCATCTGGCCCCGGTCCACGGTGCCGTGAGGCTCATAGTCGAAGTCCAGCGGAGCCTTGCCCTCCTCGGCACCCGCAGCCGCGCTGGCGCCCTTGGTGATGCCCAGCTCATAGATCGCGGACACCTCAGCATCGTTGGCGCGAGGCAAAGCAGCCCGAGCATCAGCGAACCAGTCGTCGGCCACCGCGCCCGAACCGGCACCCAGCCGGATCTCGCCGCTGGAGGACATCTTCACGTTCGGAGAGGCCTCCACCAACAGCCCCACCAAGAACGACGCCATCTCAGCGCGGGTCAGCACGTCGTCGGGACGGTAGTCGCCGCCAGATGAGATCATCCCCGCGTCGGCCAGCTGGTTGATCGCGTCGCGGGCCTCGGCCCACACACCGTCGATGTCGTCGAACTCGTCGCCCATCGGATCATCCAGATCCACCCCGGCAACCCCAGCGGCCCGCGCGATGAACACCGCCATCTGGGCCCGGGTCACATCCTGGTTCGGGGAGTACGTGGAGCCGTCGCCGGTGCCGTTGGTGACCCCGTAGTAGGCGATGCAGTTGATCGCGTCGGCGAAAGCATGGCCCTCGGACACGTCGGTGAACATCTGGTCGCCCAGAGCGTCGCCCACACACGCCGACGTCGCCGCCGTGTGGTCGGCCTTGTCGATGTCGGCGCCGACGGGGCTCGCGGCGACCGCGAGGAGCGATGCGACCAAGGCGCCTGCGGCGAGCACTGCCCAACCCGAGCGCCGCTTCTTCACTAGCTGGGGCATCGGCCCCTCCTTTGCTTGTGCTTGGGGCACAGGCCCCTTCAAATGGGGCATGTGCCCCTCCTTTCTATACCTGTGTTCCATCTGTGGCAAGTTCGGCCCGGACGGACATGTACGCCTCGCACATGCAGACCGACCGGGATGCAACTCGTACCACGCTACACGCGCTGTTCAAGGGCTGCACCCCCTTCGATCTCTCGTCCGGGACGTTTAGAGAACCCTACCACGACGGTCGGGCCCGTGACGGGCTGAAAGTGTAGCACGGTGGGCTGTTCAACGCGGTCAATCATCCTCGATCTCATCCCAGCCTCGGCACGCAGTTCACACCACTGCCCTGGGCGCCGACACACGGCGCCTCGTCGTCGAACACGTCCCGACATCGTACTAGTCGGCATCGCGCGGAGCAACTACCCGTCACGGGGCACAAAGTAACGCGTGGACGCATGGCATACGGGTATTTCCCTGGGCATTTCCTGCCAGCCCTTGACAACCCCCCACCGCCCGGGCGGCGAGCCCTCAGGCGGAGGCTCCGGGAACTCCGGCGGCGGGGGCGGGAACCACACGCCCTCGGGCCCGTCAGGCCTCCCTCGGATGCCGCCACTGGGGGCCGGTTCACTCGGCAGGCATCTCGCCATAGGTCACCGAGCACGCCCCCCATCGCGCTAGGGGTCCTTCTGGTTCTCGGGATGGGTCTGTTCGGCGTCCCGGCGCGAAAGCCCCAGCGTGAACGACACCACAATCCCCACGAGGTCGGCTAGGCCAATCACGCCGCCGAGTAGGGCGTTGCCTGTGAGAGCCAGCACGACGGCCGCTACCAGAAACGAAAGTCCCAGCAGCGCGGCCACCACCTGGCCCCTCTTGGCCATCGTGATGCCCGCGGAGACGGCCTCCTCCTGCATCCGGCGATGGTGTGCCGCCGCATCGTGCTGGTTCGACACCTCGCTCTCGACGAGCGTCATCATGCGGTCGGCGATCCCGGGGAGGACCTCTTCGTATTGTCGCAGCCACTCGGGCGGCGGCAGCGGCCCGCTGTAGGCCGCCGCCATCTCCACGCTGCTCTGGACTACGGCATCGCCCTCATCGCTGCTCATCGGCCGGCTCCGTCACCAGGCGGCCCATTGCCTCATACATAGCAGCGCCGACGATGTTCCACGCCTCGGTGATCGCGTCCGGGCGGGTCTTGGGCAAAGGGCGCAGGTAGCGGAGGCAGTACATGGGGCGCTGGACGTTGAACAGGTCAAACGCCGAGACCATGCCGTCAACCACGGTAGGGACATAGACATAGTGGCAAGACTCGGCGTGAACGTGGTCGCCGTCGGGGCGGTCGATGGCCTCTACAGCCTGCACGTGTCCGTCTCCTCCCTGTGGTGTGTCCTGATGGTGGTGACCGGTCCGATCTGAGCCCACGAATCGGCTCACCAAGGGTCTACCAGTAAACCTTGTCCGGTCCTGTCTGGCAATTTCGTGCCCAACCAGCCCGATGCTCCCCAGCCTGTGAGACAGCGCCCACCCGGGTCGACAAACAATCCCTCTCCAATCACGCTCCGCTGTCTTCCAGCGTCGCGCGCGAGCCCGTCGAAGTGGTGGACCAGACGTTCGAAAGTGACCGGGGTGTAGGCCGGGGAGACGGAGGGCGCTAGAGGTCCGTCTAGGCGACCTGGATCGCGTCCTCTAGGCGTTCGGGCATGTCGGCCGGAAACGAGAGCACCAGATGGCGGCCCAATGCGGTCGCCACCCTAGCGAGCGTGTCGATGCGGTTGCGGGCGCCGCCACCCTCCTCGAGCCGCGAGATCACCGACTGGGTCGTGCCCATCCGCTCTGCCAGCTCGCGCTGGCTCAGACCCACCTCGATGCGCAGGTCATAGATGAGCTGACCGAGAGCGAGGTCATGCTCGACGCCGGCCCGTACCTCCGCGGAGGGCTCGCCCCGCTCCTTCTTGATGTCTTCCCACCGCGATCGGTTCGCCATCGTGTCCTCCCTTCAGGGATCGTTCTTCGCGCAGTCTTGGGCAGCCTGACGGGCTCTGGCTACCTCGGCCCGCTCGTTGTCTCGCTGCTTGCGGAATGTCGTCAACAACACGATGCGGCCGTCAGGCGTGAACCGGTAGGTGATCCGCCGAGCAGTCGGGCCCAGCGAGATCCGAAGCTCGAACAGCCCGTCCCCCAGGCTCCGCGACAGCGGCATCCGCGCTCGCTGCTCCAGCTGCGCCAGTCGATCGATGACTACAGCCACACGATCCCACTCAGCGCTGCTGAGCCCCGAAAGCCACTCCACAACCTCATCGTGAACCTCGACCTCCACCCGGCGAGCATAATCGCATAAACACGATAATCGCACACCAGCGATCATCGTCCGCCTGCGCGACGGCATGCCCGCCGACGCGTACGGGGGCCGCAGCATGACGGCACAACCATGTGAGTTAGGCTCCGGCCCACAGGGCCAGTGCAGTTCGCCGTGCACGAAAGGCAGACCCCGATGGGATCGGATACGAATACTGCCCCCGCTGAGGGCGCCGCGACGGAGGACACCGCCGAGGAGTCGGCGCCTCGACTGGAGCCAATATCGCCCGTGAACCCCCAGCGCCCAACTGAGCGTCGGGCACTGAGGCATTGGGCCAAGGAGACAGCGAACGCAGCCCGGCAGCGTCGGGCGGCTGCGGGGTAGCGACTAGGGGAACAGCCTGTTCCAGTGCAGCGCAGCGAGGCCCGACGCCAGCTTGTAGGCGACCTGCGACTCGGGCGAGGTTTCTTCGTTCACCGGGGTGGCGGAAGGTCCGGGAACTCGAGCGGAGGGTCAGGGAAGTCCGGCGACGGGGGCGGGAACCACACGCCCTCGGGCCCGGCAGGCAGGTCGAGCTGGTCGAGCCAGTAGTTGCAGGCCCGCTCGGCCTCGATCATCAGCTCCTGCTCGTCCACCAGCGTGGAGACGCCGTCGGCCACCACCAGCAGGCCGTCCACCAGCACATGGCGCACCATCGGACCCTGGGTCTGATGCACCACCGCATGCAGCGGATCGAGCAGCGGCGCCTGGAGCAGCGAGCGGGCCGGGACCAGCACGATGTCGGCCGCGCAGCCCGGCGACAACTCGCCCAGCGCCACCCGCTGGCCGGCCGTGGCCGGGATGCAGGAATCGGCGGGGGCGGCCGCGTCGGGGAAGGCCGCGGCCGCGCCCCGCCAGGTGGCCATCTGCAGCACGTCGCGGGACGACAGCACCGCAGGGTCACCAGAATGAAGCGACTGCATCTGAAGCTCGGCCCGCATCTCCGAGAAGACGTCGGCCATCATGTCGACGCCCAGGGCCACATTCACCCCCGCGGCGAGCAGGTCGGGCACCCGGGTCACGCCCTTGGCCAGCTTCATGTTGTTGGACGGGCAGTGCACGACGTGGGTGCCCCGGGCGGCCAGGAGCTCGACCTCGTCGTCGTCGAGGATCACGCAATGGGCCAGCACCGTGCGCTCTGTCAGGAAGCCGGCCCGGTCGAGGGCCTTGATCGGGGTGGCGTCGGCCTCCTGCAGCCAGGTCTCGCGTTCGGCTGCGGTCTCCGAGGCGTGGGAGTAGGTGCCGGCGCCCAGCTCGGCGGCCAGGGCCGCGCTCTGGGCGAACTCCTCGACGGTGGCCTGGCGGATGCTGACCGGGGCCACGAACAGGCGGTCGGGGGTTACCGCGGTGTTGGCCACCAGGGCCCGGATCCTGTCGGCGGCCTGCTCGAACGTCTCGCACACCGGCAGGTAGGGGCGGGTCATGATCCCCCGGGCGTAGGCCCAGCGGATCCCCGACGACTCGTAGGCGCCGACACAGGCCTCGTCCAGATCGGGCTCGTGGAACGTGTAGGCGTGGTCGACGACGGTGGTGACGCCGCACTTCAGGCGCTGGAGGCAGCCCAGCAGGACGGCCAACTCGTAATCCGGGGGAGCCATGTGGGCCTGGGTGGCCCACTGGACCTGCAGGAACTCGTCGAGCGGGAGGCCCTCGGCGATGGGCAGGCCGGGGGCCAGCACCCGCAGATGATCGTGGGCGTCGACCATGCCCGGGATCGCGATCATGTCCTCGCCGTCGATGGTGACCGGCCTGTACCGCTCGACCAGGTCCTTGGCCGGCGGCGGGGCCGCGGCCAGCGGGGTGGTGTCGGCCGTGGCCGGCACGATCGCCGCGATCAGGCCGTCGCGTATGTATATGTGGCAGCGCAGGGGCTCCAGGTCGCGGCCGACCAGGGCAGTGACGTTGGTGATGGCGTTCACGGTCGGGGCCAGGACGCGAATGTTGGTGCCGTCGGGGGTCGGGGGGCGTTTGCGGGCCTCGACAGCGTCGCGGATCTCGCGGAGATCGCTGAGATCGCTGAGATCGCGGATGTCGCGGGGAATATCGCTGCTCATCGGCAGCCGGCGGGGCCGGGGGCGGTCACGGGAACACTCCGGTGCGGGCGAAGCCGATCAGGCCGGTGGTGTCCAGCCCGCCGAGACCCAGAGTGGCCAGCGTGCGGCCCTCGGCCCGGAAGTCCCGGCCCAGCATCGACGAGGCGATGTCCACCAGCCCGTCCACCACCGGGGTCGGCACGCCGGTCGCCTCGCCCAGAGACGACGCCAACACCAGCGCATAGGGCACGTCCTCAGTGACATAGCGGGTGTCGAGCCCGCCGGCGTCGCCCGTGGGCGCATACGACACCACCAGCTTCGACGCCCTCACCGTGTCGAACAGGGAGGCGCCGGGGCCGAGGTCGGGAGCGAAGCCCTGGGCCACCAGGAAGTCCTGGTAGCGGCGCGGCTCCTTGGAGTTGAGCGCCTTGCGTAGGGTCCGCAACTCGTTGTCGACAGTCTCAATCACATTCACCACCGCAGGCGTGGCGCCCTCGCCCCACAACAACATCCCGCCGGAGCGGTTCTGGAGAGTACCCGCATTCGCGATCATCGCGGCGACGTGGTCTATGGCGTTGTAATTGGCGAGCACCGTGTTCCACACCGTGTCGGTGGCTTCGGCGTAGGGCCAGACGTCGTCGATCAGGTTGATTGCGTGGGCGGTGTCGTGGGGGGTGGCCGGCAGGGTGGCGATCAGCACGCCGCCCAGCTTGCGGAAGGCGGTGACCGAGCCGGGGCCGGTCGGGCGGGCCAGGTAGGGCAGGGTGTTGGCCTCGGCAACGACGGTCGGGTGTGCTATGGCCCGGCGGGCGACGATGGCGCCGCTGCCCTCGCCCAGGAACAGCACCGTCTGGTCGGCGGTGACGTGGGGGGCGATGGCGGCCACCCAGCGGTCGTGGGCGAAGCACGGGACGACGGTGACTATGAGGGCCGCGTCGTTTATGGCTTCGGGGATGTCGGGGGCGACGGTGACCGGGTGGGTCTCGGGACCGTGCCAGTCGTTGGTGACTGTGACGGCCTGGTTGGCCGCGACGGGCTCGAGGTTGGGCATGAAGTCGTCGAAGTCGGCCAGCGTCGTGGCCCGGCCGTGGCGGGACATGTCGGCCGCCACCGCCAAAGCGCCGCCGCCGGATCCAAGAACAGCCACCTTCATCGCCATGGGGTCTTCTCCTTATTAATAGGTGTGCGAACTATTTGAGGGTTTGGGGGTGTCGGTCAGCCCCAGTCGTTCGAGAAGCTACTTCCACCGGGAATCGCCGCCCGGCTGTCGCGCGCAGCTTGGCGTACAGGCGGCGACCGACCAGCATCGCACCACTCGGGTTCTAGGCTGGGGCACGCACACCGACGGAGGTCCCAGATGACGACACAGACCGCCCGTGAGTCCTTGGATGTGGCCCGTCGGCACCTGGCAAGAGTGCAGGAAGCATCCATCGAGCCCACCGACTGGGCGGACCTGTCGGTGTACGGCTTCGCCTGCCTGGAGGCGTGTGTAGTGGCTGCGGCCTTGCACCTAGGCCGACCGCGACCCGGAAGCCACTTCACCAAGGCCGACGAGGCCCGACGCCTCCACGCCGAGAGCGGCCTGCCCGACATCGAGGATCTCCTTGCCGACTTGAGCGACCTGCGCAAGCACGAGATGTACGGAGACATCGACTTCGACGCCGAGGACTTGGATCCCGAGGACGTGGCTGCTGGCATCGAGCAGTTCTTCGACGCTGTGGAAAGGCTCCTGGCGCCATGACGCAGCACGCCCCCGCACACACGAAGAACGCACCTCCCGCACCGGGGGACCAGCGGCCAGTCGCCTGCGCGTGGCCCGACGACGCCGCGTTGGAATGGACGCGCCGGGCGGTGGAACGCGCCCACCGCGAAGCGACGATTTTGGCCATCGTGGCCACAGGCTCAGCCGTACGCGACGTTGACAGCAGCGACGACCTCGACCTCGTGCTGGTGTATGACTCGCACCGACCGGCGCTGGCCCGACCGCCGACATCGGTCGATTTGCGCCAGTACGAGCAGGCCGACGTCGAGCCGCGACTGGCGGAGGGCCACGACTACCTGTCCTGGACCGTGCGGTTCGGACGGGCGCTGTTCGAGCGGGACTCGTGGTGGACGAGGCTGCGGGACGAGTGGAACGGCCGGCTGTCGTTGCCGTCGGTGGCCCAGTCGCTCGACCGGGCGGGCCGGGCCCGGCACTACTTCGAGGAGATGTCGGCGGCCGGCGACACATACGCCGCGGCGGAGTTTGAACTGTCGATGCTGACACACCTCGGCCGGGCGGCGCTGAGCAGAGCGGGAGTCTTCCCGAAGTCGCGGCCCGAGATGCCGGATCAGTTGCGCGGCGTCGGCGACGAGGAACTAGCCGACCGCCTCTCGGCCGCCCTGGCGGACAGGAGCGCCCTGCGGTCCGCAGCCTCCGCTCACAGCGACCGTCCCCAAGAGCATCTCGTGGGGTTCCAACCCTGAGGAACTACGGGCTACTCGCCCGAGGCGGTCGAAGCCGCCAGCGGCGAGGCAGCGCTGCCGACCGAGGCTGGGGGTGCCGCCGCTAGCGGTCGAGGAAGGTCAGCATCGCCTCCCCCACCGATGCGATCTCGTCCTCGCTGATGCCCGGACCGAAGCTCAGGATGACCTCGCTCACGCCCGCGGCCCGCAGGGCGTCGATCCGGTCGGCGGCCCGGTGCACCGAGCCGCAGATCGAGAAGGCGTCCACCATGTCGTCGGTGATGAGCTCGTGGGCCTTGGGGTCGTTGTTGCGTACCGCCTGGCGTACCGGCATCACCTCGGCGGGGTCGAGGCCGTACAGCGGGATCATGCTCGGGTCGAACTCGCCGCCCACCATGTACCGGCAACGGGGACGCAGCACGTCGCGGGCATAGGCCAGGTCGTCGTGCAAGAAGATCTCCAGCCAAACCGCAATAGAGCAGTCGCTGGCCTGGCGGGGTGCGGTCGCCGCGGCGGCGGCCTGCGCTCGCTGGGTGCCGAGCTCCACCCGTTCGACGACGTGCTCGATGAACGGCAGCGACAGGCTGTGGGTGATCAGGCCGTCGGCCAGCTCGCCGGCCAGCGACATCATGCGGGGGCCACGGGCCGCCAGGTACAGGGGTATGGGCTGGGGAGGCGTGAAGTCGAGCCGGGCCCCGGTGAGCGGAAACCTTGTCGTGGCGTCGGCGGCGGTGGCGGTGGCGGCGGTGGCGGGGCGGCCCTGCAGGAGATCGGCCAGCAGCAGGGCGGTCTCACGGGTGATCGTGAGGGGCCGGGGCTCGTGGATGCCGAGCTGGGTGGGCAGCTCCCAGCCGCCCGGACCGATGCCGGCCACGATGCGGCCCGGGGCGATCTCGGCCAGCGAGGCGAACAGCGACGCCAGGGCGCCCGGATGGCGAAGCAGCGGGCTGGTGACGGCCGTGCCGAGGCGCACCCGGTCGGTGGCCAGGGCGCAGGCGGTGAGGGTGGCGCCGACGTCGCGGTGCATGTAGTGGTCGGGCCACCACACGTCGTCGAAACCGGTGCGCTCGGCGCAGGCGGCCAGGCGGGCCAGGCCGGCCACGTCCCGGTCGGCCCACAAAGTGATCCCCAGGCGCATCGGCGCGACGCTATCTATTGGGTGGGCCGGGGGTCGTGGTTGGACGGGGCGGTCGGGGGTTGGGGCGCTACAGGTCCTCCGCCACAAGGACCTCGCGAAGGGCGGACGGCTTGCGGCCCCTCACGGCGGACACCCTGTCCAGGTCGGCGGCGTGGGCGGCGGTGCCGCAGAGCACGGTGGTGCCGTTGCGCTCCATCTGTTCCCAGGCGTCGTCGGGCTGCCACGACTTGAGGAGGCCTGCCGTGGCCCCCCGCATCAGGGCCGGGAGGATGCTGGCCTCGAGATGGAACGGCTGGGCCAGCGGCGTGGGGCACAGGGTGGCGTCGTCCGGCGTGAGGTCGAGGCGGGCGGCCACGGAGGCGGCGGCCTCGATCAGCTCAGCGTGGGTGCGGGTAGTGGCCGACGCAGGGGCGGTCAGCGCAATCGCATTGGCAGCTGTCGTGGTGGGGGTGGCGGCGGCAGGCTCTGGGAGAGGCGTGGCCTCGGCCAGAGCGTCCAACCAGCCAACCGTTCCGGATTGGGGTCCGTCCATGCCCGCGAAGACGGTGGGGCTGTCGCCGCTGCCGAGGGCGGCCAGGGTGGGGCGGACGTAGTCGAAGTGGTCGTTGGTGTAGACGACGGCGTGGGGGGCGGCCGCGGTCATCAGCTCGTGGAAGCGGTCCTTGTCGGCCAGGTCCACCAGCACAGCGGTCGCTCCCAGCTGCCAGGCACCCAGCAGGGCCACCACATAGTCGAGCCCGGGATGGGCGAACAGGCCGACCCGACCGCCGGGGGGCACGCCGAAGCCGGCCAGCACCGCCGCGGCCCGAGCCATGGCGTCGACGGCTTCCCTATATGTAAGCGCGCGATCACGGTCGACCCAGTGGATCGCCGTGGCGGTCGCGGCGGCGTCGGCGGGCTGGGCCGCGACGGCGTCGATCAGCAGATCAGCCGCGTTCACGGTGTCTCAGCCCGTTCACTAGCCCTGGAACCTAGTGACCGGCGGCGGCGCGGTGGGCTAGGCCCAGGCGGTCGGCTTTGCCGCTGAAGGTTCGGGGCATGGCGTCCAGCTCGGTCATGGTGGACGGCAGCAGGGCGGCCGGCACGGCGGCGCCGGCGTGGGCGATCAGCTCGTCTGGGGTGACCGCATGGCCGTCGCGGGCCTCGTAGAAACCGGCCAGCTCGCCGTCGCCCCGATCCACCACCGCGGCGTGGAGCACCGCCGGGTGGCCGTAGAGGGCGTCCTCCAGCTCACGCAGGAACCCGCCCCGGGCGGCGGCGGAGGCGGCCTCGTTGGTGCGGCCCAGCACCTTTATGTAACCGTCGGGATCGGCCACGGCCAGGTCGCCGGTGTGGAGCACGCCGCCCTGGGTGGTGTCGGCGAAGCGGTCGGGCTTGTTGCGGTACTCCGGGAAGAAGCCGTGAGCGACCAGCACCTCGCCGACCTCGCCCGCGGGCAGCTCGTCGAAGGGCTCGGCGACGCCGGCCACGTAGGCGGCACGGTCGGGCAGGGGGCGGCCCACCCAGCCCTCCAGCGCCCGCTCGCCGTCGGCGGGGCTGCCCATGGCCATGAACCCGCCCATCTCGCTCTGGCCGTAGCTCTCCAGCAGCGAGATGCCCAGCGTCGACAGGTAGTCACGCTTGATGCGGGGGGCCAGCGGCGAGCCGCCCGACAGGGCCACCCGGAACGGCGGATCGTCGGCCGCGTCGGGGGCGTTCACGATGTCGGCCAGGGTGAGCGGGTAGGCGACCAGCACGGAGGTGCGGTTGTGACGGGCCACCTGCCACATCTCGGCCACCGGGCGGCCGGCCACCAGGGCCACCGCGGCGCCGGTGTGGACCGCCGGCATCAGGGCGGCGACCAGCTGGAAGCTGCTGGGGATCGGGGTGGTGGCCAGCAGCACGTCGTCGTGGCGGAGTCCGAGGCGGTCGGCGATGCACGACGTGGCCCGGGTCACGTCGGCCGAGCGCAGCACCACACCCTTGGGCAGGCCGGTCGTGCCCGAGGTGTAGCTCAGGTACAGAGGCGCGTCCGATCCGTGGCGGTCGACAGGGTCGGCTGGGGCGGCGGCCGCGGCGGTGGCTGGGGCCAGCTCGTCGAGATCGATCACCGAGCGGGCTCCGGCCGCGGCCAGGACGTCGTGACGCTCGACCGCGGCGGCGACAACCGGCGCGTCGACGTCGTCGACGAAGTAGGGCAGGGCGTCGGCGCTGAGCTGGGCGTCGAGCAGGCCCGGCAGGGCCCCGGCCTTCCAGGCGGCGATGATGCCGAGCCACAACGACACACAGTCCGGCGCGCAGAAGCCGACCGTGTCGCCCGGCGACACGCCCCGGTCGACCAGCTCGGCCGCGGCGGTGTCGGTGAGCTGCTCGGCCTGGGCGTAGGTCACCGACGACTGGCTGTCGATCAGGAACGGGCGGTCGCCGTGGCGTCGAGCCGTCCGGCGGAACACGGAGACGATGTCGGGTCGGTACATGACGCGGAACCTACCGCGGCGCACCCCCCGCTCGGCCAGCCGAGCCGGCCCGTAACCTCGGGGCATGGACGAAGTGGTCGTGCGGCTCGCCACCCTCGACGACGCCGAGGAGATCCGGCGCATCTACAACTACGAGGTCGAGCACACCACCCACACCTTCGACCTCGTGCCCCGCACCCTCGAGGACCAGCAGGCCTGGCTGCAGGAGCGGGCCGGCGCCCTCGGCGTGCTGGTGGCCGAGCTCGGCGGGCGGGTGGTCGGCTTCTCGTCGCTCAGCGAGTATCGGCCCCGAGCCGCCTACCGCACCTCGGTGGAGTCCAGCGTCTACGTCGACGAGACCGTGCGGGGCCGGGGCGTCGGCCGGCGGCTCATGCAGGAACTGGTCGGCCTGGCCCAGGCCCGCGGCTTCCACACCATGATCGCCCGCATCGCCGGAGGCCACCGAGCGTCGGTCCAGCTGCACGAGGCCGTCGGGTTCACCACCGTGGGCACCGAACAGGAAGTCGGCCGCAAGTTCGGCGGCTGGCTAGACGTGGTGGTAATGCAGCGCATGCTCGCCTGAGCGAGTCAGTCACCACGGCTCTTCAAGGACCGCCTCACGCAACGAGACGAGCGCAGCGTGATCCTCAGCCGCCGTCGGCGGCAAGCGCGAGTAGCCATCGACGATGGAGCGATCGATACGGCGCCGCCGCTCAATTGCCGCGATGACTTCTATGCCGACTCGCACCATGGTCAGAGTATTGGTATGCGAGTTGGTTGTGTGGGCCGGGGAGGATTCGAACCTCCGTAGGCTCTGCCGACGGGTTTACAGCCCGTTCCCTTTGGCCGCTCGGGCACCGACCCAGACGGGCCAGCACGATACCATCAGGAGCCCCGTGCCCATCCCCCCGGCCCCCGAGAATCGAGACCCATGCCCACCTTCGACGTAGTCAGCCGGCTCGACATGCAGGAAGTCCGCAACGCCGTGGACCAGGCGGCACGGGAGGTCAGCACCCGCTACGACTTCCGCAACACCGGCACATCGGTGGTGCTCGGCGACGGCCTCATCACCATGAACTCCTCCACCGAGGACCGGCTGGCCGCCGCCCGCATCGTGCTCGAGGAGAAGCTCGTGCGGCGCAAGGTGTCGCTCAAGGCCCTCGACTACGGCAAGGTCCAGGAAGCCGCCGGAGCCACCGTGCGGCAGGTGGCCGCCCTGCGGGCCGGCATCTCGTCGGACCGGGCCCGGGAGTTCAACAAGTTCATCAAGGGCCTCGGCATCAAGGGCGTGCAGTCGTCCACCCAGGGCGACCAGCTGCGGGTGCAGTCCAAGAAGCGCGACGACCTCCAAGCCGTGATCGCCGCGTTCAAGGAAGCCGACTTCGACGTCCCCCTCCAATACGTCAACTTCCGCGACTAGCGGTTGGCTCCGGGGCCGCGCGCCATCCGCCGGCTGGATCCGCCAGCTCGCGGCGGCCGTGCCCACGGGCGGTTGCAAGATGATTTCAGACATTTATATTGCTGTCCATGAACTCTGAACTATTGCAAGACACTCTTGAAGGCTCGGGCGTAACCACCGCCTCCGTCACCCATGGCTGGGGAGCTAGCGTGGCTCCCGTGGAGGACACCGAGCCCGACAAGGCCTGGTTCGACGACCCCGACGCCCACTTCACGGAAGTCGTCAACTACATGCGGCGGCTGCACAGGCGGTGCGACAGCGCCGAAGAGTTCATCGGCGCGCTCGAAGGGCTCTTTCCCGACCTCGAGGACAAGGTCGCCCGGATCAACGCCGGAGCGGAAATCGCCTTCGGCCACCACGACGAGGCCGACGCGACCGCCGAACTTGGCCCGGGTCCATGGATCTGCTTCCCCATCGCCGCTGAGTTGACTGCGGTGAACCTGGCGCAGATCGCCGGCCCCGACAGGCGCGGCGCGGACGACCAGCCCGACGAGGCCTGGTTCGAGGATCCCGACGCCCATTTCGACGACGTCATCTACTACATAGAGCGGCTGCACGTCCGCTGCGACAGCTCCGACGAGTTCATCGGCGCACTCAAGGGACTCTTCCCGGACCTCCGGGAGAAGGTGGACCAAGGCCTCGCCCTTCTGGCGGAGTACCGCGACCTCGACGATGACGACCTACCCGACCCGGACGCCGACATCGCCGCAGACCGAGGCGTCCTCTACCTGAGCGGCGCCGAGATGATCGCCGCACTAATGGCTGAAGACGCGGAGCTTGAATCCGATCGCGGGTGAACAGCCGGTCAGGGCAGGCGGTCGGGGGCGAACGTGCCCACGTACGAGACGGACGACCGCTTTTGGCACGACTGGAATCGCCTCAGCGGTACTCAGCAGAAGCTTCTGAAAGTTGCCGTCCTACGCCTCGTTGCGGACCTGAAGGAAATGGAGGCGGGACGGCGCAGTTCCCTGCGTCCCGGCCTCCGGGTCAAGGGGGTGAAGGGCGCGCGGGGCGTGTTCGAGATGTGGTGGGCGCCGGACGGCAGGGCGACCTTCTCGTGGGGTGCGGAAAGGCGCCCCGGTCAGCGGCACATCATCTGGCGCCGCTGCGGCGACCACGAGATCCTCAAGCAGCCCTGACCCCGCGCCTCGGGCGGGCGGTGGACTCGTAGCTGCCAAATCCCGGGACGGGCGGCGGCCGCTCCCTCAGGCGGGATGCGGGACTACTCCCAGTCGCGGGACTCCAGGCGGCGGATGCGCTCAGCGGTGGGCGGGTGCGTCGAGAACATGCGGCCGAAGCCTCCACCGCCACCACCGCCGCCGCGGGCCTGGGCCTTCAGCGGGTCGATGATGTAGTTCGACGCCTGGCTCGGGTTCACGCCCGACGGGATCCGCTGCGAGTACGTCTCCAGACGCTCCAGCGCTCGGGCCAGGGGACGGCCGTCGTTGATCAGCTTCGCCGCCGACGCGTCGGCCTGGAACTCGCGGCTGCGGCTGATGGCGGCCTGGATCATTGCCGCCGCGATCGGGGCCAGGATGGCCAGGGCCAGCTGGCCGAACACGTTGTTGTCACGGTCGCCGCGCCCGCCGGCGAACATCGCCCCCCACATGGCCATGTGGGCCACGAACGTCACCGCCATGCCGATGGCCGCAGCCACCGAGCCGATCAGGATGTCCCGGTTGCGGATATGGGCCAGCTCATGGGCCAGCACACCCCGGATCTCGTCCCAGCCCATCGCCTGGGTCAGCCCGGCCGTGATGCACACCGCGGCGTTGTTGGGGTTGCGTCCCGTGGCGAAGGCGTTGGGCTGCGGGTTGGGCGAGACGTACAGCTTCGGCGTGGGCATCTCGGCCCGGCGGCACAGGTCCCACATGATCTCGTAGTACTCCGGCATGTCCTCGGGGGTTACCGGCTGGGCCCGGGCCGAGGCGATGGCCAGCTTGTCGCTGAACCAGTAGGACCCTCCCGTCAGCACGAGGGCGAAGATCAGGCCCAGAATCAGGCCCCCCTGTCCGAAGAACCCCCCGATGACTATGCACAGGCCGCCGAGCAGGGCCAGCAGCACGAAAGTCTTCGCCGCGTTGAACATCGTCCGTCACCTCCGCTTGCGCCCCCAACCTACCGCCCGAAGGTAAGAGCCGGTTGGGGCTACTACAGGGTCCTCGCCCCCGAGTCGCGCTCGTAGTAGCCGGAATGGACGTAGAGAGCGAAGACACCCTCGGAGCGGTACATCTCGATGATCCGCTCGTCATCGTCGATGGCCGCCGCCACCTCATAGCCGGCAGCCCGCAGGCGGTTCAGCTCGTTGCGCTTGAAGTCGGCGGACGGGCCCCTCGAACCCCGGCCGTGCTCCGGGCGCAGGATCAGCAGGTCGTGGCGGACGTCGTTGGCGGCCAGCCAGCGGCGGGTGTCGTCGGCCATGTAGTGGGGGCGGGCGGTCAGGATGGCCACCGTGTGGTCGTCGGAGACCGAGGCGGCCAGGGCCAGGCCGGTCTCGTACGGCGGGTCGTCGGGGGCGGCGGTGAAGAAGCCCCGGAAGTCCTTGAACGCGCCCCGCAGGTAGTGCTGGCGGTGGGTGGCGTTCGAGATGATGCCGTCGAGGTCGAGGATCACCAGCGGCCCGCCGGCCGGCGCGCCGTCAGCCCCGCCGTCGCGGACGTACCAGTTGTCCGGAGTACTCACTCCTCGTCGGCGGCTTCTGCGGCCCGGTCCCGGATCTCGGCCACCACGCCCGGATCGGCCAGCGTGGTGGTGTCGCCCAGATCCCGGCCGTCGGCCACGTCACGCAGCAGGCGGCGCATGATCTTGCCCGAACGGGTCTTGGGCAGGTCCGGCACCAGGAACACCGCCTTCGGCCTCGCCGTCGGCCCCAGCTTCACCGCCACATGCTGGCGGACCTCCTCCCGCAGCTCGTCCGACGCCACCGCCGTGCCCACCAGGATCACATAGCCCACGATCGCCTGGCCGGTGATGTCGTCCCTCGCGCCCACAACCGCAGCCTCGGCCACCGCCGGATGGTCCACCAGCGCCGACTCCACCTCGGTGGTGGAGATCCGGTGGCCCGACACGTTCATCACGTCGTCCACCCGGCCCAGCAGCCACAGATAGCCGTCGGCGTCCACCCGGGCGCCGTCGCCGGCGAAATAGCGGCCCTCGAACTCCGACCAGTAGGTCTGGTGGTAGCGCTCCGGGTCGCCCCAGATCCCCCGCAGCATCGACGGCCACGGCCGGATGATGGTCAGGTACCCGCCGCCCTCGGCCACCACCGACCCCGCGTCGTCCACCACCTCGGCGAACACACCGGGCAGCGGCTGCGTAGCCGAGCCCGGCTTGGTGGTGGTCACCCCCGGCAGCGGCGTGATCATGTGGCCGCCGGTCTCGGTCTGCCACCAGGTGTCCACCACCGGACAGCGCTCGCCGCCGATATGGCGGTGATACCACATCCACGCCTCGGGGTTGATCGGCTCCCCCACCGTGCCCAGCACCCGCAGGCTCGACAGGTCACGGCCCGCCGGCCACTGCTCGCCCCACTTCATGAACGTGCGGATCGCCGTCGGGGCGGTGTACAGCTGGGTCACGCCGTAGCGCTCGATGATGTCCCACAGCCGATCCTTGGCCCAGCCGGCCCGGTCGCCGGAGCGCTCCTCGGGGCGGGGCGTGTCCGGCGTGCCCTCGTACATCACCGAAGTGGCCCCGTTGGCCAGCGGCCCGTACACGATGTAGCTGTGGCCGGTCACCCAGCCGATGTCGGCCGCGCACCAGAACACGTCGGTGTCGGGCCGCAGATCGAACACGTAGCGGTGGGTGAACGCCACCTGGGTCAGGTACCCGCCGGTGGTGTGCATGATCCCCTTCGGCTTGGCCGTGGTGCCCGACGTGTACAGCAGGTACAGCAGCTGCTCGGAGTCCATCGGCTCGGCCGGGCAGTCGGGGGCGGCCTCGGCCATCAGGTCGTGCCACCACAGGTCCCGGCCCTCGACCATCACCGGGTCGGTGCCGCAGCGGTCCACCACCACCACGTGCTCCACCGACGGGGCGCCGGCCGACAGGGCCAGGTCCACGTTCGGCTTCAGGGCCGAGGGGGCGCCCCGGCGGTAGCCGGCGTCGGCGGTGACCACCAGCCGGGCCTCGGCGTCGGCGCAGCGGTCAGTGATGGCGTCGGGCGAGAAGCCGCCGAAGATCACCGAATGGGCCACCCCGATGCGGGTGCAGGCCAGCATGGTGACGGCCAGCTCCGGGATCATCGGCATGTACACCGCGATGCGGTCGCCCCTGCGCAGGCCCAGGCGCAGCAGCACGTTGGCGAAGCGCTGCACGTCGTCGAGCAGCTCCGAGTAGGTGATGGTGCGGGTGTCGCCCGGCTCGCCCTCCCAGTGGAAGGCCACCTTGTCGCCCTTGCCCGCGGCGACGTGGCGGTCGAGGCAGTTGTACGACACGTTGAGCTGCCCGCCCAAGAACCACTTGGCGAACGGCAGGTCCCACTCCAGGGTGGTGTGGAAGTCGGTGTGCCAGTCGAGCAGGTCGCGGGCCTGGCCGGCCCAGAACGCCTCGAAGTCGGCGGCGGCCTCGTCGTACATCGACCGGTCGGCGGCCTGGGCCGCGGCCGCGAAGTCCGGCGGCGGCGGGAACGTGCGGTCCTCGGTCTCGTAGATCTCGATCGAGCCTTCGGCCATGGGTAACTCCTAGCTGGATGACCTAGTCGGGTGACTCCTAGTTGGGTGCGGCCCCTACCGGGACGGTCTCGGTGTCGCGGCCCGAGCGCAGCACCGTGCCCGGCAGGGCGTCGGTGGCCTCGCCGTCGACGACGGTGGTGACGCCGTTGACCATCACCCGGCGCACCCCGGTGGCCTCCGACCACAGCCGCTTGCCGTCGCCGGGCAGGTCGGCCACCAGCACCGGCTCCAGCGCGCCCACCGTGTCGGGATCGAACAGCACGATGTCGGCGAAGCAGCCCTCGGCGATCCGGCCCCGGCCCTTCAGGCCGAACAGCCGGGCCGGCGCATCGGTGAGATGGTGCACCGCGTTCTCGAGGCTGGTGAGCCGGCGGCCCCGCAGGCAGTCGTCGATCCACGCCGTGGTGTAGCAGGCGCCGGCCATGCGGTCGAGGTGCGCCCCCGCGTCGCTGCCGCCGATCATCACCGCCGGATGCTCCCAGGCCTCGGCCCGCAGCCGCCAGCTCTCGGGATCGTCGTCGGTGGGGGCGGGCCACAGCACGGTGCGCAGATCGTCGGCCAGGCAGACGTCCACCAGGCAGAAGAAGTCCCGCTGGCCCCGCTCCCGGGCGATGTCGCCGACGCGGCGGCCCTTCAGGCCCTCGTTGGCGGCCGAGTAGGTGTCGCCGATGACGTAGTCGGACCAGCCGGTGAGACGACTGAACACGCCCGCCTCCGGGCTGGCCGCCGAGTTCTCGAGGGAGATGAGGGTCTCGGGGCGGCGCAGCGCCTCCATGCGCTCGGCGACCGGCAGGCCGAAGACGTCGGGCCAGCCGGGCAGCATGTGCAGGGCGCAGAACGTGCCCAGGTTCATGTTCATCCCGACCAGGATCGGCATGGTGAGGGCTATGACTACGGCTCCGGCGTCGGCCGCCTGCTCGCAGGCCGCGATCTGGTTGCGGTAGTCGTCGGGGCGGGCCGAGTCGATGGTCAGCACGTTCCAGTTCAGGGGGCGCTGGGCCTGCAGCGACATGCGGGTCATCAGGTCGATCTCGTCGTCGCTGAAGCCCTTCATGCAGCCGTCGGCGACCCACTCCAGGGTGGTGCCCTCGTGGGTGGCCGTCTCCCGGCACAGTTCCAGCACCTCGTGCTCGGAGGCCCAGCGGCTGGGCACCGGCTGGCCGTCGCCGTCGTTGTGGGTGTAGCTGCGGCCGGTGGAGAAGCCGAGGCCGCCGGCGGCCAGCGACTCGGCCAGCAGGGCCCGCATCAGGGCGACCTGGTCGTCGTTGGCCTCGTGGCCGACGGCGTCGTCGCGCATCACCGCCCGGCGCAGCGCGCAGTGTCCCACCATGAAGCCGGCGTTCACGCCGAGGCCCCTGGTCTCGACCGCCCGCAGGTAGTCGGCGAAGCTCTCCCAGTCCCACGGCACGCCTAGTTCGAGGGCGGCCAGCTCCATGCCCTCCACCTTCACCATCATGCGCTTGAGGTACTCGCCGTCGGACGGGTGGCTGAGCGGGGCCAGCGAGAAGCCGCAGTTGCCGCCGACCACGGAGGTGACGCCGAACAGGTTGGACGGGGTGGCCCTCGGGTCCCAGAAGATCTGGGCGTCGTAGTGGGTGTGGGGGTCGACGAAGCCGGGGCACACGACCAGGTCGCTGGCGTCGACGGTGTCGGTGGCGTCGGCGTCGGCGAGCTCGCCGGGGTCGGCCACGGCCACGATCCGGCCGTTGGAGACGGCGATGTCGGCGGGCCGGGCGTCGGCGCCGGTGCCGTCGACGAGCGTGCCGCCGGTGATCAGCGTGTCGAGCATTGCGCAGAGGGTAGCCGTGGCACGGTTGGCCCGGCCCGGCACGCCTGACCCGGTGCGGCTGAAACCTGGGGCGGCGGCCGGCGATACAGTCGTTGCATGCTGCTGAGACGCGACAAGACGCGGATGCCGACCGCCGCCGACGCCCTGCCGGGGCGCGACGAGGCGATGCCGGTGGTTACCGGCCACCTGGTGCTCGGCACCCCGCTGGAGCCGCCGTTCCCGGAGGGGTGCGAGCGGGCCATGTTCGGGATGGGGTGCTTCTGGGGGGCCGAGCGGTTCTTCTGGCAGATGCCCGGCGTGCACACCACCGCGGTGGGCTACTCGGGCGGCGTGACGCCCAACCCGACCTACCAGGAGGTGTGCAGCGGGCGCACCGGCCACAACGAGGTGGTGCTGGTGGTGCACGACCCGGCGGCGGCGCCCTACGAGCAACTGCTGAAGGTGTTCTGGGAGATGCACGACCCCACCCAGGGCATGCGCCAGGGCAACGACGTCGGCACCCAGTACCGCAGCGGGATCTACGTGTACTCCGAGGCCCAGCGGGAGGTCGCGGTGGCGTCGAGGGACAGCTACCAGGCGTCGCTCACGGCCAAGGGCTTCGGCGAGATCACCACCGAGATCGTGGACGCCGGGCCCTTCTACTACGCCGAGGAGTACCACCAGCAGTACCTGGCCCGGAACCCGTACGGGTACTGCAACCACGGCTTCTGCCAGGTCGGCTACGAGCCCGCCGCGGCCGCGGCGAGCTAGCGCCAAGCCGGTCCTTGATTGACAGCCGGCCTCGAGCCACCCGGCCTCGAGCCGCCCGGCCCTGAGCCACCCGGCCCCGAGCCGCCCGGACTTGAGCCGCCCGGCCCCGAGCCACCGGCCAGCCCGGACTTGACGGCCGACCACGGGAGCCCGGACCTGTCGTCGCAGCGGTCCCGGCGCCTGGGGGTGGCGATGATGCTCGTGTCGGGGCTGGGCTTCGGCAGCACCGGGGCCATCTCCCGCAGCATCGAGGCCGACGCCTGGCAGCTCGCCAGCTGGCGGAGCTTGCTCGGCGGCGGTGCGACCCTGGTCTACGTCGGGCTGCGGGGCCGCATCGGCAGCAAGCCGGACCAGCTGCGACTCGGCGTAACCCTCGGCCCTCCGGGCCTGCTGCTGATCGCGCTGTCCGCTCTGTCGATGATTCTCTACATCGACGCGCTCCAGAGGACTGAGGTCGCCAACGTCAGCGTGATCCTGGCCACCGTGCCGTTCCTGGCCGCCGGGCTGGCGTGGCTGATCCTGCGGGAGCGGCTGCGGCGCTCGACGGTGGTGGCCGCGGCGATCGCGCTGACGGGAGTGACCCTGACGGTGGCCGGCAACCTCGGGCCCGGCGACCTCGACGGCAACCTGCGAGCCGTCGTGCTGGCGGTGACGCTGGCCATGCTGATCGTGCTGATCCGACGCTTCGAGGGAGCCGACACTGTGCTGGCGCTGGGCTTGGCCGGGGTGCTGCTGTTCGTGGTGGCGCTGGTAGTGGCCGACCCGCTGGGGGTGGCGGGCGATCAGATGCCGCTCCTGGTGTTCTTCGGGGCGGTGTTCGCGGTGTCGCTGGTGCTGTGGGCCGAGGGGGTGCGGCTCATCCCCGCCGCGGAGGCGGGACTGCTGGGATCGAGCGAGACGCCGTTCTCGATCATCCTGGCGTGGATCGTGCTGGCCGAGGCGCCGCCGCTGGCGACGGTGGCCGGCGGGCTGATGGTGCTGGGCGCCGTGCTGGGCCACGCCAGCGCCGACCTGGCGGCCGGCCGGGTCAGCCGCCCATGGCTGCGCCCGAGGACCCGCCCAAGGATCTAGGCGGGCTAGGCGTCCGCGTCGGCGGGGTCGGGCTTCGGTGGGCGGAAGAAGAGCAGGAGCTGGGCCGCGCCGGCACCGACGCCGAGCAGCAGGGCGATCCCCAGGCCCGTCATGCCGTCGAGGCGGTGGGCGATCTCGAGCTCGGCGTCGAGGGATATCGCGCCCGGGCCGAGGATGGCTGTGACCAGGCTCATGACCGCGATCAGGGCCACGTACTCCCAGCCCTCGCCTGTGATCATGAAACCCTTGTCGCGGTGGACCGTCCAGAAGGCCACCACCATCAGAGCGATGAGCCCGGCCGCGGCCAGCTGGGTGAGCAGGCCGAGGACGAGCAGCACGCCCACGCCCATCTCGGTGCCGGCGGCCAGTGTGGCGTGGACCTTGCCGGGACGCATGCCCATCGACTCGAACCAGCGGCCCGTGCCGGCGAGCTTGCCGCCCCGGAACGCCTTGTTGTAGCCGTGGACGAAGATCATCATGCCGAGGGCGGCCCGCAGGATCAGCAGGGCGACGTCGTAGGTCCTGAGCGAGTCGACCTCGATGTAGCCGG
This sequence comes from Acidimicrobiia bacterium, assembly GCA_022828135.1. Classification (GTDB taxonomy): domain Bacteria; phylum Actinomycetota; class Acidimicrobiia; order Acidimicrobiales; family Aldehydirespiratoraceae; genus Aldehydirespirator. The sequence continues at coordinate 12,588 of JAJEJB010000026.1, read as the reverse complement.
CCTCGGTCCTGATCGCGCCGTCGAAGAGGAGGGGTCTGGCGTCGAGGAACAGGTTCTCAAGGAACACGTCCTCGTAGAACACGACGGAGAGAGCCAGGGCGACCAGGGTCACGGCGGTCAGCACCCGGATGACGATGTCGGCTGTGCGCTTGCTCACGATGACCTCCCAGTTGCGGGTCTCAGCGTCCAGCGCCCGCTGCGAGTGTAGGCAGCGGCGCACGACGCCCACCGCGCCCGCAGGTACGGCGCCACAGCACCCGACGCCCTGGCAGGCACGGCGCCGCAACCCCCGGAGCCGGAGCGAACTGGCAGCCACCAGCGCCCGAACAGGCCTCCAGCGCTGCCAATTCCGACAGCCGGGTGGCGGAGTGCGTCACTCGTGCGGCGACTGGCGGGACCCCAACCCCAGAAGCCGGAGCGAACTGGCAGCCCCCAGGGCTGAAACCGGCCTCCAGCGCTGCCAATTCCGACCCACCGGTGGCGGGGGCGCATCGCTCGTGCAGCGACCGGCGGGGTCGGCAGAAATTGCCGCGAACTGGCAGCCCCCAGCACCGAAACCGGCCTCCAGCGCTGCCAAATCCGACCCACCGGTGGCGGGGGCGCATCGCTCGTGCAGCGACCGGCGGGGCCGGCAGACCGGGCGGAGAGTAGACATTCATGCCGTGGGTGCGACCCCGGCAACGGCTGTGACGATGGTGGCTGGAGCCCGGACCGCGGTACGGCCGGTGGACGGGGAGCTGGCCGGGTGGAACCCGGTGGAGTTGGCCGGGGTGGTGGGCCGGGAGGCGCTGGAGCGGGCCGGGCTCGACGCGGGCGGGCTCGACGAGGTGATGGTGGGGTGCTGCGATCCGGTGGGGGCGGCCGGGGCCGACGCGGCCCGGGCGATCGTGCTGGCTGCGGGGTGGCCGGTCTCCGTCGGCGGGCTGGTGGTCGACCGGGGCGAGACCAGCGGTGCGGCCGCAGTGCAGGCGGCGGTGGCCGCCATCCGGGCCGGCCAGGCCCGGACCGTGCTAGTGGTCGGCCTCGGCCTTTGCTCGGTGGTGCCGCCGGGCGCGGCGGCGCTCAACCGCACCTACGGGGCACCGTGGGGCGGGGTGGCCGAACGGTTCGAGGAGGTCGGGGGGCTGCTGCCGGCGCCCCGGCTGTCGGAGAGGGCTGCCCAGGCCGCGGGCATCGGTCGGGCCGAGCTCGACGCCGCGGCCGAGGAGTCCCGGCGCCGGCGGGCGGCGGCGGGCACGGCGACGGGGTCGAGGTCGGCGGCAAGCACGGCCATCGTGGCGGTGGCGGCCCGGCCGGGCGACGCCGCCGGGCGGGGCGTGTACCGGGGCGATCCCATGGGCGCCGACGTGGTGCGGGACTGGGGCGACGCGGCCGCGCTGCCCCCGGCCTTCGACGACGACGGCCTGCTCACCGCGGCCACGTTCGCTCCCCCGGCCGACGCCGTGACCGCGGTGCTGCTGCAGGCCCGGGCACACGTAGCCGGATCGACCGGTGTACGCCGTGGCGAGACCGCAGCGGTTCCCGCAGGGGAGGCCCTCCGACCGGCAGTACCGCTGGCGACCGTGGCCGGGATGGGCCGGGCTGCAGGCGATCCGTTCGACCCGGTCGGCAATGTCGCTGTGGCGGTGGGTCGGGCCCTGGCCGAGGCCGGGGTCGAACTCGACGCGGTCGACGACATCGCCGTCGTCGAGCACGACGCGGCCACGGCGACGCTGGTGGGGCGGGCCCTGGGGGTCGACGGGGCTCGCATCAACCGTTCCGGCGGGGCGGTGGCCACCGGCAACGCCGGGGCGGCCGAGGAGCTGCGCCTCATCACCGACGGGCTGGCGGTCCCCGCCGGCGAGCGTCTCCTGACGATCAGCGCAGGCCCCACCGGATCGGCCGCCATTGTGTGGCAAACAGATATTTGAGTAACTTTCAGTTGTTTATATCATAATAGGGTGATACAGTGTCTCCCATGGAAACAGAGGTCCTAGCCACGCTCCTGGGAGTCGCTCTCGCGGCTCTCGTCGCAGCGTGCGGTGCGGGCTTCGGGCTGGTCTATCGCCGCCTCGACAGGCTTGAGGACAAAGTGGATCGGCTAGAGACGAAGGTGGACAACCTGATCATGGCCCTGGCCCGTTCGGGCCTCCTGATCGACCCTCAGGCTGCAACGCCCATCCCGCCGCCCCCCACGGCTGGTTCGACCAGTTCACCGTCTACCAGGCAGCCGTCCCGGTCGCCACCGGTCGAGCCCTCCGGACCCACCGCACAGCCTGCCTAGCCCGCCGATGCTTGAAGCGGAAGAGGAGGGAGGCGACCGAGCCGTCGCGTAGCATCGGGGCAGTCGGCGGAGGGAGGCTGGCGTGAAGGTGAAGTCGGAGAGGGCGGTCAACATCGGGTTGCTGGTGCTGGCGCTGGCGGGCCTGGTGGTGGGCTCCATCCTGGCCGACGTCTTCAAGGTGCTGATCGCGGTGGTGATCGCCTACGGGGTGCTGCGACTGGGTCTGGCCATGCTTCGCAACCTGGCCCGGCCGCTGCCCGAGCCGCCCGACCCCGGCATCCTGCGCAAGGTCAAGATCGAGTACCGCTGCGCCATCTGCGGCGCCGAGGTGCGCATGACCGTCGCCCCCGACGAGGACCCCGAGCCGCCCCGCCACTGTCAGGACGAGATGGACCTGGTGACACCCATCGAGTAGTTACCCACAGCTGTGGATAACTCGGGGGATAATTACAACAGTGTGATATGCGGGCGGCGCCGGTCAGCGGTACTGGGTGGCGGTGACGATCCCGGCCAGGATGAAGGCCAGGCCTACCAGCAGCACCACGTTGGAGGTGTCCCAGATCACGCCCAGATAGTTGACGATGATCGTCGCCACCCCCAGCCCCAGCAGGCCGAACAGCAGGATCGGCACCCAGATGGGGCTCGGCGGCAGCTCGTCGAACCCGGTGTGGGACTGCCTGTCGGGCTGGTAGTTGTCGGGACGGGTGCCCTTGGCGGTCACACGGCCGGCCGGCACTCGGCGCTTCGTAGGTCTCGGCATGACCCCGAGGATAGGGGCTACCAGCGGCCGGCCAGGAATTTGGCCGCGTCGGTGGCGGCCGGGTAGGCGCCGGTGAGTCCCGAGGTCATGTAGCCGGCGTCGGCGATCAGCGTCACGCCGGTGATGTAGGCGGCCGCGTCGCTGCACAGGAACAGCAGCGGATAGGCCTGCTCCATCGGCGTGGACGCCTCCACGCCGGCGTCGGCCCGGTAGTCGGCGCCGAACTCCAGCCACAGCTCCCTGTTGGCCTCAGCCAGCGGGGTCACCGTCGGGCCGGGGCATATGGCGTTGACGCGGACCCCCCGCTGCAGCAGCCGGTAGGCCCGGGTGGCCACATAGGCGCACATCGCCTGCTTGGTGTGGAAGTAGTCGGCCTTGCGACGGTCGACGAACCAGGCGGCAGCCTCGTCGAAGCCGGACATGTCCAGCACCTCGCCGAGCTCCTCCAGGTTCCGCTCCCAGCCGAGACCGGCCGTCGAGGAGATGAAGCCGATGGCCGAGCCCGCCGGCAGCATCCCCGCGTCCAGCATCCGGTCGATCAGATGGCGGTGGCCCACGAAGTTGATCCGCTCGATGCCCGGCGTGCCGTCGGCCACCCCCGCGCAGGCCAGCAGGGCATGCACCGGCCCGCCGCAGGAGTCCACCGCAGCCTCGATGGACGCCTGCGAGGCCAGGTCCAGTCCGATGGCCGTCACCCCGTGGAGCGTCACCTCCGCCCGGTCCATCACCACCACCTCGGCCCCCAGATCCAGGGCCAGCTCGGCCGCGGCCGCGCCCATCCCGGTGGCGCCGCCCACCACCAGCACCCGCTTGCCGTCGAACCGGAACCCATCGGACAGCGACATTGCGTGGATCAGCCCTCCTGCCTAGCGTGACCGGGGCAATGTCTACCACCGAGGCGGAGATCCGCTCCGACCCGTACTACGACCCGTTCGACTTCGAGATCGACGCCGACCCGTACCCGGTCTGGAAGCGGCTGCGCGACGAGGCGCCGCTGTACCGCAACGACCGGTACGACTTCTACGCGCTGAGCCGGTTCGACGACGTCGCCGCCGCCTTCAAGGACTGGCGGACCTACAGCTCGGCCAAGGGCACCGTCCTCGAGATCATCAAGAGCGGCATGGACGTCCCGCCGGGCTTCATGATCTTCGAGGACCCGCCCGTCCACGACTACCACCGGGGCCTGGTGTCGCGGGTGTTCACCCCCAAGAAGATGAACGCCCTGGAATCCAAGCTGCGGGAGTTCTGCGCCCGCAGCCTCGACCCCCATGTGGGCGCCGGCCGCTTCGACTTCATCGCCGACCTCGGTGCCCAGATGCCCATGCGGGCCATCGGCATGCTGCTGGGCATCCCCGAGCAGGACCAGACGACCCTGCGAGACCTGGTCGACGACACCCTCAAGCTCGACGACGGCACCATGCCCGAGTTCTCCTACCAGACCTCGGGCGACGTCAGCTCGATCGACTTTCTCCGCGAGTACATCAGCTGGCGGACCGACAACCCCGCCGACGACCTCATGACCGAGCTGCTCTACGCCGAGTTCGAGGACGAGACCGGCACACTCCGCCGGCTCACCCGCAGCGAGATCATGAACTTCATCTCGCTGCTCAACGGGGCCGGCAACGAGACCACCACCCGCCTCATCGGGTGGACCGGCAAGCTGCTGGCCGAGCACCCCGACCAGCGCGGCGCGCTGGTGGAGGACCGCTCGCTCATCCCTCAGGCCATCGAGGAGATCCTGCGCTACGAGACGCCCTCCCCCGTCCAGGCCCGCTGGGTGACCGCCGACGTCGAGCACCACGGCCACACCGTCCCCGCCGGCAGCGTCATGCTGCTGCTCAACGGAGCGGCCAACCGCGACGACCGCAAGTTCGCCCGCGGCGACACCTTCGACATCGGCCGCGACATCGACTTCCACCTGGCCTTCGGCTACGGCATCCACTTCTGCCTGGGCGCGGCGCTGGCCCGGATCGAGGGCCGCATCGCCCTCGAAGAGGTGCTCCAGCGCTGGCCCGCCTGGGACATCGACTGGGACAACGCAGTGCAGGCCCGCACATCCACCGTGCGAGGCTGGGAGAGCCTGCCGGTGGTCACGGGCTGACCGTCCCCCACCGAAATTCCTGTCCGCAAGGACCTGTCAGGTCCCTAACTACAGGAATTTCGGGGAAGTGGGGCAGGACCGCTCTACTTGAAGTTCTCCCAGTAGCGGGACGGCACCGGGCCCCGCTGGCCGTGATACTTCGAGCCCAGCTCGCTGGAGCCGTAAGGGGTGTCGGCCGGGGTGGTCATCCGCTGGAAGCTGATCTGGCCGATCCGCATCCCCGGGTACAGCGTGATCGGCAGGTTGGCCACATTCGACAGCTCCAGGGTGAGCTGGCCGTCGAAGCCGGGATCCACGAAGCCGGCCGTCGAGTGGATCAGCAGCCCCAGCCGCCCCAGCGACGACTTGCCCTCCAGGCGGGCCACTAGGTCGTCGGGCAGCGCCACCCGCTCCAGGGTGGCGCCCAGCACGAACTCGCCCGGATGCAGGATGAACGGGTCGTCGGCGCCGGACTCCACCAGGGTGGTCAGCTCCGACAGGTCCTGCTTGACATCGATGTGGCCCAGGGTGTGGTTGCGGAACACCCTGAAGCTGGACCCCAGCCGCAGGTCGACCGACGACGGCTGCACCGCGTCGTCGTCCAGCGGGTCGATCACGATGCGGCCGGCGGCCAGCGCCTCGCGGATCGAGCGGTCCGACAGGATCACGGTGCGGTTCTATCCCGCACAAGCACAGCCCGTGCGCCGTCCATGCCCGGAGCGTAGGTCAACCGGTGCGCCCGCACCGGCCCGCACCGCCCGGAGCACCAGAAGCGTGACAGCACCGGCCCGCAGCGTGACAAATGTCACTTGCTCGGGTCGGCCGGCCTGTTACCTTCGGTCCGATGGACTTCCGCCGCATCAACGGCCTCCCGCCCTACGTCTTCACGATCATCAACGACCTGAAGATCCAGCTCCGCCACGAGGGCGCCGACATCATCGACCTCGGGTTCGGCAACCCCGACCTGCCGTCGCCCGACATCGCAGTGGACAAGCTGTGCGAGGCGGCCCGCAACCCCCGCAACCACCGCTACTCGTCCAGCCGGGGCCTGCCCGCCCTGCGCCGCAACGTCGCCGCCCTCTACCAGAGCCGCTTCGGGGTGGACCTCGACCCCGACACCCAGGTCATCAACACCATCGGGGCCAAGGAGGGGTTCAGCCACCTCATGTGGGTGATGCTCCAGCCCGGCGACACCTGCCTGGTGCCCACCCCCAGCTACCCCATCCACATCTACGGGCCGCTGTTCGCCGGCGCCCAGATCCGGGAAGTGCCCCTCGCCGACGGCGACGAGTTCGTCCACCGGATGCAGCTCAGCTGGCGCTACAGCCGGCCCAAGCCCCGGGTGGCGGTGATCTCGTTCCCGCACAACCCCACCACCACCTGCGTCGACCTCGACTTCATGCAGAAGGTGGTCGACTGGGCCCGGGAGCACGACATGCTGATCGTGCACGACAACGCCTACGCCGACCTCGGCTTCGACGGCTACCAGCCGCCGTCGATCCTGCAGGTGGACGGGGCCGCCGACTGCGCGGTCGAGTTCTACTCGTGCACCAAGTCGTTCTCGATGGCGGGATGGCGGATGGCGTTCATGCTGGGCAACGCCGAGGTGGTGGCCGCGCTGGCCAAGCTCAAGAGCTACCTCGACTACGGGTCGTTCCAGCCGATCCAGATCGCGGCCGCGGTCACCCTGAAGGAGCAGCCCGACTACCCGCTGGAGGCGTGCGCGGTGTACGAGCGGCGGCGCGACGCCCTGTGCGACGGCCTCAACCGCATCGGCTGGGAGGTGGAGCCGCCCAGGGGGACCATGTTCGTGTGGGCCAAGATCCCGGAGCCGTACCGGCACCTCGACTCGATCGAGTTCGCGTCGAAGCTGGTGCGCGAGGCCCATGTGGCCGTGTCGCCCGGCGTGGGGTTCGGGCCCGGCGGCGAGGGCCACGTGCGGTTCGCGCTGATCGAGAACCGCCAGCGCATCAACCAGGGGATCCGCAACCTGCGGCGCTGCCTGCCCGACCTCGAGCCCCAAGCCGGGGCCGGCGAGCCGGAAGCCGACGACAGGGAGCCCGCCGACAAGGCCACCGCAGCCTGAGCCCGCCCCCGCGGGTATAACAGTCCGGTGCTGATCGTCGTCTCCCCGGCCAAGGCGCTCGACTACAGCTCCAAGCTGCCCACCCGCAAGCACTCCCAGCCCCGGATGCTGGAGGAGGCCGGGCCGCTGGTGGACGTGATGCGCCAGAAGACGCCCGACGAGATCGCCAAGCTGATGGACATCTCGGCCGAACTGGCCGAACTCAACTTCGACCGCTACGCCGATTGGGAGGCGCCGTTCACGACGGCCGACGCCCGGCCCGCGCTGCTGGCCTTCGCCGGCGACGTGTACCAGGGCATGGACGCCGCCGCCACCTTCACCGAGCGCGACTACACCCACGCCCAGAAGGTGCTGCGCATCCTGTCGGGGCTCTACGGCGTGCTGCGGCCGCTCGACCTGATGCAGCCGTACCGGCTGGAGATGGGGTCCAAGCTGGCCACCGACCGGGGCCGCGACCTGTACGCCTACTGGGGCGAGCGCATCACCGAGGCGCTCAACGAGGACCTGGCCGCCAGCCCGGGGCCGGCGGTGGTGGTGAACCTGGCGTCACACGAGTACTTCCGCTCGGTGGACACCCGGCGGCTGGAGGGGCGGCTGGTGACGCCCGCCTTCCTGGACGGCCGGGGCGAGGCCGAGCCCAAGATGATCTCGTTCTTCGCCAAGCGGGCCCGGGGGTCGATGGCGGGCTGGATCATCCGCAACCGGGTGAAGTCGGTGCGGGGACTGCGGGACTTCGACGGGCTCGGCTACGGGTTCGAACCCGATCGGTCCGACACCGGCCGCCCCGTGTACGTGCGCTACAGCTAGGACTTGCAGCAGACGCCGCGATGGCTACGCTCGTGGGCTTCGCGGGTGTAGTTCAATGGTAGAACATCAGCTTCCCAAGCTGAGAATGCGAGTTCGATTCTCGTCATCCGCTCCAGGCATGCAGATCGACGGCGCACGCACGCCCAGGCTGCTCTCCTACTACGTGGCCCAGGGGCTCTGCATGGGCTCGCTGGCGTCGGTCGTCACCCTGCTCGGCGACCTGCGCGACGAGTTCGGGCTGAGCGAGACCCAGCTCGGGCTGATCGTGGGCGCCGGCTTCCTCGCCGCCTTCGTCACCCAGCTCACCCTCGCCCGGGTGGCCGACCGGGGCCATGCGCCGCTGATGGTCCGGATCGGGCTGGTGGCCGCAGGGGCCAGCATGGTCGGGTTCGCGGCCAGCACCGGCTTCTCGACGATGCTCGGGTCGCGGGCGATGCTCGGCATCGCCATCGGGGTGGCGCAGCCCGCCATCCGCCGGACCGTCATACTGGCCGACCCGGCCCACACCGGCCGCAATCTCGGCCGGCTCGGCGTGTTCGAGATCGTCGGCTTCGCGATCACCCCGGCCGCGGCCGCCCTGCTGGCCGAGGCCTTCGACCTGGATGTGCCCTTCTATGTGTTGGCCGGCGTGGCCGGCGCAACAGTGCTGATGATGGGCCGGCTCGAGGCCGACGAAGGCGCCGCCGGCACCCGCACCACCAGCTCGCTGCGGCTGCTGCGAGACCGGGTGGTGGCCGGAACGCTGGTGCTGGTCACCAGCCAGTTCGTGATGATCGGGGCGTGGGAGGCGGTGTGGGCGGTGAGCCTGGTCGATCTCGGGGCGGCCACCTGGGAGGTCGGGGTGAGCTTCACCCTGTTCGCTATCCCGATGGGAGCCCTGGCCCCGGTGGCAGGAGCGTGGGCCCAGCGCACCGGCGGCATGCGGCTGTGCGCCGGCGGGCTGTTCGGGGCGGCCGCGGCGGGAGTCCTGCTGGGCGTGTTCGACTCGGTGTGGAGCCTGGTGGCGGTGTCGATGGTGATCGGCATCGGCGCCGGCCTGGGCTTCACCGCCGGCCTCTACGCCTACTCGCAGACGGTGAGCAACGACCGCCAGGCGTCGTCGCAGGGGCTCATGGGCGCCACCGAGGTGCTGCTGGCCGGCGGGACGTCGGTGCTGGGGGCCTGGCTCTACGACATCTCCGGCCGGGGCCTGGTGTGGACGGTGATCCCGGCGCTGACAGCGCTGACGATGCTCGGCGGCCTGCTGTGGAGGGGGTCGGGCCTAGCGGAGTACGTCAGGCCGAGAGCCGGCGACTGACCGTCAGGCCAGGCCCTCCTCGATCATGGCCCAGCCGGCCTCTCGCTCGGCGCGGTTGCCCTGGAGGATGACGGCGACCTCGTCGGCCGACGCCGCCGCGTAGCGGGCCAGCTCGGCCCGGACCTGGTCCGGGTTGCCGATGACGAGGAGGTCCATCATGTCGGCCACCCGCTCCCGGGTGGCCATGGCCTGATACGACGGCAGCGTCCCGTAGCCCGCCAGCAACTCGCCGAGGCGGCTCCGGGCCCCGTCGGGGTCGTCGGTCACGCACACCCACACGGTGGCCGAGATCAGCGCGTCGCCGACGGCCGGGCGCACGTGCTCCTCGATGGTGCGGGGCCCGGTCCAGGCCAGGATCGTGCCCTCGGTGCGGGCCGCGGCCAGCGCCAGCATCCTCGGCCCCATGGCCGCCAGCATCACCCGGGGAACGGGGCCGGGCACCTCGATCTCGCCCCGGTGCGACGCCAGATCGCCGACGGTGTCCACCGCCTGGTCGGCCAGCAGCGGGAGCAGAGCGTCGAGGTACTGGACCATGTGGCTGTAGGGCCGGCGCCACTCGAGCCCGAACACCTCGGTCACGATGGGCTGGTGGCACACCCCGATGCCGAGCGTGAACCGTCCGCCGCTGATCTGGTTGACGGTGCGGGTCTGCTGGGCCAGCAGCCCCGGCAGCGTCGACTGGATGACGATCACGCTGGTGGCCAGCTCGATGCGGGGCACCCGGTCGGCCACCACGGCCAGCACCGCGACCGGGTCGGCCCGCTCGACCTGAGGCACCATGTAACGGTCGAGCCCGGCCGCCTCGGCCCGGGCCGCGTTGGCCACCGCCGCCTCCACCCGGGCCGGCAAGTCCACAAACGCGTACTTCACGGTCACGGTCCATTCCCTAGCGCCACTTGGGCGCGGCTGCTACCCGGGCGCCGCCGGACAGGGCGAACCAACGTCGGGAGCCCGACTTCGTATCCCCGGTCGAGCGAGTGATCCGTCACCTACCCAAGCCGTAACATTCATGTCACGCTATGCTGAACTCATGGCCGACATCACCGGGGCTGAGCGCTACTTCAAGCACCGCCGGGAGGATCCAGACTACGACCGCGCCTACGTCTCAGCGAGGCGTCGCATCGATCAGATCGACACCATCATTCGCGGGCTCGACGAGCGTCGCTGTGACCTCAATCTGACCAAGGCAGAACTCGCCCGCCGGGCCGGCCTTCGCCCCGAGGTGATCCGACGGCTGTTCTCAACCGAGAGCCCCAATCCGACACTCTCGACGATCGTGGCCCTGGCCGGAGCGCTAGAGCTTGAGCTGACGGCCGAACCCTTGGAGGAAGTAGGCGTCAACTGAGGACCCTGCGGTGCCTCTCGAACTCCTCTCTGCGTCTCACCGCCCTCATCAGTCGCCGTTGGGTAATCGGGCTGACTCGGGTCGCAGCCAATACGCAGAACTTCGTCGCCACCTCGCCGACGGCGACATCATCCAGACACCGCCAAGAGGCTCCTGCGACGAGCGCAGCCTAGAACCTTCAGGCAGGCGTTTGGGACTGGTCTAGGCGGACTACTCGCTGGTCGGTGACCACTGCGGTTATGAGCTCGGCGGGGGTTACGTCGAAGGCGGGATTGGCGGCTGCGGTGCCGTCGGGGGCGGTGGCCACCCCGGCGAGCGAGACCACCTCGTCGGTGCCCCGGTCCTCGATGGCGATGCCGGCGCCGTCGGGGGTATCGGCGTCCACGGTGGACTCGGGCGCGACCACGATGAACGGCACACCGGCGTGGCGGGCGCCGAGCGCCAGCGAGAACGTGCCGATCTTGTTGGCGGTGTCGCCGTTGGCCGCCACCCGGTCGGCGCCGGTGAGGACAACGTCGGCCTGGCCCCTGGCCAGCATGAACGGACCGGCCGAGTCGACCAGCAGACGGTGGGGCGCGCCCATCCGGTCGAGCTCCCAGGCGGTGAGCCGGGCGCCCTGCAGCAAGGGGCGGGTCTCAAGGGCCAGCGCCTCGGCCAGCCGGCCCCGCTCGTGCAGGGTCTGGATCACCGCCAGGGCCGTGCCCCGCTCCACCGCGGCCAGGCCGCCGGTGTTGCAGATCGTCATGGCCCGGATATCGGCCCGGCCCACCAGATCGAGCACCAAGTCGGCGCCCAGGCTGCCCATGGCGTGTGAGGCGGCCAACTCCTCGTCGCGTATGGCGGCGGCCTCGGCCAGCACCGCGTCGAAGCCCCCGGGAGCTCTGGCCGCGGCCCGGTCCACCATGCGGGCCAGGTTCACCGCCGTGGGACGGGCCTGGCGCAGGGAGGCGACGGCGGCGTCGAACGCCGGGCCGCTGGTGCCGTGGGCCCGCACGGCCAGGGCCACGCCGAAGGCGCCGGCCACGCCGATGGCGGGCGCGCCCCGCACCGACAGGCGCTGGATGGCGGCCACCATGTCCGGCACGGTGTCGATGCGCAGCACGGTGTAGGCGCCGGGCAGGGCGGTCTGGTCGACCATCTCGACCACGCCGTCTGAGCCTCCGGCCCAGTCCAGCGTCCGCAAACTGCCGCCGTCCATGCCCCGTCGAGGCTAGTTGTCCCCGATCACCCCCATCTAGGGTTGGGCGTGATGGACCGGTACCTGTGCGACGTGCTCGTCACCATGGACGGACCGGCCGGGGGCGTGCCCGCACCGATCACCGGCGGCGCGGTGGATGTGGGCGACGACGGGCGGATCTCCTGGTGCGGCCCCGCCGCCGACGCACCCGGCCCGGCCCCCGACACCGCCGTGCACCGCGTCGGCATCCTCATGCCGAGCCTCATCAACGCCCACTGCCACACGCCGATGGTGCTGCTGCGGGGCGCGGGCGAGGGACTGCCGGTGGACCGCTGGCTGCACGAGGTGATGTGGCCCCGGGAATCCAAGCTCACCCCCGAAGACGTGCGGGCCGGGATGCGGCTGGGAGCGGCCGAACTGCTGGCCAACGGCATCACCACATCGGTGGAGATGTACTTCGCCGGGCAGGCCATGGCCGAAGCCGCCGAACAGGCCGGGATGCGCTGCCTCGTGACCCCGGGGGTGATCGAGGACCCCGACTTCACCCTGACCGGCCCGTGGCCCGACCAGATCGACGAGATGGTGGCCCTCCGGGACCGCTGGGCCGGCAGCGACCTGATCGAGGTGGGGATGGCGGCCCACGCCGCCTACTCGGTGTCGCGGGAATGCCTGACCGCCATCGCCGAGCGGGCCGCCCGCGCCGGGATGCCGGTGCACATCCACCTGGCCGAGCAGCAATGGGAGGACGCCGCGGTCCGGGAGCGCTCCGGGGG
>JAJEJB010000021.1 GCA_022828135.1 Acidimicrobiia bacterium | reverse complement strand
CACATACAGTGCACACACGAGGGTGTCCAAGTCCGGGTTCATGCCGAGATCCTCCAAGATCAGGGCCTGTGGACAACCCCGAGCTTGGACACCCTCACCCCCCAATGGTGGACCCCCACCCCTTGGAACTACTCGTCTAGGCGGGAGTCACGTCGAGGACGATCTTTCCGGCGTTGAGGTTGGCTTCCAGGCGCTCGTGGGCGGCGGGCGCTTCGGCCAGCGGGAAGCGGCTGTCGATCACTGGGGCCATCGCCCCGGCCGCGACATGGGGCAGCATCTCGGCCGCGAACTGGCGGGTGACGGCGATCTTCTCCTCGATGGGGCGGGCCCGCAGGGTGGTGCCGATCAGGGCGGCCCGCTTGGCCATCAACGCGGCCGGGTTGAACGGCACGGGCGTGCCGGCCATGACGCCGACCTGGATGATGCGCCCGTTGATCCGCAGGCAGTCGATGTTGCGCGGCAGGTAGTCGCCGCCGACCACGTCGAGGACGACGTCCACGCCGGCGCCGGTGGCCGACTTGACGGCCTCGACGTAGTCCTCGGTGGCGTAGTCGATCACGAGGTCGGCGCCGAGCGCTTCGCAGACGTGGTGCTTGCCGGCGGAGGCGGTGACCGCGATGCGGGCGCCCATGGCCTTGGCGATCTGTATGGACGCGGTGCCCACCCCTGACGCTCCGGCGTGTACCAGCGCCCACCGGCCGGTGGTCAGGCCGCCCTGGCGGACGAGCGCGTCCCAGGCGGTGATGTACACCTCGGGGAAGGCGCCGGCCGCGTCCAGCCCGAGGGCGTCGGGCACGGCCATGGCCTGGCGGTGGTGCACGACGACCCGCTCGGCGTAGCCGCCGCCCCCGACGATCCCCATGACGGGGTCGCCGACGGCGTGCTCGGCGACCCGCTCGCCTACTGCGGCCACCCGACCCGCGAATTCCAGGCCGGGTATCTCGTACTCGGCGGGCGGTCCGGGGTAGAGGCCGCGGCGCTGCAGCGTGTCGGCGCGGTTGACGGCCGAGGTGACGACGTCCACGAGGATCTCGGCGGGGCCGGGGACGGGGTCGGGCACTTCCTGGGTGACCAGGACTTCGGGTCCGCCCTTGGCGGTCAGGACGACTGCTCGCACGATGGTTCTCCGATCAATCTGGGAATTGGTGGTCCGCGTACTGGTGGTGCAGGCGCACCGAGGCCGGGTAGGGGAACAGGTCGGGGATGTCGCCGGCGCGGTTTCGCTGCTTCATCGACTCCCAGAAGTCGAGGGTGGCGATCTCGGGATGGTGCTCGGCGAACACGGTGCCCACGATGGGCGGCGATCGCAGGTAGGTGGCGAACTCCTCGGGGAACACGTCGTCGGCGCCGACCGGGAACCAGGGCTGGTCGAGCATCTCGTCGAGGTCGTCGTCGGGCACGGGCAGGGCTCGGAAGTTCACCTCCGACAGCAGGGCCAGCTCGTCGTAGTCGTAGAACACCACCGAGCCGAGCCGGGTGACGCCGAAGTTCTTGCAGAACAGGTCGCCGGGGAAGATGTTGGCCGCGGCGAGGTCCTTGATGGCGTTGCCGTAGTCGATGGCGGCCGCGACGGCCCGGTCGGGGGCCATCTCGCGCAGGTACAGGTCGAGCGGGTAGACGCGGCGCTCGGTGTAGACGTGGCCGAGCACGACCTCGGTGTCGGTGACGGAGACGGTGCGCGAGCAGTCGCGGCGCAGCTCGTCGAGGAGGTCGTCGTCGAAGCGGTCCCGGGCGAAGGTGAGGTTCTCGAACTCCTGGGCGTCTACGAGCCGGCCCATCCGGTCGTAGCCGAACACGAGCCGGTAGCGGCGCTTGACGTCCTCGGGGGTGGTCCGCTTGCTGGGCGGGAACCTGTCCTTGATCACTTTGAACACCACGTCGAACGACGGCAGCGCGAACACGGCCATGACGGTGCCGGCCGCGCCCCGGGACTGCTCGAACCGGGTGTTGGAGTGCTCCATGTGCCGGTACAGGGCGCGGAAGAGGTTGGTCTTGCCGTGCTGGGAGTACCCGAGCGACGTGTAGAGCTCGGCGACGGGCTTGACGGGCAGCATCGACTTGAGGAAGGCCACGACCGAGGCGGGGCGGGACGACAGCACGTGCATGTAGGAGCGGGCGTAGCTGAACAGCCGGCTGGCGGCGGGCTCGGTGAGGAGGGCGGCGTCGACGCGCACGCCCGAGTCGTCGTGGACGATGGGCAGGATGCAGGGCGACACCCGGTTGAGCCAGCGCAGGCGGCCGACCAGGTAGGCGCCCTTCTGGCGGTAGAACACCGGGTCGAGCATGTCGATGGCGTCGAGGTCGCGCCAGGTGCCGTCGAGGTAGCCGTCGATGCGGCCGGCGACGAGTGCGGCGTCGCGGGCGAGGTCGGCGAAGTGCGGGCCGAGCGGGCTGCGTTCGAGGATGGCTGCGACCGCTTCGACGGTGGAGTCGTGCACGTTGATGCTGCTGTGCTCTGGTCCGGTGTCGTCGCTGGCGGGCAGGACGGTGGGGCCGAGCCAGAGGAACTCCAGTTCCCGGTCGAGGCCGACGACGTCGAACAGGCGCCGGGTGACGGAGTTGTAGAAGGTCTCGGCCAGCTCCAGGTCGCCCCGGTCGGACAGGATCTCGACGTAGCGTCGCTGGGCGTCGATCCAGGCGTGCCGGGAGCCGGTGTCGGGCAGTTGGGCGCGGCAGGCTTCGACGGTGTCGAGCACCGCGTCGGTGTGGAGGTTCAGGCGTTCGAAGGCGTCTTGGCGGTGTCCGTGCCAGTCGGCGGCGAGGAAGCGGCCCTCGGCTCGGGAGGTGACGGAGACGAAGTCGGTGTGGAAGGCCTCGAAGCGCTCGTACAGGATCCGGGCCAGTGCCTCAGGGGTGCCCGGCGGGCTGGTCCCGACCACCGCGGGTATGCCTTTAGCCGTCCGCGGCAGTGGCGTCGTCGCGACGAGCCAGCTCGTGCTCGCGTCTCACCTCGGCGAACACGAGCCGCAGGAGCTTCTCGCTGAAGGAGGGGTCGAGATCGACGGACGCGGCCACCTCCCGCAGCCGGACGATCTGCGCCGCCTCGCGCTCGGGGTCCGCGGCCGGCAGCCCGGCGCTGGCCTTGTAGATCCCGACCTGCCTGGTGATCTTGAACCTCTCGCCCAGCAGCTCCGCCAGCGAGGCGTCGATGTCGTCGATGCTCGACCGGAAGCCAGCCAGCGTCTCGTCCCCGGCACCAGCACTCACAACCAGCCAAGCTATCGCCAGCCACCGCAGCCGAGCACCCTCCAGCACCCTCACGACCCGCTCGCCGCTATCGAAGAGTCAAGCAACCGCCAGCCACAGCAGCCGAGCGCCCTCCAGCACCCTCGCGACCCCCTCGCCGCTGTCGAAGAGCCCGGCAACCGCCAGCCACAGCAGCCGAGTGCCGCTACGAGACAACGAAGAGCCGCTCGGACCCGACCGCTCGGGCCACTGGTGGCGGATCGGGCCCGTGTGAGGGTCCGTGACGGATGCGCTCGGGCGGCGCGATGGTGTACAGGCCGCGCCCATCGGGCACCTCGCGCCAGCCATGGTGATGAACCTTCTGATGGCAAATCCAGCACAGCAACATCATGTTGTCGATGTCGGTCCGCCCTCCTCGCGACACCGGCTCAACGTGGTGGCCGTCGCAGATCCACATGTTGGCGTCACAACCTCCGCAGCCTCCGTAGCGGGCCCTCAACGCGTTCATCTGGGCCTTGGTGGCCAGCCGCTTGGTGTGTCCATGCCACAGCGGCACGCCCTTGTGGCTGAACACCACCCCCTTGATGGCGGCGTTGCAGAAGTACTCCTCCAGCACGCTCTGAGGGATCACCCCGCCCCCGGCGATCTCCGCGAACGCGTCGGTGCCGCCGGCGCTCAGGTGCTGAACGATGGTGATGTCCGCCGAAGCCCGGCTCCTACATCCGCACTTGCCGCCACCCTGACCGACGCCTTCGCCCCTGCCGACACCCTTGCCGCCCTGACCGAGGTCTTCGCCCTTGCCAACACCCTGGCCGCCCTGACCGACGCCTTCGCCCCTGCCGGCACCCTTACCGTTGGCGGCTTCGTTCGTCGCATCGTCGATCCTGGCGTAGATGCTTCCGTTTGAGGTGAGAGTGTCGAGCGCGTCCGCCATTCGCTGGTCGAGGCTGCGTTTCTCTCCCCCAGCGCTGTGGAGGTCCAAGCGGCGCAGCCGCTCAGCCTCCTGCACGAACCGCTTGCGCACCTTGGCGCCGGTCACCGGGTCCAACTCGCCCCGCAGATGCACCATTCCGTCGTCTCCGTCCCAGAAGCTCAACCGCCGGCGAGCCCGCTGACGCCGATACTCGCCCTCGCCGCCGTCGTCCTGACGCTTCACCGTCCAGCGGCTGGCCTCCCTCACGAACTGATCAGGAGACAACTGAGCAGCCTTCTCCAACAACTCGGCGTCGCCGTCGACCTGGGCCGCACTTGTCCTGCCAGACGCCCTCGCCAGCGTCTTGGCGTTGGCAACGGAGATGCGGCCAGTCTCCACGGCGTCGCGCGCCGCAGGCATCTCCTGGAGCTTCTCCACGGTCTTGACCTGGCTGGCCGCATCTCGCTTCGACAACCCCACGGCCTGCGCCAGTACCCCCACACCCGAATCGCCGTGTCGCTCCCGCACCGCTACCCCAGCAGCCGTATCAGCCTGCAGCACCGCCAGCTGCCCGCCGAAGGTCTTGCACTCTCCGAGCAGTGCCCGCAGATCCGAAGTCGGAGTTGCGGGATCGCTAGCCAGCCGGATCAACTCCGCCAGTCCCGCCCGCACTCGCCGTGCCGTGTCCATAACCATGTGAACATATTGTCAGAGGGGTGTGACATCTATCAGCCATATCCAAGATTATCTGAGATAAATCAATATATTTCGATCACAGAAGGTCGCTGCCCCCCGCCTAGGCAGCACCAAGACGATCAACGAACTAGCCGCCCCAGCGACGGGGTCAGGCGTTGGTGGCTATTCGGTAGAGCTCGCCTACTAGATCGTCGTAGTGGCCGGTGGCCAGGGTGATGGCGTAGGCCGCGCCCACCACTCCGCCCACTGCGACCACGGGCAGGCGGTCGAGGAACCGCTTGGTGGCGGGCAGGGCGTGGGGCAGCACGGCCAGCAGCAGGGCGGGCAGCAGCGCTCCCGCCATGTACACGAGCATCAGACCGAGCGTGCGAGCCGCCTCCGTGTCGGTGTTGTTGAGGATCTCGCCCAGTTCGGGGCCGACGCACGGCCGCCACAGCCATCCGGCCAGCGCGCCCGCCACTGCGCCGGCTCCCGTCGCCGACAGCGACAGCGGCCCCTTGGCGAAGTAGGCGATCACGAAGACCCCCGCGGCCAGGGCGGCGGCCAACGGCACGGCCCCGCCGCTCAGCTCGACATCCCAGTGGCCTGCCGCTCGCGCCCAGGTCAGCAGCGCGGCGCCCATCACGTACAACAGCGCCACCGTCAGCCGGGCCTTGCGGGCCACCAGCACCAGCGCCACCGCGGGCACGAGCATCACCAGCGTGCAGGCGACGCCGATGGCGCCCACTCCCTCCAGGAACGTCGTCATCGCGATCAGCCGGTCCAGTGCCTGACCGGCTCAGGCCTCGACCAGCAGCTGTTCGACGGTCTCGTACAGCTTCTCGTAGGTGGCCCGGCCGTCGCCGGTGCGGTCGAAGCGGATCTGGTTGTCGCCGTCGATGACGTACACCCGGGGCCAGTAGCCGATGTTGCCGGGCTGCCAGCGGTGGAAGTTGCGTTTGTCGGTGTCGAGGGCGATGGGCCAGATCACGCCGAGGTCGGCCGAGGCCTCGATGATGTTGTTCACGTCGGCCTCGTAGGAGAACTCCGGCGAGTGCACGCCCACGATCTCCACGCCCCGGCCGCGGAAGTCGGTGTAGAGCCGGCTGAGGGCGTCGAGGGTGTTCTTGCAGTTGCGGCATCCGAACGTCCAGAACTGCACGACGGTGAGCTTGTTGGCGGCCCGGATCTCTTCCAGCGACGTGGCGTCGGTGTTGAGCCAGCCGTCGAGATTGGTGAGGGTGTCGGCCTCGCCGAGCACTTCGATGGGCTCGGGAGGCACGGTGGTCTCGGCAACTGTGACCTCGGCGTCGGCGGCGGCGACGTCGGCGGCAGTGGCATCGGGAAGGGTGGCTTCAGCGGCGGAGTCCGCCGGCCCTGGGACCTCGTCGACGGCATCCGCAGCCTCGGGAGCCGCAGCCTCGGGGGCGTCGGTCGCCTCCACCGTGGTGTTGGCTGCTGGGGCCGGGGCGTCGGCGGGATCGACGGCGGTTGATGGGTCGGCCGCCGAGTCAGGGCCCTCGTCGTCGCCGCGCACCACCGTCCAGACGATGGCAGCAAGCCCGGCCACCAACACGCCCAGCGCCAAGTAGCGAACCATCGAGGACCTCATCGCGTCAAGAACGATACGCCCCGGCAGTTAGCGGGACGTGAGGAGACGCCGCAGCGGTGTCGGCCGCTAGTCGGGAATGACCGCTTTCGCCTCGATCTCAATGAGCAACCCTCGTCGGCGGCGGCCGAAAATGGGCATATTGCGCCCCTGTGTCGGCTTCGCATAGTATACGAACGTGCGTTCGGGCGAGGCTGACTTCTACTGCTCTCCGAGTCCGATGACGGAGCTTCCGGATTCGCCGGCGCTCGCGGGCATGCCGACCGCGCTCGACGACTTGCGCTCGGTGGTTCAGGGGTTGGTGCTGCACCGTGAGTGGGCGGCCGTCTACGGCGTGGAGGCCGGCGCGGTGCGGGTCGACGAGCAGAACCTCCGGTCGGCCGCGGAGGTGCTGGAGCGGGCTTTCGAGCTCTCGGCTGAGCCGGTGACCGCCGCTCGGGAGCCGGCCGATCGGGTGGTCGGCATCTGCTGGCACTTCGCGGTGCTGTACGCCGCGCTGTTGAGGGCTCAGGGCTCAGCGGTCCGGGTGCGCTGCGGTTTCGCCGGCTACTTCGATGCGGCCAAGTGGTACGACCACTGGATCACCGAGCGCTGGGACGGTGAGCGCTGGATCAGGGACGATCCCCAGATCGACGCTCGCCAGGCCGAGAGGCTGAGTCTCGGCTTCGATCCCCACCACCAGCCGCCAGGGCGGTTCCTCACCGCCGGGGAGGCCTGGCGGGCGGCGCGGTCCGGCGAGGTCGACGCTGAGAGGTTCGGCATCTACGACATGTGGGGCATGGGGTTGCTGGCGGGCAACGTCATCAAGGACTTCGCGTGCCTCAATAAGGTGGAGCTGCTCCCCTGGGACAGCTGGGGGATGATCCGGGACCCCTACCGGCCGCCGCCCAAGGCGCACCTCGCGGTGCTCGACGGGCTAGCAGAGTTGGCAGCCGGCGACGACCTGGCCGAGATCCGCGGCCGGTTCGAGCGCGACAGACGGGTGAGAGTGCCCCAACAGATCGTCAGTTACACCAACGGAGAACCCACAAGAGTGCAACTGCCCGACTTACCGGTCTGAACTTGCTGCCCCGGGACTGACGGCCTCGGAAACCGCCGTCTCCGCGACGCCGGCCGCGGCAGCCGCGGGCGACTCAGTCAGCTCAGCAGGTGGGGAGCGAGGGTTCTCCAGCCGTCGGCGGCGGCGTCGATGTTGTCGGCTAGGACCTGCACTCCGACGTGGTCGGCGCCGGCGTCGAGGTGGTCCCGGATGCGTGACGTGACCTGCTCGGGGGTGCCCCAGGCCACGATGGCGTCGACCAGACGGTCCGAGGGGCCGCCGCCGGGGCCGCCGTCGATGTCGGACTGCTCGAAGCCGAGGCGGAGAAGGTTGTTGGTGTAGTTGGGCAGCCCGAGGTACAGCGCCATGTTCTTGCGGGCGAGGGCGCGTGCGGTGGCCGGGTCGGTGTCGAGTACGACCATCTGCTCGGGATACAGCGCCGCGTCGGGGCCCATGACGTCGCGGGCGACGGCGGTGTGCTCGGGCGGCACGAAGTACGGGTGCGCTCCGGCGGCGGCCTCGGCCGACAGGGCGAGCATCCTGGGGCCGAGCGCGGCCAGCACGATCTCGGGCAGTTCCTGCGGGCCGTGGGCCAAGAACACTGCCTCCCTCATGCGGGCGAGGTAGTCGCGCATGTAGCTGAGCGGGCGCGAGTAGTCGTGGTTGCGGAGGTCCTGCACCAGGTGCCGGTGGCTGACCCCGAGCCCCAGCAGGAAACGGCCCGGGAACGCCTCCTCGACGGTTCGCTGGGCGTTGGCCGTCGTCATCGGGTCGCGGGCGTAGATGTTGGCGATGCCGGTGGCGACCTTGATCGAGGAGGTGCCCTGGAGCAGCAGCGCAGCGGCCACGAACGGGTCCCGCCCGACCGCCTCGGGGATCCAGATCGCTCGGTAGCCCATCTCCTCCACTTCGGCCGCCAGCTCGATCGCTCGAGACGACGGCACCAGGTCCAGGAGCCCGGTCCAGATCCCGACCCGGCCCAGGTCGATATTGCCCATGGTCACGGGCGGGAACCTATCGCCGGCCACCGCCTGCGAGCACGCGCTAGCCGACCGCGATCGTCCGAATCCGGCGAGGCGTGAAGGGTGTGGCACGACACCGCAAGGCCGCCACTGCTTCACAAGGGGCATGGGTCCCGGCGTAGGATCAGTCACCGATGGGGCTCATCAAGCAGTGGCGCGCCGCGAACCGGCTGCGGAAGCGAGCCAAGGCTGACCCTGCGATCCGCGACAGTTGGATCAGCTTGTACTACTCCGTCATGACGGAACCCCGCCCAGATGCCCACATGCCGTCCACCTGGCGGTCCGTGTTCGAGGAGTTCGAGGGTGGACCTCCCTGCCGCCAGGAACTGGAGTGGTGGCGAGCGATGTACATGATGAACCTGGCCCCTCGGACCCGCCTCATGTACACAGCCAGTGCCGAAGCGATCAAGGAGATGCTTTCCGACGCGCCCGACGGCCCCAGCGACGAGCGCTACGTCCCCGAGTTCGGATTGGAGTAGCGAGTCAACCGGGGAGGCTCAGAGCGGGGTCTCGCCCGGGGCTTGTTTCACCTCATAGACCAGGCTCACTGTGCCGGTCTTCTTGAAGACTCGTTGTTCCGTCAGCGTCAACCCGATTCGCTTGGACAGTTCCGGGACGAGAGGAATGCCCCCGCCGAGCAAGGTGGGGATGATCGAGACCTCCACCGTGTCGACGAGCCCTTCCTCGCAGAGGCTGCGAAACAGTTCCCCGCCGCCGAACAGCCAGATGTCTCCACCCGATTCCTCTCGAAGCGACCGTACGACGTCCTTCCAGTCGTCCCCGACGATCGTGACATCCTCGTAGTCGTCCTGGCTCAGCGTCCGTGAGAACACGAACGTTCGGCTGCCCGCTTGTGCGGAGGCACCAGCGCCACCAGTCACTTCGAACGTGCGCCGGCCGAGCAAGAAGGTGTCGAACTGCCCGAACAGTTCCTCGAAGTCGATATCGGGATCGATAACGATCCAGGCGAACTCATCGCTCGGGCCTGCGATGTACCCATCCAGGCTCATGGCGCAGTTGTATCGAATCCGCCTCATAGCCAGCCTCCGGTTGGCGGTACATCGGAACCTAGGCGCTCGTCGGGTTGCCTAAGTCCAATACTTGCAGCCTGCGACGTCAACATGCCGCCGGCATCGACTGCGAGGTCGAACTCCTCTGATGTTATGATGTAGCATCATGCGTACACAGATAGATCTCGAGGCTGAGCAGCATGCGCTCGTCAAGCGCAAGGCCGCCGAGTTGGGCATCAGCATGGCCGAGTACATCCGCCGCCTCGTCGAGCGCGACCTCGGGCAGACAGGCCCGGGCGCTGACATCTCTGCCATCTTCGGCATCGGAGACTCCGGCGGCAGCGACATCGCCCTCGACCGCAAGGGGGCCACGGCCGAGGCGATAGCCGCTCGAGCCGCCGAGCGGTGAGCGTCTTCGTCGACACGTCTGCGTGGTACGCGGCGGCCGACCTCGGCGACGTCCATCACGGTCGAGCCGTCGAGCGGCTCAGCGAGTTCTCCGGAGACCTGCTGACGAGCGACCATGTGCTCGTCGAGACGTGGTTCCTTGCCGCGAACCGTCTAGGCGTCGATGTTGCCGAGACGCTGGTCACCGCGATCCGCGCCGGCAGGGCCCGCGTCGCGGTCGCCACTGTCGCCGATCTGGAGGTTGCCGCGCAGATCCACGATGCGTTCGCCGACCAGGAGTTCTCGATCGTCGATCGCACGAGCTGGTCGATCATGCAGCGTCTCGGCGTGCACGAGGCGGTCTCGTTCGATCGGGACTACTCGATCTACCGGTTCGGGCGCGACCGCCGCCAAGCCTTCACCGTCCACACCTAGCACCGTCCCGCGCAAGGCCCGCGTCTATCGCCTGGAAGACGCTGATAGACCCGCCACCAGCCCACGGACCACCGCCCCCGGCTGGTCACAAGAGCGAAGCCCGGTGGGCCCTGTCAGTTTGGGGTCAGTGCCATGGGGAAGGTGTCGAGCACTTCGGCGCCGTCGTCGGTGACGTGGATCTGGTTCTCGAGCTTGACTCCCTCGGGTCCGCCGGGTTCGCCGACGTACACCTCGAGGCACATCACCACGCCGTCGGCGATGACGCCGTCGTAGCCGTGAGTGTCCCAGTCCTGGATGTAGTGGATCATGGGGTACTCGGTGGATAGGCCCAGGCCATGGGCGATGTCGGCGTACCGGTTCGGCAGGTACCGGTCCGGCAGCTGGTAGCTGCGTTCGGCGAACTCCCGGAAGGTCACCCCGGGCTCAAGTAGGGCGCAATTGTGGGCGAGCACGTCGCAGGCGAGCGAGTGCAGCGACTGCTGCTGCGGGGTCGGTTCACGGCCCGGTGTGACCCAGCTGCGGGACATGTCGACGGCATATCCGTAGGGGCCGATCAAGTCGGTGTCGAAGCAGACCAGGTCGCCGGCTTCGATAGCCCGGTGGGAGCACTCCGCGAACCACGGATTGGTGCGCGGGCCGCTCGACAGCAGCCGGGTCTCGACCCACTCTCCGCCGCGGGCGATGTTGCCGGCGTGCAGGTGCGACCACAGCTGCGCCTCGGTGATCCCGGGCTCGAGCGCCTGCCACATCTCCCATACGGCCTGCTGACCGGCATGCACCGCCCGGCGCATGGCCACGATCTCTTCGGGGTGCTTGCGGTAGCGGGCCAGCTCGGCCGTGCGCATGGTGGCGACGGTGTCGAGACCGCGGCGCTGCAGCGCGGCCAGCCCGAGCCACTCGCACTTGTCGAGCCCGACCCGCAGGCTGCCCCGGCCATGGCTCCGCACCAAGTCGGCGATCTCGTCGGCCCATCGATCGGCCGCTTCGGCCTCGCGGGGGCCGTTCTCGAAGAAGAACCAGCCTGACCTCGTCGATCAGCGGCAGATGCTCTACCAGATGCTCGCAGCGGGCCAGATCGAACAAGACGACCGGGCCGTCGGTGGCCACGAACGCGTACCGCACCGGGTTGTGGGTGGTCCACACCTGCATGTTGGTCGCGTCGGTGGCGTACCGGATGTTGAGCGGGTCGAACAGCACGATGCCGGCCAGGTCCTCGGCCTCGAGCTGGTCCCGGAGCTGGCGGAGCCGCCACGAGCGGACGGCGTCCATGTCCGGGGCCCGCAGACCGGCCGCCTCCCATTCCGCGGTGGCTGGATTGGATGCAGCCCCGGAGTCGATGTCAGGCACAGAGCCCTGTGGGAGGCTCATGCCCTGCCGGGGCCAGACGTGTTCATCTCTTGTCATCGTGCCCCCCACAGGGGACTGCGGTCTGGGGGCCCTCGTCTCACAAGTTGCAGCGCTAGAGCGGGTTGCGCCAGCGCAGTCCCGGGAAGCGGGCGAAGTCGCTGTCGTTGGAGTGGACCTCGGCTTGGTGCTCGATGGCCAGCGTGGCGATGTGGGCGTCGGTGACGAGGTTCCCCGCTACGCCGGCGGCGGCCAGCATGTTGCGGAAGATCGCGATGTGCTGGGTGCCCGGGTTCAGCGGCGTGACGCTGGGTGAGCGGAACCATTCGGCCATGAGGTCGACGGCGTGCTCGGGAGCCGCTGGGGTGCTCAGAACGCCGGGGTGGGTGAGCAGCCGCACGAACCCGGCCGCCACCAGCCACGGAACCCCGACTCGCTCGGTTCCGTTCACCAGGTCCTCCCACCAGCGGCGCGCCGGCACGTGCAGCGGCACGCCGCTGCTGTGGGCGTAGACGAGCAGGTTCAGATCCGGGACGATCACTGCGGCGGCGAGTCTGCAAACTCGTCAACCTCGAGCGAGTCGTTGAGCTGGTTCAGCCGCAACGGATCGACGCCAGGCCTGAACCCGCTGTCGTGGGGCCTGACCACATAGCCAGACTCCACCTCGGCGAGTACCGGGGACAGACCCCGCCGCAAGGTGTCGTTGACGACCTGCTTGAACGGCTGATCGGCGCGCCGGGCCTGTTCTTTGAGGGCCGCGGCCAAATCGTCGTCAAGAGTCAACGTCGTCCGCATGCAAACATCATAGCATCTCTACTAGATGATGCTTTGATGTCCCTAGAGCCGAGCTGGCGGGACTGGCTACATCAACGTGGCGATCAGCGCGGTCAGCTTCAAGTTGATCTCATCGACACACGCCCGGTCGCCGTTGAACGGAGGACGTGCGATGCGGTACGGCTGCTGGCGAGCGGTCACGGCCTGCATCCCTGATGTATCACATTTCGTGATACTATTCTCGCATGACCCGTGCGATCTCGGTGCGACTTGACGACGATGCCCTGCGGGCGCTCAGCCAGCTGGAGGCGCAGGGCCTTACGCAGTCGGAGGCGATCCGGTCGTCTCTCGTACATGAGGCAACTCGACTGCGGGCCCGCCAGGCGCTCGCCGCGGAAGTGTCCGCCCTGGAGGCCGACGAAGCCGACCGGGCTGAGATGGCTGAAGTCGCAAGCCTCATGGAGCAGCTGCGTGCGCCGGGGTGACATCTTCGAGCTGCGCATCCCTCGAGGCGTGGGCCACGAGCAGCGGGGCCGCCGCTTCGGTGTGGTGGTGCAGTCCGACGCGCTCCTGCCCCGCTCCGTCGTACTGGTGGCGCCAACCTCCACCAGTGCTCGACCCGCCTCCTTCCGCCCTCTCATCGAGCTCGACGGACAGCAGACAACCGTGCTCGTCGAACAGATCGGAGCCGTCGACGTCACCCGTCTGGGCGACCTGGTTGGGCATCTGCGCCCCGAGGAGCAGTGGGGCATCGACACCGCCCTGAGCACCGTCCTCGACCTCCACTAGACACACGGCATGACATATCACAGCTCGCGCACAGCCTGCGTGAACCCGGGGAGGCTCAGTTCACCGGAACTTAGTGGCTAGTGCTGCCGTCTAATGTGCGTTAATCGCTGCGGAGGGGAGTGCTGCGATGGACTTCTTCGGTCCCACAAGGCGGCGCATGTGCGGCGGGCTGGCGGTTGCCGCACTCGTGGCTGTCGTCATGGTCACGGCGACCGCGGGCACCGCCCTCGCATGCAGTTGTGTCGAACGCGACCTGGCCGACTACGCCGATGACATCTCTGTCGCCTTCGCCGGAAGCCAGGTGGAACGAACGGTTCACAGCCAATTCGAGGACAACGGTGTGGCCCTCGTGTTCAGCGTCGATCAGGTGTACAAGGGCGAGGTCGGTCCTCTCATTGAAGTCCGCACCCACGCTCAGGGATCCGCCTGCGGAATCGATATGGACGGCCGAGGCATGGTGGGTGTAGTCGCCGGGGAGTGGCGAGGCGATCTCAACGTCAACCTGTGTGGGTCGGTCGTATCGTTGGGGGCACTGGAGGACGTGTTCGGCGAGGGTCATCCGCCTGACGAGTCGATTCGCCTCGCCGAGAGTTCCTCTGACGACTTCCCTAGCACCAACCTTGTGCTACTGGTTGCCGGAGGGGGAATCGTCCTGCTGGTCGGCGCAGCCGCCTGGCGCCGCCGCAGCTAGCAACCCCGTCAGGTCTACTCACCAACCGCACCCGCCGAGAACACACTCCCATAATGAGTGCGCAGGCTCTGGTGTGCTCTGCATCGTTCTACGTGCCCGTCTGCGGCGTGTTTCAGGGTCGTAGCCATCTCTGGGCGAGACTCAAAGGAGAGGAGGCCACGACTGAGCCTCTCATCATTATCATCGCGCCGTGGCCTTCCGGTTTGAGTGGACCGACAGCACTCTTCGGGTTGTCCTCTCCGGATGGGACCGCATGGCCAACTTTCGCCGCATCGTCGAGATCGACCGAGCCAACATCGCCAAAGCAGCTGTCATCCAGCGCCATGAGCTTGAGTCCCGCATCGACCACCGCCAACTCGGAATCGGAACTCACGCCGGTGAGCGCTATCCGGGCAGGCGTCGAGTCGGGACCCACCTTGGCCGGGGTGTGCTCGGCCCGCAGTTCTGGGCCACGGCTCGCAGCGGACCCGAACTGCCCCTACTCGTGCTGGACCTGATCAATCACAAGTTCGCGAGGGCCGTACTCGCAGTGAACGACCCCGACGTCATCGACGCAATCCGCGCGTCGGGAACCTCACCGGGCCGGGCGACCGCGCCGGCAGACTAACGCGTCATGACAGACCAGCACGTCAAGGCGTCGGGGTGGTGCGGGATCAGAGTGGGTTGCGCCAGCGCAGTCCCGGGAAGCGCGCGAAATCGCTGTCGTTGGAGTGGACCTCGGCTTGGTGCCATGAGGTCAACGTGAAGACTGCAGAGCCTCAGGCCGGGTGTTATCGGCGGCGATAGGCCTCCCGCCGATGTGCGACTAGCACGACGAGGACCACGAGTTCGCCGTCGAGCACCTCGTACACCACCCGGTAGTCGCCGACTCGTACCCGGCGCAGACCCCGCAAATCGCCCTTCAGAGGGCTACCCGCCAGCGGATTGTCCCCGAGCCGGTCAATGGCGAGGACGATGCGCTCACGGTCGTGGCGGGGCAGACGCGCTAGTTCTCGTGCAGCGCTGCGCTTAATCCGAGTCGAGTAGCCCATCTCTGACCTCGTCCCAGTCGAGCACCGGGTCGGCTGGGTCGAGGAGTCGCTCCATGGCTATCTCAAGGTCCTGGAAGTCCTCCAGGTAGCGCTCAAGGGCCCGGCGGATGAGCTCGGCGCGGCTGTGCTTGAGCTGCGCAGCGGCCGCGTCCAACGCTTCGACGAGTTCGTCGGGGATCCGGGCGGTGACTTGGCTCATGTCATGCTCCTAGGCAACGAAGCTGTGTGACTCACAGTGATGTCAAAGACATTACACCGATGCCATCGGAGTTCGCCACTGGCGAGCGCCGAGCCGCTTCTGGGTCCGATCGAAGAACTCGATCTCGGTGGGATTGACTGGCTGATCGCGGGCGGCGAGAGTGGTCCGGGTGCTCGACCGGTGAAAGAGGCCTGGCTGGCTCGGGCCCAGGCTGCTCGCCAGCTTCGCCGCGAGGATGAGGCGGGAGTTCGTCGGCTGCCGGGTATGGACGAACTCGAAATCGCGACAACTACGTCCAAGCGCGGCTCCTACGAACACGAGCCGCCCTGGGAGCCAGCGCCCATCGTTGACGACGCGCTTGACGTTGACGTGGACGAAGCCGATCTAGACCCGGATGAGATCGACTGGGACCAAGGGTTCGATCCCGACGAGACCGACGCCTAGAACACTTCGTTCAAGTTCAGACGTTTCCTACGGGCGTTAGCAGCGGTACTGCAGGGCAGCGCAACTAGGCGCTCAAACTGCCCCAAGCCGGAGTTCATGCTCACGGGCACCAACGGCGATGTCATGGCTGTCACTCCTAGACAGGCGGTCACAGCAGCACTGACGGCGATCACTGAAATTCCCCAGTTCTGATCACTGAAATTCCCCACCTGGGGGCATCCACCCGAGGTGGGTGGGGCTCCTCTGTGCTGGACGTTCGCCAGAGCGTCAGCGACCAGAGGAGCCCCGGCTCAGATGATC
>JAJEJB010000033.1 GCA_022828135.1 Acidimicrobiia bacterium | reverse complement strand
AACAGCTCGTCGATCTCGGCGCGGACAGCTTCTGTGGGCGATACTCGTGTTGGCACGGGCGTAGGTCTCCTTCTTGAGTCGACATCTCTCTGAAGGAACCTACGCCCCTGCTGCTATTACACCGGCGATGAGACGCCACCGAGAGAGTCTGGCAAGTGGTTACCCCTACATCCTCGCCAGCGGCCCCACGAAGAGCGAGCGAGCCTGTGGAGAATGAGCAGGCCTCTTAGGTTGCTGAGGGAGCGCCTTATCGCCTAATCAGTCTGGTTGCTGCAGAGTCTCCCCGTGATCCACGAATCGCCGCTACAGGCTTTGATTCCGTCGCGCCCGCGACTACCTACCATGAAGCCTCGCGCGGACCCGTCTTAGGGGCGGGGTGGGAGCTTGGGGCGGTCCTGGTAGCGGGCGTTGAGGATCATGGCCACCAACTCGGTGCGCGACTGCACGTTGAACTTCATCAAGATGTTGCTCACGTGGTTCTTGACGGTGTAGATGCTCAGATAGAGGCGCTCGGCGATCTCGGAGTTGGACAGGCCGGTGGCCAGCAGGTCGGCCACCTCGCGCTCACGGTCGGTCAGGCCCCGCAGAACGTCATGGTCGGAGGCGATCAGGCGAGTGACCGAGGAGTCCATGGCCGACTGCCCCGCGGCGGTGAAGCGGATGGACGCGGCCAGATCGTCGCCCGAAACGCTCTTGAGCTGGAAGCTGGTGGCCCCGGCTTCGAGAGCAGACCGCAGCAGCGCCCCGTCGGTGAAGCTGGTGAGAGCAAGAACCCTGGTGTCGGGAGCCCGGCGGGCGATCTCGGCGATGGCCTCCACTCCCCCGCCACCGGGCATTATCAGGTCCATCACCACCACGTCGGGGTGCATCTCCACCACCCGGTCCACGGCAACGACGCCGTTGTGGGCCGTGCCTACCACCTCGATGTCGTCGTAGCCGTCGAGGCAGGCGGTCACCCCCTCGCGCAGCAGGTCGTGATCGTCCACCACCACCACCCTGATCGCTCCGCCAGCCGCCGCGCTCATGGTGCCTGCTCCGGGGGTCGAACGAGCAGCTCCATCACTTCGGGGACCGCCACCGACACGGTCGTCCCCTCCCCCAGGCAGCTGTCGACGTGCAGTGACGCCCCGATTGCGTCGGCCCGCTCGGCCATGATGCGCAACCCGAAGTGCTCCGAGGCCGATCCCATCTCGAAGCCCTCGCCGTCGTCTCGCACCCGCATCTCGAGAACGTCGCCCGTCACCTCGACGCAGATGTGCACGCTCTCGGCGTCGGCGTGCCGGGAGACGTTGTTGAGCGACTCCTGCAGTATGCGGTAGAGCGCCACCTTGACGGTCGGCAGCGGCTCCACCTCGCGGTCGAGGTGAACCACGCACTTGGCCCGGCGCCGGCTCTCGAAGGCGGACACCAGCTGGTGGACCAGGTCCGCGAACGGAGTCTCCTCGATGACCGAGGGGCGCAACTCCAGCAGCAGGGTGCGCATCTCCGACAGGGCTCCGGCGGTCAGGGCGTGGAGCCTGTCGGCCCGGTCGCGCTGCGCGGCGCTGAGATCGGACGCCCGGGACAGAGTCTCGGCCAGCAAGGTCGCCGTCCACAGCGTCTGGCTGACCGAGTCGTGGAGGTCGTTGGCCAGGCTCTGGCGCTCCTCCAGCGCGGCCAGCGAGCGGGCCATCACCAGCGAGCGGCTGTTGGATATGGCCGAGGACGCCTGATCGGCCAGGATGGCCAGGCGATCGACAGCGGAGTCGCTCAGATCCTGGCCGGGGCGGGGCTCGATCACGAGGCAGCCGAGCGCCCTCTCAGCGGCCTCCAGCGGCAGCACCACGGCCCCGTTCACCTTCGACATCGCGGC
The DNA here is from genome assembly GCA_022828135.1 of Acidimicrobiia bacterium. Classification (GTDB taxonomy): domain Bacteria; phylum Actinomycetota; class Acidimicrobiia; order Acidimicrobiales; family Aldehydirespiratoraceae; genus Aldehydirespirator. Next base: position 10,872 of record JAJEJB010000033.1, on the reverse strand, counting down.
GCGGCCGCCGGCTGCGGCACTGGAACCGCCGCCCTCTGCGGTCTCGCCGGGCGGAGACCATCCACCGAGAGGGTCGGTGATGCGGGTGTGGGGCTCGGGAGCGCCGCGGTCGGGGCGGCCCGGATAGCGCTCGCCGGCCAGCTCCAGCACTCCCTCGTTGTCGTAGAAGGCGACATAGCTGCGCTCGTGGTCGCAGAGCCGCTCGACACCGATGAGCACCTGCTCGATCACATCGTCGAGCTGGAGCGAGCGGGCGACCGCGGCTGCGGTATCGCGCAGGGCCTCGGCGTGGCTGCGCTGGGCCCGCTCCTGGGCCTCGAGCCTGACCCGCTCCTCGACCTCCCGCCTCAGCGTCTGGTTGGCCCGCGACAGCTCCGAGGTGCGCTCCCGCACCCGTTCGTCGAGGTCCTCGAGGGTGCTCTGCAGCTCGGCCTCGGCCTCGATCCTGGACGTGATGTCGGTGAACGTGCCCAGGGTGCCCACGACCTTGCCGTCGAAATCGGTCAGCGGCACCTTGTTGGTCTCGACCCAGATCACCCGCCCGTCCGCGATGCGGACCTGCTCGCGCAAGCCGATGAGCGGCTCACCCGTCTCCATCACCATGCGGTCGTGATCCTGGAACCAGGGCGTTCCGCTGCGAGGGAGCTCGGCACTGCCCCAGGCGCAGTCGGCGTCCGTCTTGCCGACCAGCTCGCTCGGATGGCCGACCCCCGCGTACTCGGCGAGCTTGCGGTTGCAGCCCAAGAACATCGAGTTGGCGTCCTTCCACCAGATGGCGTGGTGCACGCTGTTGAGCACGAGCTCGAAGATGTGCTGGCTGGCCTGCAGCGCCTCGTCGCCCTCCAACTCGCCCCGCAACATGGCGGCATACAGCGAGAGGGCACCGACGGAGGCCATGCCGCCGCGATCATAGCCGTCGCCGGAGCGCCTGTCGGCGGCCGGCGTGCCCACGCGCGCCGCTATGTCGGTAAGGGTCGGATCTGGCATTTGTACAGGTGTCCCTGTCAAAGTTGTCTCAGGCGTCCACGCCCAGATAGGTGCTCTGGAGCTCCGTCGATTCTAGAAGCTCCGAGGCGGTCAACTCGATCTCGATGCGGCCGGAGGTCATCACCAGCTGACGGACCGACATGGCGGTGGCCGCCCGCAGGTTCTGCTCCACCACCAGCACGGCCACGCCCTCGGACACGAGCCGGTGCACCACGTCGATCAGGTCGTCGACGATGCTCGGGGCCAGCCCCTCCGACGGCTCGTCCATGACGATCAGCGGGGTGTTGAGCAGCAGGGCCCGGCCCACGGCCAGCATCTGCTGCTCGCCACCGGACAGCTCCGCTCCCCCGTTGCTGCGGCGGTCGGCCAGGCGAGGGAACAACTCGTAGACGGCCGCCGGCGTCCACCGTTTGCCCCTCGACTCCGGCGCCAGCATGGCCAGGTGCTCCTCCACGGTGAGTGACGGGAAGAGCCGGCGCCCCTGGGGCACGTAGGCGATCCCGGAGCGGGCCACCTTCTCGGGAGCGAGGCCGTCGATGCGGCGGCCCGAGAAGGTGATGGCACCCGCGGTGGGCTCCACCATCCCCATGATCGTCTTGCACAGCGTGGACTTGCCCATGCCGTTGCGCCCGACGATGCAGACCGCCTCGGTGCCCATGGCGAAGGTCAAGCCGTCCAGCACCCGCGAGGTGCCGTAGCCGGCCTGCAGATTTTCCACGGTCAGCAGAGAGTCCGCCGCGGTCACGGGTCCGCCCCTCCCAGGCCTGCCTCGCTTCCGAGGTAGATGGCGTGCACCAGCGGGTCGACCCGTATCTCGGTGGGCGTGCCGCTGGCCACGGTGTGGCCCTCGTTCATCACCACCACCCGGTGGGCGGCCCGCAAGGCGACGTCCATGTCGTGCTCGATCAGCAGCAGGGTGATGTCGCGGTCCAGGCTCAGCAGCAGCTGCACCAGGCGCTCCCTCTCCCCCCGCGACAGCCCCGAGGCCGGCTCGTCGAGCATGACGAACTCTGGCCCGGTCACCAGGGCCATGCCGATCTCGAGCTGGCGCTGCTGGCCGTGCGACAGGTCGCCGGCGGTGGTCCCGACCACATCGGCGAGCCAGACCGTCTCGGCCATGGCTCGGGCCCTGTCCCGGAACTCGGCGTCGACACCCGAACGCAGCAGCGCCAGGTGCCGGCCCGAGCGCCCGGTCTGGGCGAGGTACAGGTTGTCCTCGACCGTCAGGCCCCGGAAGAGCCGGGTCTTCTGGTAGGTGCGAGCCACCCCGAGACGGGGCCGGAACCGCGCCGGCAGCTCGGTGCAGTCGATCCCCTTGATGGTCACCCGCCCCGACGTCGGCTTGATGTCGCCGGCGATCACGTTGAACAGGGTGGTCTTGCCGGCCCCGTTCGGGCCGAGCAGGGCCAGGCGGTCGCCCTGGGAGACCTGGAGGTCCACGCCTCCCAGGGCTTGCAGGCCACCGAACGCCACCACCACCGCCTCCAGGCTCAGGAGGGAACCGTGCCTTTCGGCGGAGGCGGCGGCGGCAGCGTCGGTGCTCATCGGTGACTCAGCTCAGGTGATTGAACCGCTCAGCCGGTGGTGGCCGGTTCGCTCAGCCCTGCGGAACGCCGTCGACCACCGGGATGGCGTTGCCAGCCCAGGGCAGGTCGCGCGTCTCGCACACCGGGTTCTCGCGGTCCGGCGGCGGCGTCTGCGGGCTGAACGTCCCGCCGAAGCTCTGGTCCACGGCCGGGATCAGGGCCACGGTCTGGGACACAACCTCGCCGGCGTCGTTAAGCACGAGCTGCTGGACAGAGGTGTCCACGATGGCCTGGCGATTCTCATCCAGGGTGATCGTGCCGTAGGGCCCGTCGATCTGGATGTTGGCCAGGGCGTCGCGCAGCGCGGCGTGGTTGTCGGACAGGTCGCCGCCGACCTGTTCGAGGGCCATGATGAAGGCCAGGCCGGAGCTGTAGAAGCCGTAGAAGAACCCGAATCCGGCGGCAGCCGCGGGCGAGCCGGGCTCCATACCGGACATGGGGCTCACCAGCGAGTCCCACGCGGCTTCGGCCGACGCCAGGTACTCCTGGATGGCCGGGGATGTGACGTCGCCGGGCAGGGTGGCGAAGCCGCCCACGTAGGCCCCCGCGATGTCGGTTCCCAGAGCCGCGGCCAGCGCCGGGCTGAAGAACAGGTTGCCCGCGTGCTGGTCGCCGGTCAGGTCACCCTTGGCCGCGAGGAAGGCCTCCAGCGAGGCGTTGGTGCCCGAGCCGCCGACGGCCCAGAAGTAGCCGTCGACCTCGTCCGGGTCGGGAAGCTGCTGGACGAACGACGAGTAGTCGGTGGTTCCCAAGGGTGGGAACACCCTCGATATGACGTCTCCGCCGACCGCGCAGAACTCAGCGATGAAGCCCGCCGTCGAGGTCCAGCCGAAGCTGTAGTCGTCGGCGATCACGGCCGCGGTGTCCCAGCCGGCCACGTTGTGGAGGATGTCCCCGAGACCTGCGTTCCACTGGGCGCCGTCGCCGTTGAACCGGAAGAAGTTCGGGGCCTGGACGACCATGGTGGTCTCCTGGGCACCGGCGATCCCGTTGAGGAACGTCACGTCGGGATGGTCCTTGGCGTAGTTCGCGACGGCGATGCTCTCGTCACCCGAGAGCGGGCCGATCACCACATTGGCGCCGTCCTGCTCGACGATCTTGCGAACCTCCTGGATGATGCGGTCGGGGGTGTCGTCACCGCAGCCGATGCCGACGACCTCGATGGGCACGCCGGCGACCACGGCGCCGCTGAATCCCTCCAACGCGCTGGTGGGCGAGTTCGACGTCCCGCCCGCGAAGGTGATGAACGGCAGCGACGCACCGCCCACGACGTCCTCGTGGAACGCGCCGAAGGCGCCCTCGCACTCGCCGAGGATGCCGAGGCGCACGACGGTGTCCATCTCCTCCATCGGTTCCGGCTCGGGCTCAGGCTCAGGCTCGGGATCGGGCTCCGCGGGCGCCGCGGTGGTAGCCGGGGCGGCCGTGGTAGCCGGCGCAGCCTCCTCGTCGTCGTCGCCGCAGGAAGCCGCGAGCAACGTGAAGACGGCGAGGATGCCGACAAGGCTCAGGAGCCGCCGGATCGTTGGCTTGTGTCTCATGGAGTGGTCCTTTCTCTCATGGGCTGAATCCCCTCCATTAGGGGGCGGACATGCGTCCGCTTCGGACCGCGCGTGACGGTCGCGATCTTGGTGAGTGCGTTCATGGCGAACCGGCCGCGGCCTCGGCCGGGGTGGAACCGGGTCCGGGCGGCGGCTGGAACAGGCGGTGCAGACCCTTGCGGACACGCTCGATGATCCCGGCGAGGCCGTCGGGCGACAGGATCATGATGAGCAGCACCAGCACGCCGACGATGGTGTTGAAGCGAGCCTCGGTGATGCCGATGTGGTCGACGAGGGGGAGGTTGCGCAGGTAGTTGTTGGCCGCCACGAACACGAAGGCGCCCAGCCAGGCGCCCTCGAGGCTGAGCGTGCCGCCGATGACGGCCACGATCAGAAGGTCGAGCGTGGGGCCGATCGATATCGATGTGGGGTCGATCTGGCCGTTCCACCAGACGTTGAACACGCCGGCCAGCCCGGCGGTGAACCCGGCCAGCGTGAAGGCCAGGGTGCGGTGCAGCGACACGTTGAAGCCCAGCGATGCCATGCGCACCGGGTCGTCGCGGATGCCCTGCAACGCCAGGCCGAAGGGTGTGGCCGCCAGCACCCGGAAGGAGACATAGACCAGCACCGACAGCACCACCAGGGCGAGGTACATGCGCACCGGATGGTCCTCGAACAGGCCGGGCGGATCGATGCCGGTGATCCCGCCGAAACCCGACAACGGGGTGATCGATCCGAACACGTAGTAGCCGATGACCGCGTAGGTGAGGGTGATCATCAGGAAGTAGATGCCGGTCGTGCGCGACGCCAGCGCCCCTAGGACGAAAGCGACGGCAGTGGTCACCGCCAGCGCGAACAGCACCGCCACCCACGGGTTCCAGCCGAGCTTGAGGCCCTTCGACCAGGCGTCCTGGGCGACGACCGCGTTGCCGACCATGAAGCCGGCCACGCCGGCGAGCAGGTACTGGGCCAGCGAGATCATGCCTCCGTAGGCGGCCAGGAACACGATGGTGGCCGCGGCGATCCCGAGGATCATGGTGCGCGTCATCACGAACTCGACGAAGAAGTTCGAGCCGAACAGGGGCAGCAGCAGCGCCAGCGCGGTCGCCGCGGCCACGACCAGGTTGCGGGCCGACAGCAGCCGCCGGAGGGTCCAGCCCGGTCGGGCCGGCCCGGACGCGGTTCCCGTCGGGCTCATTCGACCCGTCCGTAGAGGCCGTTGGGCCGCACCGCCAGCACCACCGCCAGCAGGGCGAACGTGAAGATGACCGAGTAGTAGGTGTACCCGGCGGGCAGGTACGCGGGCGACAAGGCCACGACCATGCCGTAGAGCAGCGACCCGGCCACCGCCCCCTTCACCGACCCGAGCCCGCCGATGATCACCACCACCAGCGAGTTGAGCAGCCAGGCACCGTCGACTCCCGGCGCCACCGAGCCGGCGAACGACCCGCCCAGCACGCCGCCGACCCCGGCCAGGAACGACCCGACGACGAACGTGACCGCGAAGACCAGCGTGACGTTGATGCCCAGCGCTCGGACCATCTCCTGGTCGTCCACGCCGGCCCGGATGACCATGCCCATGCGGGTGCGGTTGAGCCACAGCCACAGCAGCCCGCCCACCAGCAGCGCCACCCCCAGCATGAACAGCCGGCTCGAGGCGTAGCGCTCGCCCATGATCTCGAAGAAGTGGGTAACGGCGCCGGGCCACTTCAGCGGCTGGGCCACACCGCCGAAGTGAGCGAGCATCTGGTCGGCCGCGATCACCGAGATGGCCAGTGTGATGAGGGCCTGGCGCAGGTCCTGGCCCTGGTTCCAGCGCAGCAGCAGCTGCTGCATCACCAGGCCGAGGAGGGCGACGACGGCTCCGGCCGCGAGCAGCGGCAGGATCCAGGCCAGCAGGCTCACGTCGCGGGCGTCGATGTTGGCGTCCTTGCCGACCATGTTGGTCTGGATCTCGTGGGCGACGTAGGCCGCGCCGAGGAACAGCGACCCATGGGCCATGTTGACCGTGCGCATCAGGCCGAAGATCAGGGTGAACCCGGATGCCACGACGAACAGCAGCCCTGCGAAGGTGACGCCGTCCAGCAGGGTGACCACGAACTCGCCGGGCTCGCGGATGGCCGGGCCGGCCGATGTGTTGCGAGCCAGGACGAGAACCCACAGGGCCGCGGCGGCCACCGGCACCCAGACCGCGGCACGCGACACCCATCGCGGCAGCACGAACGGCCGCCTGAGCTGAAGTTCCCGCTCGTCGACGGCGTGCGCGGTCAACTGGCCCTCCAAGCACTGGCCCGCGTCGAACGTAGTTAGAGGCCCCGGCCGCGCCCAGCGGCCCGAGGGCCATTGTCACCCCTACGTGCGGGCCAGTCCTATAGAACTACGTCCGCGGGTGGCGGCGCACAGCCCCCTAGAGGCTCGCAGAGACGATGCGGGCCGTCTCGGCGATGGCGTCGTCCAGCGGGGTGGGCTCGATGTGGCCCAGCAACTCCTCCAGCCCCGCAGTCGACAGTGCGTGAGCGAACGGCAGCGGCTCGGTGCCGACACCCAGATCGTCGAAGCCGGTGATGCGGCGAACCCGGTCCACGAAGTCGTCCACCGACGTCACGTGGCCCCTGAGGTTCACCGCCGGCGCCGACGGAGAGTCGAGCTCGACCCGGGCGGCGGCGATGAAGGCGCGGGCCACGTCGGGCGCGTAGTGGAAGTCGGTCACGCCGCCGTAGCCCACCTCATACGGCTCGCCCCGCACCGCGCTGTAGATGGCGGCGGTGGGCTGGGAGGTGACCCCCTGATCGCGGCCGGCTCCGTACACGGTGAAGGGCCGCAGCCCCACCGTGGCCAGCCCGTGGTCGGCGGCGTACACCGCTGCCGTCTGCTCGTTGGCCACCTTGTAGGCGCCGTACAGGGTGGCCGGCATGGGGAGTGCGTCCGGCCCGAGCACGGGCTCGGGATAGAGGTCGACGGGTCCGAAGATGGCGGCGCTCGAGGCGTAGGCCACCGGCGAGATGCCGTGCTCGACAGCCGCCTCGAACACGTTCACCGTGCCCTGGACGTTGACCGCCGCGCCGCCGCTGGGATCGGCCTTGCAGAATGGGACCTGAAGGGCGGCGAGGTGGATGACCCGGTCGACTCCGGCCATGGCGTCGACCACCGCGGCCCGGTCGGTGATGTCGCCGATCACCCGGCGGAAGTTGAGTGGGGCGCCCTCAGCGACGAGCCGGTGGCGGCTGTCGTTGGCACCGATGTCGAAGGTGGTGACCTCGGCGCCCTCGTCGAGCAGGAGGCGCACCGTCCACGCGCCGATGCATCCGTCTGCCCCGGTCACAAGGAAGTGCTCGGCCATCAGTAGGTCGCCCTCCCCCCGGAGATGTCGTAGCAGGCTCCGGTGCTGAACGAGCAGTCCTCCGAGCACAGCCAGCCCACCAGCGCGGCCACCTCGGAGGTCTCGCCGAGACGGCCCATCGGGATCTTCGACAGCATGTACTCGAGGACCTCCGGGGCGGTCTCGAGGTTCATGGGGGTGGCGATCACCGCCGGCGCGATCGAGTTGACCAGCACGCCGGTGGTGGCGAGTTCCTTGGCCACCGACTTGGTGAGGGCGATGACCGCGCCCTTGCTGGCCGAGTAGGCGCTCAGGTTCGGGTTGCCTTCCTTGCCTGCGATGCTGGCGATGTTGACGACCCGGCCCCAGCCCCGCTCCACCATGCCGCCCAGGGTGGCCTGCATCACGTTGAAGATCCCGGTGACGTTCACGTCGAACGTGCGCTCCCAGCCGTCCAGCGGAGTCTCCAGCAGCGGCACGTTGGGCCCGACCACACCAGCGGACTGCACCACGATGTCCATCTGGTCGATCCCGTCGATGGCTCGCACCGCAGCGGCGCCGGTCACGTCGACTTCGTGTATGGCCTCCAACTCGCCGGCCCGGGCGATCATGTCGCCGGCGTGCAGGTCCACCGCGGCCACCCGGCAACCCTGGGCCAGGAGCCGGTCGACACAGGCGGCACCGATGCCCGACCCGGCACCGGTGACCAGCGCTCTGCGTCCGGAAGCAGTCATGAGCCGCCATGGTAGGCACGGGCAACGGGTCATTGGCACGTCGCTCGAGCGCATACTCTGGGGCAGCAGTCTCCGCCGATACGCGAATGGAGGAACCCGCATGGGCCGCGCCATTGTCAAGCCGGGGCTCGACCTCGGGATCGTCACCAACAACGGCGACGCGATGCTCGAGTTCTACCGGGATGTCGTGGGACTCGAGTTCGAGGCCACCATGAAGCTCGAGGCGGTCGGGATCTCCCGGATGGACCGGCTGCGCTGCAACGACAGCGTGCTGAAGCTGGTGACGACCACCAGCGAGGTGCCGGCCGGTGTGGGTGGCGGTCTGGAGGGCAGCACCGGCATGCGCTACTTCACCATCACAGTGGACGACATCGCGGCCGCAGTGGCCGACTGCGAGGCGGCCGGCAGGTCAATTGTGTGGCCTCTGCTGGAGGTCCGTCCCGGTGTGACGATCGCCATGGTGGAGGACCCCGACGGCAACTGGGTGGAGTTCATCCAGGTGGCCTGATCCGGGGACGCCGCATGCTTCCGGTTGGTTGATCGCGCAGCTACGCTGCGCGCTGTGACCGCCAGGAAGCGGCAGGCCTGGAACTTCACACCCGATCTGCCGCTGCGGTCGGCCCCGTTCCTGCACTGGCCCTTGAGACCGGCGGCTATCACGCGCCATCTGGTCAAGACCTGGAGGCCTCTCACCTCGCGAGTGGTGATGCTGGTAGTGGCGTTCGCTCTATGGGAGTGGTTCAGGCCGTCGTTGGCAGAGGCCGAAGCACTGCGATTGGGTTGGATCCTGGAGATCTGGGTCCGCAACGTCATGCTGGTCACCGTGGTGGCCGGCGGGCTTCACCTGCTCCTGCAGCGCTACCGGGTGCAGGGCGACGGCCTGCGCTACGACGGCCGGCCGCTGACCAAGAACAAGAGCCTGTTCCTGTTCAACGACCAGGTCAAGGACAACATGTTCCTCACCCTGCTGCCCGCGATGCTGGCCGCAACGGCGTGGGAGTCCCTGGGCTGGTGGGCCTACGCCAACGGGATCATCCGGCACTGGTCCTTCGGCGACAATCCGGTGTGGTTCGTGGTGCTGCTGGGCCTCATCCCCATCTGGTCGGTCCTCTACTTCGGCGCCGGCCACTGGCTGCTCCACCGGCCTCTGGTGTACAAGCACGTCCACTCCTGGCACCACCGCAATATGAACATCGGCCCCTGGTCGGGACTGTCAATGCACCCGCTGGAGCACGTGGTGCTCTACAGCGACTTGGTGCTGTTGCTGATCCTGCCGTCGAGCGGCGTGCACATGCTGTTCGCGCTGATGCACCACACCGTCGGGGCGCCGATGAGCCACACCGGCTATGACGCTGTCCAGCTCCCGGCCCGACGGCGATTCGAGTTGGGCGACTTCCACCACCAGCTCCACCACCGCTTCATCGAGTGCAACTACGGCGGCCTCGAATCACCCCTCGACGAGATGATCGGCGCATTCCACGACGGGACATCCGAGGGCGACCAGCTGGTCGCCGAGCGGCTCAGCCGCTTGTCCGCCTCCCGACAGGCCGAGTCCTGACGCCGGGGTAGGGGCTAGCGGAGTTCGCTAAGGAGCGCGTCCTCGAAGGACCAGCCGAAGGAAGGTGGCTGTCAGTAGGTGGCCCGGCCTCCGGTGATGTCGTAGCAGGCGCCGGTGATGAAGGAGCAGTCCTCCGAGCACAGCCAGCCGACCAGCGCGGCGACCTCGGCCGGCCGGCATATCCGGCCCATCGGGATCTTGGCCACCAGACGGTCGAGCACTCCCTGGGGCGCTCCCGCGATCATGGGCGTGTCGGTGACCGTGGGGGCCACGCAGTTGACCAGCACGCCGGTCGTGGCCAGCTCCTTGGCCACGGCCTTGGTGAGGGCGATCACCGCTCCCTTGCTGGCCGAGTACGCCGACAGGCCCGGATCGCCCTCCTTTCCGGCGATGCTGGCGACGTTCACCACGCGGCCCCAGCCCCGCCGCACCATTCCCGGCAGCGCGGCCCTCATCACGTTGACCACGCCGGTGACGTTGACGGCCATGATGCGTTCCCAGTCGTCCATGGACAGCTGGGTGAGCGACGCGCTCGGCCCTCCGATGGCGGCGCATTGCACGACAATGTCGACTTCGTCGATGCCGTCGATGGCGTCGACCGCGGCGGTGTCGCTGACATCGAGTTCAACGACAGCGTGCAGCTCACCGGCTCGTGAAGCCATCCGTGGAGACCGCAGGTCGACGGCCACCACGTTGTGGCCCCGGGCCAGCAGCCACTCAGCGCACTCTGCGCCGATCCCCGATCCTGCCCCGGTCACCAGCGCAGTTCGGGGCTCTTGTGCAATCACACTCCGACACTAGATGAGTAGTTCCAAGGGGTGGGGGTCCGCCATGTGAGGGGTGAGGGCGTCCAAGCTCGGGGTTGTCCACAGACCCCGATCCCGGAGGACCTTGGCATGAACCCGGACCTGGACGCCCTCGTGACTGCACTGTATGTGAGGGTCGACGATTTGTTGGCGGCGAACCCGCAGTGGGCGCCTGAGCGGCCCGCGGTGGGGATCGCGCCGCGGCTGTCGGACGCGGAGCTGGCGACGTTGGCGGTGCTTCAGGCTCTGCTGGGGCTCGGCTCTGAGGCCCGCTTCATCCGCTATGCCCACACGCACCTGAAGCCGTGGTTCCCCTATGTGCCCCAGCGGTCCGGCTACAACAA
>JAJEJB010000009.1 GCA_022828135.1 Acidimicrobiia bacterium | reverse complement strand
AGAGAGAGAGAGAGAGAGAGAGAGAGAGAGAGAGAGAGAGAGAGAGAGAGAGAGAGAGAGAGAGAGAGAGAGAGAGTCCGAGTCAACAAGACCGGACCGACGCTCAGCACCGGCTACCACCGAGCAGAGCGGAGACGGTAATGGTGCATGCCACTCTCCAGACGCTCTACGCCGACTACCGCAGGGTCGGAATCCAGCGAGCCGCGGCGAGCTAGCGGTGCATGCGACGGGACAGACGATGCGCGACGACTACAACAAGCAACCCGCCAGCGGCTCCGAGCCGTTCCCGGTGCTCCAATCCAAGGGAGCGGACGGCCAGAAGCGGATCGAAGCCGAACCCGACGACTGGTGGGAGTGGAAGCAGTCCGGCAAACCGCCGATTCTGGCGAAAGCCGGTCACCTGCTGGTGACTATGGGGCAGAACACTTCGGCGGCTCGGCTCATGGCGGTCGCATCCGACGAGCGCTACGTCGGGCAGGGATGGATGCCCGTCACTGGATTGGACGCGACGCAGTCCAAGGCTGCCGCCGTCTTCCTGAACGCCACACCCGGGCGATTGATGGCAATGCGGAATCCGGGCAAGTCACTGGTCTTCCCGTTCTACAACCCCGCGGCCTGGGCTGCGGTGCTCATCCCCGATCTGTCCGACTACCGCATCATCAAGTCGCTCGCTGCTAGCTGGGAGGCAACCCGCTCCGAAGTCGTGCCGCAATTCCGAGACGGCTACACCGGCATCCGCCGCCGCTGGGACGAAGCCGTGTGCACCGCCCTCGGCTGGGACATCCACGACATCACGGAACTGGGAGAACTGCTCGCACGCGAGCCGCGCGTCAGGGGAGTCGCGTACGGCCAATGGAAGGCATAGCCCCCGAACCGGGCTGTTCGTGCTGATCGTGATCGTCGCCTACCAGCAGGTGGAGAACTACTTCTTCTCGCCCCGGGTCACGGCCCACACCATGGAGATCCACGTTGCTCTCGCCTTCGGCTCCGTCATCGCGGGCACCGCGCTGCTGGGGATCGTCGGGGCGTTCCTGGCCCTGCCCGTGGCCGCCACCGCGCAGGCGTTCATCTCCAGTTGGCTGGACGAGCACACTGAGCGGGCCACGGCTGCTGAGGCGTCCCCGGCGCCCGACCCCCCGCCGGTGGAGACGGCCGCGAGCGGGGGCGAGGAGGAGTAGCGAGCACCCCGGCGGCGGGCTGGGGCTCCAGGCCTGCCGGTAGCATCGCTGGCGTGATGACCGTGCCCGGTGACAGCACCGAGACCATGGAGGCGGGCGCAGCCGCGGGCTCTAGCCCACCGGCTGGCCCCGTCGGGTTCGGGTTCAAGCGGGCCCTGCTGGCCGAGGGCCTGTCGGTGATCGCCGAGGTCAAGCGGCGCTCTCCGTCGGCGGGCACATTGAATGCGGGTGCCGACGCGGCCGAGGTGGCCTGCCGTTACCGCGACGGCGGCGCCGCCTGCCTGTCGGTGCTGACCGACGGGCCCCGCTTCGGCGGGTCAGCCGAGGACCTCCGGCGCGCCCGGGCCGCGACCGGCATTCCGGTGCTTCGCAAGGACTTCCTCACGACCCTCGAGCACGTCCGCGAGTCGAGCGCCATGGGTGCCGACGCCATGCTGGTGATCGTCGACGATGTGGATCCCGCCCTGCTCCGGCCCATGCACGAACTGGCCCTCGAGTTGGGCATCGACGTGCTGACCGAGATCCGCAACGAGCCCGAACTGGAGCCGGCCGTTGAGGCCGGGGCCTACATGATCGCGGTGAACCAGCGCAGCCAGCCCAGGGCGACCAGCTTCACCGTCGACTTCGACAAGGCGGTCGAGATGGGCCCGCGGTTCGCCGAGCTCGGCGACGGGATCGTCTCGGTGGCCGCGTCGGGGATCGGGGTCGAGGGCGGGACCACCATGGCTGAGATAGTGGATGCCGGATACGACGCCGCCCTCATCGGCGAGGCGCTGATCACCGCATCCGACCCGGCCGCCCGGCTGAGCGATCTGCTCACCGACGCGGCCCGGGCCGTTCATCGCTGACCAGTCCGGACTACGGCAACGGCGCCATTTATGCGGATTTTGGGCGTTTATGCATGAATCAGACATAAGGGCAGAAACTCCGCATAAATCAGACTAGACTCGCTGAGTGGATCCGGTGCTGAACCCGTACAGCCCTGGCGCTGGGAACACCCCTCGCTCCCTCGTCGGTCGAGACGCCGATCTGCGGGCGTTCGAGATCGCAGTTCGACGGATCGCGTCGGGTCGCCACGACCGCAGCGTCATCGTCACAGGGCTGCGCGGCGTCGGAAAGACCGTGCTGCTGCGCGAGTACGGGCGCATCGCCCAAGGCGAGGGATGGATCCACGAGCATGTCGAAGCTAGAGAGGGCACGGACTTTGTTCGAGTGGCCGCCGAGATGGTGCGGCGCGCCGTGTTGCGGCTCTCGATGACAAAGCGCCTCGCTGCTCAAGCCGGTCGAGTAGCCGGCGTGCTGAAGGCGTTCCAGGTGCGGTGGAACCTCCCCGACGGCGGAGACATGACCGTCGGCGTGGACCCGTTGCTGGGAACTGCTGATTCCGGGCTCCTCGACCGCGACCTGGCAAGTCTGTTCAATGAGACAGGGCAACTCGCACAGAACCACGGAGGCGGCGTGCTGCTGACCGTGGACGAAATGCAGTTCCTTCCCAAGGATCACTTCACTGCGCTGATCATGGGACTGCACGAGGTGTCGCAGCTGAACCTGCCGATCGTGGTGGCGGGCGCCGGTCTGCCCTCTCTGCTGTCGCTGGCCGGCGATGCCCGATCGTACGCCGAGCGGTTGTTCGACTTCAGGACCGTCGGACGCCTCAGCCCCGAGGGAAGCGCCGCCGCACTCGTCGAACCCGCCGATGCGGAGGGCGTGCAGTGGACGGTCGAGGCCCTGGATCGCATCGTCGAACTGACCGACGGATACCCCTACTTCCTGCAGGAGTTCGGCAAGCAAGCCTGGACGGTGGCCGAAGGGCCCGACGAGATCACCGAGGACGACGTGGATGTGGCCGTCCCTCTGGCAACAGAGGAACTAGACCGCGGCTTCTTCCGGGTGCGATTCGATCGCACCACCGACACCGAGCGTGCGTACCTGGAGGCGATGGCCCGGGCCGGGGGAGGCGAGTGCGCCTCAGGCGCCGTGGCCCGAGCGCTGGGCAAGACGACCACGGGGGCCGCCCAGACGCGCGACACCCTCATCCGCCGAGGGTTGTGCTTCTCGCCGCGGCATGGAGTGATCGCCTTCACCGTGCCGATGTTCGACCAGTACCTGCGTCGGCGCTCCGAGCTCCGGCGAGGCTGAAGCGAACCGCAGGGGTTCGACCGTCCACAGAACTGCCGTCCCGCGGGGAACCTAGGCCTGTTGGACTTTCAGCTCTATGTCTACGCCGGCGGGGACTTCTAGGCGCTGGAGGGTGTCGACCGTCTTCTTGGACGGCTCGAGGATGTCGAGCAGCCGCTTGTGGATGTGCATCTCGAAGTGCTCGCGGGAGTCCTTGTCCTTGAAGGGGGACCGCACCACCGTGTAGCGGTGCTTCTCGGTGGGCAGCGGCACGGGCCCGCTGAAGTTGGCCTGGGTGCGCTTGACCGTCTCGACGATCTTCTTCGTGGACTGGTCGAGGATCTCGTGGTCGTAGGCCTTGAGCCTGATCCGAACCCTGTGCTTGGCCGCCACCGCCCGATCCTTCCGACTACTTGATGATCTTGATGACCGAGCCCGCACCCACAGTGCGGCCGCCCTCGCGGATGGCGAAGCGCAGGCCCTCGTCCATGGCGATGGGGCTGATCAGATCGACGTGCATCACGGTGTTGTCGCCGGGCATGCACATCTCGATGCCCTCGGGCAGCGTGATCGTTCCGGTCACATCGGTGGTGCGGAAGTAGAACTGGGGCCGGTAGTTCGAGAAGAACGGCTTGTGCCGGCCGCCCTCCTCCTTGCTCAGCACGTACACCTGGGCCTCGAACTCGGTGTGGGGAGTGATGCTCTTGGGCGCGGCCAGCACCTGACCCCGCTGCACCTCCTTCTTGTCGATGCCGCGCAGCAGGGCGCCGATGTTGTCGCCGGCCTCTCCCCGGTCGAGGATCTTGCGGAACATCTCGACACCGGTGCAGGTGGTCTCCTGGGTCTCTCGCAGACCGACGATCTCGACCTTGTTGCCCGTCTCGACCACACCCTGCTCGACTCGGCCGGTCACCACCGTGCCGCGCCCGGTGATGGAGAACACATCCTCGATCGGCATCAGGAACGGCTTGTCGACGTCGCGGTCGGGAGTGGGCACGTAGGAGTCCACTGCCTCCATGAGCTCGAGGACCTGCTGGGCAGCCTCCTCGTCGCCGTCGAGGGCCTTCAGGGCCGACACCCCGATCACCGGCGTGTCGTCGCCGGGGAACTCGAACGAGTCGAGCAACTCGCGCACCTCGAGCTCGACCAGCTCGAGGATCTCCTCGTCGTCGACCATGTCCACCTTGTTGAGGGCCACGACGATGCTGGGCACGCCCACCTGTCGGGCCAGCAGCACGTGCTCGCGGGTCTGGGGCATGGGGCCGTCAGCGGCCGAGACCACCAGGATGGCGCCGTCCACCTGGGCGGCGCCGGTGATCATGTTCTTGATGTAGTCGGCGTGACCCGGCATGTCGACGTGGGCGTAGTGCCGGTTGCCGGTCTCGTACTCCACGTGGGCGACGTTGATGGTGATGCCGCGCTCGCGCTCCTCGGGGGCATTGTCGATCTTGTCGAACTCGGTGAACTGGGTCCCCTCGACGCGCTCGGACAGCACCTTGGTGATGGCGGCTGTCAGCGTGGTCTTGCCGTGGTCGATGTGGCCCATCGTCCCCACGTTGACGTGAGGCTTGGTCCGCTCGAACTGCTCCTTGGCCATGGGTGTTTCCTCTTGTGGTCGGTTGGTTGAGGACTTCGGATCACTCGCCGCGTACGCGGGCGACGATCTCCTGTTGGACGCTCGCGGGGGTGGGCTGGTACGAGTCGAACTGCATCGTGTACGTCGCTCGCCCCTGCGTGCGTGACCGAAGATCGGTACTGTATCCGAACATCTCGGCAAGCGGCACCTGCGCGCTTATCACTTGGTTGCCTCCCCGCCGCTCTGTGCCACGAACCTGGCCGCGGCGCGCGTTGAGGTCGCCGACGACATCGCCGAGGTAGTCGTCGGGAGTGACGATCTCCACCGACATCACCGGCTCGAGCAACACCGGCTTCGCCTTGGCTGCCACCTCGCGGAACCAGGCGCCGCCGGCGATCTTGAAGGCCATCTCCGACGAGTCCACGTCGTGGGTCCGGCCGTCGGTGAGCGTGACCTTCACATCCACCGTCGGGAACCCGGCCAGAACGCCGTTGCTCATCGCCTCTCTGATGCCGTCGTCGACCGGCTTGATGAACTCGCGGGGAATGGCACCGGCGCGGATGGTGCTCTCGAAGGTGTACTGACCGCCCGGGTCGGGCTCGATGGTGCCGGTGACCACCGCGAACTGTCCCGACCCGCCCGTCTGCTTCTTGTGGATGAAGGTGTAGTCGGCTACCGGCGCGGCCAGAGTCTCACGGTACGCCACCTGCGGCTTTCCCACGTTGGCCTGCACGTTGAACTCCCGCAGCATGCGGTCCACCAACACCTCGAGGTGGAGTTCGCCCATGCCGGCGATGATGGTCTGCGCGGTCTCGGCGTCGGTGCGCACCCGGAAGGTGGGGTCCTCCTCGGACAGGGCGACCAGCGCCTTGGACATCTTGTCCTGATCGGCCTTCGACCTCGGCTCCACCGCCACGTCGATGACCGGGTCGGGGAAGTCGAGGTCCTCCAGGGCGACGGGGTGGGCCGGATCGCACAGTGTGTCGCCGGTGCGGCAGTCCTTGAGCCCGATGGCCGCCGCGATGTCGCCCGCGGCCACCGAGTCCAGATCGACGCGGTCGTTGGCGTGCATCTCCAGGATGCGGCCTATCCGCTCGGTGCGGCCGGAGCGGGTGTTGAGCACCTGGGCCCCCTTGGCCAGTGTGCCGCTGTAGACGCGGAAGTAGGTCAGCTTGCCCACATGGGGGTCGGTGGCGATTTTGAAGGCAAGCGCGGCCAGAGGCTCGGAATCGTCGGCGGACCGGGCGGTCTCGGCGCCCGAACGAGGCTCGGTGCCGGTCACCGGGGGCACGTCGCTGGGCGACGGCAGGTAGTCGATGACCGCGTCGAGCAGGGCCTGCACTCCCTTGTTCTTGAAGGCGGAGCCGTTGAGCACGGGCACCAGGCCGCCGCTGATGGTTCCGGCCCGGATGGCGGCGGAGATCTCTTCGGGGCTTATCTCGGCGTCCTCCAGGAACTTCTCGAGCAGGCTCTCGTCGTAGTCCGACAGCGTCTCGAGCAGATCGTGGCGGTAGAGCTCAGCCTCCTCGGCCAGTTCGTCGGGAACGTCGGTCTCGGTCCAGGTCACGCCGAGGTCCTCGCCGGACCAGATGCGGGCCTTCATGCGCACGAGGTCGACAATGCCCCGGTAGTCGGACTCGGCGCCGATCGGCAGCTGGACCACGGCCACCCGCTGCGTCAGACGCTCCCTTATCGAATCGAGCACGAAGTCGAAATCGGCCCCGGTGCGGTCCATCTTGTTGATGAAGCAGAGCCGGGGCACGCCGTAGCGGTCGGCCTGGCGCCACACCGTCTCGGTCTGGGGCTCCACCCCGGCGACGCCGTCGAACACGGCCACCGCGCCGTCGAGCACCCGCAGCGAGCGCTCCACCTCGACGGTGAAGTCGACGTGGCCCGGTGTGTCGATGATGTTGATGCGGTGGTCGCGCCAGATGCAGTGGGTGGCCGCCGAGGTGATGGTGATGCCCCGCTCCTGCTCCTGGGCCATCCAGTCCATCGTGGCCGCGCCGTCGTGGACCTCGCCGATCTTGTAGTTGCGCCCCGTGTAGTAGAGGATCCGCTCGGTGGTCGTGGTCTTGCCCGCGTCGATGTGGGCCATGATCCCGATGTTCCGGGTCTTGGACAGGGGGTATCGCTCGTCAGCCATGGCTACGACTAGGAGGGCGCGTCTACCAGCGGTAGTGCGCGAAGGCCTTGTTCGACTCGGCCATCTTCTGCAGGTCCTCGCGCCGCTTCACCGACGCGCCCACCCCGTTGCCTGCGTCGAGCAACTCGTTGGCCAAGCGTTCGGCCATGGTGTGCTCCCGGCGGCCACGGGCGTACGAGACGATCCAGCGGACTGCGAGCGTGGTGGCGCGGCGGGGCCTGACCTCCACCGGCACCTGGTAGGTGGCGCCGCCCACCCGCCGGCTGCGCACCTCCAGCTGGGGACGGACGTTGTCGACGGCTCGCTTGAGGGTGGACACGGGCTCGGCGCCCGTCTTGTCCTCCACGATGGTCATGGCGTCGTAGACGATGCGCTCGGCCAGGGTGCGCTTGCCCCGCTGCAGCACCTTGTTGATCATCTGGGTGACGAGAAGCGAGCGGTAGATCGGGTCGGGCTGGAGTTCGCGGCGCGCCGCAGGTCCCTTGCGCGGCACCTCAGGACTCCTTCTTGACGCCGTAGCGGCTGCGAGCCTTCTTGCGCTCGCGCACCCCGGCAGTGTCGAGCGTTCCCCGCACAACCTTGTAGCGCACGCCGGGCAGGTCCCTCACCCGGCCGCCCCGCACGAGCACGATGGAGTGCTCCTGGAGGTTGTGGCCCTCCCCCGGGATGTAGGCGGTTATCTCCACGCCGGTGGTGAGCCGGACGCGGGCCACCTTGCGCAGGGCGGAGTTCGGCTTCTTTGGCGTAGCCGTGTAGACCCTCGTGCACACCCCCCGCCGCTGCGGCGCGCCCTGCAGTGCGGGCGTCGACTCCTTGCGACGCTTCGATTGGCGGCCCTTGCGGACCAGCTGCTGGATGGTGGGCATTACTGGGGCTGTTCCTTGGTCTTCAGGGGACGGGGCAGTCTAGGGCTGCCTACACCCGGTTCCTTCAACCTGCCTCCGTTACCGGGTCGGCGGACTCGCCCAGGGGATAGTCGAGCACTTCGGCTCCCGCCATGTCGTGGCTGCGCTGCGCCAGCAGATCGGCGAGGTCGTCCTCGGAGCTGTAGTAGTCCATCGGGGTGTGGTCGGGGGCGTGGGTCTGGTAGGTCTCGCGATAACGGGCCATGCCCGTGCCCGCCGGGATGAGCTTGCCGATGATGATGTTCTCCTTGAGGCCGACCAGCGTGTCGCGCTTGGACTCGATGGCCGCCTCGGTGAGAACCCGAGTCGTCTCCTGGAAGGAGGCTGCCGACAGCCACGATTCGGTGGCCAGGGAGGCCTTGGTGATTCCCATGACCTCGCGCCGCCCCGACGCCGGCTTGCCGCCGTCCCGGACGATGTCCCGGTTGGTCTGCTCGAACACGGCCTTGTCGACGCGCTCGTCGGGCAGGAAATGCGTGTCGCCGGGCTCGCCGATGGCGACCCTCTTGGTCATCTGGCGCACGATCAACTCGATGTGCTTGTCGTGGATCGACACGCCCTGGTCGCGGTAGACCTTCTGGACCTCGGCCACCAGGTAGCGCTGGGTGGCGTCGATGCCTCGGATCTCCAGCAACTCCTTCGGGTCGCGCGGCCCCTCCACCAGCGCGTCACCGGGTTCCACCTCGTCGCCGTCGCGGACTTCGAGGCGGTACTCCGTCCCGATCCTGCAATCGTGCTCGGTGCCGTCGTTCTCGACGATCACCACCGTGCGGTCGCCGGCCTCGCCGCGGATGCGGACTACGCCGGCCTGACGGGCCAGAGTCGCCTTGCCCTTGGGCGTGCGGGCCTCGAAGAGCTCCACCACCCTGGGCAGGCCGCCCGCGATGTCCTGGGCGCCCGCCACGCCGCCCGTATGGAAGGTACGCATCGTGAGCTGCGTGCCGGGCTCGCCGATGGACTGGGCGGCGATCACTCCCACCGCCTCGCCCTGCTCGATCAGCTTGCCCGTCGCCAGCGACATGCCGTAGGAGGCCGCCGTGATTCCTGAGGCGGAATCGTCGCTCAACGGCGACAGTACCCGCACCCTGGTCACTTCGGGGTCGTCGCGCAGCGCGGCCAGTTCGGCGTCGCCGACCATCGTGCCGGCCAGGATGATCGAGCCGCCGCTCAGCGCGACATCCTCGGCCAGCACCCGTCCGAAGAGCCTGGTCTCGAGATAGGTGCGCCGGTGAGGCGAGTCGGGCTGGACGTCCTCCAGCCAGATGCCCTTCACGTAGGTGCCGGCGGCGAAGGGGTCTTCGCTGTTG
Organism: Acidimicrobiia bacterium; assembly: GCA_022828135.1. GTDB lineage: Bacteria > Actinomycetota > Acidimicrobiia > Acidimicrobiales > Aldehydirespiratoraceae > Aldehydirespirator. Next base: position 29,874 of record JAJEJB010000009.1, on the reverse strand, counting down.
ATGATGACCTCCTGGGCCACGTCGACCAGGCGTCGTGTCAGGTAGCCCGAGTCGGCCGTCCGCAGCGCCGTGTCGACCAGACCCTTGCGGGCGCCGGGCGTGGCGATGAAGTATTCGAGCACCCGCAGGCCCTCGCGGAAGTTGCTCTTGATCGGCCGGGGGATCATGTCGCCGCGGGGGTTGGCCACCAGGCCCCGCATGCCTGCGATCTGGCGGATCTGCATCATGTTGCCCCGTGCGCCGGACCCGACCATCATGTTGACCGGGTTGAACGCGTCGGACTCCAGTTCGTCCTTCATCCGCCCGGTGACTTCCTCGGTGGCCTCCGACCACACCTCCACCTCGAGCTGCCGGCGCTCGCCGTCGGTGATGATCCCCCGCCGGAACTGGCGCTCGATCTTGTCGGCCTGCTTCTCGTAGCGGTCGAGGATCTCGGTCTTCTGCTTCGGCGTGCGCACATCGTCGATCGATATGGTCAGGCCGGACCGCGAGGCGTACTGGAAGCAGATGTCCTTGATCTCGTCGAGACTCTTGGCCACTTCCGCGACCTGGAAGCCGCGGGCCAGCCGGTCGACGAGTTCGCCCATCCGGCGCTGGCCGACGACTTCGTTGACATAGCCGAAACCGGCGGGCAGGGCGTCGTTGAAGAACACCCGTCCCGCGGTCGTGGGCTCGTAGCGGGCCCCGTCGCCGTTGGCCGGAGCCTCCAGCAGGTCCTCAGCGCCGCGGTACTCGATCGGCGCATGCAGCGAGAGGTCCCCGTTCTCGTAGGCGAAGCGGACCTCGTCGATGGTGCGGAAGGCCCGGCCCGCCCCGGCCGCACCGTCCACCATCTCGGTGAGGTAGTGCGCGCCGATGATCATGTCCTGGGTGGGTGTCACCAGTGGCCGGCCGTGGGCCGGGCTGAGCACGTTGTTGGCCGACAGCATCAGCACCCGGGCCTCGGCCTGGGCCTCGGCCGACAGCGGCAGGTGCACGGCCATCTGGTCGCCGTCAAAATCGGCGTTGAACGCCGCGCACACCAGCGGGTGGATCTGGATCGCCTTGCCCTCCACCAGCACGGGCTCGAAGGCCTGGATGCCCAGCCGGTGCAGCGTGGGCGCCCGGTTCAGCAGCACCGGATGCTCCCGGATCACGTCCTCGAGCACGTCCCACACCTGGGGCCGGCGACGCTCGACCATGCGCTTGGCCGACTTGATGTTCGGGGCCAGCTCCACGTCCACCAGCTTCTTCATCACGAAGGGCTTGAACAGCTCCAGGGCCATGATCTTGGGGAGGCCGCACTGGTGGAACCGGAGCGTCGGCCCGGCCACGATCACCGAGCGGCCCGAGTAGTCCACTCGCTTGCCGAGCAGGTTCTGGCGGAACCTCCCCTGCTTGCCCTTGAGCATGTCCGACAGCGACTTCAGCGCCCGGTTCCCCGGGCCGGTCACCGGTCGGCCCCTCCGTCCGTTGTCGAACAGGGCGTCCACCGCTTCCTGCAGCATCCGCTTCTCGTTGTTGACGATGATGTCGGGAGCGGCCAGGTCCAGCAGGCGCTTGAGACGGTTGTTGCGGTTGATCACACGGCGGTAGAGGTCGTTCAGGTCCGAGGTGGCGAAGCGGCCGCCGTCCAGTTGCACCATGGGACGCAGCTCCGGCGGGATCACAGGCACGACGTCGAGGATCATGGCCCTCGGGTCGTTGATGCGCCGGCCGTAGTTGTCGCGCCGGTTGAACGCGGCCAGGATCCGCAGCCGCTTGATGGCCTTCTGCTTGCGCTGCGCCGACAGCGGCCGCTGGCCCTCGGGCGGGTTGATCTGGTTCCGCAGCGTCGCCTCTTCGGCGTCGAAGTCGAGCGCCGCGATGAGGCGGGCAATGGCGTCGGCGCCCTGGCCGCCTTCGAAATAGTCGCCCCAGCGGTCGAACAGCTCGCGCCAGAGCTCCTCATCCTCGATGATCTGGCGGCTGAACAGCTCTGAGAAGACCTCCCAGGCCCTCTCGAGTCGCTCGCGCTCAGCCTCGAAGCGCTCGTTGATGTCCTCGAAGTCCTTGTCGGCCTGACGGTGCAGAGCCCGCAGTTCGGACTCCTTGGCCTCGGCCGCCTCGGCTTCGGCCAGTTCAGCTTCGAGCTGCTCGGAGCGCTGCGTGAGCGCGAGGCGCCCGTCGGCCTCTATGGCCTCGAGCTCGCGGCGGACCTCCAGCTCGAGTTCGGGCTTGTCGTCATGGCGCCGGTCCTCGTCCACGCTGATCACGAGGTTCGCCCCGAAGTAGATCACCTTCTCGAGCTGCTTGGCCTTGAGCTCCTCCTTGGGCTGAGTGCCCATCAGCAGGTAGGCCAGCCAGGACCTGGTGCCCCGCAGGTACCAGATGTGCACGGCCGGGGCGGCCAGCTCGATGTGGCCCATGCGCTCGCGCCGCACCTTCGAGCGGGTCACCTCCACGTTGCAGCGCTCGCAGATGATGCCCTTGAAGCGCACGCGCTTGTACTTGCCGCAGGAGCACTCCCAGTCGCGGGTGGGTCCGAAGATCTTCTCGCAGAACAAGCCGTCCTTCTCGGGCTTGAGCGTGCGGTAGTTGATCGTCTCGGGCTTCTTGACCTCTCCGTTCGACCAAGTGCGGATCGAGTCGGCGCTGGCCAGGCCGATCTTCAGATCGCTGAAATCGTTGACGTCGAGCATGCCGTCTCCAGTCGTGCGTTCTCGTGGCGTTGAGTAGTTGCGTTCGGTCGGTTCTGTGCGGTGCTTGCCGGCTCAGTGGCGGGCGGCGCGGGCCAAGTCGTCCTCGTCACTGCCGCGCTCGGGGCGCTGCAGGTCGATCCCGAGGGCCTCCACCGTTCGGAGGCTCTCCTCGTCCAGCTCGCGCATCTCAATGTGCTCACCCGCCGCGGAGAGGACCTCGACGTTGATGCACAGCGACTGCATCTCCTTGATGAGCACCTTGAAGCTCTCCGGGATGCCGGGGTCGGGGACGTTCTCGCCCTTGACGATGGCCTCGTACGCCTTGGCCCGGCCGAGCACGTCGTCCGACTTCACGGTGAGCAGCTCCTGCAGGCAGAACGCCGCTCCGTAGGCCTCCAGCGCCCACACCTCCATCTCGCCGAAGCGCTGGCCGCCGAACTGGGCCTTGCCGCCCAGAGGCTGCTGGGTGATCATCGAGTACGGGCCGGTGGAGCGGGCGTGGATCTTGTCGTCGACGAGGTGAGCCAGCTTCATCATGTAGACGTGGCCGGTGGTCACCGGGTTGTCGTAGGGCTCGCCGGTGCGCCCGTTGTAGAGCGTCTGCTTGCCGTCGATGTTGATCAGCCTGCGGCCCTCGGGCCCCTCCGGGTTCAGGTTGCTGAGGATGTCGACGATGGTCGGCTTCCCCTGAGCCAGCTCCCGCTCGTCCCAGGTTGCGCCGTCGAAGACGGGGGTGGCCACATGGATCGCGGGCGGCGTGACCGTGCGGGTCTTGCGCTCGATCCCCCGGATGGGCTCGTCGCCGACTCGCTTGCCGTCGATCTCCCAGCCGTACCGGGCGCAGTAGCCGAGATGGGCCTCCAGCACCTGGCCGACGTTCATGCGCGATGGCACGCCCAGGGGGTTCAGGATGATGTCGACCGGCGTGCCGTCGGCAGTGAAGGGCATGTCCTCGATGGGGAGGATCCTCGAGATGACACCCTTGTTGCCGTGGCGGCCGGCCAGCTTGTCGCCCACGCTGATCTTGCGGTTCTGGGCCACGTACACCCGCACCAGCTGGTTCACGCCGGGCGGGAGCTCACCGGCGTTGGGATCGTCGCGGTCGAACACCTTGACGTCGATCACCTTGCCGGACTCGCCGTGGGGAACCTTGAGGGACGTGTCGCGCACCTCCCTGGCCTTCTCACCGAAGATGGCCCTCAGCAGCCGCTCCTCCGGCGTCAGCTCGGTCTCGCCCTTGGGCGTGACCTTGCCCACCAGCACGTCGCCCGGTCCGACCTCGGCACCGACGCGGATGATGCCGCGGTGGTCGAGGTCGGCGAGGATGTCATCGGAGAGATTGGGGATGTCCCGGGTGATCTCCTCGGAGCCCAGCTTGGTGTCGCGGGCGTCGATCTCGTGCTCGTGGATGTGGATGGACGTGAGCACGTCGTCACGCACCAGGCGATCCGACAGGATGATGGCGTCCTCGAAGTTGTAGCCCTCCCAGGACATGAAGGCCACCAGCAGGTTCTTGCCCAGTGCCAGCTCCCCGTGGTCGGTGGACGGGCCGTCGGCCAGCACGTCGCCGGCGGAGACCTTGTCGCCCCGGCGCACCAGCGGCTTCTGGCTGATGCAGGTGTCCTGGTTGGACCGCTCGAACTTGCGCAGCGGGATCTCGGTCGGTCCCGAGTTCGCGTAGTCCAGGACGATGCGGTCACCGTCGACTTCGACGACGGAGCCGTCGGCCGACGCGATCACCATGTCGGCCGCGTCGCGCGCCGCCCGGCCCTCCACCCCGGTGCCGATGTAGGGAGCCTCGGTGCGGACGAGCGGCACCGCTTGGCGCTGCATGTTGGCGCCCATGAGGGCGCGGTTGGCGTCGTCGTGCTCGAGGAAGGGAATCAGGGCAGTGGCCACCGAGACGATCTGCTTGGGCGAGATGTCCATCAGATGCACCTCGTCGGGAGGCACGAAGGAGATCTCGGTGGTGGCACCGAAGAAGACCTCCCGCTCGAGCTGGACCTTCAGATCCTCGAGCGACGCCGCCTGCGGCGAGCGCCGCACCAGCACCCGCGGGTTGACGAAGCGCCCGTCGGCGTCGGTGGGGGCGTTCGCCTGCGCGATGACGTAGTCCTCTTCCTCGTCGGCGGAGAGATAGACGATCCTGCTCCCGTCGGGCACCTCGACGATCTCCTTGCCCCTCTCGACGAGATGGTCGACAACCGATCTGACCGTCTTCTCCTCCCCCTTCTTCTCCGTGATGACGGCATCGGGCACCAGCCGGTAGGGCGACTCGATGAAGCCGAACTCGTTGACCCGGGCGAAGGAGGCGAGACCGCCGATGAGCCCGATGTTGGGACCCTCGGGCGTCTCGATGGGGCACATGCGGCCGTAGTGGGAGAAGTGGACGTCGCGCACCTCGAACCCGGCCCGCTCCCGGCTGAGGCCCCCTGGCCCGAGCGCGGAGAGGCGTCGCCGGTGGGTGAGGCCCGACAGCGAGTTGACCTGGTCCATGAACTGCGACAACTGCGACGTTCCGAAGAACTCCTTGATGGACGCGACCACGGGACGGATGTTGATCAGCGTCTGCGGCGTGATCGCCTCCACGTCCTGGGTGGTCATGCGTTCCCGCACCTGCCGTTCCATGCGCGACAGACCGATGCGCACCTGGTTCTGGATCAGCTCGCCGACGCTGCGGATGCGGCGGTTGGCGAAATGGTCCTGGTCGTCGAGCCGGTAGCCGGGCACGCCCTTGGCCAGGTTGAGCAGGTAGGTGGCCGCGGCCAGCATCTCGCAGGGCGACAGCAGCGACTGGTCGGGATCGGGTCGCTCGATCTCCAGTCCCAAGGTCTGCTCGAGGAAGTCGAACTCGGGGCCGAGCTTGCGATTGAGCTTGTGCCGGCCCACCCGGGACAGGTCGTAACGGCGACCGCTGAAGAATGAGTTCTCGAAGTACGAGCGGGCCGTCTCGGCGGTGGCCGGGTCGCCGGGACGCACCCGCTTGTAGATCTCGATGAGGGAATCGTCGCGCGTGGGGGCCAGGTGACCCTGCTTCTCCCACTGCTCGGCCAGGAAGTCGAAGTGCTCCACGAAGCGCTCGAGGAACCCTGGGTGGTTCTCCTCGTCGTAGCCGAGAGCCCGGAGCAGCGTGAACAGCGGCAGGCGGCGCTTGCGGGCGACACGCACCCCCGCGGTGATCTCCTTGCGGGGCTTCTGCTCGACATCGAACTCGATCCACTCGCCCCGGTAGGGGTGGATCGTGCCCGTCACGAGCTGGTACTTGGCCAGGTTCCGCAGGCGGTAGCGCTCGCCGGGCTGGAAGATCACGCCGGGCGAGCGGACGAGCTGGGACACCACCACCCGCTCGGTGCCGTTGATGATGAAGGTGCCCTTCTCCGTCATCATGGGGAAGTCGCCCATGAAGACGATCTGCTCCTTGATCTCGCCCGTTCCGGCGTTGAGGAAGCGGGCCCGCACGAAGATGGGAGCGGAGTAGGTCATGTCCTTCTCCTTGCAGTCATCCACCGTGAACTTGGGCGGCGGATGAAGCTCCTCATCGTCGGGATCGAACTCCAGCTCGAGACGCAGCGTCTCGCTGTAGTCGGAGATCGGCGAGATGTCCCGGAAGGTGCGGGCCAGGCCCTCTGTCATCAGCCAGGAGAAGCTCTCCCGCTGGATCGCGATGAGGTCGGGAAGTTCGAGGATCTCCTCGAGATTTCCGAACGAGTAGCGTTCGCGTGAAGCGGCGCGTGCGGTCACGTGATACTCCCGAGGGGCCGGCTGATCTGATTTCACGCGGTCGTGCGCGCGCGCGTGACTAGAGAAGGATTAGCCACGGGAGCCGCCTCCCAGCGCGCACAGACGACCACGGTGGCAGGAATGCTAGCGCGCGGCAAAGCTGGCCGCAACCACCCCGGCGGTTCGGTCAGGGGCAGACCATAGTTGATGAAGTCAGCCGCGTCTATACCGGGCGATTCAGGCCCGCAGCAAGGCTTGGGCGGCCGCCAGTTCCGGGGCGTCCATCCCGGCGGCGGCCAGGTAGCCGGCCGCTCCGCCCCAGCGGTCGTGCAGCTGCTCCAGCACGGCTGCCATCACCGCAGGACGGGCCTCCCACAGCGGCGCGAACTCGGCCGGGTCGAGGCCGTAGTCCTCGAGCAAGGGGACCAGCGACCTGGCCTCGGTTTGGTCCTCCTGGAGGCTGGGACGCCGCTCCGACGACAGCGCGTAGTCGGCCACGACATGCTCGGCCGCAACCCCGGCGAGGTCCAGCAGGAGCATGGAGGCCACACCGGTGCGGTCCTTGCCCGCGGTGCAGTGGATGACGGTGGGCTCGCCCTGGCCCACCTGCCGGACGATGCGCGCCAGAGAGGGGCCGAAGTTCTGCAGCATGCGCAGGTAGCCCGACACCATGTCAGCCTCGCCGTAGGACTTGATCTCGCCGTCGACGATGCGCTCATAGATAGTTCGAGCCTGGAACGTCTGGTCGCTCGTCATCGACAGCCTCACGTAGTCCGCCCCCGCCGGCAGCCGGTCGGGGAAGTCGGCCGCCTCGGTCTCGGAACGCAGATCGAACACGTGGCGGATGCCGGCGTCGGTGAGGCGCTGCAGGTCGGCGTCGGTGAGCGTGCAGAGCCGGTCGGCCCGGTACACGAAGCCGAACCGCGTCGACCCCCCGCCGGTTACGGGCAGGCCGCCGAGGTCGCGGAAGTTGCTGGGACCGTCGAGGTCCACCCGTCGATGCATTGTCGGGGGCGAGCCGAAGCCAGTGCCGGCTCGGTCTCTCAGACCAGTTCCACCTCGGCTCCGACTGCCTCCAGCGCGGCCTTGGCCTTGTCGGCATCCTCCTGGTTGAGGCCTTCCAGCACCGGCTTGGGGGCGTTGTCGACGAGCTCCTTGGCCTCCTTGAGACCGAGCGAGGTGAGGCTGCGCACCTCCTTGATCACCTGGATCTTCTTGTCGCCGACGGCGGCGAGGACGACGTTGAAGGAATCCTTGACGTCCTCGTCCCCGGCGCCCGCCTCACCCGCCGCTGGGGCGGCGACCGCGACTGCGGCCGGCGCGGCTGCAGTCACCTCGAAGCGCTCCTCGAACTCCTTGAGCAGCTCGCTCAGTTCGAGCACGGTCATCTGTGAGATCGAGTCGAGGATCTCTTCCTTGGTTGCCATGGTCAGGCCTCCTCTGTTTCGGATGGTTGGTCGTCGCCGCTTTCAGCATTGCGGGTGTCGATGAGCGCCTGGAGCCCGAAGGCGAAATTCCGGGGCAGGGCCTGCAGCAGGCCGGCGAGCTGCACCATCGGCGCACTGAACGCGCCGGCCAGCCTCGCCAGCAGCAACTCGCGCGACGGCAGGTCGGCCAGGGAAACCAGGTCTTCGGCGCTGAGCACCTTGTCACCCAGCACCCCTCCCTTGAGCACGAGGGCGCGGTTGGCGCGCGAGAAGTCCCGAAGCGCTTTGGCCACCGCAGCCGCGTCGCCCGCGCCTCCGTCGTCGCGGGCACCCACGAAAGCGATCGCGGTCGGTCCGGTCAGCAGGCCGGCGAGGTCCAGGCCCAGCTCGGCGGTGGCTAGGCGGACCATGGTGTTCTTGTAGATCGTGTACTCCCCGCCGGCGGCGCGCAGCGACCGGCGCAACTCGGCCATCTGACCGACGTTCAGCCCGCGGTACTCGGTCAGCAGGGCCGCGTCGCTGGCCGCCAGCCGATCACGCACTTCGGCGACGACGGCCGCCTTCTCGGGCCTAGGGACTGTCATGGGTGCCTTCCTCGTCCGGCGGGCCTGCCGGCCCATTGGTGCTCCCCGCGGAGCGCACCGGATGTCTCAGGTGAGCGGGGTGAAGTTCGCCGATGCTAGCGGCTTAATCGGCCACTCCGACGTCGGCGGGATCGATCCGGACGCCAGGACCCATCGAAGAGCTGAGCACCATCTTCTTCACGTACTTGCCCTTGGCTGCGGCCGGCTTGGCCCGCTGGAGCTCAGCCACGACGGCCCGGAGGTTCTTGAGCAAGTCCTCCTCCTCGAACGACGCCCGTCCGATGGGTACGTGCACGTTGGCGAACCGGTCCGTGCGGTACTCCACCTTGCCCCCCTTGAACTCCTCGATGGTGCGGGCCACATCGGTGGTGACGGTCCCGGTCTTGGGGTTGGGCATCAAGCCGCGGGGACCGAGAATCCGGCCCAGCTTGCCGACCACCGGCATCATGTCGGGCGTGGCGATGGCCACGTCGAAGTCGGTCATGCCCCCCGACACCTGCTCGGCCAGGTCGTCGGATCCCACGAAGTCCGCGCCTGCTTCGCGAGCCGTGGTCGCGGCCTCGCCCTGCGCGAACACCGCGACACGCACCTCCTTGCCGGTGCCCGACGGCAGCGACACCGTGCCCCGCAGCATCTGGTCGGCTTTGCGGGGGTCGACTCCGAGCCGCACGACCACGTCGACGCTCTCGTCGAATCGCCTGGTCGCCAAGCTCTTCACCAGGCTCACCGCGTCGGCGTCGCTGTGGAGGCGCAGCCGGTCGAAGCTCTTGGAGGCTTCGGCGTGCTTCTTGCCCTTGGCCATGGTCGCTCCTGGAGTTTGGTGGTCCGCTCGGCCGCTCAGGCGACGGTGACGCCCATCGAGCGGGCGGTTCCCTCGATCTGCGCCTTGGCCGCTTCCAAGTCGTTGGCGTTGAGGTCGGGCATCTTGATCTCGGCGATCTCCGTCAACTGAGCGTCGGTGATGGTGCCGACGGTCTCGCGGCCCGGGGTCTCCGCCGCCTTCTCCAAGCCGGCCGCAGAGCGGATCAGGAACGACGTCGGCGGCGTCTTGGTGATGAACGTGAACGTCCGGTCCTCGTAGATCGTTATCTCTGCCGGGATGATCTGGCCCCGCTTGTCCTCGGTGCGAGCGTTGTAGTCCTTGCAGAAGTCCATGATGGCCACGCCGTGGGGACCCAGCGCGGTGCCCACCGGCGGAGCAGGCGTCGCCTGACCCGCGGGGATCTGGATCTTCACTAGGGCTGCAACTTGCTTCCTGGGGGCCATGAGCGACTCTCTCGAACGTTGACCTGGACGAACGTGGCAGTGTGGCGGCATCCGCGGCGGGCGCCAACCCGTCGCGGCGCCGCAGACCCGCCTACAGGCGGGCTACCTGGGCGAACTCGAGTTCGACCGGTGTCTCCCGGCCGAAGATGTTCACGAGCACCTTGACCTTGAGCTGATCCTCGTTGATCTCGATGATCTCGCCGGAGAAGTCGGCGAAGGGGCCGTCCTTGACGCGGACGGTCTCCCCCATGCCGTACTCGAACATCGGCTTGGCCCTCTTGGACGCCTCCCGCGATCGGTCGGCCTCCACGCCGAGGAAGGCCTCGACGTCGCGGCGACGCAGGGGCGACGGAGCGCCGCCCTGGTTCACGAAGCCGGTGACGTTGGGCGTGTCGCGTATGACCGGCCACACCTCCTCGTCGAGTTCGCAGCGCACGAACACGTATCCGGGGAACAACCGCTTCGAGGAGATCACCTTCTTGCCGTTCTTGAACTCCGGCACGTCCCGCAGCGGGATGACCACCTCGTGAATGCGACCCTCCATGTTCATCGACGCAGTACGGGCCTCGAGATTCTGCTTGACCTTCTTCTCGTAACCGGACTGGGTGTGAACCACGAACCACTTGCCCGGCTTGTCGTAGGGGCTGACCGGTTCGGGCGACTCGTCGGCGGAGTCTGCTTCGTCGAACAGCTCGTCCTCGGTGATGACGGCTGCGGATGGGGAGACGGATGCATCGGACATGGGGTACCTCAGGATTCGAAGAGCTCGAGTATGAAGGTCGAGAAGACCCAGTCGAGCCCGTAGATCATGGCGGTGAGCACGATGACGGTGACGAGAACCACGATCGAGTAGTTGACGGTCTCAGCCCGGCTGGGCCAGGCCACCTTGCGGAGCTCGCCCCGGACCTCGCGCAGGAACTGACCTGGTGAGGTGCGCTCCGCGGGAGGCGTCGAGGCGCCACGGTTGCGGGTCCGGACCGGCGCGCCCTCAGCATCTATCTCGCCCTGTCGTTGAAGCAGCCGCTTCTGCTGACGGTTCATCGCCATTTGTGGAAGTCACCTCGTGCGGGTTGCGGAGCCGTTGGTGTGGCCGTCGTCAATTTGCAGGGGCGGAGGGACTCGAACCCCCAACCGCCGGTTTTGGAGACCGGTGCTCTGCCAATTGAGCCACGCCCCTCAGCAGCCCCGAAAGGCTACCAGTGCAGGGCCGCCAACGGCTACGGTCGGACCCGCCGACACGGCCGCCTTCTCGCAGTCAGGAGGCCAGTCTGGCGGCGCGGCGATGCCGGGCGGTGAACGCTATGAGGCCGGCCGCGGCGGCGGCCCCGGCGGCGACGGTCGCGGCGACGCGGGGCTTGTTCTCCCAAGCCCAGCGATGCCCGTACCGATCAAGGTGCACCAGGATCTGCGACTCCAGCCGGGCGTCCTCCGGCGCCGAACACTCGCGCAGCGAGTACATGGCGTCCATCAACCGCCGGTACCGCGACTGCTCCACCCGGCACCGCAGGCAGGACTCCAGGTGGTGAAGCTCCGCGGGTCCGAAGGCGCGGTCGCCACCCGCGGCCGCCGCCAGCGCGTCGCTGACCGACTCGCAATCGCGGCGCGGGTGGGTCATGGCATCGCCTGCCGGGACGGGAGGCTCACTCGTCACGATCCGGTTCCTCTCCGGGCATGGGCAGAACCTGTTCGCGCAGGCGACGGCGAGCTCGGTGCAGGCGCACCTTGGCCGCCGTCACAGAGATGCCCAACTCCGCCGCGATCGCCTCGTGGGGGAGGTCGTACATGTCCCGCAGCACCACGACCGAGCGCAATCGAGCCGGAAGATCTCGAATGGCGGCGTCGAGGTTCTCCCGCAGGTCCGCCAGGTCGCCTTGGAGGACCGGGTCGTGGTCGGGCCGGGTGTCGATCACGTCGTCGTAGGCGCCGAGATGGTCGTGGCGGTGGCGCTGGCGACGGCTGAGGTGGGTGGTCGCGCAATTGGCCACGATGCGATAGAGCCACGTGCTGAACAGCGCCTCACCGCGGAAGCGGCCGACACCCTTGTAAGCCCTCAGGTACGCCTCTTGAACCACGTCTCGAGCATCCTCCGTACTGCCCGTGAGGCGCACGGCCAGCGCGTACGCGTCGGAGTGAGTGATGCGCACGAGCCGGTCGAAGGCCTCCCGGTCGCCGGACTTGGCCAGCTCGACGAGAGCAACCATGTCCGTCGTGGATTGAGACTCGCGTTCGCCGCCGACGTTACGCGATGACTCCTCGACGGCTCGCAGGCGGCGCCGGGGCGATGCGGTCACAACAGGCCCCTGGCGGCAAGTTCCATGTAGCGACGGACAGACTCGAACTGTCGACCTCTCGATTATGAGTCGAGCGCTCTTACCAACTGAGCTACGTCGCCGGGAAGGGCAGGACGAGTGCCTGCGCCGAGCTCCCTGTCAGAATCGAACTGACGACCTTCTCCTTACCATGGAGACGCTCTGCCGGCTGAGCTAAGGGAGCGGTTCCGGCGCCGGGGCGCCGGTCCGCCATGATGCCACACCCGTGTGCTGATCCCAACCGTCGGGCCGGTCTGCCGCAGCACGACAGGGACCAGAACCGGCAGACCCTGCCTAGCGAAGTGATGCCAGTAGGTTCTGTGCACGTGACATGCCGGGCAGGACGATGAACGGGCTGCGAGTAGGGGTGGTGGGCGGCTCGATCGGGGGACTGACCGCGGCCGTGCTGCTGCACGAGATGGGCTGCGATGTCCAGGTGTTCGAGCGGTCGAGCGCGGCGCTACAGGGGCGGGGGGCCGGAATCGCGGTGCTGCCCATGACCGAACGGTACTTCACCGAATTGGGCACCAGCCTCGGCGCCGGCTCCGGAACAGCCCGGAAGGTCGCCCTCACGCTCACCTACTGGAGCTATATCGACCGTGACGGAGCCGTCATCGACGCGGCCGCCACCCACTACCGCTTCACTTCGTGGAACACGCTGTACCGGGCGCTGCTGGAGCGCCTGCCGCCGGAGCGGTACCACCTCGGCTGCCGCGCCATCGGTGTGGCCCAGTCAGGCGAGTCGGCGGCGGCGCGCTTCGCCGGCGGGGACACCCACCTGTGCGACCTCGTTGTGGGCGCCGACGGGATCGGCTCGACCGTGCGGGAGGCGGTGGCGCCCCAAACCTCGACCACCTACGCCGGATACGTCGCCTGGCGGGGCACGGTCCTGGAGAGCGAGCTGTCGCCGAGCACTGCCGCGGTCTTCGCCGACGCCATGGTGTACCAGGTCCTGCAACGCTCCCACATTCTCGCCTACGCCATTCCCGGACCGGCCGACTCGGTCACGGTGGGCGAGAGGGCCCTCAATTTCGTGTGGTACCGCAACGCCCGCGGCGCGGCCTACGACGACCTGATGACGGACCGCGACGGCGTCCACCGGCCGGGCACCGTGCCGCCTGGACTCGTGCAGCCGCGCTTCGTCCGGACACTGCATGCCGATGCCTCCGCACAGCTCGCACCGCAGCTGGCCGAACTGGTGCTGGCCTGCGACGCGCCGTTCATCCAGGCGATATTCGACATGACCGCCCACCGCTTCCGTAGAGGCCGCGCCGTCCTGATCGGCGACGCCGCCGCTGCGTTGCGGCCCCACGTCGCAGCAGGCACGGCCAAGGCCTGCGCCGACGGGTGGGCACTGCGGGACTCCCTGTCCGGCGCCGAAGACCTCGACGGCGCTCTGGCGGGCTGGGAGGCCCGGCAAATGGCACTGGCCGAGCGCATCGCGGCAAAGTCCAGAGCCATGGGCGAGGCGTCCCAGACGTCGGGCACGATGGTGCCGGGCGATCCCGGCTGGCGATTCGGGCTGTTCAGCCCGGGCAACTGAGCTCGAGCCACCTCCGAAGTTGCCGGGCTATAGGGTTCGACGCTGATCCGACGGCAAGGAGTTGACAATGACGATAAGGCTGTACCAATTCCTGGACGTGTCGGCCGGTGTGCAGGCCGGTCAGTTCGGGATCGGGGAGCGAAGCGAGATCGACAGTCTCGATGACCTCGACCCCATCTACAAGTGGCTGCTAGACGAGCAGGTCACCGCGGTGGTGTCGGTGATCGGCGCTGACGGCCGGCCCAGCCTGACCCCGATGTGGTTCGGCTACGCCGGCGACAAGGTGCTGATCAACGTGGCCGCGCATCGCAAGAAGACAGCCTGGATCCGCAGCAGCCCCGAGATCTCGCTGATCCTCGTCAACCCGCAGAACCCGTACCACTGGGTGTCGATGAAGGCCACCGTCGCTCGGGAGATATCCGAGGACGACCCCACCGAGGGCGCCCGGGCCACTGAGAACATCGACGCGGCCTGGACGAAGTACACCGGCGCAGAGCCGCCCTACGGCCTGCGCGATCCGTCCATCGACGAGCGTCGGGTGCTGTTCGAGTGCCGGGTGGACAAGGTCTCGACGTTCGGACAGCCCTGACCAGCTGGGGTCTACTGCTTCTTGATGCAGGCGAGGGCCCTGGTGGAGAGCGCGACCCGGCGGCGGGCTGAGGCGAGGTCGTTGCGGTCCAGGCCGTTGGTGAGGTAGGCGAACGAGATCCCGCTGGCCGGGTCGGCCCAGGCGGCCTGCCCGCCGGCGCCGGAATGGCCGAAGGCTCCGGGGGACGCGCCGTGTCCGTGGCCGCGCATGGCGGCCTTGCCGTCGTCGCCGGCTAGCACGAAGGCGTGGGAGCGGCTGGCCGGCGTCCGGGTCCAGTCCGGATGGTTCTGGCGGACGACCATCGCGTCGCTGCGCACTTCGGGACGAAGGAGGCCGCCGGTGTTGTGGAGGACGGCCTGGTACCACAGAGCCATATCAGCGGCGGAGGCGACGCCGCCCCCTCCGGGCACGCCCGCGGCCCGTATCCACGGCCGGTTGAACACCACCAGCACCTCCTCGCTCACCCCGAAGTCGGGCATCTCGTCCAAGCCCAGCGCGGCCAGCTCCTGGGCGGTGGGAACGGCTCCCACCCCCGCCACGTCCGCGACATCGTCCTGATCGTCGACGCCAATGCCCAGCCATCGGGAGCAGCCGGCCGGCTCCATCACTCGCTCGGCGATCACATCGACGTAGGGGCGGCCGGTGACCTCGGTGATGATGTCGGCCGCCACCCAGTGCGCAGCGAGCGCGTGGTACTCGTAGCGGGTTCCGGGCTCCCAATCGATGCGCCATGTGCCGTAGGCGGACAGGCGGGCGGCTCGGTCGATGGTCTCGGCGCGTCCCAGGGGCGCGTACGGGAAGCCTCCCGTATGGAGGAGCACCTGCGACACGGTGATGGTGTCCTTGCCGTTGGCTCCGAAGGATGGCAGCACGTCACTGACCGGAGCGTCGATATCGAAGAGCCCCTCGGCTGCCAACTCCATGGCGGTGAGGGCCACCGTCGGCTTGACCGCCGAGTACGTGTGGAAGCGGGTGTCGGGCGCACAGTCGCCCAGAGCCTCCGACACCACGATCTCGCCCTCGAGGGCCAAGGCGAACTGGGCTGCGGGCAGCAGGCCGGAGTCCACGTCGCGGCGAGCCCGCTCCCGGAGCGCATCGACGGCGACGGCGTCGAGTTTGGGCATCGTTGGAGGCTAGGAGAGAGCGGCGGCTAATTCACCGACTTGGACATGCCCTCCCAGTAGGGGGCCCGCAGCTTGAACTTCTGGAGCTTGCCGGTGGCGGTGCGGGCCAGTTCATCGCGCATCTCCACTGAAGTGGGGCACTTGTAGTGGGCGATCCGCTCCCGGCAGTGGGCGATCAACTCCTCGGGCGTGGCGGTTGCTCCTGGAGCCAGCACCACCAAAGCCTTCACCGTCTCACCCCATTTCTCGTGGGGCACGCCGATCACGGCCACCTCGGCCACAGCGGGATGCGAGAACAGGGCGTCCTCCACCTCGATGGACGACACGTTCTCGCCCCCGGAGATGATCACGTCCTTCTTGCGGTCGGTGATCATGTAATGGCCGTCGTCGTCGAGGTACCCGCCGTCGCCGGTGTGGAACCAGCCGTCGCGTATGGCCTCGGCGGTGGCGTCGGGCTGCTCCCAGTAGCCCTCCAGCACATGGTTGCAGCGGGCCAGGAACTCGCCGGAGTCGCTCACCTGCATGCGCACTCCCAGCGCGGGCACACCCTGGCGCGACAGCTTGCGAGCCCGATCCGCGGGCGAGAGGTCGTCCCACTCGTCGCGGCTGCGGTTGATGGTCAGCACGGGGGCGGTCTCGGTGAGGCCGTAGAGCTGGATGAACTCCCAGCCCAAGTCGGTCTCCACCCGCTCGATGGTGCGGGTCGGTGGGGGTGCGCCGGCCACCACCATGCGGGTGCGCCCCGCGCCCGGGATGGGGCCGTCCCAGGTGGCGGCCGCGTCGAGGATGGCGGCCACCACCGCGGGCGCGCCGCACAGCAGGGTGATGCCGTGGGCGTCGACCCGGCGCAGGATCTCGGCCCCGTCCACCTTGCGCAGCACCACCTGCTTGGCCCCCATGCCGACCAGCACGTAGGGCATCCCCCAGCCGTTGCAGTGGAACATGGGCAGGGTGTGCAGGTAGTTGTCGCGGTCGGTGACCGAGGTGTGGAGGCCGAACACGGCCGAGTTGATCCACAGGCTCCGGTGGGTCTGCTCCACGCCCTTGGGCCGGGCGGTCGTGCCCGAGGTGTAGTTGATGACCGCGGTCTCGTCCTCGTCGGGCTCCCAGGGCTGCGGCGATGCGCCGAACCGGAACAGGGCCTGGTCCGACTCGTCACCGAGCACGAACTTGCGGCGGCACTCAATGGGACCCAAGGTGTCGGCCAGCTCGGGATCGACGAGCAGGACGTCGGCGCCGCAGTGGTCCACGATGTAGGTCACCTCGTCGAGGCTGAGCCGGAAGTTGACGGGCACGAAGATGCGCCCGTTGCCGCTGACGCCCCAGAAGCAGGTGAGCAGGCGCCCGGCGTTGTGCGACACCATGGCCACCCGGCCTCCCATGGGCACGCCGAGAGCGTCGAGGCCTGCGCCAGTGGCGTCGACCAGCTCGCCCATGCGCGCGAAGGTGACCTCGCCCATGGAGGGCGCGGGCTGGTCGGGCTCGTCGACGAAGGCGACCCGGTCGGGGTACACGGCCAGGGCCCGGTCGAGGTGGTCGCGGACTGTGAGCGGAACCTTCATGGCGTCATCATGGCAGGATCAGCAGCCACTGCGCACCCTGGACTTGAGATAGTCGCCGTCGGCACGAGCAAGCAGACTGAGTCTCGGTGATGCGACGAACAGTGTTCATATTGGGGATCGCTCTGGTCGCCCTACTAACGATGGTGGCGGCTTGCAGCAGCGGAACCGATGAGTCGGCTGACTCGCCATCGACAGCCCCGGGCGAGTTCGCCGGAACCATCCGGCTGGGGGCGGCGCTGAGCGAGACCGGCAAGTACTCCGTCGAGGGCAAGGACTCACGGCAGGGCTACGACACCTGGCTGACCTGGGTGAACGAGGTCTACGGCGGCATCCGCCTCGGCGATCAGCGCTACCGGGCCGAGATCGTGTACTACGACGACGAATCCGACGCCGACACCGCCGGCAATCTCACTCAGCGCCTGATCGACGACGACCGGGTCGACTTCCTGCTGGGCCCCTACTCGAGCGGCCTCACCACCGGCACCAGCGCCATCGCGGAGGCCAACAACGTGTTGATGGTTGAGGGCAACGGCACCTCCGACACCATGTTCGAGCGGGGGTTCCAGAACCTGTTCCTGGTGGCCACCATCGCCAGCGACTACACCCGCTCCGGCATCGAGGCCCTCGCCGCCCGCGGGGCCCGGACCGCGGTGATCGCCCACGAGGACACCTCGTTCGCCACCGCGGTGGCGGGTGGCGCGGCGCGCCACCTGGAGGCCAACGGCGTCGAGGTGCTGGCGGTCGAGACCTACCCCAAGGACATCCAGGACGTGTCGGCCATCATGACGAAGTTCCGCGACCTGGATCCCGATCTGTTCGTAGGGGGAGGCCACTACAACGACGCGGTCCTGTTCGTGAACTCGGCCAAGGAACTCGGCTTCGAGCCCGGCGGCATGCTGATCACAGTCGGTCCCTCCAACCCCAAGCTCGTGGAGGAGTTGGGCCGCGACGTCGACGGCGTGCTCGGACCCACCCAGTGGGAGCCGTCCATGGCCTACCGGGGTCTCTACTTCGGCAGCGCCGCCGACTACGCCGGCTACTACGAGAGCCTCTGGGGCGAGCCGCCCGTGTACCAGGCAGCCAGCGCCACCGCCGCCGCGCTGGCCCTGCACCTGGCCATCGAGGCCGCCGGATCGACCGACACCGACGCGGTGCGGACCGCGCTGCGGGAGTTGTCGGCGGACACGTTCTACGGTCCGGTCAGCTTCGACGAGCGCGGCGTCAACGTGAGCAAACCGATGGGCATGATCCAGGTGCTCGACGGCGACATCGTGGTGGTGGCCCCCGATGACGCGGCGGTGGCCCAGCTCGCGTACCCCCTGGGGTCAGGCACCGGGTCGGGACGCTCATCGTCGGGCTTGGGCCAGCTCCCCCAGGCCCTCGTCAACGGCATCGCCCTGGGCGGCATGTACGCGGTGCTGGTGCTGGGCTTCTCGGTGATCTGGGGGGTGATGGGCGTCATCAACTTCGCCCACGGCGAGTTCGTGATGGTGGGCGCCTACCTGGCGTGGCTGGCCAACGACCTGTGGGGGATCGACCCGTTCCTGTCGGTGCCCGCGGTGTTCCTCGTGATGATGGCGTTCGGGTACGGCGTCCAGCGACTGCTGGTGGACCGCGTCATCGACCGCCCCCATCTGGTGTCGCTCCTGGTGATGTTCGGTTTGGCCATCATCCTTCAGAACGCCATGAAGCTGATCTTCTCGGCCGACTTCCGCCGGGCCGACACCGCGCTCGACGGCAGTTGGCGGGTCACGGACTCCCTGACCGTGCCCGTCACGAAGTTCTGGATCCTGATTGTCGCGCTGGGCGTGCTCGGCGGCCTGAGCGTCCTGCTGTCCCGCACCCGGCTGGGGAAGGGAATACGGGCCGCGGCCCAGAACCGGGAGGCGGCTCGGATCGTGGGCATCGACGTCTCCAAGGTGTACGTGATCGTCTTCGCGCTCTGCATCGGCATCACCGGCGCGGCGGGTGCGCTGGTCAGCCCGGTGCTGGCCGTCCAGCCCTTCCAAGGACCCCCGCTGACGTTGAAGGCCTTCGCCATCACGGCCATGGCCGGCCTCGGGTCGATACGGGGAGCGCTGGGCGGGGCGATGGTGCTGGGCCTCGTCGAGGCGGGACTGGCGATCTACGTGGAGGGCGTGGGCACCAACCTGGCCGTGGTGGCCTCGTTCGTCATTCTCGTGGCCGCGCTGGTGCTGCGGCCCCAGGGCCTCTTCGGCGGGCTGCGCCCAGTGGACGCGACGGCAGCATGAACGCTCTGAAGCAGGCGCTCGCCAGTGGCCCCGGGCAGGTCGCGATCCGGGCGGTGGTGGCGGTCGCGCTGGTCTGGCTGGTCGTGCTGCCTCTGCTGGGTGCCAGCGACTCGACCCTGTTCACCATGACGCTGATGCTCACCAGCGTGGCCGTAGCCATCAACTGGAACCTGACCGGGGGCTTCACCGGCTACGTCGACTTCGGCCACGCAGTGTGGTTCGGCCTCGGAGCTTACGTGACCGCCATTCTGATGTCGCTGCAGGCCAACAGCCTGAGCATCGGCTGGCCGCCCGTACCCGCCATTGTTGTCGGGGCGGTCGTGGCGGGCGTGCTCGCCGGTTTGATCGGCCGGGTCACCATGCGACTGAAGGGGCCCTACTTCTCCATCGCCATGCTGGGCACGTTCGTGGCCGTGCGCGAGATCGTGCGCACGTGGGGCGGCCTGACCGGCGGGGGCGTCGGCCTGACCCTGCCGCCCTACCTGAACCGGCAACTGTTCTATTACGTCGAATTGGCGTTGGTGGTAGGGCTGGTGGTGCTGGTCTGGTGGCTGCGCCGCACCCGCTTCGGCGCCGCGCTGGTGGCCATTCGCGAGGACGAACTGGGCGCCCAGATGCGGGGAATCTCGACCACCCGCCTCAAGGTGGCCGTCTTCAGCCTCGCGGGTGCCTCCACCGGGCTCTTCGGGGGACTCTGGGCGTACCAGAACACGTTCGTCGACCCGGACATCGCCTTCACGGAGGTGCGGACCATCGACGCCATCATGGGCACCCTGCTCGGAGGGCTGGGGACGGTGGCGGGGCCGGTGGTGGGCTCGGTGGGGCTCTACTGGCTGCGCGAGGTGCTGTGGGCCAACCTGCTCGACTACCACCTGGTCGCGCAGGGCGTGCTGCTCATCCTGATCGTGCTGCTGATGCCCCGCGGGATCGTCGGCACATTCGATCGCCGGGGCGTGTCGGCTCGCCACCTCTGGCGCCTGCGGCGCCGACATGCCGACGACCGGTCCGAGGAGGTGACCGCGCCGTGACCGCGCTGCTCGAAGCGGCCGGCGTCGTCAAGCGCTTCGGTGGGCTGACCGCGGTCGACGGGGTCGACATCGAGGTCGCACCGGGCGAGATGGTCGGACTCATCGGCCCCAACGGCAGCGGCAAGACCACGCTGTTCGACTGCCTCAGCGGGATCCAGAGCATCGACGGCGGCTCGGTCAGCTTCGACGGGGTCGACATCACCCGGCGCCGCCCGCACCAAGTCGCCCGGCTGGGCATGGCTCGCACCTTCCAGCTGATACGCGTCTACCGCGATCTCACCGTGGCTGAGAACATGGAACTCAGCACGCAGTGGGCCGAGGTCGGCTTGCGTGACCTCTTCCGGCCTGCCGGCGCAGCCACCCGGCGCAAGGCAGGGGACCTGCTGGAGTTCCTGATGCTCGGCCCGATGCGCGACGAGCCGGCGGGCACCCTGTCGGGCGGCCAGCGCCGGCTGCTGGAGATCGGCATGGCGCTCATGAGCGATCCGAGGCTGGTCCTGCTCGACGAGGCCACCGCCGGCGTGAACCCGAGCCTCGTCGAGGACATCAAAGACCGGCTGCGAGCGGTGAACTCCGAGCAGGGAGTGGCCTTCCTGCTGGTCGAGCACAACGTGCAGTTCGTCGCCGACCTCTGCGAGCGAGTGGTGGTGCTCGACGCCGGCAGCAAGCTGGCCGAGGGGACGCCGAGCCAGATCATGGACGATCCCGCGGTGATCGAGGCCTACTTCGGTGCGGCCGGTCGCGCCCACCAGACCAACGCCGGCGCCAACGGGACCGGGGCCGGACCATGAACGGCGCACCGCCCGGCAAGCCTCTGCTGGACGTGCGGTCCATGGCCGCCGGCTACGTGCCGGGCCACGACATCATCCGCGGCATCGATCTCGAGGTGCACTCCGGCGAGATCGTGTGCGTGATCGGGCCCAACGGCGCCGGCAAGTCGACGGTGTTCAAGGCGGTCTACGGCCTCGTGCCGGTGCGGGCCGGGCAGGTGCTCTGCGACGGTGCCGACATCACCAACATCAACCCGTCCGACGCCCTGGCCACGGCCGGGATCGCCATCGTGCCCCAGCTCCGCAGCTCGTTCGCCCAGATGACCGTCTACGAGAACCTCGAACTGGGCATGTACCGCTGCACCGACAAGGCCCGAGTCCGGGAACGCATCGGCTTCGTGTGCGATCTGTTCCCGAGGCTGGGCGCTCGGGCCCGCCAGGCGGCCGGGACGATGTCGGGCGGCGAGCAGCGGATGCTGGAGATCGGCCGCGCTCTCATGTGGGAGCCGCGTCTGGTGCTGATGGACGAGCCGTCGGCCGGGTTGTCCCCCATCGTGACCGCCGAGGTGTTCGAGACAGTCCGGCGGCTCAACCGCGAGATCTCCTTGACCGTCCTGATGATCGAGCAGAACGCCCGCCAAGGCCTGGAAACAAGCCACCGCGGCTACGTGATCGAGCACGGCCTAATCACCCACCACCGGCCTGCCGACGATCTGCTGGCCGACCCGGAGGTGCGGCGAGCCTTCCTCGGAGCCCGCTGAACCCGAACTGGCAGCCCAGAGGCCCGAAAACGGCACTCACCGCTGCCAATTCCTGATTCTGGCCTCAGCGCCGCCCGAACTGGCAGCCCAGAGGTCCTAAAACGGCGCTCACCGCTGCCAATTCCTGGGCGGGTCAGCCCTGTAGGACGGTTGTGACTGCGTCGGGGATCGAGCGGGGGCCTGCTATGGCCGCGAACCGGGCGCCGGCGGCGGCTGCGAAGGACTCGGCGTCGGCCGCGTCGCCTGCGGGCGCGATCACGCACAGCTCGTCGAGGCGGCGGGCCGCAGCCAACGGATCACCCCCCGTGGTGGCCCGGCAGTCCGAGAGCAGCACCGCGACGCGGCGCCGGGCCGTGCACCGCTCCAGCTGGGCCCGGGCCGCGTCGAGCGCGGCCGCGAGGTCGGTGGTTCCGTAGCCGCGCAGCCGCAGCACGTCATCCACCACTGCGGGCGCCGGGCGGTCACGGTCGGCCGACTTGATGGCCACGACCTGGTCGCCGAAAGCCAGCGCCGACCACTGCTGGGGCGCTCGCAGGGCGCAGGCCGCGGCGGCCACCGCGGCGGCAGCCAGCCTGGGGCCGCCCATCGACCCCGACCGGTCCACAACGAGAGTGATCGCGGTGGCGGGACGCTGCCAGCGCTGCACCCACAACTCGTCCAACGCCGCCGGACGGCCCGCCGCTCTGGCCTCCAGCAGACCGTCGAGGCTGCGGTCGACGTCAATGTCGCCGCTGCAGAGATCGGCCCGTCCAGGCTCGAGGCGGCCCACCCCGCCCGCCGACGACGCCCCCGCTCGAGCCAGGTCGAGCGCGAGACGTCCCGCCAGCCGCGCCGCCAGCGCCGCCATCCTGCGGTCGGCAGCGGCCGCCATGTCGGCCAGCAGGGCGAGAGTCTGGTCGGGGTCGACGGAGGCCTGCTCGGCCACCTCGGCGGTGTCGAGGGTTCCAGTGGTGGGACTCAGCAACCTGAAGCCGGGCTGGCCCTCGTAGTGGCCGCGGGGCGTGGTGCGAACCCGCTCGGCGTCGAGCGCCTCGCGGGCCCTGAACCCTTCGAGGACTAAGCCCCTGTGCCGGTCGCCCCTCCGGGGGCCGGCACTTTTTCCATCGAAGGCACCAAGGACTCGGGCGGCGG
Source organism: Acidimicrobiia bacterium (assembly GCA_022828135.1). Lineage (GTDB taxonomy): Bacteria > Actinomycetota > Acidimicrobiia > Acidimicrobiales > Aldehydirespiratoraceae > Aldehydirespirator. The sequence goes on along the minus strand of JAJEJB010000009.1, from coordinate 7,148 downwards.
GCCGTCGCTGCGCTGCTCGGCCGCGAGCACCTCCTCCCACAGCTCTCGCACGATGGCCTCCGGTGTGCGGTCCCCTCCCTCGTGGAGCCGGATCCGGCCGGTGAGAGCCATCAGCGCGGCGTCGAGGCCCACCCCAGGGTCGTCGAGGGCCAGGTCACGGAGCTGGCAGAGGCGAGCGGCCACATCGCACAGGTCCATCGCTCCCCGCACCGATGCCCCCATCCGCACGTCGCGGTGGGTGCGGGTGGCCCGGGTCACAGCCACGGCCCGGGCCATGGTGCGCTCGGCCGCCGCGCCGTCGGGCGGGAGGCCCTGGGCCCGCAACTCGACTATGCGACGTTCGTCGCGCTCGTCCTGGTAGCCCATGGACAGGTGGCAGATGCGGTCGTAGACCGCGCTGGACAGCCGTGACGTGCCCACCGTGTCGTAGGGATTCATGGCGGCCACCAGCCGGAACTGCTCCGCCGCGGCGATCCTCCCCACCCTGGGCAGATGGAGCTCGCCCTCCGACATCACACCGATGAGCAGGTTGACGGTCTCCTCTGGCACCCGGTTGAGCTCCTCGACGTAGAGCAGCGCCCCGTCCTGCATGGCCTCGATGAGCGGGCCGGGCATGAAGGCGTCACCGGTGTAGCCCTCCGACAGCACCCGGGCCGGGTCGAACTGCCCGGCGAGCCGGGCCGGGGTCAGCTCGGCATTGCCCTCGACGGTGACCAGCGGAACATCCGTCGCCGCGGCCAGAGCCCGCAGCAGGGTGGTCTTGCCGGTGCCGGGCGGTCCCTCGAGCAGCAGGTGGCGTCCTGCGCCGACCGCGGCGACCACCAACTCGACCTCCCGGTGGCGCCCCACCATGGCAGCCGCAACGGTGTCGACCAGGCCGCCACGGGCGTCGTGGAAGCCGGAAGCGTCGGCCCGCTCGCCCTGGTCAGTCAAAGGCGATGACACCTCTGATGTTCCGGCCCTCGCGCAGGTCCCGGTAGCCCTCGTTCACCTCGTCCAGCGAGTAGGTGGCGCTCACGAAGCTGTCGAGATCGAGCTGTCCCTGGGTGTAGAGCGACAGCAGGTGCGGGATCTCCGAGCGGGGGCTGGCCGAGCCGAACATCGAGCCCTTCAGCTGCTTGTTCAGCATGGCGAAGTCGAACAGGTTGAACTGCACGTCCATCTGCTCCATCGGAGCCACCGCGGCCACCACCACCGTGCCGCCCTTGCGGACCAGGGACTGGGCCGGAGCCAGCATCTCACCGCGCATCACACCGGGGGTGAGGACCAGGCTGTCGGCCATCACGCCGCCGGTCACGAGCACGACCGTCTCCATGGCCGCCTCCATGGACTCGGCCGTGTGGGTGGCGCCGAACTTGCCGGCGGCCTCCCGCTTGGACTCGGCCGGGTCGACGGCCACGATGTTGGAGGCCCCGGCGATCTTGGCCGCCTGCAGCGCCGCGCTGCCGAGACCGCCGCACCCCACCACCACCACGGTGTCGCCCGGCTTGACGTCGGCCCGGTTGGCCACCGACCCGAAGCCGGTGGTCACCCCGCAGCTCACCAGTGCCGCGATTGGCGCGGGCACGTCAGGGTCGACCTTCACCGCGGAGTCGACACTGACCACCATGTGCTCGGAGAACGTGCCCAGCTTGAGCATCGGAGTGAGGTCGGTGCCGCCGGCGTCGTGATGGCGGAACCCTCCCGCGGGCGGCAACATCCCGGGCGCCAGCAGGTGCCAGCCGAGGTCGCAGAGGTGCTGCTGGCCGTCGGCGCACCAGCGGCATCGGCCGCACGACGGCACGAACGAGGCCGAGATGTGGTCGCCGACGGCCAGTTCGGCCACGCCCTCGCCCACCTCGACGACCACTCCGGCGCCCTCGTGGCCGCCCACGATGGGCAGCGGCACCGGCATCGACCCGTTGCGGGCGTGCTCGTCGGAATGGCACATCCCCGCGGCGGTGGTCTTCACCAGCACCTCCCGGGGTCCGGGCCCGTCGAGCTCGATCTCCTCGACGCTCCAGTCGGCGTTGGTCTCTCGCAGCACGGCTGCCCTGGTCTTCACGCGGCACCTCCCACCGACTCGGACGCGCGACGCTAGCGCGGCCCGTGCCACGCCGCGATGTAGAACCCGGTGCACGGTGAGCCTGTCCTCGCCGGCACCCGGTGTGTGAAGATGTGGGACTCCGATCGGAGCCGATCAACCCAACGGGGAGCGAAACGATGGCGCAGGGACCACTGGCGGGAATCCGAGTCGTCGACCTGACCCAGGTGCTGGCCGGGCCCACCGCGACCATGCTGCTGGCCGACCTCGGCGCGGACGTGATCAAGGTGGAGCCGCCCGGCCACGGCGACCTGTCCCGTCTGGCCCGCTACGCCAAGGGCGGCGTCAACAGCACGGTCGCCAACTGCAACCGGGGCAAGCGGTCGATCCAGATCGACCTCTCCACCGACGGCGGACGCGCTGTTGGCCTGCGCCTGCTGGCCGGCTGCGACGTGGCCGTCCAGAACATGCGGCCCGGGGTCATGGACAGCCTGGGAATGGGATACGAGCACGCGGCCGCCGTCAATCCCGAGGTCATCTACTGCTCGATGTCGGGCTACGGGCAGACCGGGCCCTACGCCGGCCGGGCCGCCTACGACCCGATCATCCAGGCCGTCACCGGCTATGTGGCCATCCAGGTGAACCCCGAGGTCCCCATACCCGACCTGGTGCGCAACGGGGTGATCGACAAGGCGTCGGGCTGGATGGCCGCGCTGGCCATCACCTCGGCCCTGTTCGCCCGCAGCCGGGGCGCCGGGGGCCAGCACATCGACCTGTCCATGTTCGACACCGCGGTGCAGTTCCTGTGGCCCGACGGCGGCATGGCCGACACGCTGCTCGACCCCGACGCCAGCGAGGGACGGCGCCTGTCCACGCTGTACCGCCTCACGCCGTGCGCCGACGGCCACATCGTCTACTTCGTGGTCAGCGACAAGCAGTTCCACGGCCTCTACCGGGCCCTGGGGCGCACCGACTGGATAGACCACCCGCAATGGGGCACCCACGAGGGCCGCCGGGGGCTCTCCGAGGAGCTCGGAGCCCTGCTCGAGGAGGAGTTCGGCCAGTGGAAGGTCGCCGATCTCGTGCCCCGGATGCACGAGAACTCCGTGCCGTGCGGGGAGGTCGCCGTGGTGGAGGACCTGCACGAAGATCCCCAGATCCGCCACAACGAGACCCTGGTCGAGTGGGACCATCCGACCGCGGGCCGGATCCGTCAGTCCCGGCTGGCCCCCCGGTTCTCGGCCACCCAGCCCGAGTTCCGGCCCTCCGTCCCGAGGCTCAACGAGCACGCCGACGAGATCCTGGCCGAGTTGGGCGTCGACGCCGACGAGATTGCCCGCCTGCGCACCGACGGCGCCGTCTTCTGAGGTTCTCGTCGCGAAACCTCGCGATATAGACAAGTCTGCGAGATGTACGCGGCCGAGACGGAGGCTGACTGGTGAGAGTGCTGCGCAATGCCCGGCTGGCCGACGGCCGCGCCGTCGATGTCAGCATCGACACCACCGGCGGCACGATCTCCAGCGTCGTCGCCGCGGGCTCAGCCGCCGTCGCCGAGGGAACCGAGGTCGACGATCTCGGTGGCTGGCTGCTGCTGCCGGCCATGGCCGAGCCCCACGCCCACCTCGACAAGGCCCTGACCGCCGATGAGGTGCCCAACCCCAAGGGCGATCTCATGGGAGCCATCAACGCCTGGTTCGAGGCCGCCGAGAAGGGCCGGCTGTCCTACGAACGGACGGTGGAGAGAGCCACCCAGGCCTTCGAGCTGCTGCTCGTGCACGGGGTGACGGCCGTCCGCACCCACATCAACGTGACGGCCGACATCGGCATCTCCAGCGTCTTGGCTGTCCAGGAGGCGGCCCGGTCCATGGAGGGCCTGATCGACTTCCAGACGGTGGCCCTGACCGGCTGGCCCATGACGGGTCCCGACAGCGCCCCCAACGTCCGGGCGCTGGAAGCCGCGGTGGAAGCCGGGGTGGACCTCGTCGGGGGCGTACCGAACCTCCAGGACGACCCGCCGGCCTGCATCGCCGACGTGCTCTCCTTGGCCACAGCTGCCGGCATCGATATAGACCTGCACACCGACGAGACACTCGACCCCTCGGTGCTGACGCTGCGGGAGCTGGCCCGGCAGGTCAGCGACAAGGGTTTCGACGGGACGGTGGCCGCCAGCCACTGCGTCAGTCTGGGCATGCAGCCGCCCGATGTGCAGGCCGCGGTGGCCGCAGAGGTCGCGGCCGCTGGGATCTCGGTGATCACCCTGCCCCAGACCAACCTGTTCCTCCAGGGCCGGGACGACCCGAGGGCCACCCCGAGGGGACTCACCGCGGTTCAGGCGCTGCTCGACGCGGGCGCGGCCGTGGCCGCGGGGGCCGACAACGTGCAGGATCCCTTCAACCTGGTCGGACGCAGCGACCCGCTGGAGACCGCCGCGCTGATGGTGATGGCCGGCCATCGCCTGCCGGCCGACGCCTACGACATGGTCTCCAACATCTCCCGCCGCGTGATGGGCCTGGCTCCCGTCAACTTCGAGCCCGGAGACCCGGCCGACCTGGTGGCCATCGACGCGCCGTCGCTGCGCGGCGCGGTGGCCGACGCGCCGATGTCCCGGAGGGTCTACCGCCAGGGCCGGTTGGTGGCCTCAGCCGATCAGCAGACCCGGGTGATGCGACCCGAGGACTAGCCCTCGACGTAGGAGTACTCGGTGGGAAGAGCCTCGTCGTCCGGTCCCACCACGTAGTTCCCGGCTCGCAGCGAGACCGGCGGCTCATCGGGATCGAAGCTGACGCCCACCGGGTCGCCGCCGTCGGCCACCGCCCGGACCTGGTCGAGGAACTGGCGTCGCACCATCGACACCCCCCGGTCGCTGGTGGCGAGACGCTCGGTGGAGTGCAGGGTGATCGGGCCCTGGCCGACCTGGGTCTCGTAGTCGCCGGGATAGCGCTGATGGCCCTCGTCGTCGAGGTCGAACCAGGTCTTGCCGTCGCCGTAGGTGGGCAGGCCCTGGGCCGGACGGTCCTTGGGCTTGCGCAGCATCGAGACCACCCAGGTGTGGGTGTCGTCGATGGGCACGGACCACGACATGTTGTTGGTCTTCCCCACCACGGTGAGCGTCGGCGTGGGGATCACCCTGATGGTGGGGACCCGGATCTCGGTCACCCGGTGCAGCATGTTCCCGTCGGGCAGGTCTCGGTCCTGGCTGGCCGTCACGCCCCAGGCGTGGCGCTGCCAGTCGATGCGGGGCCAGATCTCCAGCCGTGGGTCGAACTGATGGCCGCTGATGGCGTTGTGGAGGATGAACACGTGGTACGGGTCCATGGCGTTCTCATGGGTCTGGAACCAGTTGCAGGGGGCCACGGTGGGACCGCCGAAGGCGAAGTGGTCGATGATCACGATCTCCTCGTGGCCGCGCAGGTCCTCGAAGATGTCGTAGCGGGGAAGGACCGGCTGGCGATCAGCGGGCCCCAAGTAGGCGAAGACCAGTCCGTTGTAGTCCTGCACCGGGTACCAGGGTTGGCGGTAGGAGTCCCGGTTGCGTCCCCGGTCGGGCTCGCAGGGCTGGTCGAGGCAGGCGCCGTCGACCGCGAAGAGCCAGCCGTGGTAGGGGCAGCGGATCCCGTCGTCCTCCACCCGGCCGTAGTAGAGGGTGGTGCCCCGGTGGCAGCAGCGGGGCTCGACGAGACCGGGACGGCCGCGGCCGTCGCGGAACAGGACCAGGTCCTCCCCGAGGATGCGCACCCTCCTGGGAAGCGAGGTCGCCGCGGAGCTGCGGGCGACCGGGTGCCAGTAGCGCCGCAGCAACTCGCCGGCGGGGGTGCCGGCAGACGTCTCCACCAGATCGGGGTTCCACTCGCCTTTCCGGCGACCGTAGGCCCGGCCGTCGGCGGCACGCTCAGGGGGCTCGGTACCGGTTGGCCCCGGGTGCTCGACCCTCGTAGGTTGAGGCTCCGTCATGGACCGAGTGTCCCACAGCCCCGCGACCGACGCTAAACCACTGCCGGCTCCTCTCGGGCCGCGGGTGATCGATGTCTCCGCGCTGGCGGATGAGCGCTCCGATGAGAGCTGCCGCTCGGCCGTCATCGAGGAGATCGAGTCGGCCTGCACCACCGACGGGCTCTTCCTGGCGGCCGGCCACGGCATCGAGCGGCAGCTCGACGCGGCCTTCCGGGCCGCCCGGGCGTTCTTCGCGCTCCCATCCGATGTCAAGGACCGGGTGCCGAGGATCGATCGCTACGGCTACGTGCCCGACCGCATCGAGGCCCGAGACCCGGCCAGCAGGGCCTACATGGGCCGCTCCAGCCTGGCCGCGGAGTATCTCGACATGGGCCTGGCCGACGAGGTGGACCTCGCCGCTATCGACGGGTTGGGGTGCGACCGGTTCGAGGCCGCGGTGCGCAACTACCAGGGCGCCGCCCTCGGTGCGGCCCACTACGTGCTGGAGGCCCTGGCGACCACGCTGGGCGTGTCCGGCTTCTTCGCGGCCCGCATGTCCGAGCCCCAGTGCCGGCTGCGGTTCCTGCACTACCCGCCGGCGGGTCCGCTCGACGACGGCTCCGCCCCCGTCTTCAGCACGCCCCACACCGACTACGGGGCCATCACCCTGCTGGCCACCGACGGCGTGCCGGGCCTGGAGGTGCTCCTGGACTCCCGCTGGGTTCCGGTGGCGGCTCCGCCCGGCGGGATCGTCGTGCAGCTCGGCGACATGCTGGCCCGCTGGACCAACGACCGCTACCGGTCCACCCCGCACCGGGTGGTCGGATCATCGGGCGCCGACCGGTTCTCGATCCCGTTCTTCGTGAACCCCGACCCGTCCACGGTGGTGTCCACCATCAACAGCTGCATAACCGCCGAGCGGCCGGAGCGCTACGAGCCGGTCACCGCCGGGGAGTTCCTGGTGTCGCGGATCGACAGCCCCACCGAGCCCTACGTCTGAGCGATCCCCGCTCGGGGCGCGCTGAAGGGGGGCCGGTGTTTGGCCGGCCCCCCTTTTTCAGCGTTGTGTCAAGCGACGAGGCTCGGGGCTAGAAGCCGTGGCCGATGCTCTCGTCGATGAACTCGTTGGTGAACAGCTGATCCGCGGTCAGGTCCGAATCGATGTCCATCCCCGCGGCCCGCATGTCGTCGAGCA
>JAJEJB010000047.1 GCA_022828135.1 Acidimicrobiia bacterium | reverse complement strand
CCGCAAATAGGGAGCGGCCCGCCTCGCCCGTTCGGAGGGCACCGCCATCAGACACCCCTTCTGACCTGCTCCTATACGAATCGTCTCCGGCGGTGGCCGTCCTCACAAAGCCACAGGTCAGCGCCTATTTGCGCGCGCTCTTAGTCGCCCCGCTCGTCAAGACCGAGCAGTACACTCCGGGACGATGGATCCTGAGGACAGCAAGCCCGGCCGGAACGAAGTCGCCAACAAGGTCCGTGATGAACTTGAAGAGCGGCGCTTATTCAGGGAGCACTACGACGTCTACGTGGTGAGAGTCGTGGTCAATAGCGGAGTCGGCATGGAGAGTAGCTGCGGTGGATTCCAGTCCTACGCCACTGTCGTTTCGCTGCGGGTCGGCGTGTCCTGGAAGCAAGGTGCCCTTGCAGCCGATCAGGTCAACGACCTTCAGGATCACCTGGATGCCCACTGGCTCGGCCGCGGAGGCCAGTCGACGCTTGATCACGAGGAATGCAAGATCACCATCAACGGCGAGTACACCTGGGACTCATGGACGAAGGAATGGTGAAGGTACGAGCCTGATCCAGCGCTCCTCGGCCCCTCCCCTCAGACACCCTGATAGGTGCAAGTCCGTCACGTCGCGGCGGGGTGTCTCCCGCTCTTGTTTGCTGCGCTCACGGGCCGCTCGGGCCACGGCCTCGCCCGTATGGGGCGGATCCGCTCGCCTACTCGCTCGGCCTCCAAGATGACTGTGCTTGGATCGTGCGAATGAAGTGTCCGAGTGGCTTGAGGTTGTGAGCCCAGAAGATCGTGAGTCCTGCGTTTTGGGCGTCGTGAAGGTTGTGCTCCTTGAAGACTCCGGATAGCACGGCGCTTGGTACGACTTGGTCCTTGCCGAGTGCGTCGAGCCATTGGGCCGCTTTGGCGGCCGCGTCGTTGTTGAGCCGTTTGACGGAGTTGAGTGCTGAGTTGGAGACTTTGCACTCGATGGGCATGATGCGTCCGTCATGGAGCGCTACCACGATGTCGGCTTTCCGGCGGGCGAGCTGGCATTCACCGCAGAACTCTCCGGGTTCAGGTGCTTCACGGACCGTGGGGATCGGTCTGGGCTCAACCTGTTTGAGTCCGATCAGCGCTAGGTATCTCTGCACTCGACCTTCTTGGTGCTCCTTGTCGGTGCTGCGGCGGGTTGTCTGTAGGCGCTGCGTGGCCAGGAGGCTCGCCGACGCGACCACCGCGGCGTGCCGATCCGTCTCCTCGGGCGAGTCTTGGTCCTGCATCCACGGGAAGCGCTTGATGTCGAGGCTGGCGTGCACTACCTGCATGATCCGAGCCACCGTGGCGTCATCTTCGCTGAGCCGGCTCGGAGCCAGGGAGGGAGCGTCTGCCAGTGTCTTGAGATCATCCTCTGAGATCGGCGGCCCGGCCAAGTACCTCAGGACGGCGCGCAGTTCCGGGTCTGCTAGGAGTTCCGCTGCCATATCAGGCCCACCTGGCAGGGTCGCGATCAGGTTGTCGGTGTTCTTCAAGAGATTGTCCACGCGGGCCGCGGCTTTCTCGAACTCCTTGCGGTATTGATCGACGGGTTCCCTGAGTCTTCGTGCGCGAAAGATCTTGACGGCTCTGTCTAGGTCTCGTTGGAAGTCTTCGGGTTTCCACCGCGGCGGACTGGCTGTGGTCACGCTGCCATCGCTTCAAGCATCTCGGGGGCTGGGACGTGGATGCGCGCCATCTCCGACGGCTCGAACTTGACGAGCCCGCCTGCGTAGGTGCGCCCGACTGCGGTGGGTGCCGCGGCACAAAGCGCGGCTGTGAGGGCGTTGAGGGTTGGCCCCGTTAGTGGCTCGCGCGGGTAGATGCCGTGGGCTACGTTGATGTGGCCCACGGCGGCCTTGTTGCGCACGAACGCTGGAGGGCGGCGCGCCATGTACGTGCCAAGAATTGGTGCGGGCTCTCGGAGCCGCACCGACCACCACGGGCTGCGATGGCGGGCGACGTATCCCGACGGGATGCCTTGCTGCCGCGCTGCACGAAGGAATCTGTCGATACGAGCTCTGTCAGCGGAGTCGAACCCATCAAGGTCTGCGGGTAGGTCGATGACGGCGAGCAGATTGAGCGCCGTGCTCAATATCCCGTCGGGGGCGTCGAACAGTTCACGGGCGCGTGTCACCGCGGGAATCAACACGCTCGACGGGAGCGTGCAGTCAGAGGCATCGGTGATCCAGGCCTTGTTCGCACCGGTGACCGCACCGCGGTGTACTCGACACAACTCACCGAGTTCGACATAGCCGGCGGGCGGCTTCGGTGTCCTGTGGACCAGAGGCGTCCAGCGCGGCGCATCATGGAGACGTTGTCGATCCAATCGGCGTCCGTCGTCGAGAGCACCCAATGCGTTGGTGTCGGCCACACGCTTGATGCGGATCACCTTTGAGGTGGTGCCCACCTCAAAGCAGGTCACGGCCGCGGTCGTCGCCGCGTCGCTAAACGGGGTCGCCGCGGGATCAATCAAATGGACCGACAAACCGCCCAGACGGGCAGCGACGAGCTCTCGCAGCAGCCGCCCGTAGTTGACGTCGAGCCACTCGGCTGACGTGACGAAGGAACCGATGTCACCAGAACGGGCGTGAAGGGCCGTCGCGACCAAGAAGTGTGCATGCAAACCAGCGAGGCCGCTGGCGTGCAGCCCGAGCCGCGCCGCGCTGTCGGCCATCCACCGCTTGCCGGCAGGTTCGATTTGATGATGCCGGACATAGGGAGGATTGCCCAAGAACGCAGTCGTTCCGCCACAGTCATCGAACACGGCTGTTCTGTAGTCGCCCACAACGACTTGCGACCGGGTGTCGAACCCAACAGCCGTCAGGTTCGCACGGGCTATGAGCGCAGCAAGAGGATCGATCTCCACGCCCACCAGCAGTGCTTTCGGGCACGATCGGCCGGCCGCAAGCAAGTACCGGGCCGAGCCGGTCCCTGGGTCAACAACACGCGAAGGTTCACCCCGACCAGCGACCCAGGCCACCATCGAGGAGACGATCTCAGGCGGGGTATAGGTCGCTCCCAACAACCGGCGTTGATCCGCTGGCCGCATCCGCATGAACGCCTCACCTAGTGGGTCGCTACCCTCACGAATCAACTCGACCAGCCCGTCGATACCAGAGCCGGCGCCTACCGGCCCAACCGCACTCAGAAGGCCCCATTCGCGTCCTGAGAGCCCCGCAAGAGCACCGTTCCTGGCGATCGCCCAGGCAGCACCAGCGAGATCTCGCTCGCAGGACAAACGCCCGCGAACCACGGCCTCGGGCACGGCCTCGATTCCTGTCAGTGTCATCTGGGTGAAGTATTGCATTTCGACGCTCCAAAACGGGGACGCTGATCCGATGATGCGCACCGCTCCTGGGTCTCAGCCTCAAACTCATCGCCCCGAAACGGCGCGGCAACAACACGTTCGCGCTGGCATGTGACAGCCAGACGCGGGGCAGAGTCATCGAGTTGAAGCCGGCGCCGGGCCATCACAACGGCGTCGATGCCGGAGCACACCGGTTGGATGCTGACTCGAACGACCGGCCCGCCATCATGGCCGGTCTGTCTGTCGCATTTGCCGGTGGAGGTCACCAGGTTTGTCGCGCCGCGGGGCCCGTGGGTCGAGGGCACACTGCCTATGTGGTCGTATCCACCGGTGGAGGTCACCGAGGTTTGTCGCGTCTTGCCGCTTCAGGAGTCGTCGGCCCTTGAGGTCGTAGGTATGTTGAGACTTCCGCAGTAGGCCATGAGATGCGGGGGTTGGCCACGACAGCCTTCTTCCCCGGTGGCTGCCAGCGGCGCGAGGCATGTGAGCGATCACGCGAATTCGCGTTGGGTGATCGAGGTTCTCCTGGCTTGATCACCATCCACCTTTGAGGGTGGCGGCCCCTTCAGGGTGTCGAGCGACCAGGCATCGACGCCGATCTGAAGGGATCGCCGGACTGGCGCTGTTGGGCCGCCATCCTCGGTTGTTGGCGACTTCGGTGCACAACAAGCTGCTTGCTGAGGGGTTCGGTGGCTCCTATCCGAGGGACTGTCAGAAACTTTGTGTAAGCGGCCGTGATGGTTTTCATCGGATGTGGTCGGCGATGCGGTCGCCGTAGTGCACGGTCAGGGTGTTCAAGATGGCCTTCCAGCCGCTGGTCTTGCCGGTGAGGTTCTCTCGGTTCTTTCGTCTAGCGGTGGCGACAAGGTAGAGGACCTTCATCGCGGCCTGCTCGTTGGGGAAGTGACCTCGATGCCGGACCGCTCTTCGGAATCTGGCGTTGAGGCTCTCAACGGCGTTGGTGGTGTACACGACGCGCCGCGGCTCGGCGGGGAACTCCAGGAACGGCACGAACTCGTCCCAGCTGTTCTCCCAGGTGCGGATCATCGCCGGATAGGTGGCGGCCCATCCTTCACGGAAGGCCTCGAATTCGGCCTCGGCTGCGGCGACGGTCGGTGCGGTGTAGATGGCCCGCATGGCCTTGGTGATCTGTCCCCAGTGCTTGCGGGAGGCGTATCTGAGGCTGTTGCGCACCATGTGCACGACACAGGTCTGAACGGTCGCGTCGGGCCATGCGGCCCGGATCGACTCCGGCAGGCCCCTCAGCCCGTCACAGCACACGATCAACGCGTCAGCCAGTCCGCGGTTTCTCAGCTCGGTCAGCATCGTCGCCCACTGCTTGGCGCCCTCGCCGCCTGTGGGGCCCAGCCACAGGCCCAGCACGTCTCGCTCGCCGGCCAGGTCGACCCCGACGGCGACGTACACGGGCCGGTCAGCGTCCCTGGGCGCCGCGGACCTTGACGGTGATCGCGTCGATCAACAGCACCGGGTAGATCGCATCGAGGGGACGGTTCTGCCACGCAGCCATGTCGACGACGATCTCGTCGGTGATCTTCGAGATCGTCTCGCGGCTCACCTCGGTGCCATAGATCTCCACCAGGTGCGCCTGGATCTCGCCTGTGGTGAGGCCCTTGGCATACAGAGAGATCACATTGCCCGACAACCCGTCGAGGCGGCGCTGATGCTTGGGCACCGTCACCGGCTCGAAGGTCCCCGCCCGATCACGAGGCACCCGCAGGTCAACCTCGCCAATGCCGGTCTTGACCCGCTTGGGCGAAGAACCGTTGCGAGAGTTCGGGGTCCCGCGCCCCTCGGGAGCGTGGCGCTCATAACCCAGGTGCTCGGCCATCTCGACCTCCAACCCCGTCTGCAGCACTTGACGCACCAGCCCCGTCAACAGCCCGCCGTCGCCGGTGAGCTCCACGCCCTCGCTGCGCGCTCGAGCCACCAGCAGTTCAGCCCAGTCATTCATCGCCGCCTCATCAGCGGCCCCGTTCGCCGGCACAGCCGGCATATTCTGATCAGTCACAGACATGATCCTTTCCGGTCCACAGGCCCAAAGATCTGGGCTAGCATCGGATCCTTGAAGCGGTTAGGTTGTGGGCCGAAGTAGAGGGTGAACCTCCCCGGGTATTGCGCAGGCTTCTGCTGACCGTGTGTGACAGTCGCACCGAACTATCTCGTCACAGAGATGATCGTCGAGAGCGCGGTGGCCCTGCCCGGGACCAGGAGGCGGCAGTCGGGTACGTCGTTTCATGGCTGGCTCGTCCCCCGGGCTCTGTGAGGATCCCAGTATCAGGGGCGCGACCGAATCAGGACAGCCTCAGGGTGATGCCCAACAGGATCACGCCAGCTGCGGCGTGTTTGTGCTTGCATTTGAGCGGCAACAGGTCCAATGGCTCCCGGTGGGCTCGTCCACCCGGCCAGCGCTCCTGCAGTCGCCACCCGGTCGGTGCCGTGCCGGAACGACCCTGTCGAGGCCCGGTTGAAGGGGTTACGAGGCTGTACTGTGTGTCCCGCCAGCCGCCGCAGGCACCCGCCGCTACAGCCGAGGGGAGGGCCGGGATGTCCATCACAGCAGCCGACGCAGTCGTCACCGACCAGTCGGGGCTCCGCAAGATCTACCGCGAGCCGATGCCGCGGGCCTCGCAGAAGGTGCTCGACCACCTGGACGCGCACTGCCGCCGGTTCATCGAGATGTCACCGTTGTGTGTGCTCAGCACGACCGGCACTAACGGGCGGGCCGACGCTTCGCCGCGGGGCGATCCTCCCGGGTTCGTCAAGATCCTCGACGACCGCACGCTGCTGATCCCGGACCGTCCCGGCAACAACCAGGTCGACTCGCTCCAGAACATCATCAACCACCCGGTGGTCGGGCTGCTGTTCTTCGTGCCGGGCATGAACGAGACGCTGCGAGTGTGCGGCTCCGCCGAGATCGTCACGGACCAGGAGGCGCTGTCGCCGCTGTCGGTGGGTGGCCGGGCTCCGCTGTCAGGTCTGAGGGTCACGGTCAAGGACGCTTTCCTGCACTGTGGCCGGGCTCTGATCCGGTCGCGGCTGTGGGATCCCGAGGCCCGGATCGACCGCTCCAGCTATCCCACCTACGGGCAGGTGCTGGCCGATCAGATCGAGGGTGCCAACGCCACCGCGATCGACGCCGACGAGGACGAGGCCAACCGCAACCAGCTCTACTGACTGCAGCCAGCTCGATGCCGTCGCCTGCCTCGGCCGCAAAGCCACCGAAGGCAAGGCCCGACGCGAAGCCCGCCGGGTAGATGGGCGTCGTCGACCATCGGATGCCCTGACGTCGAACGCTGGTGGCGGGCAACCTCGACGGTGCCGACGGTGCGCAGTGCACCACGACGATGTGGTCACCGTCGATGCGCACCCGTACCGGGCAGCGTCCCGCCGAGTGGTGGGGTTTGAGGTAGCTGGGAGGGGTCCACCTGTAGGGGGGGCCATCGGCGTGATCCTCGGTGAGACCAATCACCGACTCATCGAGGAGGACACACCGATGACCCTGTCTGATTGTGCCA
>JAJEJB010000032.1 GCA_022828135.1 Acidimicrobiia bacterium | reverse complement strand
CTCCAACGTCTCACGCTCCCCGTCTGAGAGCACGATCTCCACAGCACGACGGCCCCTGGCCACCACCGCCTCCAATCACCGCCCGCAGCCACACCCACCATACCACAAACAACCCCACGAACTCGCCATACAGGACACTAGTCGGGTTTGGTAGATCGGTTGATTCGATTTTGGTAGATCAGTCTCGTCGAAAATGGTAGATTTCATGTCCATGTCTGCCAGCGGGGCGGTTGAGCCGGCATCGACTCTGACGCCCGAGGGATACCGGGCCCGCATCGCTGAGACGAATGCCGCACGGATACTGCGAACCGCCCGGGCGCTGCTCGTCGAAGGTCCCAAGGGCTGCGGCAAGACATGGCTAGCGAAGCGCTTTGCTCACAGCGAGGCATTGCTGGAGCAAGATCCGGCGGCATTTGCGCTGGCCCAGGCCGAACCCCACCGGGTGCTGGACGGCGCCACGCCGAGATTGATCGACGAGTGGCAGCGCGTCCCGGCGCTGTGGGGCGCCGTCCGGGGCGTGTGCGATGCCCGAGCGGCGGCGGGTCAGTTCATTCTGACCGGCTCGGCCACACCGTCGGATGATCTCACCCGCCACTCGGGAGCGCTGCGCGTCCAACGCCTCACGCTGCGGCCCATGACGCTAGCCGAACGGGGATTGTCCACCCAGGCGGTGTCGCTGGCCGGCCTCTTGCGCGGAGAAGCAGCCGAAGCCGGCCCGACCGGAGGCGGTGTGCCCGAAGCGGTCGATGCGCTGTGCCGCGGCGGCTGGCCCGGCCTCGACAACAGTGTGCCGGTGCGTGACGTGATCGCCGCGTTGCGCAGCTACCTCGACGATGTGGCGCGCACCGACATCCGCCAAGTCGACGGTGTCGCTCGCGACCCGGTGCGAGTGCAGGCGCTGCTGCGCTCGCTGGCCCGCAACGTCGGGACTTCGGCAAGCCTCAACAAACTGGCCACCGAAGCCAGCGCAGCCGCTCCCCTCGGCCGCCATTCGGTGCGTGCCTATCTCGATGCCCTCGAACGGCTGCATGTGCTGGAGCCGCTAACGGCGTGGCCCACCCACCTGCGCTCCCGATCGCCGCTGCTGTCGAGTCCGCGGCATCACTTCACAGATCCGTCGCTGGCCGTCGCGGCTCTGCGAACCGGGCCCGAGCGCCTGCTGGCCGACCCCGAGACGCTCGGCCTGCTGTTCGAATCGCTCGTCATCCGAGATCTGCGCATCTACGCCCAAGCCGCCGACGCTGAGGTGTTCGCATTCCGCGACGCGGCCGGCAGCGAAGCCGACGCCATCGTCGGCGCGGGAGACGGCCGCTGGATCGCAGTCGAAGTCAAGCTGGGCGGCCACGAGCAGATCGAGCAGGCCGCCCGCTCGCTACTGAACGTCCACGGCAAAGTGGACAAGGCCAAGATGGGCCAAGCAGCAAAGCTCCTAGTCATAACCGCAGCCGACAGCTACTCGTACGAGCGCCCCGACGGCGTGACAGTAGTACCGCTGTTCGCCCTAGGCCCCTGACCGCTTCACCCGAGAGGCTCGCCATCAATCCGCGCGGCCTCTAAGCGGACAAAGAAAAGGGACCCCGTGCGTTCCGGGGTCCCAGACACCTGGGGCGTACGGTCGCGTTCAGCCGGAAGCCTACTAACCGGAGCCGTCAGGCCACCTTGATGATAGGCCGCCTGCCACCGCGGTTGCAAACGAAACCCTCTCAGATAACAACGATTTGGTTGGTCCAGGGCCGGTTGGTGTGGGTGCGCTTCGTGGCGAGGCCTTGGGCCCGCAGGTTCGCCAGTTGGGTGTTGAGGGCATCGGCTGGTTCCCTCGGTTTGGCGAATCAGAGACAGGATTGAACAAACATTATGTTCATCGACGGATGGATCTCTATTCTTATTGTATTTGGAGGATGCTAGATGTAGCTATTGATACCCGGCCGGTCACAGAGCACCCTTGAGTTCCCTCGCCCGACGATTGCACGATGGCCTCCTAGCAGCGAACCCCGCCGACTACACCGAGTCCACCCAACTGGCGGCTCTATGACGAGGTCCGCCCGACCCTTAGGCGGTCGGGGTGCTCGGATAGCCTTGAGCGCCATGTCCCTGCGCGAAGTGATCGAGCGAATTGGCTCGAACCCCGTCCCCGACAACGAGGAGACGGCGAAATTCCGGATCCTGGCACCGGTCCTGGAGTGCCTGTCGTGGAGTCCGTCCGGGCAGGAAGTGCTATGGGAGCATCCCGTCGGCGGCAAGAAGGGCGGGGGGAAGGTGGACATCGCGCTCCGGGCCGAAGGCCGCATCTGGGCGCTTGTCGAGGTGAAGGCGCCGGGCGCCAATCTCAACCAGCATGTAGAGCAAGTCCTGGGCTATGCGTTCTACGAGGGGGTGGACATCTGTGCTCTCAGCGACGGCCTTCAGTGGTGGCTCTACCTCCCACGGGAGCCAGGATCCCACGAAGAGCGCCGATTCTCGGTCCTACACCTGGGTGAGGATCCGGTTGATCAGATCTGCGACGATCTCAACGCATTTCTTGGCCGAGAGTCGCTGATGACCGGACAGGCTGTGAGGCAGGCCAAGCAGGTCCGCCGAGCGCTGCGGGAGGCTGCGCAACTCGAGAAGGAAATGCCAGCGATCTGGCAGCGAATGCTCGACAAGCCCGATGACGAACTCGTCGAACTCATAGGCCAGAGGGTGTACGACAAGCTCAGACTGCGGCCTGGACGCGAGCAGATTGTCGCAGCCATGCGAAAGATGCCCATCCCGGCCAGGAAGCTCGAGACAACCGAGGCCCAAGACCAGATTCCGTCCGAGGCACCCGGGTCCGACAGGTTGGCTGGCCGAAAGCCAACGCAGCGCCCTGCGGCGGTTCGGCTCTGGGGGGAGCGTCACCCCGTGCGGACTCACGTCGAGATCTTGACGACGGTCGTAGCGGAGGTGCACAGACGTCATCCCCACGACTTCGATCGGGCTGTTGAGACGCTGAGGGCCGGTGAATGGCAGTACGTCTCGCGAGAGCCGCAACGAGTGCGGGGCACGCGGATCAGGCAGACTCCGTCCGGGCACTACGTAGACGTCAACCTGAGCGCGCGGCAAGTCAAGAGGCGGGCAGTCGAGCTACTGGAGGTACTCGGGCACCGCGAGTCCGACCTCGAGTATCTGTACGAATAGGAGGCGCAGGGTGCCGTCCGACGTCGCGTCGTTGCAGCAGGACTTCGATCTCGATCAGAAGTTCACGTTGGAACGGGGACGGGTGCTGGTCACCGGGATCCAGGCCGTGGTGCGCCTGCCCCTCGACCAGCACCGGGCCGACGCGGCCCGGGGCCTGCGGACGGCCACGTTCATCTCCGGCTACCAGGGCTCGCCGCTGGGCACCGTCGACCTCACCATCGAGCGCAACCGGGCCCTGCTCGACGCCCACGACGTGGTGTGGGTGCCGGGCGTGAACGAGGAGCTGGCCGCCACCGCGGTGTGGGGCAGCCAGGAGCCGCTGCTCGGGCCGCTCGCCCGCCACGACGGCGTGGTCGGCATGTGGTACGGCAAGGGCCCGGGCGTGGACCGCTGCGGCGACGTGTTCAAGCACGGCAACTTCAAGGGCACCGCGCCCAACGGCGGGGTGCTGGTGCTGGCCGGGGACGACCCCCTGGCCAAGTCGTCGACCCTGCCCACCCAGGTCGATCCCACCTTCTACGACGCCCAGATCCCGATCCTCTACCCCGGCTCGATGCAGGAGATCATCGACCTGGGCCTGCACGGCATCGCGCTGTCTAGGTACTCCGGCCTGTGGGTGGCGTTCAAGGTCGTCACCACCGTCGCCGACGGATTCGGCATCGCCGAGGTGGCCCCCGACCGGGTCGTTCCCACCCTGCCCGAGCTGGAGATCGACGGCGAGCCGTGGCGCCACGTGCAGCGGCCAGGCCTGGTGACGCCCCTGAGCCTCGAGCAGGAGAAGGACATCGCCTACGGGCGCCTGGAGGCGGCGGTGGCCTACGCCGCGGCCAACGGCCTCAACGAGATCAGCGGGGCCACCGGGGCGGCCCGGCTCGGCATCGCGGCCGCGGGCCGGACCTTCCAGGAGCTGCGCCAGGCCCTCGGCGACCTCGGACTCGACGACGACGCCCTGCACCGCTTCGGGATCCGGCTGCTGCGGTTGGGGATGGTCTGGCCGGTGGAGCCCGAGATCGTGCGCCGCTTCGCCCGGGGGCTCGACGAGATCCTGGTGCTGGACGAGAAGCGGGCCTTCATCGAGCTGTTCGTGCGGGACATCCTCTACGGCCGGGCGGGCGCACCCCGGGTGGTGGGCAAGACCGACGAGCTGGGCCGCCGGCTGGTGCCCGCCGACGGCGAGCTCAGCGCCGACCGGATCGCGGCCGTGGTTGCCGACCGGCTCCGCTCGGGGGTGCTCGGAGGCGAGGTCGGGGCCCTGCCGGTGGCGGTGGAGGCCCGGCTGGCCCTCATCGAGGCGGCCTCGAAGGCGGGCGCCGCGGAAGTGGCCCGCGCGCCGTACTGGTGCAGCGGCTGCCCCCACAACCGCTCCACCGCGGTGCCCGAGGGCTCGTTCGCGGCGGCCGGCGTGGGCTGCCACGCCATGGCCCTCTGGATAGACGAGCGGGCCCAGGTGGTCCATCAGATGGGCGGCGAGGGAGCCACCTGGATCGGCCGGGCGCCGTTCACCGACCGGCCCCACATGTTCCAGAACGTCGGCGACGGCACGTTCTTCCACTCGGCCAGCCTGGCGGTGCGGGCCGCGGTGGCCGCCGGCGTCGAAATCACCTACAAGATCCTCTACAACGGCGCGGTCGCCATGACCGGCGGCCAGGACGTGGCCGGCGTCATCGGAGTGCCCGAGCTGACCCAGTCGATGGCCGCCGAGGGCGTGAGCCGCACCATCGTGTGCAGCGACGAACCGGACCGCCACGCCGGCGGCGGGCCGCTGGCCCCCGGCACCGAGATCTGGAGCCGGGACCGCCTCGAGGAGGCCCAGCTCCTGCTGCGGGACACGCCCGGGGTGACCGTGCTCATCTACGACCAGCAGTGCGCGGCCGAGAAGCGCCGGGAGCGCAAGCGGGGCCTGCGCCCCACGCCGACCAGGCGCATCTTCATCAACGAGGCGGTGTGCGAGGGATGCGGCGACTGCGGGGCCAAGAGCCATTGCCTGTCGGTACAGCCGGTCGACACCGAGCTGGGCACCAAGACCCGCATACACCAGTCGTCCTGCAACTTCGACTACACGTGCATCGAGGGCGACTGCCCGTCGTTCATCCGGGTCAAGACCCGGCCGGCCAAGACACGGCCCTCCAGCGCGGCCGCGTCCGCGGCGGGCGCGGTGCGGACCGCGCGGGCCCAACCTCCCGCCGACATCGCCGAGCCGGACCGGCCCGCGGTCGGACCCGGCGGCTACGGGGTGTTCATGGCGGGCGTGGGCGGCACCGGCGTGGTGACGGTCAGCCAGGTGCTGGCCACCGCGGCCCTGCTCGACGGCCTCGACATCCTGGGCCTCGACCAGACCGGGCTCAGCCAGAAGGGAGGGCCGGTGGTGTCGCATCTGCGCTTCTTCGACGGCGAGGCCTCCGGCGCCAACCTGATCGGCGCGGGCGACGCCGACTGCTACCTGGGCCTGGACCTGCTGGTGGCGGCCGACCCCAAGAACCTGACCAGGGCCGACCCCGGACGCACGCTGGCGGTGACGTCGACCAGCAAGCTGCCCACCGGCGACATGGTGGCCCACGTGGACGAGACATACCCCGACGTCGACGGGATGATGGCCGCCATCGACGGCGCCACCCGGGCGAGCGCCAGCGTCCGCCTCGACGCCGACCGGATGGCCGACGCCCTGCTGGGCACGGCCATGCCGGCCAACGTGCTCGCTCTGGGGGCCGCCTACCAGGCCGGCGGGATCCCGGTGTCGGCCGCTTCCATCGAGCGGGCCATCGAGTTGAACGGGGTGGCGGTGGCCGCCAATGTCGCCGCCTTCCGGTGGGGCCGGGTGTACGTGCGCGAGGGTGCCGACGGCCTGGTCAGCCTGGCCGGGGTGGCGCCCGCGGCCACATCGCCGGAAGAGGCTGCGGCCGTGCCCGGCCTGGGCCTCGACTCGGTGCCGGCCGGAGCCAAGGCGACGGCCGAGTCGCTGGTCCAGAAGTCGGGGCTGACCCAGGTGCACGGAGACGGCGCCGCCGCGCTGGCCGAGATGGTGGAGAGGCGGGCCGCCGACCTGGCGGACTACCAGTCGGCCTCGCTGGCCTCGGAGTACGTGGACTTCGTGGACGCGGCCTCGGCCCGCGAGCGCGAGGTGATGGGCGAGCAGACCGAGCTGGCCGAGGCGGTGGCCCGCTACCTGCACAAGCTGATGGCCTACAAGGACGAGTACGAGGTGGCCCGGCTGCACCTCCGCCCCGGCCTGCACGAGGCGCTGCGAGACGCGGTGGGCGACTACGCCGGCTACCGCATCCTGCTGCACCCGCCGCTGCTGCGGGCCATGGGCCTGAAGCGCAAGATCTCGCTGGGACCGCTCCAGCGGCCCGCGCTGGCGGTGCTGAAGGCGATGCGCCGGCTGCGGGGCACGCCCCTCGACCTGTTCGGCTACGCCAAGGTCCGCCGGGTCGAGCGGCAACTCATCGCCGACTACCGGGCCCTGATGGAGACCGAACTGGACGCCCTCACGCCGGGCACCCACGAGCGGGCGGTGAAGCTGGCCCAGCTCCCCGACGTGATCAGGGGCTACGAGGACGTGAAGTTGGCGGGAGTGGAGCGCTTCCACGAGCAGGTGCGAGCCATCCGCAGCCCCGACACCCGACCGGTGGCGCTCACGACGAAGCCGGCCGGCTAGAGGCCGAGCGAATAGGTGCGCGAGTTCGGCCCATACGGGCGAGGCCGTGGCCCGAGCGGCCCGTGAGCGCAGCGAACAAGAGCGGGAATGACCCCGCCGCAACGCGAGTGGCTCTCACCTATTCGCGGACGTTCTGAGGCGGCGACGGTGGCCGGCCCGGCGCCCGCGGCGTTGCCGCAGAATCCCGGCGCGGTCCCGGTACGGGCGGTGGCGGCCTCCATCGCCTGCCTCACGGCCGGCGTCATGGCCGGGTTCCTGGCCGGGGCGCTGGGCAGCGACATCAAGGACACCTTCGGCGTCAGCGACACCGGTCTGGGGGTGACGCTGGCAGTCACCTACGCGCTGTCGGGTGTGGCGTCGATCCACGCCGGCGAGCTGGCCGACCGGATGGGCGCCCGCCGCAGCCTGCTGCTGTCGATGTGGGTGACGCTGGCCGGCTACCTGGCGGTGGCCGTGCTGGCCCGGTCGTTCGGGACGTTCCTGGCGTCGATGGCAGTGGCCGGCGCGGGCCTGACCCTGGCCGGCCCCGCGGCCAAGGTGCTGGTGGCCCAGCACGTGTCGGCCGAGCGCCACGGCGTCGCCTTCGCGGTGCACATGTCGGCCATACCGCTGGCCCCGCTGCTGGCCGGGCTGACGGTGCCCATAGTGGGCGGCACGTCCGGGTGGCGCTGGGCGTTCGTGGGCGGCGCGGTGCTGTCCGCGGCCGGGATGCTGATGCTCCCCGCCGAGCCCAGGCAGGACCGGCTGCCGCCGGTAGCCAGATCTGCAACCGGGCGCTTCTCGCACGTCAGGCTGGCGCCGCTGTTCGTGCTGGGCGCGGCGGCCACCCTGGCGTCGGCCGCGGTGATCGGCGCAGCGTCGTTCTTCGTGGTCAACAGCGAGTCGGCCGGCATGTCCGAGAGCACGGCCGGGCTGCTGCTGTCGTTGGCCAGCGCGGGGGTGATCACCGCACGCATCCTGCTGGGCGTGATGGCCGACCGGGGCCGCACCGGCGACATCGGCACGGTTGCGATCCTGCTGGTCGCCAGCGCGGCCGGCTACGCGCTGATGGCCGCCGACACCCCGTGGCTCTACGCGCTGGGAGGGCAGGTGGCCATCATCCTGGGCTGGTCGTGGCCGGCGCTGATGGTGGTGGCCCTGGTGCGCATGAACCCCCACGCCCCCGGCCTGGCCACCTCCTTCGCCATCGGAGGCTTGAACCTGGGCGCGGTGCTGGGGCCGGGAGCCTTCGGAGCCATCACCGACAGCGTGTCGTCGTCGGCCGCGCTGGCAGCGGCCGCGGTCTGGGCCTTCGCCGCGGCCGCCCTCAGCCTCCTCGGCCGCCTGACCCAAGCCCGGGCAGCGGCCCACTAGGAGCGTCCCCGGACACGGCGCCTGATTCGGAGCATCCCGGAAGGCCCGGCTACGGTATACAGATCGGCCCGGGACCCGGGCCAGTTTTGGCCCGGACGGGAGGGAGCGCGTTGCTTCGGTGGCTCGCGAGACGCATCATCGCCGCCGCCCTGGTGGTGTTCGTCGTCACCTCCCTGGTATTCGTAGTCACCCACGTCTTCACCGACCCGGCCACGGTGTCGCTGCCGCTGGAGGCCAGTCAGGAGGACCGGGCCAGCCGCCGGGCCGCGCTCGGCCTGGATCGGCCGCTGAGCGTCCAGTACTGGGACTTCGTGTCGGGCCTGGTAGTGGGCGACCTCGGCGAGTCGTTCTGGCAGACCCAGCCGGCCTCGAAGCTCGTGTTCGAGAGGCTGCCGGCCACCCTCAAGCTGGTGGGTGGGGCCACCGCGGTCACGGTGCTGCTGGCCGCGCCCATGGGGATGCTGGCCGCCTGGTGGGAGCGCCGCTTCGCCGACCACGCCGTGCTCGGCTTCTCGATGGCGTCCATCAGCGCCCCGCCGTTCTGGATCGGCTACCTGCTCATAATCGTCTTCGCGGTGCAACTCGGATGGGTGCCGACCTTCGGCTCCCGAGGATTCGTGTCGCTGATCCTCCCGTCGTTCGCGATAGGCCTCGCCAGCGCGGGCCGCCTCGCGCAGATGACCCGCCGGGGCATCGTGGAGGAGTTGCGCAAGCCCTACGCGGTGACCGCCCTGTCGCGGGGGTTCTCCCGGTCGTACACGATCGTGCACCACACGTTCCGCAACGTGGCCTCGGGCTTCGTGACGATGACCGGCTGGGAGCTGACCCGCATGTTCACCGGCTACACGGTGGTGATCGAGGTGGTGTTCGCATGGCCCGGAGTGGGACGCCTCGCCATCCACGCCATCGAGAACCGCGACCTCATCCTGGTGCAGGCCGCGGTGGTGGTGCTGGCCACGCTGGTGGTGGTCACCAACCTGCTGGTGGACATCGCCCGCCGGATGATCGATCCCCGGGTGGAGCTGGCATGACCGCCGTGGACGACACGACGACGCCGGGAGCCGACACCGGCGCGGTCGATGCGGTACCGCCGGAGGGCGTCACCGTCCTGGCCGATCTGCGGTCGCACCTGCGCAAGTCCAAGGCGGGCATCTCGGGCATCTTCATCTGCTCGCTGTTCGCGCTGGTGGCCATCGTCGGGCCGTGGCTGCCGTTCATCAAGGACCCGGCCAAGCAGAGCCTGCCCGACAAGCTCACGCCGCCGGTGGGCTGGGGCGGCACCTGGACGCACCCCCTCGGCACCGACCAGCTCGGCCGCGACATCCTGGCCCGGCTTGTCGACGGCGCCCGTATCTCGCTGCTGGTGGGCTTGGCCGCGGTCGTCATCGCGGCCATCCTCGGCACCGCCCTGGGCCTGATCGCAGGCTACGTCGGCGGGAGGATCGACACCCTCATCATCTCGGCCGCCGACGTGCAGATGGCCTTCCCGGGGGTGCTGGCCGGGCTGATCCTGGTGGCCGCCTTCGGGCCGAGCGTGTGGCTGGTCATCGTCGTCATCGCCATATCCAGCTGGATGGTGTTCACCAGGGTCGGGCGCAGCCTCGTGCTGACCCTCAAGACGTCGCTGTTCGTTGAGGCCTCCGAGCTGAGCGGCGCGCCGTCGACCCGGGTCATGTGGCGTCACCTGCTGCCCAACCTGGTCAGCTCGCTGATCACGCTGTGCGTGCTGGAGCTGGCGGCGGCCATCCTGTCGGAGTCGGCGTTCGCCTTCCTCGGATTCGGTGTGCAGCCGCCCCGCTCGTCATGGGGGCTGATGATCCAGCAGGGCCGCAACTACATAACCGACGGATGGTGGATCGTCACCTTCGCCGGCCTGGCCATCTCCATCGTGGTGCTGGGCGTCAACCTGCTGTCGCTGTGGCTCCAGTCGTTCAACGACGTGGCCGAGCGCGAGCAGATCATCCTCGAGAGGCCGGGGGGATGAGCACCACCAACGGCAACGGCCGCCAGGAGCGCCTGCTGGAGGTGAAGGACCTCACGGTGGGGTTCCCCACCCGGGACGGGACGGTGCTGGGCGTGGACCACCTGACCCTCAATGTCGGCTCGCACGAGCGCCTCGGCGTGGTGGGCGAGTCGGGCTCGGGCAAGAGCGTCATGGGGCTGGCCATCCTGGGCATGGTCCTGCCCCCGGGCCGGATCATGGGGGGCTCGGTGCGCTGGCGGGGCGAGGACGTGCTCGACCCCGGGGTGGCCAACCGGGTGCGGGGCCGGGAGATCGCCATGATCTTCCAGGATCCGATGGTGTCGCTCAACCCGCTCAAGACCGTCGGCTCGCAGCTGCGCGAACTCCTGCAGCGCAGGGTCGGCCTGAAGGGTTCGGCGATAAGGCAACGCTCGCTGGAGCTGCTCGACATGGTGGGCATCGCCAACGCAGGCGAGCGCCTGCGGGCCTACGCGTACGAGCTGTCGGGCGGGATGCGCCAGCGGGTGATGATCGCCACCGCGCTGGCCTGCGAACCGACGCTGGTCATCGCGGACGAGCCGACCACGGGACTCGACGTGACCATCCAGGACCAGATCCTCACCCTGCTGCACGACCTGTCCACCGAGCTCGGGATGTCGGTGCTGATGATCACCCACGACTTGGGCGTGGTGGCCCAGTTCTGTGACCGGGTTCAGGTCATGTACGCCGGCCGCATCGTGGAGCGGGCCCCGATCAACGAGATGTTCGCCGATCCCCAGCACCCGTACTCGCTCGGCCTGCTGCATTCGGTGCCCAGGGCCGACCGCGACGACGGCGAGCTCACCGGCATCCCGGGCGAGCCGCTGGACCGGGCCCAATTCCCGCCGGGCTGCGCCTTCGAGCCCCGATGCGACGAGGCCCGCGACGGCTGCCGCGACACCCCTCCGCCCCTGCTGAAGATCGCGGAAAGGCGCTGGGTGGCCTGCTACAACCGCCCTGGGGAGGGGTCGGCGTGAACGGCTACCACCGACCCGGAGAGGCACTGACGTGAACGGGCAGGTCACTCCGCTGGTCGAGAGCCGCGACCTCAGCGTCCACTACACGCGCTGGGTCGGCAGCCGAAGGAGAACGGTCTACGCGCTGGACGACTTCACCATCGCGGTGGCGCCGGGCGAGACCGTGGGCCTGGTGGGCGAGTCGGGCTGCGGCAAGTCCACCGCGGGCCGGGCGCTGCTGGGAGCGGTGAAGCCGACCAAGGGCCAGGTGTTCTTCGAGGGCGAGGACGTGACCGACCTGAACCGGCGACGCTGGCGGGCCATGCGCAAGCAGGTCCAGATGATCTTCCAGGACCCCTACTCGGCGCTCAACCCCAAGATAAAGATCCGCGACAGCATCGCCGAGCCGTTCCTGGTGCACACCCGCAAGCGGGGCGCGGAGCTCGACGCGGCGGTGGGCGAGATGCTGGAGATGGTGGGCATGACCGCCAGCGCGGCCGACAAGTACCCGCACGCCTTCTCCGGCGGCCAACGCCAGCGCATCGTGATCGCCCGGGCCCTGGCGCTGCATCCCGGGTTCGTGGTGGCCGACGAGGCCACCGCCGCCCTCGACGTGTCGATCCAGGCCCAGATCGTGAACCTGCTGGTCGAGCTCAAGGACACCGTGGGGCTGTCGTACCTGTTCATCTCCCACAACCTGGCCGTGGTGCGCCACGTGTCGGACCGGGTGGCCATCATGTACCTGGGCCACCTGATGGAGATCGGCAGCCACCACGACATCTACGAGAACCCGACCCACCCCTACTCCCAGGCCCTGCTCTCGGCGGTTCCCGTGCCCGACCCCGCCACCCGCCGCAGCCACGAACCCCTCAAGGGCGACCTGCCCAGCCCCATGGACCCGCCGAAGGGCTGCCGGTTCAACACCCGCTGCCCCCTCGCCGTGGACCAGTGCTTCCACGAGCGCCCCCCGCTGACGGAGCGCTCCAGCGGCCACCTGGTGGCCTGCTGGGTGAGTTGAGCGAACCGGTCACCAGCGCCGTCGGAGGCCCAGGCGACAGCGAGAGCGGCCTGACCGCCCGCGGGGCGACGTTCGGCTACCTGTTCACCCTGTACTTCATCCTCGGCGGCGCCGAGACCATGATCTCACCGCTGTTCCCGCTCGTACGGGAGGACCTTGACCTGTCGGAGAGCAACCTGGCCGCCATCCTGGCCGCGGTGGCGGGAGGCATCGCCGCGTTCAACGTGATCGGCGGGGCCGTCAGCCGCTGGCTGAGCGACCGGGCGCTGGTGCGGGCCACCGCGGTGAGCCTGGCCGCGGGGATGGCGCTGTCGGCGGTGGCCCCGTCGTTCTGGGTGCTGCTTGTGGGCCAGACCCTGCTGGGGGTCGCCTTCGGGATCTACTTCCCGCCGGCTCTGGCCAGCGTGGCCCGGCTCTATCCGGGCGCGCCGGGCAAGGCCATCGCGGTCTGGGGCCAGGCCTACTCGTTCGGGCTGGCCGCCGCGGCCGCCAGCGCCTTCGCGGGGGGTGCCTGGCGCTGGGTGTACGCCGGGTGCGCGGTTCCCGCCGCGCTGGCCATCGCCTACGTGCCCCGCTGGACCGAAGTCAACCGGGATCCAGCACCGGTCGCCTGGTTGGCGCAACTGGCCCAGAACGCCCGGAAGCGGACCTACCGGCTGGCCTTCTACGCCAGCTTCGGCGGCGTCTCGATGCACTTCGTGGTGATCGGCTTCTCGACGGCGTTCTTCGTGGTGGACCGGGGCCTGGACCTGCGGTTGGTGGCCGCGATGCTCATCGCGGGGCGGGCCCTGTCGGCGCCGGTGAAGATCGTCGGGGGCGCCCTCTACGACCAGCGGGGCGGACCGTGGACGGCCCGGCTGATGACGGTGAGCACCTCGGCGCTGGGACTTCCGATGCTGCTGCTGCCGGCCGAGATCGGCGTGTGGCTGCTGGTGCCGTTCGTGGGTATGGCGGTGTCGGTGCTGCCGGTGGCCAACGCCATGCTGGTGGCCGCGCTGCCTCCCCAGTCGGGCTGGGGGATCGGCACCTTCCGGGCCGCGCTGCTGGGCTCGGCCGCCCTGCTGTCGGCGATCGCCAGCGGCCTGCTGAGCCTGGGAGTGCCCCTGCTGTCGTTGATGCTGGCCGCCCTGGGCCTGCCCGCACTGGTGGCCGCCGCCATGCACCAAGCGGTGACACCGGCCGCTCCCGAGGTGCCGTGAGCCGCGTCTAGGCGGCGGGAACCGGGCAGGCGCTGAGCTTGTAGGTGTTGAGGCGCTTGCGGAGGGTGTAGAGCAGCAGCCCCACCGCGAGCAGGCCGACGAAAGGCTGGACCGGCGCCCACCACGACAACGCGCCGGACACGCCGATGAGGGCGACCACAGCCTGATTGCACACCGGGCAGCCCACCGCCAGGAACGACACGAACCCGCCCCAGATCGTCCTGGTGCCCTGGCGGTCGACGGTCACGGCCAACTCTTCGGTTGCGGCCACCTCCGACGACTCGGGGCGGATGGCGAAGATCAGCCCGATCAGCGCCGAGGTGACGGCCAGGATCACGTAGTCGATCCAGCGCACCTCCACCGGCCGGCCGAAGATCGGGGTGTCGATCAGATCCGACGGCACCGCGATCAGCACAGCCGCGATCCCGGCGAACAGCACGGCCCGCGGCCAGGTCGACCGCGGCAGCTCGAGCAGTTCCCGGATCACAGCCAGACCCTACAGCCCGTCCACCCCCGAAATTGATGGCGAAACGGCCCCTATAGGCACAATATCCGCATCAATTTCGGTGGAGTGGGTCGGCTGGCGGCGCTCAGGTGACCTTGTCGATGACCCGGAACGCGTAGTCGCGCTGCTCGTCGCCGAGAGTGGCGCGCACCCGGTAGCCGCCCGCCTTGGGGAACTGGACGAGGCCGGTGACCACCAGAGGCGAACGGCTGTCGGATCCGGGGACCTTGCCGGGCGGGCGCCCGACCTCGATGTTGGCCTTGGCCTCCATCAACTTGTGGTGGCCGTCCTCGTCCTCGACGCGGATCAGCATCTCATGGCGCTGGTTGGTCTCCGACCACGGGACCAGCACCGACAAGGCGATGGAGAAGTGCTGGGGCCGGGGCTTGTTGCCCTCCTTGTAGGCCCGGGTGACCCGGTCCCATCCGGCGCCGCTCAGGTACAGCAGGCCGTTCTGCACCTCGGCGTGGTTGGCCAGGGTCAGCATCTCGATCTGGGCCACTGGGTGAAGTCTAGACAGGCCCCTCGCCTGCGGCCTGTCCGCTGGGTCTCCCGGGCGCACGGGAGCGCCGGCCGCTCCTCGTGGTGCGGGCCTGATCGGGGGGACCGGGCGACAGGTTGTCCAAGAGCACGCGGGGCACGCGGCGGTACCACCAAGGCAACAGAGCCGCCACGGGCAACGCCACCACGACCCCGATCACGATCAGCCAGAACCACGGCGACGACTCCTCCGGCGGCAAAGTCGTCTCCGCGAAGATCCGCGGCTCAGGCTCGAACACATCGCGAATGCGCCAAGTGAACGTCGATCCAGTCGTCGGGCTGGCGTTGTATGCGCCAGGAGTTCCGGGAAGCGCGACGGTCAGCTCCAATGTCGGGCGGGGAATGCCGCGCTCATCCAGCAGGCCCAGGTAGAAGAGCGTCTCACCCGTCCACTCCTCGCCCGCGAAGTTCGTGTCTGACTCGAAGCGCCATCCCCCGTCGGGCAGGCGCCGGAGGGCGGATCGCGCTCCGAGCGAAGCGGACAGCCCTCGAACCATCTCAGCGGCATCCGAGTCCCAATCGACTCTCATGGTGGCTTGGCACATGTCAGCGTCGGATCCGATATCGAACGCGACGGCGGCGCCCAGCTGGGACGCCCGCTCCGACATTCTCGTCACGGGACTGTCGCTTGAGAGCACGGAACTGCACACCTGCGCCAAGCCCGGGGCCGTGAAGACCTCTGCTGCGATGCCGTCCACTGTGTCGACCTCGCTTTCTTCGACGAACGAGAATGCGGCCGTCTCTGCCATGAACTCCAAGAAACGGCGGTGAACCCTGAGATCGACGCGCTGAGTGCCCGAGCCGTCCTCGTCGATGACCATCTCGACGACCGCGTCCATGCATCCCGTTGCCGACACGGCCATACCCACCATGATCACTGGGAGGGCCATGCGCCGCAAGCACGCTCCGGGGCGGCCTGTACCCGCCGTCTGCCTCACCTGTCCTCGGCGGGGGTCAGGCCTAGGCGTTCGGCTAGGCCCATGCGCTGGAGCTTGCCGGTGGGGCCCTTGGGGAGCTCGTCGAGCACCAGGATCCGGCGGGGCACCTTGAACGCGGCGAGCGACTGGGCTAGGAACCGGCGCAGCTCCCGCTCGTCGACGTTGCTGCCGTCGGCGGCCACCACCGCGGCGGCCACCTCCTCGCCCAATTTGGGATGGGGCATGGCGAACGTCACCGCCTGGGCCACCGCCGGGTGGGCCAGCAGAGCCTCGTCCACCTCCAGGGGGGAGACCTTCTCGCCGCCGCGGTTGATCTGCTCTTTGAGGCGGCCGGTGAGGAACAGGTAGCCGTCTTCGTCGAGATAGCCCTCGTCGCCGGTGCGGAACCAGCCGTCGGTGAAGGCGGCCTCGTTGGCGTCGGGGTTGTTCTCGTAGCCGTCGATCACGGTCGGACCCTTGATCGACACCTCACCGCGCTCCCCCGGCGGCTGCGGGCGGTTCCGGTGATCGAGCACGGCCAGCTCGATTCCGGTAGCAACCCCGACCGACCGGGGCTTGGCTGCGCCGGGCGGCAGGGGGTTGGCGCACATCTGGTGGGTGGCCTCCGTCATGCCGTAGGCCTCGATGACGGGGGCGGCGAACAGCTCGCCCAGCTCGGTCAGCACCGGCGTGGGGAGCGACGCCGACGAAGACCGCACGAAGCGCAGGCCGGCGGTGCGGGCCGCGTCGCGGTGGCGCTCGGCGCGGGAGAGCACCATCTGGTGCATGGTCGGCACCGCGGTGTAGTAGCTGGGCCGCAGTGCCTCGAGCTGGGCGAAGAACCGGAAGGCGTCGAAGCCCTCGGTGCAGGCGACCGCACCGCCGACCGACAGCGGCGCCAGCAATCCGGCCAGCAGGCCGTGGATGTGGAACAGCGGCATCACCTGCAACGACCGGTCCTCAGCGGTGAGGGCCAGCGAGTCGGCGATGCCCGCGGCGGAGCGGGCCAGGTTGCGTTGCCGCAGCGGCACAATCTTGGGCCGCGAGGTGGTCCCCGAGGTGTGCAGGACCAGAGCCACATCATCTGCGGACGGCCCGCCCCGGGCCGCTGACTCGCGGTCGGGCGACGAGGCGAGCAGGTCGATCGAGCCCGAGCTGGCCGCGACCGAGCCGGTCAGCGCCACGGGCAGCACGCCGGCACCGGCGGCGCGGGCCGCGTCCCGGGCGACGGCTCCGGAGTCGTCGGGCAGGGTGACCAGTGCCCTGGCACCGAGATCGTCGAGATAGAAGCGCAGCTCCTCCAGGCGGTACTTCGGGTTCAGCGGCGCGGCGCATCCGG
The DNA here is from genome assembly GCA_022828135.1 of Acidimicrobiia bacterium. Taxonomy (GTDB): domain Bacteria; phylum Actinomycetota; class Acidimicrobiia; order Acidimicrobiales; family Aldehydirespiratoraceae; genus Aldehydirespirator. The sequence continues at coordinate 182,378 of JAJEJB010000032.1, read as the reverse complement.
TGCAGGCCGCGGCCAGGAAGGCGACGGCCATCTCGGGGCCGTTGGGCATGACGATGGCAATGCGATCGGCCGCACCCAGCCCGAAGCTCTGAAGCTGGTCGGTGAGCCGGTCCACCTCGGCCCTCAGCTCGGCGTGGGTGAGCACCGAGCCGTCGGGGGCCACGATCGCCGGCGCGTCGTCGGCCCCGGTATCGAGCAGCCCCCGCAGCGTTTCGCCGGCCGTCACCAGCCCGCCTCCCCCGAAATTCCTGTAGTTGGAGTCCTGTGAGGTCCTTTGCCACAGGAATTTCGCCGGAGTGCCGTTGGGTGTGTCATGGGCCGGCCTCCAGGCGGCGATTGAGCAGAGAGGTCAGGCTGTAGACGGTGCTGATGGCCGGGGTGGGCACGCCGGTGATCTCGCCGAGTTCGACGAACACGCCGACCAGCGGGTCGAGCTCCAGCGGGCGGCCGGCCTCGGCGTCCTGGAGCATCGAGGTCTTGTGCTCGCCCACAGCCTCAGCCCCCGCGATGCGCTGCTCGACGCTGACCCGGATGCGCACTCCGAGCGTCTCGGCGATCCTGCCGGCCTCGGTCATCATCTGCGCGGCCAACTCCCGGGTGGCCGGCGTGCGGCAGATGCCGGCCAGCGTCGCCCCGGTGAGCGCGCTGATCGGGTTGAAGGCCAGGTTGCCCCAGGCCTTGACCCACAGGTGCGAGCGGATGTCAGTGAGAACCCTCGACTTGAACCCGGCTGAAGCCAGGACCTCGCCCAGCGCCTTGGCCCGCTCCGACTTCGTGCCGTCAAGCTCGCCCACCGGGAAGCGGTCGCCCTCGACATGGGTGATCACGCCGGGTGCGGTCTTCTCGGCGGCCGGGTAGGCGATGCAGGCCACGATCCGCTCCGCGTCTAATGCCGCCGCGAGCACGCCGTCGGGATCTAGCGCTTCGAGCCGGCGGCCGTCGTGGGGACCGCCGTGACGCTGGAAGTACCACCATCCGATGCCGTTCTGCACCGGCACGATCATGGTGCCGTCGTCGCACAGCCGTGCAAGCTGGTGGGCCACGGCCGCGATCTGGTGGGCCTTGAGGGCCAGGATCACCGTGTCATGCGTACCCAGGGCCCCGAAGTCGTCTGAAGGCTCGATCCCAGTAGCCACGGTGGCGGACCCGTCCAGCTCCACCAGCCTGAGCCCATCGCGCCTTATCGCGTCGAGGTGCTCGCCCCGAGCGATGACGCTCACCTGCTCGCCGGCCACCGCCAAGCGAGCAGCCATCATCCCGCCGATAGCCCCCGCGCCCACCACACAGATCCGCACGGCGACAGTGTGCCAGGAGATTCGCGCCGTACGGTATACAGCCGATGACCGAGTTGGAATTGGCGCTTGGATTTGCGGCTCTGGCCCAAGGCCAACATCTTGAGCGTTCGCTACGGGCTGCGGTGGTCGTGGCATCCATTGTCGTGTTGGCGTGGATGGTCGTCGGCTGTTCCAACAAACCGGAGTGGGATCCACAAAGCGTTCACGTTCCCGATGTGACGCTGCCACCAGCGGAGTGCGCGGAACTGACGGTGGCGGTGTACACCAACGCCGAGACCGTCCACGATCTTCTCGGCCAGTACGAACAGGCGCTACTGGTCGGCACTCGCGGCGATGTTCAAGCCGCCTACGACGACCTGATGGCGATGCGCGGCCACGCCAGCCACACCGGTTACACCTACCGGCGCGGCTGCCACTCCGGCGACGAGACCGCCGACACAAGCCGCCTCACCAACCTCGCGATCATCGAGATGTACATCAATTGCATCGAAACTCTAGCAGCGGAAGGACTTGACTGCCGCAGCCTGCAAGACTGAGCCTGTAGGACTGTAAGGGAACCTGGACGCATTGTCAGGGATGACCCACCGGAGGTCGACCGCGTGTCCGGGTCCCGCGATCAGGTGCCCAGCCACACAGCGCCGAGCAGCAATGGCGCGGCGAAGACAACAGCGGCGACGATCAGGATGTGCAGACACCACGGCGGCAGGCGGCGACCCCATATCCGGTCACGAACCACGACCGGCCTTCCAGTCCGTGATCCGCTGCCGCAGTTCATCCGGGTCGCGGATGATGTGCGGGGTGTTCTCCAAGTCGGGATGCCACCATGTCCGATCATCGGCCCCCCGGTTCGTCGCGGGACTGGGACGACCGGTCGCGGCTTGCACAACCCACGACGTGCGCAGCGACGGACCACCAGCAGCAGCGAGACGCTGTCCCAGACCGCGGCGGTGATTGATGCCTGTGACGCCGCTGACGGCCTTGTAGGTGGCACGGATCTTGTGCGTGTCGAGATAGTCCAACACGTCATCCAAGGCGTACTCGAGGTCGGTCACCGCACTATGGCCTTGGCTACCAGCCTTGGGCGTCGAGCAGGGACTTGAGCTTGCGTTTGGCCTTGTGCTCGGTGCGCACCCGGGACAGCAGCGACTCGAAGCGGCGCGGCTTGCCGGCGGAGTCGGCCAGACGACGGATGCGGACCATCAGATCGACCGCGGACTGGTACCGGTCGGCCTTCTTGGCGTCGATGATGGCCAGAGCCGCCGGCTCGTAGACAGCGATCGAGTCCAGGGGGCGGGTGTTCTCGAGGGCTCGGGCGATCGTCAGCCACATCTGCGATCCGCAGCCGTGTTGTCGGGCCACGTCCCAAGCGGCCTCCGCGAGGCCCTCGTACATCAGTATCTCCATCAGCGCGGCCGCGGCCCCAGGCACCGGCGGCGGCAACACCCCGAACGCGTTCTCCGGGGTAAGGCGCGCGGTGTCGGCAGGGACACGCTCAAGGACGCGGTCCAGATGGTCGCGGCAGCGCCGCAACCAGTCCTCCCCCGCGCCCTCGTCGAGCAGGCGCCGGTACGCCGACAGCGACGGGTCCGCCACGAACGCCTCCCAATAGAGCTTCACCGCGGCCTGATCGTCGCCGCGGCCGCGCATCTTGAGAGCCAGGAAATCACGGAGCCCGCCCACCTGGTGCGGGCGGCCGCCCCAATCGGCCATGCCGCGACGGGCCCAGGCGAACGCCTCGTCGCCCCGGCCGGCCCGGTCGAGGGCCCGGGCGATCTCCAGCATGTCGTCGGCCAGCATCGAGCCGTGACTGTGCGCCTCGATCAGCGCTTCGGGATCGCCGGTGCCGTGCGCCCAGCCGACCAGGGCCTGCCGCCAGGCGAAGACCTCGCTCGAGTACTTGTCTGAGGCGGCCTTGCGCTCGACCCGCTCCCGGTGGGGCTCCAAGTGCTCCCTGAACGCGGCCAGGCCCGTCTCGCCGAGAATCTCAGCGTATGTGGCCGCGCTGCGATAGAAGCCGCCCAGCTCCGAGGCCAGCTCCATCTCCACCAAGCGGGCCGCGAGCTCCGACACCTCGGGCGACCCCTCCTCGCAGGCCCGCAGGTGAACGTCCGACAACCGCTCCGAGATGACCGTGATCCAGCCGTCGGAGTCGTCCACATAGTCGACGGCCTCGTCGGCGCGGCGGTGGGCGTGCTCGGCCAGCCGCGCCGCGGCGTCGTGGTGGCCCGAGTCGCAGAGATCCTCGACCGCGTCGATCATCTCGCCAACGCTTGCGGCCCAGCCTGCCGCGGTCTGGTAGGTCACGAAGCCATGGTGCATGAAGTCGCGGTCGGCGAAGGCCTGATCGATCCGGCGGCGCCAACCGGCGAGATCGATCTCGGCGCCTCGGGCGGCCCGGGCCTCGGCCAGCAGGCGCTCACGCAGGCGCCAGTCCGACTCAGCCGCCTCCAGCACGATCTCGGCCAGCCGCCCGGGCCCGAGATCCTCCACGAAGCCGGCCAACTCGTCCCCGGCGTTCGGCTCGAAGCCCGCGTCGTCGGGTCGACTCTTGGGCCGGCCGCTCCCAGCGACCGAGACGAGGGGCGGTCCGACGCCGGCACCGGATGCCTCGTCGACCCCCAGCGACAGGGCCGCGGCGGTGCAGTGCTTGCAGAACGAGCCGTCCTCGGCCGCCGGGCAACTGCACGACCACTGCGGCCGGCCCACATCGCCCCAAAGCTCCACGAGGTACGGCATTGTGCCCCGCACCGTTGCCTTCAGCCGCCCGTCTCGGACCTCGGGCCGCTCGACCCGCCGATCGCGAGCGTACGACACACCCCGCGAGTAGGCCCTCGGCCCAGCCAACCGCTTCACGGTCGTAGCGTCAAACACCGCTGCCAAGGATTTCACCGTCGAGTTTCTAACAGGCTCACGGACCCTGCGCGTGCGGTGGCCGCGACCTCAGACGACGGGCCAGCGGGGGGTGGCGAACTGGGCTAGGCCGGTGCGCTCGGCTGCGGTTGCGGCCGCCTCCCGGCCTCGGGCCATGACGGCTCGGGCGTCGACGTTGACGAACTCGCCGCCCTCCACGACCACGTTGCCGTCGATCACCACGGTGTCGACCGAGTCGCCGCTCACACCGTGGCCGAGGTTCGACAGGGGGTTGTGCAGCGGCACCCACTCGGGCCGGTCGAGGTCGAACAGCAGGAAATCAGCCCGCTTGCCCGCCTCCAGCGAGCCGATCTGGTCATCCCAGAGCACCGAGCGGGCGCCGTCGATGGTGAGGTGCTCCAGGATGGTCTCAGCCGGCATGAGCGAGGCGTCCTCGAAGATGTCGCGGTACACCCGGAAGTACTGGGCGATCCGCAGGATGTCGGTCGTGTGCGAGCAGGCGCCGATGTCGGTGCCCACCCCCACGGTCACGCCCCGCTCCAGCAGCTTCAGGTGGGTGGCCCGCTGGAGGCCTCCCCAGCCGAACACCGCGCTGGCGGTGGGGCACATCGACACCTTCACGTCGCGCTCGGCCAGCAGGTCGCACTCGTCGTCGGTGAGGAAGTGGCAGTGGACCAGCTGCACGTTGGGACCGAGCACGCCGTTGCGCTCGTAGCGGGCGATGGGCCGCTCTCCGTCGAACACCCGCTGGTGGTGCTCGACGGAGTCGCGGTTGGAGATCATGTGCGACACGATGCCGGTGCCGTGCTCGGCGGCCAGCTCGGTGACGGCGCCGCACAGGCGGTCCGACACCATGCGCTCGGTGCGCAGCGAGAACCAGGGACGGACCCGGCCGCCGGCCGCGCCCGCGTGGGACTCCACGAAGTCCAGACCGGACGCGATGGCGTCGTCGGTGGTGGAGTCGAACGTGCCGGGCATGGCCCGTCCCCCGGCCAGGTCGGTGAGCGAGCGGGCCAGCACCGCCCGGCAGCCGACCTCGTCGACGGCCCGGACCGAGTTCTCCGGATTCTGCGAGCCCGGGTCGCACACGGTGGTGGTGCCGTGGCGGACCGACTCCAGCAGCGCGCACATGGCCGCCAGGTAGGCCTCCTCGTCGGTGACGCCGGCCTCCATGGGGTAGCAGCGGTCGTGGAGAAACACCTTGAGGGGCACGTCGTCGCCGAGGCCCCGCACGAAGAAGGGGGCCAGGTGCTGGTGGTTGTCGACGAAGCCGGGGGTGATCAGCCGGCCGCGGGCATCGATGGTGCGGACCGCCTCCCGGTACCCGGCGGCCTCCACATCGGCGGTGGAGCCCGCTGCCTTGATCTCGCCGCCGTCCACGGCCAGCGCCCCGTCTCGCACCATGCGGCGCTCGGGATCCACGGTGATGAGCCAGTCGGCGTCGCGAACCAGCATGTCGATCATCCGCTCAGCCTCCCCAACTCATCGCCCTCCGGCCGAATTGGCAGCGTTGTGCACGCATAGCGAGCATTTTGCTGCCAGTTCACAAACGCGCTCCGACCAACCCGAGAACTGGCAGCGTTGTGCACGCATAGCGAGCATTTTGCTGCCAGTTCCGCCGGAAGGGTCATCCGGCCAGTCTCCGGAGTTCGAACGCGTAGTGGCTCAATCCGGCCTCTATGTCGAAGGTGGGCTTCCAGCCCAGCGCGGTCTCGGAGTGGGACAGGTCCAGGGGGTCGCCGGCCGACACCGCCGGCGGCTGGCCGGGGATGACTTGCACCTTCAGGTCGTTGAAGACCCGCCGGGCCGCGGCCACCAGATCGTCGAAGGAGGTGATGGTGCCGGTGCCGACGTTGAAGACGGGCTTGTCGGGCAGGTCCACGGTGGCGGCCAGGTCGACGGCCCGGCCCACGTCGAGGTCGTACACGTACTCGAAGTCCATGGTGTGCTCCTGCTTGACGAAGGCGGTCTGGCCGTCGATGCCGGCCTGGAGCAGGGCCTGGATCTTGGACCCGAACGATCCCCCCTCGAAGTGCCCGTAGCCGTAGGCGTTGGCCGGCCGCAGGATGGCCAGCTCGAAGCCGAACTCCTTCTGGTAGCTCTCGGCGACCAGCTCCTTGATGACCTTCGAGTTGCCGTAGGCCCGTCCCGGGCCCCGGGGCGCGTCCTCGGTGATGGGCGCGCCCCGGGCCCGGCGGCGGTCGTACACCGCGAAGCTGCTGATGTGCACCAGCCGGCGCACCCGGGCGAGACGCACCGCCTCCAGGACGTTGATCGTGCCGGTGACGTTGACCTCGAGCCCGGTGTAGAGAGGCCGCGACACGCTGTCGCCGATCAGCCCAGCGGTGTGCACGACCGTCTCCACCTTGTGCTCCCGCATGGCCGTGACCAGCGCCGACAGGTCGCGGATGTCGGCCTTCACGGTACCGATGTCGGCCGCGATCGGCCCGAGACGCTCTCGCAGGTACTCGTCTCGGGACTGCAGGTCGAGGAGGACGACCGGCTCGCCCCTCTGCAGGGCGCAGCGGGCGAAGGACGTGCCCACCAGCCCGATCCCGGTCACCAGTGTGGTCATGGCTCTGACACCTCGAACTCCCCGCTGATCTCGACCGGCTGCTGGCGGGGCAGGCCGGCCATGCCCACCGCGGCCCTCGCGTGCCGGCCCCGCTCGGGGCCGAACAGCTCGAAGAACAGATCCGAGGCCCCGTCGACCACCTTGGGCATCAGCTCGAACTCCGCTGTGCAATTCACCATGCCCAGCAACCGCACCACCCGGGTGACGCGGTCGAGGTCGCCGAGCTCGGCCCGCAGGGTGGCCAGGATGGACAGCCCGCAGGCCTTGGCCACCTCGTAGCCCTGCTCGACGTCCAGCTCGGCTCCGAGCTTGCCCCGGCGCACGATGTCCATACCGGGATGATGGGGCCCGTGGCCCGACACGAACAGGACGCTGCCGACCCGCACGCACCCCTGACGGTTCTGGCTGGGGAACCGGCGGGGCTCGGGCAGGCTCAGACCCATCGCAGCCAGCCTGGCCTCGATCGAGCCGGCCGGCATCAGGCGATCTCCGCAGCTTCGCGGACGCTGGAGATGAGCGACGCCCGCAGCAGGAACTCCCGGGCCAGGGAGGGATCGTCGGCGGCCCGCCGCAGCTCGTCGCGGTTGCGCCGCCGAGTCTGGGGGTCGGCCTCGGCCATCAGCTTCTTGTTGCGGATGGTGATGGCCTGGACATGGGCCACGGCCACATGCCGGCGCTGGCGGACGTACCGGTCGAGCACCTCGTCGCCGGCGTCGCCCCTCAGCACCGCCGACAGCTTGGCGGCCAGGTTGACAGCGTCGTGGATGCCGCTGTTCATGCCCATGGCGCCGATGGGGCTGTTGACGTGGGCCGCGTCGCCGGCCAGCAGCACCCGCCCCGCACGGAACGTGGCCGCCACCCGCTGGTGCACGGTGTAGAGCGACTTGGACACCACCTCGTAGGGCGCGCCGATCGGATGGAACCGCTGCAGCCCGGCCTCGATGACATCGTCGTCGAGAAGGGAGTCGGGGTCGGCATCGACATCGGCGGGCAGCACCACCCGCCAGAAGTCGGTCCACCTGAACAGGTTGGCCCACTCGACCGGGTCGAGGATGTAGTTGCGCAGGCCGTAGGGCTGCAACGAGTCGAAGTCGAACACCACGCTGAGCGTCATGGTGCGGTCGGGGAAGGCGAAGCCCTCGAAGTCGATGCCGAGCTGCTTGCGCACCACGCTGTGGGCCCCCTCGCACCCGACAAGGTGAGTGCCCCGCAGTGCCTCCCGCTCGCCGTCGGCGGTCTCGACCACCGCGGTGACCGAACCGCCGCCCTGTTCGAAGCCGACCAGTTCGGTGCCGACCCGGACCTCGATCAGATCGGTGTCCGAAGCCATCTTCAGGGCCTCTTCGACCAGCTTCAGGCGGTCGCACTGCAGTGCGTGGGGGAAGCGGGTGTCGCCGGCCAGCACGCCGTGGTCGAACACCGCTATGGGTTCCGGGTCGCCGCGGTCCCAGTAGTGCACGAGGGGAGCCACCAGCCCGCGACGTTCGAGGCGCTCGTACAGGCCGATGTCGTCGAGCATCTCCAGCGTGGCCGCGTGGATCGTGCCGGCCCGGCGAACCTGATCGAGAAGATCGACCAGCTTCTCGACCACGGTCACCCGGTGACCCCGGCGGGCCAGCGACAGGGCCAGCACCAGCCCCACCGGCCCGGCGCCGGCGATCAGAACCCGGTCTTCAGCTCGGGTCACCGGAATCTGCCGATTCGGGCTCTGCTGGGTCTCTCAGCGCCCCGATCCAGCCCGAGGTGGTCAGATCGAACACCAGACCGTCGGGCGACCGGTACTTGACCTCGTAGTAGCGGTTGGGCTCGTCGGGCCGCCGGCCTCGCAGGTGCTCAGCCCCGGCCCGCTCCACCTGTTGCGAGGCCTCGTCGAGGTCGTCGACCCACATCCCGAAGTGGTAGAGCCCGTAGAACGGCTCCGAGCCGTCATCCGCCTCGCTGACCCCGACCACAGGGTCGTCACCGAAGTGCAGCAGGGCGACGTTCATCACCCCGTCGGTCATGTAGACGCCGCGTCCGGCGTCTCCGGCCTTGGTCATGCCGAAGGCCTGTTCGAAGAAGGCCTGGGCCGCGGCCACGTCGGGCACCGAGATGGCCAGATGTCGGAGCCGGGCAACCACAGCGACTGACTGTATACAGTCGCTCCCGAAGTCCTCCCATTGGAAAGGGAGCGCTCAGATGTCCCTGCGGATGCGGCTGCGCGGTGAATCTCCATTGCGTTGATTGGCAAGGTTGGATCCCAATCGAACATCCAATATCATGAAATGCAATGACAAGGCCTAGAGGGCGCATGTGGCTGCCCTTCAAGGACTGGGAGGGACCGGTGGGCACATTCGACTGGCCGATCCAGTTCGACAGCATGGATGGTGAGAGGTCCTTGCAGTTGGACGCCCTGGTCGACACCGGCAGCAGCTTCACATCCGCGCCGGCCAGCCTGCTCGGCCGTCTGGGTGTCGCGCCCAAGACGAAGGTCGAGATGGAGCTGGCCGACGGGCGGACCGCCATCTACGACATGGGCGAGGCCCGGGCCACGGTATGCGGGCGCAGTGCCACGACCTGGGTGGTATTCGGCGACGAGGACGCCCGGCCCCTGCTCGGGGCCCACACGCTCCAGGCGCTCTTGTTGACCGTGGATCCCTGGAAGCACGAAGTGGTGCCTTCGCCCTACTTCCTGAGGTAGACGACCCGCCGAGAGCAGAGCCCAGGGGACCGATGTTGTCAATCCGCTATGCCTCAGTTACATTGAAAGATAATGACAGCATATATCAGGGAGCTTGTGAACATGCGCAAGAAGGGGAGGAGCCGCATGGGCACATTCAACTGGCCGATCCGACTCGAGAGCATTGACGGCAAGCAGTCGCTACAACTCGACGCGTTGGTGGACACTGGCAGCTTCTACACGATCGTGCCCACCAGCCTGCTGAAGAGCCTGGAGACCGTACCGACCGAGAAAGTCGGGCTTGAATTGGCTGACGGGAGGCGCGTCCTCTGGGACATCGGCGAGGCCCGGGCCATGGTCTACGGCCGCAGCGTCACAACCCTGGTGGCCTTCGGTGAGGATGATGTCGATCCCGTGTTGGGGGCGTACACGCTCGAGGGACTCCGCCTGTCGGTCGATCCGTTCAAAGAAACTCTCGTGCCCATCCCTTACGCGCGGGCGTAGTGCCCGCCTGCCGCGTTCTCGCCACGGTGCCTGTAGGGCAGAGCCCGTGACTCCCACCCTGTGATTTCGCAAGGCCATTCCCCGACCGCCGCCGGAGCGGCGGTGGCGACCGGCCATGAGCGGGCCACCGGAGCGGGGGTGGCACTGCTTCGGGCCGGGGGGTCGGCGGTCGACGCAGCCATCGGGGCCGATGCGGTCATGGGGGTGGTGGAGCCCACCGGCACCGGGGTCGGCGGCGACTTGACGGCGGTGGTCGCCACGGGCGAGGGCGTCGCGGTGCTCAACGGCAGCGGGCGCTCCGGGCGGCGCACGGACCCGGAGTCGGTGCCCGACAACGGCCACGGCTTCGTGCCCTCGGTCGGAGGCTGCGCGGTGACGGTGCCGGGGGCGGTGGCCGCGTGGGGGGACCTGCACCGCCGGTTCGGACGCCTGCCGTGGCCGGCGCTGTTCGAGCCTGCCATCGCGGCCGCCGCTGAAGGCGCCGCGGTCGGCGCGACCGGAAGCCGGCTCTGGGAGGGCGCCCGAAGCCGGCTCGATGCTGCGGGCGAGGCCCTCTACTTCGGTGACGGCACCGCCCCGGCACCGGGCGAGCGGTGGCGCAACCCGACTCTGGCCGCAGTGCTGGCGCAGATCGCCGCCGACGGCCCCGAGGCGCTCTACCGCGGCCCGCTGGCCCAAGCCATCGCCGACGCAGCCACGGCCGCGGGCGGCAGCCTGCACGTCGACGACCTCGCCGACCATCGCAGCCAATGGGTCGAGCCGCTGCGGGCGAGACTGGGCGGCCACGATCTGATCACGGTGCCCCCACCGTGCCAGGGGGCGGTGACCGCCCTGGCCGCCCAGTCGGTCCACGACCGGGGCCTGCTGGGCGCCACCGACGGCGACCCAGGGGCCGAGGCGGCCGCGGCCATGGTCGAGGCCCTCGACCGAGCCTTCGCGGTGGCCCTCGACTGCCTGGCCGACCCCGACGCCGCCGACGTCCCCGACCACGACGAGATGCGAGCCCGGACGGCTGTCGCGCCACGGCGCGGACCGATGCCCCTGGGGCCGGGGACGGTGTTCACCGTGGTCTTCACCGCGGAGCAGGCGGTGGTGCTGACCTCCAGCGTGTGCGACCGGTTCGGCTCGGGGGTGACCGTGCCCGAGGGCGGGTTCGTGCTGCAGAGCCGGGGCCGGGGCTTCTCCACCGACCTGAGCCACCCGAACGCAGTGGCGCCCGACAAGCGCCCCTACCACACGATCGTTCCCACGCTGGTGCTGGAGAAGGGCCGGCCCATGCTCGGCATGGGAGTAGTGGGCGGGATCATGCAGCCCCAGGGTCAGCTCCAGATACTGCACCGGGTGCTCGGCGGCGCGGACCTTGCCTCAGCCGTGGAGGCCGGCCGGTTCCGCCTGATCGGCGACGGGCAAGTGACGACCGAAGCGAGCCTCGAGCCGCAATGGCGAGCCGCCATCGGCCGCGCCGGCTACGAGCTGGTGGACACCGCCGACGTGATCGGAGGCTTCGGTGGCGCTCAAGCTGTCCTGCGAGCCGGAGACACCCTCACCGCAGCCAGCGACCCCCGCCGCGACGGCACCTCGACTGTGACCCCGCTGTGATGTCAGCAGTCGGCCATCGCGGCCAGCGCAGCGCAGATCTCTGAGCGGCGACGGGATATCGACCCCACGCGCTCCGTCAGATGCGCCTTGAGAACTACTCGCAGGTTGTCGAACGAGGCGGCGCACCGATGGGCCAGACCGTCATCGACGTCCAATGACACCTCGCTGGCTATCCCCCGAACTGTCCGGGTGATCGGAGCCACCACGATCCTGTTCAGTACGGGAATCGCCTCGTTGCGGGTGACCACCAGCACCGGGCGGCGCCCCGCCTCGCTCTCCGCCCACCAGATGTCGCCCTGGGCCAACGTCACCATTGCTCCCAGGGCTCCTCGGCGATCATGGACCTGGTGCTCTCGTCGGCCCATCGCAGCTCTTCGGGCGTCTCGGGAACGCGGCGATAGGCATCCGCGATGGCCTCCCCGATGAGCCGGCGTCGGCGCTGCTCGATCATCGCCTCCAGAGCGAGCCTCACCGCATCCGAGCGCGACTCCGCCTCACCATTGTCGACAATCTCATCCAGTTGGGCGACGAGGTCATCGTCCACCCTCGTAACTAGCTGCGCCATGCGTCAAGCATAGCACAATGCATTGCAAAGCAGAATACGCTATCTCGGGAGGTTGTTGAGCCAGTCGATGACGTGGTCCAGGGGGGCCACGTCGGCGTACTTCATGTGCAGGTCGAGCAGGTTGACCTTGTGGGAGATCTGGCTGCGATCGGCCACGCACTCGAAGGGGATGACCACGTCGAAGTTGTACTGGAAGGCGTCCACCGCGGTGGCCCGCACGCAGCCGCTGGTGGTCATGCCGGTGACCACAACCGTGTCGACCCTGTCGTAGACCAGCAGGGCGGCCAACTCGGTGCCGAAGAACCCGCTCGGCTTGTGGTGCTTGCACACCACCATCTCGCCCGGCTTCGGGGCCAGCTCGTCCACAATCACATCGCCCGGAGGCAGATCCGGGTCGGGCGGACGGCGCCCCACCGTCTTCCAGCGGCCCTTCTGGCCTGGAGCGGCCGCGTGGCTGGGATCCTCGTACATCTTGGTGAAGTACACGGGGTAGCCGAACCGGCGAACCTCGTCCAGCAGCCGGACGTTGGCGTCGACCGCGGGCCAGCCGGTATCAGAGTTGCCGGTGGGCCAGCGGCTATCCACGAACGCCCACGTCATGTCGACCACGAGCAGTGCCGGTGACGTGCCCGAGCTGATGGCCCGGAACTCGTCGCCACTGAAGGTGTCCCCGTACCCGGCTGCGAGGTAACGGGCTATGTCGTCGGGGGGTATGGCATCGTGCCAGGGGTACATGGGCCGGCCACCCCTCAGTCAGCGCTCATGGCGCCAACCGCTTCTGGGAAGCCCACGAGGGAGCACGACCGGTCCTCATCAGGTCGTGCTCCCTCGCAGGTGGAGGGGACCGTTAGACCTCTACGATCAGTTCAGCGTCATGTCCTCGACGCGGGCGGTGTCGTCGTAGCGCGGGATCCACGACAGGTTCTCCACGCCGCCGTTGACGCTGAGATAGGTCAGCACCGGCAAGATGCCGATGTTCTCGCAGTTGTACGCCATGATCTCGTGGTACATCTCCTCGCGTGCTACCGGATCGAGCTCCTGAGCGGCGGCTGCGAGCATGCCCTCGAGCTCATCGTCGAGATAGGACGAGACGATGGTGTTCCCGATGTAGGAACCGAGGCGGGCCCCGTCCTGCAACTCGTTGGAGGACGACGACAGGAAGATGTCGCCGCGCGTGGGCCCGGGCTGGCCCTCGGCCGGGTCCGGATACGTGAGGAATTCGATGTCGAGCCAGACCTCCCACGACTGCAACTCGAAATCGATGTTCAAGCCCACAGCAGTCAAGTCGGCATAGATGGCCTCGGAGAGTTCGTCGAACTTGGTCCAGCGAGTGCCGTTGGCCCAGAAGGTGATCGACTCATCCTGGTAACCCGAGTCCGCGATGATCTGGCGGGCCAGATCCGGGTCGTAGGGCCGGTCGGTGATATCGGGATTGTGGCCGAACACGCCGGAGCCGAAGATGTGGCAGTTGGGTCGGCTGGCTTGTCTCTCGTAGATGAACTCGACGTAGTCGTCAACGTTCATGGCGTGGGCGATGGCCACTCGCAGTTCGGGATAGTCAGCCAGCGGGCCCTCGTAGTTCTTCATCCGGAGGTACGGGTATTCGATGCCCTCGTCGCGCACGAACAGCTTGGGCACGTCGCCCGCAGAGTCGGACGACAGGCCCAGCGCGAGATCAACGTCGCCGGCCTGCACAGCGGAGACCCGCGCCTGCTCGTCGGGCAGGAACACGAACGTCACTTCGTCGATCTCGGGCTCCGGGCCCCAGTAGTCGGTGTTGCGGGTGAGAGTCAGGTAGTCGCCCGCAGACCACTCCACGAACTTGTAGGGGCCGGTTCCGTCAGCGTTGTTGGCAAGTCCAGCGACGGTTGCGCTGGCCGGCACCATCTGCACCATGTAGAGCCGGGCCGGCAGAACCGGGTCGGGATTCGCGGTGTTGATGCGGACGGTGTAGTCGTCCACGATGTCCACGCCGGTGATCCCCTCAACTTGCTCTCTGAGGTCGGAACTCAGCTCATCGTCGTAGATGACCCGCTCGAAGGAGTGCTTGACCGCCGCCGCGTTGAACGGCTCGCCACTATGGAAGCTGATGCCGCGACGCAACTTGAGCTCCCAGGTGGTGTCATCGACACGCCTCGGCAGCGACGCAGCCAGCCTCGGCACGAAGATCGAGGGGGCCACGAGGTCACGCTCGATGAGGCGCTCGTAGACGTTCTCCATGGTGCGGCGCATTGCGCCGTCCTGGAAGTGGGGGTCCAGCTTGTTCGGCTGGCCAGGAGCAGCAATGACGATGGACTCGGGAGCCTCGGCGGCCATCATGGCCGCGTCAGCGGCAGCGGAAGCCTCAGCAGCCGCAGCCTCAGCCGCAGAAGCGGCGGACTCGGCCTCAGAAGCCGCGGCAGCCGCAGCAGCTTCCGCCTCCTGGGCCGCCGCCAATTCGGCTTGAAGCGCCGCGAGTTCGTCAGCACTGGCAGCCCCTTCGGCCTCAGCAGCAGCCAGGGCAGCCTCAGCCTCAGCCGCGGCGTCAGCAGCAGCAGCGGCGTCAGCAGCAGCAGCGTCGGCGTCTGCCTGCGCCGCGTCGGCCTCAGCCTCAGCCGCGGCGGCAGCAGACTCTGCCTCGGCCAGCGCGGCGGCGTCCGCCGCGCTGGTATCCGGAGCCGCCGGTTCGTCGTCGCCGCATGCGGCGGCAACGAGGGTAAAGACGAACAGCGCAGCCAAGAGCCGCTGCATGAACGTGAGCTTCTTCAACATCTGGAGCTACCCCCCAAGTGAATCCGTGGTCGAGGACAGCTGCGGCATACGGACCCACAGCCGGACCGCTCACGGTATACCGGCACAGACAACCCTGCAAGTCGTTGTATACAGCAACGAGGACCTGCTTATTCCGGGTTGAAGCGAGGCCGGCAGAACAGGGCCGCGGGACCGACCAGCGCGACCGTGGCCGCCAGCACGGCCGGTCCCAGCCCCACCACCAGCAGGGCGGCCACCCCCAGCGGCGCGCCGGACAGGGTGACGCCCCGGGCGACCCCCGCGATGGTCACCGCGTCGCCCTGAAGCTCGGGGCGGACCGCCTCGCTCACCGCGGTGATGGCCAGGACCTGCAACAGGCCGATGGCCGCGCCCCCGGCCACGAGCGCGGCCGTGATCAGCGCGACGGGCAGTTCGAAGCCCACCAGCGCGGTGGCCACCAGGGTGACCGCGCCCCAGCGGGCCACACCGGGGGCCACCCGCGAGCCTTCCGTGTCGACCGCGAGGTAGCCGCTCACCGCGGCCGCGCCGTTGGCCACCGCCACCACCACGCCGATTGCGGTCTCGCTGCTGCCGGCCGCGTCGAGCCCGATGGGCACATAGGAGCCCAGCAGGCCGCGCCAGGCACCGACCGCGACGCTGGCCCACACGCCCACGCGCACTCCCCGGTTGCGCAGCAGCTGGAGGTAGCTGTGGCCGCCCACCCGAGCGAACGGGGGCGGGCGCGACAGCGCCAGCGTGGGCGCGATGCCGGCCAGGGCCACCGCGGATGCAACCGCGAACGCGGCCCGGTACGAGCTCTGGGCAATGATCCCGCCCGCGGCCGGGCCGATCAGCATCCCGACGGTGGCCACCATGTTCAGGGTGGCGATTCCCCTGGATGTGGGACGGGGAGACCGCACGATCTGCACCTGGTTGCCCGTCCAGAAGCAGGCCCGGGCCACGCCCTGCACCGCGGCTGAGACGACCAGCGCGACCAGCCCCGACTCGAAGACCAGCAGCCCGACCGAGAGGCACATCAACACGGCCGCAGCGGTGATGACGTCGGAGTTGGACACGACCCGCATCACCGAGCCGAGCCGCGACCGGGTCAGCACCTGCACCGCGGCCGAGAACCCCACCAGCACTCCCGCCACTGTCGGTGACCGGCCCTGGTCGATCACGAACAGCGGGTAGGCCACCACGGTAACGCCCAGGCTCAGCGAGAAGAGCAGCGCTCCCGCGTACTGGCCCACGACCTCGCGGCGCGGCGCCGGGTCGGCGGGGCCGCCGGAGCCGGGACCGGCGTCGGAGCCCGAGCCCTCGCCAGTCACCCGGATGTGACGGCGGGCGTGATGGCGATGCTGACGGCCTTGGAACGGGTGTGGCTCAGGATGTCGTCGACGAGGCCAAGCTCCTTGCCGATGCCCGACTGCTTCCAACCGCCGAAGGGCAGGCCCGGGTAGCGCACCTCCACGTCGTTGACCCACACGTAGCCGGCGTCGATGGCCCGGGCCGCGCCGAGCGCCCGGTTCACATCGTTGCTCCAGATGCTGGCGGTCAGCCCGTAGGGGGTGTCGTTGGCCATGGCGACGGCGTCGGCCGCGTCGGTGAAGGATGTCACGGCCAGAACCGGCCCGAATATCTCCTGTTGGGCGATGGTGGCGCCGTGGTCCACCTCGTCGAACACGGCCGGCCGGATGAAGGCGCCCGCGGCGAGCTGCGGATCGGCCGGGGGCGTGCCGCCCGTGAGCAGCCGCCCGCCGTCGGCCCGGCCCGCATCGACGAATCCCAGGATCCGGTCGCGGTGGGCGTGCGACACCATGCACCCCATGTCCGACGACGGATCGTCGGGCATGCCGATGCGGATCTGCTCGGTCGACTCCACCACCCGCTCGAGCACGGCCTCGCGCAACCCGGCGTGGATGAGGAGCCGGCTGGTGGCGCCGCAGCTCTGCCCGCCCACCCGGGCGAAGTTCGAGCCCTTCACCACCGCGGCCGCGGCGGTGTCGGGGTCGACGTCGTCGAAGATCAGGATGGGGTTCTTGCCGCCCAACTCCAGGGTGACGCTCTTGAGGACCCCCGACGCTCCGGCGGCGGCCTGCACCGCCAGACCGGTGCGCAGCGAGCCGGTGAACGACACCCGGGGAACGTCGGGGTGCGCGACCAGGGCCTCGCCCGCGGCCGCGCCCCCGGGCACGATGTTGAGCACGCCCTCCGGCAGCAGATCGGCGGCCAGCGAGGCGATCACCAGCGGCGACAAGGGAGTCTGCTCGGCCGGCTTGAGCACCACCGAGTTGCCCGCGGCCAGCGCGGGCGCGGCCTTCATGCAGGTGAAGAGGGTGGGATGGTTGTAGGCGCACACCGCAGCGACCACGCCCCACGGTGCGGGCTCGGTGAAGTGCAACCCGGAGGGCGTGGCCGGAATGGTCCTGCCGTGGAGTTCGGGGGCCACTCCCGCGATGGTCTGGAGGAACTTGCCGCCCTTGGCCGCGCTGGCCGCCATGGAGGAGACCGCCGTCCCGCCGTCGCGGGCATCGAGCAGGCCCAGCCGGGGCGCGGTCTCCGCCACCCTCCGGCCCCACTCGGCCAGCCGGGCGGCCCGCTCGTGGATCCCCATCGCGGCCCACGCGGGCTGGGACCGGGCCGCGGCGGCCACGGCCCGGTCGATGTCGGCCGCGGACGCCTGATGCACCCGGGCCAGCACCGCACCGGTGGAAGGGCAGACGTCGTCGCGCCGTGCCGCGTCGCCGTCGGCCGATGCCACCGCCCGGCCGTCGATCCACATCGGGACGTCGGCGTCGGCGGCCGCTCCGGCCGGCAGTTCGAGCAGGTCTGTCAGCGCAGTCATAATGCTGGGCCCGGAGACCGGGCCGGTTACAGGATCAGGCCGCGGCCTGGGCGCCGGCCGCGGGGTACCACTGGCGGCCCTCCACGTACTGCAGCCACAGCCCGTCCATGTAGAACCAGCGCTTCATGGCGGCCAGGCGCACCTGTTCGATCACCGTCTGCTGGTCGCGCTCGTCGACCGAGTGGTTGGTGATGATCTCGAAGCCGGCGTCGCCGTGCTCGACGTCGGCCACGACGTGCAGGGTGAAGAACTCGATGTCTTCGTCGGAGAACCCGTAGACGTTGCGCAGCGGGTCGATCAGCGGCGCGTACAGCTCGGGAACCTGCGACTCCAGCCCGATGGTGAGGGTGGCGATGCCCTCCAGCACGCTCTTCATCATCAGCGTGTTGATGATGAAGTCCTTGAGCGCGGCGGTGGTGGGCAGATCGGGAGCCGACCGCCCCTCCTCGAAGGTCATGCCCAGGGCCATGCCGAAGCGGGAGAGCAGATCGACGTGGCGCTCGTCGGGGTCCTCCTCCTCGTTGAGGTTCTCCAGCAGCAGCTCCCGGGCGTCGTGCCAGTCGCACAGCCCGTACATGATCCCCGAGTAGCGCGACGCATTGCTCACGAAGTTGAAGTGCTGCTGGCAGTAGGCCCTCATGGCCCCGTTGGACAGCTCTCCGGCAGCCCAGGTCTTGAAGAAGGGGTGGTTCTTGGAGTGCCACTCGTCGCGGGCAGCCTCCAGGGCTTGGCGGTATTCGACGGGTCCGAGCATTGGAAGCCTCTTTCTGGTTGTGGTTCTGGTGCGGCTAGGAGCGCACGTAGACGGTCTTGGTGCGGGTGAAGAACTCGAGCGACGACTCCCCGCCCTCGGCCCAGCCCGCGCCGGAGTGCCCGTAGCCCTCGAAGGGCACATGGAAGGGGACGCCGGTGAGGGGCGAATTGACCTTGACGGTGCCTGCGTGCGAGCCCTTCCAGAAGCGGCGGGCTACCGCGATGTCGCCGGTGACGATGCCGGAGGTGAGGCCGTAGGCGGTGGCGTTGGCCATGGCGACAGCCTCGTCGATGTCGCTCACCGGCTCGAAGGTGACCACGGGACCGAAGATCTCCTCGGTGGTGAGCGGCCCGGTGGCCGGATCCACCAGCAGGGCGGGCGCCACCCGGCCGTCGCGCCACCCCCCGGGTTCCGGGCGCACCACGTCGCGGGCCTGATGCTCGGCCAGGGACACGTAGTCCTCGACCCGGCCCGCCTCGCCGTCACTGACCAGGATCCCGAGCTCGTCGGCGCCCGACGTGTCGGTCATGTCGCTCAACCGGGCCGTCAGCAGAGACAGCAGATCGTCGTAGACGTCGGTGTGCACCAGCAGCCGGCCCGCCGCCGTGCAGATCTGGCCGTTGTTGCGGAAGCTGGAGGCCACGATGATGTCGGCGGCCTTGTCGAGGTCGGCGTCGGCCCACACCACGATGGTGTTCTTGCCGCCCAGCTCGGCCTGGAACGGCACCTCCATCCGGAGCCGGCTCCTGATGTCCACCGCGGCCTCGTAGGAACCCGTGAGGCTCACGCCGTCGAGCTCGGGCGCCGACAGCAGGGCGTCGGTGATCACCGAGCTCCGGCCGATCGTGGCATGCAGCAGGCCCGCGGGAAGACCGGCGTCGAGCAGGGTGGCCGCGATCATCAGGCCGGTGATGCCGGCGTTGGTGGACGGCTTGAAGATCACGGCGTTGCCGGCGGCCAGGGCGGCCGACAGCTTGCGGATCGGGATCGTGAACGGGAAGTTCCAGGGAGTGATGAGGGCGACGGTGCCGAGCGGCTCGATCAGCGTGAAGATGTCCTCGTCGAAGTCGGTGGAGTAGGTGGTCCCCAGGCGCCGGTAGCCGAGCTCGGCGTAGTAGTCGAGCACGGCCGCCCCCTTGGCCACCTCGACCCTGGCCTCCGAGGCCGGCTTGCCCATGTCGGCGGAGATGATCGGGGCCAGCTCGTCGGCCCGCTCGAGGAACAGCCCGGCAGCACGGTGCAGCACCTCGGCCCGGGCTGCGGGACCCAGGGCGCCCCAGTCCGGCGCCGCCCGGGCGGCCGCTTCGTACGCGGTGCGGACGTCTTCGGGGCCGGCGCTGCGCATCACGGCCAGCACCCGGCCGTCGCTCCGGCTGACCAGCTTCTGCTCGGGGCCCGAGCCGGGCCGGATGGCGCCGTCGATCAGGATGCCGACCTCGTCGGCGTCGCCGCTGCCGTCCACGGCGATCCGAGCGGGTACCAGCGTCATGGCGTGCCTCCACCAGCGTGCGCATCGCCTGCGAGGCGGGCGCGCCGCGCACGACCGCGCTTTGTATACAGGACGCCGTATACCCTAGGCCGACCGGTTCGAGACTTGCCAACGAGAGGATGCATCCAGGTGCACGATCGCTCCGGACAGGTGCATGATCGCTCCGGACCGGGCCGAGGCAGCCTCGTGGGAAGTGCGGGACACGGCGCCGGGTTCACCGCCCTGGTGACGGCCTCCCTGCTGGTGACGGCGGCCGCCAACCTCAGCCCGACGCTGGTGAGCGCCCTGGCGGTCCAGATCCAGGACGACCTCGGTATCGGGGAGGCCGAGATCGGGATGACAGTGAGTGCCTTCTTCTTCGTGGGCGCCCTGACCTCGGCACTGTCCGGACGGATGGTGGAGCGCATCGGGCCCACGACGGGGCTGCGCCTCTCCACCGCGGCGGCCGGTGCCGTCCTGCTCGTAACCGGCGCGCTGGGCCGGTCCTGGCTGGCACTGATGATCCTCGTCGGTCTGGCCGGCCTGGCCAACTCATTGGGACAGCCCGCAGCCAACCTGTACGTTGCCAGGGGGGTCTCCAGCCGCCGCCAAGGGCTCGCGCTGGGCATCCAGAAAGCGGGAGTCCCGGCCGCCGCGCTGCTGGGGGGTCTGGCCATCCCCACGGTCGGGCTGACGATCGGCTGGAGCTGGGCCTTCGTGCTGGGCGGGCTGCTCGCCTTCGCGGTGTCGCTGGGCGTGCCGGCCGTCGGCAGGACGCCGCCGGCCACGAGTCGCCGGCGTGCCGTCACCGACCGTCCGCTGGTCCGGCCCCGCCCCGACGTCGCCATGCGGTTGCTGATCGCGGTGACCTGCTCCACTTGCCTGGCCGCCATGGGCTCCATGGCGCTCAGCTCGTTCTTCGTGCTGTCGAGCGTGGAGATCGGCATCGACGAGGCCGCGGCCGGGATCCTGCTGATGGCGGGAAGCGTGGTCGGGATCGCTTCGAGGCTCGCCATGGGAGCCAGCGCGGACCGGGCGTCGCTCAGCCCGTTCCACATGCTCACCGCGATGTTCGCGGTGGCTGCGCTGGCCTTCGTAGGGCTGTCGACAGGATCCAAGGCGATGCTGTACGCGGCCATGCCGTTCGCCTTCGCGACCTCGTACGCGTGGCCGGGCCTGTTCCATCTGGCCACGGTGCGCTACAACCCGTCGGCGCCGGGCGCGGCCACCGGCATCACCATGACGGGCAACTTCACCGGAGCGGTGTGCGGTCCGGTGCTGTTCGGCCTGCTGGTGGAGGCGACCAGCTACGGCTGGGCCTGGAGCTTCGCGGCCATCACATCGGGAGCGGCCGCCGCCGTGATGGCAGTGACCGGCCGCCTGATCTCACAGCGCCCTGCTCACGCCTCCAGGGAGCCATAGAGGCGTTCGGCGTTGCCGGCGAGGATGGCCTGCTTGTCGGAGTGAGCCAGCTCGGGATTCTCCAGCAGCTCGCCGATCTCCTGGCAGCAGGTGTCGGCGGTGACCTCGTGAGGGAAATCCGACGAGAACACCAGGGGCGCGCTGCCCACCAGCTCCACGAAGCGGGCCAGTCCCAGCTCGTCGCCCTCGCAGCCCACGAACACCCGGCCCGCGTCGGCGTGGGCCAGCACGTAGTCGCTGACCCGCTCGCCGGGCTCCACCGCGCAGAAACGTCCGTCCGGATCGTGCTGGCTGAACGCGGCCCAGGAGTTGTCGAAACGCTCCAGGCAGGTGACGAACCAGTTGACCCCGCCCTCCAGGAAGGCGATGCGCAGACCGGGATGGCGGTCGAGGATGCCGTTGGAGACGATCCCGGCCAGCGCGATCATCTGGCCCCACGGATGGCCCAGGGCATGCACGAAGGGCCACACGTCGAGATGGTCGACGCCGAAGTTGGCGTGGCAGCCCCCGTGGACCGAGAGGGCGCAGCCGAGCCGTTCGGCCTCGGCGTACACCGGCCAGTACTCCCGGGAGCCGAGATGGCCCTTCAGCCCGTTCGAGGGCAGCATGGCACCCACCAGACCGAGCTCGGTGACCGCCCGCTGCAGTTCCTCGACGGCCGCGGCCGGAGTCTGCAGCGGCAGAAGGGCCATGCCGCTGAGCCGATCGTCGGCGGAGGTGTGGGTGTCGCTGAGCCAGTCGTTGTAGGCCCGGGCCAGCGCCACCGCCACCTCGGGATAGTTGACCCTGCCGATCGACAGGCCTGCGGTGGGGTACAGCACCGCCGCGGAGATGCCGACCGTGTCGAGGAACTCCCGCCACTGCGGGGCCCTGACCCTCCCGGCCCGGTTGAAGCTGGCCGCGGAGTGCCGGAAGCTGGTGTGCACATGGTCGAGCGGCGGGAACAGGCCCACCACCGGAGGCACCAGTCCCACGCTGCGGGGCGTCTCCAGGGCCATCTCCCGATACGTCGTCGGCAGGTACTCGAGGATCTCCGACGAGTCCTCCTGCACGTGGCCGTCGGCGTCGATCACCCTCATCGGGCCAGCCATGCCAAGTAGTCGGCCACGGCCCGGCCCATCGGGTACTCCACCTTGTAGGAGAGATCGCGGCGCGACGCGGCCAGGTCCATGGGGCTGGTCGGGTTGCCGTACTTGGTCATCGAATCCTCTTGGGTGACCTCGAGGTCGATCGGGCGACCCGCGGCCTGCTCGATCTCGGAGATGATGGCCGCGATGGTGTGGAGCTCTCCCATGGTGGCGTTGTAGACCCGGTTGGGGACCTCGGGAGCGAAGGCCGCCCTCACCAGAGCCTGGGCGCCGTCAACGGAATAGGTGTAGTCCATGCCCTGACGGTGCAAGTCGGGCTCGGCGATGCGGTAGGTGCGCCCGAAATGCGCGCATTCGATGAGCTGCTTCAGGAGCTTGCTGGGTCCGCCGCCGGGCACGCCGTGCCAGGGTCCGAACACGCCGCCGAAGCGCACCACTGCGGTGTCGAGCCCGTAGGAGTCGGTGTAGTTGTGGCACAGCCACTCCGAGGCCAGCTTCATAGACGCGTACAGCGACGGCGGATACTCGCTCACCACGCTGAGGGTGAAGTCCTCCACCGTGTCGTCGGCGGGGGCAACCCGGCGCCGGCCCATCGTCACCACCGTCGAGCTGCAGAACACCACTCGCTGGAGGCCGGCCATACGAGCGGCCTCCAAGACGTTGAGCGTGCCCATGACGTTGACCCTCACGCCCGACACCGGGCGGGGGATCAGGTCCCGGGTGAGCAGCGAAGCCGTGTGGATGATGCGCTCGATGCCGTGGTCCTCGATGGCTCGCAGCAGGTCGCCGATGTCGCCGATGTCGCCCTTGACGAGCTCCACCGAACCGCGGTCCAGCCGCTCGCTGAGGTTCCGCTCGCTGAAGGCGACGTCGTAGAGGACGGGCCGCTCGCTCCGCTCCGAGACGATGCGGGCCGCCGCCAGCGAGCCGATCATGCCGGCGCCGGTGATCAGGGTGGTCATCGCTCGTCCTTCCTGCGCCCCGTCGGGCGGTGGGCGCGCCCGACTGTCTACCCGGCTGCTCTGCTCAGCTTCCTATCGGGATCGGCGAGCCTGTAACATCGGCCACCCGCCCACGGAGGATTGATCTTGAACGACAGGGACGGTGAGCAGCCTCTACGAGAAGTTGTCGCAGGTCAGCTTCGCTTGATGATTCTTGACGGGGAGTTGAAGCCGGGCCAGCGGCTGGTCGAGGGTCAGCTCGCGGAGCGGCTTGGAGTGAGCCGCAATCCGGTGCGCGAAGCCATGCGATCGCTCGAGGCCACCGGCCTGATCGAGGTGGTGCCCCGGCGGGGCGCCCATGTGTGCGCCATCGACAAGTGCGAGGTTCACCACATCCAGCAGATCCGGATCCTGGTTGAGGGATACGCCGTCGAGCAGGCCGCCATGCTCCAGGATCCCGACAGCATCGAGCGGATCCGCCAGTGCATGGAGGAGGGCCGCCAGGCGACCGAGCGGGGGGATGCGGTAACGGCCGCCCTGTGTCACCGGGAGTTCCACATCGCGGTGGAGAAGGCGGCCGGGATCCCCTTCCTGCAGCAGGTGCTCGACCCGCTCCGCCAGCAGACCGAGCTGGTGTTCTCGGTGGTGACCGACAGCCGCGGCGACATCACCTGGGAAGAGCACGAAGACATCTACAACGCCATCGCATCGGGCGACGCCTCG
Source organism: Acidimicrobiia bacterium (assembly GCA_022828135.1). Classification (GTDB taxonomy): domain Bacteria; phylum Actinomycetota; class Acidimicrobiia; order Acidimicrobiales; family Aldehydirespiratoraceae; genus Aldehydirespirator. The sequence continues at coordinate 158,336 of JAJEJB010000032.1, read as the reverse complement.
CAGGCCAGGGAGATGAGCCGCAAGCACATCATGAACGCGCTGGAGTCGTTCCAGATGGCCATCGAGTCGACACCGGCGATCCTCTAGAGGCCGAGCGGACGAGCGCATACTCGTGAGGATCTTGACAAGGCACTCAGCGAGGCCGTGGCCCGAGCGGCCCGTGAGCGCAGCGAACAAGAGCGGGAAACACAGCCCCGCGCGGCGAGGCGGCGTCACCCGCCCGCGCGCATTCTGAGTTTGACGCGACAGCCGCCCGCAGCCGGGAGTGACCCGGCAGGCATCCGAGAAGAGGCCGAGCGGTGGCTGGCCGCCGACCCCGATCCGGGGACGCGGGCCGAACTGCAAGACCTGCTGGACGGCGACCCAGCCGGACTCGGACGCCGCTTCTCCGGACGGCTCGCCTTCGGCACGGCCGGCATCCGGGGTCCGATGGGGGCCGGTCCGGCCCGCATGAACCGCGTCCTGGTGAGGATCGTGACCCGGGCCCTGGCCGAGCGGCTGCTGCAGGACGGGCCACCCGATGGAGCGGTGATCATCGGATGCGACGCCCGCCACAACAGCCGAGATTTCGCCACCGACGCGGCCCGGGTGCTGGCCGGGCGGGGTGTCGGCGTGAGGATGCTGCCACCGGAGCTGCCCACACCGGTGCTGGCCTTCGCGGTCAAGAAGCTCGAAGCGCCGGCCGGGGTGATGGTCACCGCCAGCCACAACCCGCGCTCCGACAACGGCTACAAGGTCTACTGGCGAGGCGGCCGCCTGCTGGCCGCACCGATCGACGAGGAGATCGGCCGGATCATCGACCGAACCGGACCGCCGGCGGAGTCCGACCTGGCCCCTGGCGACGATCCGCTCATCACCACGGCCGGCGACGAGGTGGTCGAGGACTACCTGGAGGCGGTGGCGGGTCTGCTGGCGCCCGGAGGCCCCCGCTCGGTGCGAACGGCCTACACACCGCTTCACGGCGTGGGGGCCGGCACGTTCCTTCGGGCCGTGTCCAAGGCGGGGTTCGACCCGCCGGCGCTCGTGGCCGATCAGGCCGAACCCGACCCCGAGTTCACCACCACGCCGTTCCCCAACCCCGAGGAGACCGGCGTCCTCGACCGGTTGCTGCGGCTGGCCTCCGACACGGGCGCGGACGTGGCCCTGGCCCACGATCCCGACGCCGACCGGCTGGGGGTGGCTGTGCCCGACGGGGGGCGGTGGCGGCTGCTGACCGGCGACGAGACGGGCTGCCTGCTGGCCGAGCACCTGCTTCGCCGGTCCGCTCCCGGCCACGGCGCGGAGCTTCGACGTCCGAGACTGGTCATCAACACGGTCGTGTCGTCGCGCCTGCTGCCCCGCATCGCGGCCGGCCACGGCGCGGACTGGGCCGAGACGCCCACCGGCTTCAAATGGATCATGCAGGCCCGCTCGCAACGGCCCGGCCACGAGCTGGTGCTGGGCTACGAGGACGCCCTCGGCTACGCGGTGGGCGAGGCAGTCCGGGACAAGGACGGCATCGGCGCGGCACTGGCCATGGCCGAGCTCGTGGCCCACCTCAAGGCCGAGGGACGAACCCTTCCCGATCTGCTCGACGAGCTCCACCGCCGCCATGGAGTGCACGCCACCGGGCAGCGCTCGGTCCGCTTCGAGGCGGCTCCCGGCGACGAGCCGCCGATGGCCCGCGCCATGGCTGCGCTGCGCAGCAACCCGCCGACGGAGCTGGCGGGAGCCGCGGTGACCACGGTGCACGACCTGGCCGGCGGTTCGGAGCGCCTGCCGCCCGTGGACGTAGTCGTTCTCGAGCTCTACGGCGCCGAGGCCAGGGTGATCGTAAGGCCGAGCGGCACCGAGCCGAAGATGAAGGTCTACGCCGAGGCCGTCGTCGACGTTGACGACGCTGCCGGCGGCGGGCTGCGTTCCGCCCGGGTCGAGGCCCGGACACGGATCACGGAGCTGCTGGACGCGGCCGTGCGGCATGTGGCCGATCCCGAACGACACGGGCGCGACGGCGTCACTGCCGCGGCCGAGGCTTCCTCCACAGGCAAGACTGAGACCGTGAAGCAGATCGCGGAGCCCTCGGACCGGTCCCGAGCGGACGACCTGCGGCTCGTGGTGGGCTGCACCGACCTGACCACCCTGGAGGGCGACGACACACCGGGCCGCATCCGGGCACTCTGCTCCCAGGCGCTGCGCCCCGACCCGGCCGATCCCACCGTGGGGCCGGTAGCCGCGGTCTGCGTGTACCCCGCGCTGGCTCCGCTGGCCGCCGAACTGCTGGCAGGCACGCCGGTGGCGGTGGCCAGCGTGGCCGGCGCCTTCCCGAGCGGCCTGTCCCCGCTGGAGGTGCGGGTGGCCGAGGTGCGGGCCGCAGTCGCCGCCGGCGCGCAGGAGATCGACACCGTGCTCAACCGCTCCGCCTTCCTGTCGGGCCGCAGCGACACCGCCTCGGCCGAGCTGCGGGCGCTGAAGGAGGCGGCCGGCGGGGCCCACTTCAAGGTGATCCTGGAGGTATGCGAACTCGGCTCGGCCGGCGCCATCGCTGAGGCGACCCGGCTGGCCATCGACGCCGGTGCCGACATGGTCAAGACCTCCACCGGCAAGGGCGCCTCGGGCGCCTCGCCCGAAGCAGTGCTGGCAATGGCCCAGACCGTGGCCGAGCACCGCGCCGCCGGAGGGCGCCCGGCGGGCCTGAAGATCGCCGGGGGTGTGCGCACCGCCGACGAGTCCATCGGGTACGTCAACCTGGTGCGCTCCGTGCTGGGCGCCGAGTGGCTCACCCCCGAACGCCTCCGCTTCGGCGCCTCCAGCCTGCTCACGGACCTGATCCTCGAACTAGCCGCCGCAGCCGGCGATTAACTGCACCTCACAAGAGCGGCGCAGACGCCGTGAAGGTCGAGCCAGCGGGATGTCTGGAGGCGCGCGTCGAGGAGCCCGAAGCAGGGGTTGTACCCGTCGATGTCGGCATGATCCGCTCTCTTGACACGATCTGGCGACGGCATCTTGAACGTCTGTCACTGCCTGGTGATATCGTGATGTTCAACTCCCCCAGGGTGAGCAACCCTGGGCCGACGGCCCCGGCTCCGGTCGGGGCTGTCTCGCGCCTGTGTACCCGCCCGGCCGTGGCTAGCCATGATCATCCACCGCGCCGAAGGAGCGCCAGGTCTTTGGCAGACGCCGCTCTGCTGGCGGCACCACGATGTCCGGCCGGCGGGCACACGCCTAGGCGGTCAGTGCTTGCCAGCAGACCAAGTGGACGTCGTCGGCTGTGATCTCGGGCAGAGGTTCCGGCGCGGGCTGTGGCTGCAGGCCCTGCTCCTCGATCACCCGAAGCACGGCCACGGCCTGCTCGGCGGGCGTCGGCGCTGATCGCAGCGCGGTCCGGACGAGCCGGGTGATTCGCTCGGTGTAGGGCGCTTGGAGGGCGTCGATGGCGGTGCCGATCTCGTCGTCGGTCTTCGTCGGCGGCGGGTTCGATCGCACGATGTCGGCCGCCTGCCGCAGCGCCGCTGGGATCTTGGGCTCGAGGTTCGCCTTGTCCGAGAAGTGGTTCCAGCGGGCCACGATGTCGGCTTGAGCCGCCGCCCATGCGTCGAAGGCCTGCGCCGCGGCCGTGCCATCGAGCACCCGGGGCGTGTCGAATCCGCGGGCGGGACGGGCCAGCCACAGACACTCGAGCGTGTCGCCGCGGATGTCGCCGGTGTCGCCCACGAAGCGGAACAGAGGGCTCGGATCGTCGCCGACTCGGGCGCAGAACACGTAGCCGGACTCCTTGCCGGCGGCCGCGGCCATCCCCGAGCCGGTCCCCCAAGGAAGCAGCCTCACAACGCGGGCCGTGTCGGGATCCTCCATGGCGCGACGCAATTCGGCGCGGAACTCCTCGCCGGACTGGGCACCCATCTCGGTGCCACCGCGCTCGAAGATCGAGGCATCTTCAGCGTGCAGCTTTTCGATCTCCTCGCGGGTCTCGCTGAAGCTGCGGTCGAGCCGGCGCTGTTGGTCGGGTATCACCTCGCCCACACCGATTGACGCCGCGGCCTGCGCGATCTTGCGGTTCAGCCGCTCCTCGAGGCCCAGCAGATCGTCGAGGCGGGTGTCGGGGAACACGCAGCGGATGAACACCTCGCGGTGCTTGGAGCCGATCCGGTCGATGCGCCCGTGGCGCTGCACGAGCCGCATCGGGTTCCAGGGCAGGTCGTAGTTGACGATGTGGCGGGCCTGCTGCAGGTTCACGCCCTCAGCGAGCACATCGGTGGTGACGAGGATGTCGTAGAAGTCGGGATGGTCGAGCCCGGGCGCGGCCGTGTCGGGTGCGAAGCCGAGAGCCGGGTCGGACGACTGGCCACTGCCGCTACCGGTGTGAGACGCGATCCGGCCCCGGTATGCGGCAAGGCGCTCGTCACGCAGCACCGCCTCTTCCAGGAAGCCGACAATCCAATCCACGGTGTCCGCGAAGTAGGTGAACACCAGCACCTTGCGCCTGTCCCGCTCGTCGGCGCCGCCGATTCCCTCATGGCGAGCCTGCTCGGCGATGGCCGCCAACTCGTCGGCCAGCGCTGCGAGCGTGGGGTCGGTCTCTCGTGTCACTCCGCGCGCGGCGTCAGAGAAGTCCGACAGCAGCCTCTCGTCGCGCCGGGCGTGGGCCACCATGCGATCGACGTCGTAGCCAGCCGCGTCTTCGAGCTCCTCGACGTGGGAATCGAGGTACTTGTCGATCTCGTCAAGGTCGTCGGAGTCGGTGCTCGCCCAGTCGGCTATAGCACCTCCGGTGGCGACCTTGCCGTGCGACAGCGCCAACTCGGCGAAGGCCTCACAGCCGCGGGCCATGCGCTCGCAGGTCCGTGCGAACGCCCACGGCGACGACTCGAACCGCTTCAGCAGGCCGGAGCGCAGCAACCCAGCGAGCTGCAACTCGTACGACTCGGGGTTGTCGCGGCCGGCCTGGTAGTTGGACGGCACGTAGCGGGCGAGGGTCAACACGCCGTCGTCGGTGTCGGGGTTGGCGTCGGGGTCGAGCGCGGCTGCGAGCCGGTCGAAGAATCCAGGCAGGACGCCGTCGAGGCCGTAGGCGACTCTGCGCACCTTGGGCGTCGGGAACACGATCGGCTGATCCACGCCGTCGAGGCGCACCGTGTCGTTGGCGTAATGCTTCTTGACGAAGGAACGGGTGCGGCGCACCGCCACCGCGTCGAGCACGTCGAACAGGTGCTGGGGCGAGAGGTCACTGGGATCTTCTCGCATCGCCGCCGCGAAGTGGTCGCGCAGCGATCTGATGCCGTCGGCGGCGAACACTCCGTCGTTGCGAAGAAAGTAGCCGAGCAGGCTGTGCAGGTCCCAGAGGCTGTTGTTGACCGGGGTGGCGGTGAGCAGCACCAGCTTCTTCGGCGGCAGCCCGGCCAGCAGCCGGCGCAGAGCATCGGCTCGCTGGGTGGACGGATTGCGCAAGTTGTGGGCCTCGTCCACCACGACGAGCGCATAGTTCTCAATGGCGGAGCCGAGTTTGGCCTCCAGGTGGCGGCCCGCTTCGGCGGCCTGACGGGCCCGTTCGGGGTTGAGCCGAGGGTCGGCGGCGAGCTCGTCGAACGAGACCAGCGTCATGGGCAGGTTGTGCTGTTGCCGGAACGCCTTCCAGGGGCCGTCGCGCAGCGTGGCCGGGCAGACGACCAGCACCCGCTGGCGGTTCTCGATCGCGGCTTCCTCGATGAGCTTGCCCGCGAAGTAGGTCTTGCCGAGCCCCACTTCGTCGGCGACGAGCACCCCGTTGAACTCTTCGAGCAGCCTGCGGGCCCGCAGCAGACCGTCACGCTGGAACGACGTGAGTTCGATGGACGAGCGCGGCACGGCGATGTCGTCGGCGGCGGCGAGTTCGCTGCGGTAGCGTTCCCAGAGCATCCTCAGGTAGACGAGCTGGGGCGAGTGGGGCTCGAAGCGGGACTCGAACAGCGCGGCGAGGTCGTAGTCGGCGGCGGCGTCCCAGAGTTCGTCGAACCAGTCCGCCACCGCACTCACGGTGTGGGGGGTGTAGTTGCCGAGGTTCAGTTCGAGGTTGGCGGACAGCCCGGCCCGGGTGAGGTTCGACGAGCCCGACACCACGCCGTGGTCGTGGGAGGCCACCAGGAAGGCCTTGCCGTGCAGGAAGCGGTCCTCTAGCCGGCGCACCTGCACCTTGCCGGAGCGCAGCCACTCCACGAGGCGGCGGGCCGATGCGTCGGCCTGGTGGCTGAAGCCGAGGAGGTCGCGGTCGACGGCGAGGGCCCTCTCGTGGGAGTCGAGGACATCGCCGACGCGGCGCAGTTCGGCCCGCCGGGCGTTGACCGGCTCGCGTCGCAGCGCCCGGGTCCGCCGCTCCGGCGGACCCGGCTCGGCGCCGAGCAGCAGGCGCACGCAGGCGACCTTGTCGAGCGAGTCGGCCAGCAGCGAGTAGCCGCCGACGTTGAAGTAGGCGGTGGCGACATCGAGGCGCACATCCTGGGCGAGCCCGTCGGCGGCATGCCCGATGAACCCGTTGAGCGCGTCAGCGACGGTGGAGCCGCGCTGGTTGATCGCCAGCTCCGGCTTCGCGGGCCGGCCACTCATCGGGGCCCCGTGACCGTCCAGCCCTCGCGCTTCAGCACGCCGGCCGCAAGCTCGGGAGAGCGACGAACGGCTGCTCGCAGTTGGTCGTCCCGGAATCGCTGCCTCGACTCGTACAGAACGCGCTTCCAATCAGGTCTAGGCTTCACGAGTCGCTCCAGGATGCAGAACTCGATCAAATCCTCCAGGCACGGCCGGAAACGCCTCCCGCCGACCGGGAAGTGCAGGTCATCAGGCTTGTGCCTGGCACGCCCGCAGACCTGCAACATCCGTTGGACGGCGTCGTTCGCGCCATGGATGTGGAAGTGCGCCTCGGGATACTCGTTCGGGGGATCCCGGGTGTAGTCGTACGTGACAACCGGCTCGTCCGTATCCATCGTCTGCAGGGCGAATGAACTCTTGGTGGTTGTCAGGAAGCGGCCCGCAGCATCAAGGTCAAGAGTCTGGATCACATACAGCGAGAGTCGAGGTGCCCTACGCGACATGGCCAGCGGTACGGGATCACCTTCGAGAGTGAGCCGCCCAACTCCCCTGCCGACGACTGCTCGGCCCTCCGGGTCCATGCACACCGAGAGCCGCAGACCGTCTGTGACGGTGCCGTTCAGTGTCGCAGTGAGCGATCCGGCGAACTCCCGAGCCTCGCGGGCGAGGTCAGGCTTGCGATGGTTCGGCAAAGGAGGAGACCGCGAACCACACCCTGCGCGCGACCTCGTTGGTAAAGCGGCCCGCCTTCGCCTGCTCCTGCAGTTCCTCCCAACTGCACCCCGCTCTCGCCAGCGCACGGTCGATGGCTTCTTGGACGCCTGCCGCGTCGAGGACTTCGACTTCGATGTCCCCGAAGGAATCCTCGTTGGTATCCATTGCTCCTCCGAGGGTCTTGCGGCAGCGACCCTCCCGGTCGCTGGTGTCCACCCGATCTTCGTGCATATCATTCTACGGCCGTATGACAAGCGTGCCGACGCCACCAGTACGGGGCCATGCGGGGATCACCGCCTCGCTCACTCTGCCGCAAGAGACGATCCCACCACCACACGTCGCGCGGACCGAGTTCGCGAACCCCCGAGCTGAAACTGAACCCACGGTGCTAGCATTGTGCGACATGGCGACTCTGTATCTCCGCAATGTGCCCGACGATGTGGTGCGCAGGCTGAGGGTCCTCGCCGCCCGCAACCGCATGTCGGTCTCGGCCGCCGCGCTCAGGGAACTCGACGAGGCGACCCGCTGGGTTGACATCCCGGAACTGTTCGAGGATCTCCCGAACCTGGAAGTGCCCACCTCGGAGATCCTCGACGCACTCGACGAGGGGCGCTCAACCAGGTGATCGTGGTCGATGCCTCGGCTGCGGTCGAAGCCCTGATCCACGACGGCGAGGCACGACGGAGACTGGAGGCTGAGCGCGCCTCCGCCCCACACCTCATCGACGCCGAGGTCATGCACGCTCTGCGCGGGCTGGCGGCGCGGGGCGTCTTGGACGACGTGTCCGCGCACCGGGCCGTGCGACGGTGGCGCACCACGCCGATTCAACGGTTTGGAGTGCATGGCCTGGTTGACCGTGTCTGGGCCCTGCGGCACAACGTCTCCGCATACGACGCCTGTTATGTGGCGCTGGCCGAGGCGCTGGACCGTCCCTTGCTGACCGCGGACCAGCGGCTCTCCGCCGTGCCAGCGCTGCCGTGCCCCGTCACCTTGGTCTGTCATTGAAGCCGGACACTACTGCGGACCAGTGGCGGTAGTGGGCGAGGACGCCGGCGTGGTGGTCGGCGTAGCGGTCGGGGCGCTTTGGTGCCGTAGCTGCACTCAGCCGAACAGATCGGCGTGCGTGCCGGCGCGCACAAGCACGAGCGTGTCCCCTCGATGCGTCCAGATCAAATGGCCAGTCGGGTTCGATATGGCATTCCCAATGCCCGCCCCATCGTCGGGACGTGAACAGAGAATTCATGACTCACAGCAGTCTCGCTTTGAGATCGTCCAGGTCGGCGAACTCGGTCAGTTCCTCACCCGACTCGGCTTGAAGCATGGCCTCGACCGTCTCTGCGTTGGGCACCTTGACCGCGAACGGAATACCGCGATGCAGCGCAATCTGGCGATAGAAGAGCGTGATCGCCTCGGTCGCGGACAACCCCAGGTCGCTCAGAACGCTCTCGGCCTCGCGCTTCAACTCGGGCTCAACCCTGGCACGGATGGTTTCGGTCTTGGCCATACCGACACCTCTCTTGGCAGACCCGGTACTGACACTCTAGTTGTTCCCCGAATGGGGTGCAAAGGGCGGTGCGGCGTTTGGTCGCGACGAAGCTGGTTGCGTCGCCGCTCGCCAGTGGCGGTAGTGGGTGAGGACGCCGGCGTGGTGGGCGGCGTAGCGGTCGGGGCGCTTGGCGTCGAAGGTGCGGTAGAGCACGGCGAGGTCGTCGGGGTCGAGGCCGTACAGCAGGGCGACGCAGGCGTCGAGCTCGCAGATCAGGTCGGCCTTGGTCTGCGGGTCGTTGGCTGACCCGACCGGAACACCGACGGCCGCGGCCCACTCTGCGAACCGGTCGTCCACTGCGGCCAGCCTCCCCGCGATCTCCACCACCCGGTCACGAACCGGATGCCCCTCGCCCGGATCGGGGATGGTGAGCAGGTTGAGCTGCTCGAACGACATGACGAGTTCGACCGTCCTGCGGGCCTGCCAGTCGCACGGCATGGAACTCAGCACGCCGAGCACATAGGCCTCGTCTGGGGGCATGCCAGCCTGTTGCATCAGGTATGGCGCCTTGTGGACTACAACCCGGTCCGGCGGGATAAGCGCCGCCACAACCGTCCGCGTGTCCGTGGCCCGGGCGACATCGCGGAAGACGATGCGAGCACGACGACACGGCAGAGTCGCCGGATCGCTCAAAGATGAGTCTGGCAAGTCCGCGAACGCGGACCTGCGAGTGCGGCTCTGCGACCGCCGCTTCTGGAGCAGATGCGTCGTGATGCTCACCGCGTCGGCGCTGTCGTAGTAGGCGCCGGTGTCGGGCTCCCAGACGTTGAAGCTCTTGCCAGCGTACACAGGCCAGACATCATCGCCGGCCTCGGGATCCCCAGAGCCATCACCGCTGCGCCTCGGCGATGCGCCCGAAATGTACGAGGACGGCGTCGCGTCGCTCATCCCACTGCCCCGGACGCCCGAACGTGTCGTACACCACGGCGATGTCGGCCTCGTCGAGACCGTAGAGGTAGGCGACACACGCGTCTAGCTCGCATAGAGCGCCCCCCCCCCCAGCCCGATGTCGTCGACGTCCGTGCCGACTGGAACCCCTACTTGGGCGGCCCAGTCCCTGAAGCGTTCGTCACGGGCCGCGAGCAGCGCCGCCATCTCAGTGACGCGGTCGCGTACGGGGTGTCCCTCACCAGGGTCGGGGACCGTGAGGAGGTTGAGCTGCTCAAAGGTGAGATGCAGTTCCACCGTCCTGCGGGCCTGCCAGTCGAACGGCATCGATGACAGCACCCCGAGCAGAAAGGCCTCGTCGGCCGGCGTTCCCGCTGTCTGCAACAAGTAGGGCGCCTGGTGGACGATCACCCGGTCCGGCGGGATCAGCGCCGCCACAACCGTCCGCGTGTCCGTGGCCCGGGCGACATCGCGGAAGACGATGCGAGCACGACGACACGGCAGAGTCGCCGGATCGCTCAGAACGGGCTCGGGAAGCTCAGCGAAGGCCGACGACGCGGTGAGGCTCTGCGAGAGCCGCTTCTGGTGCAAGTGTGCCGTGATCTCGTCGGCGGTGGCGCTGTCATAGTAGACGCCGGTGTCGGGCTCCCACAGGTTGAACGACGTGCCCTTGTAGACGGGCCACACCTCAGTCATGGCCGCTCGCGCGGCGCTCTGCGAGCCAGTTCGCCGTCATCGTTCACGAACCGGCGTCGGTCGCCGGTGGCGTCGAGTTCGCGGACCGAGCGGAAGCGCCATCGTCGTTCACGAACCGGGCCCGGTCGTGGGTCGCGTGGAGCTCCGCCACTGCTCGGAAGCGCCACGCCCGTCGTCCCGGAAGAACCGGTGCCGGTCGTTCGTGGCGTTGAGATCTCCCTGGACCGGCCGGAACCGCCATGCCCGATGAGATCTCTCTCTCTCTCTCTCCCTCTCTCTCGCGGATAGCGGGTCGTCGCCAGTGAGGTCGCTGCCGTCGAAGCGCGGGTGCTGCTTGGACCTCGTCGAACACCCACCCCTTGTGGTTGATGAGCGTGAGGACCGCGATCCGCTGCCGAGAGAGAGAGAGAGAGAGAGAGAGAGAGAGAGAGAGAGAGAGAGAGAGAGAGAGATCCGCCGCGCCACCGCAGACGCCAGGGCGGGTACGGTGTCGGCATAGACCCGGTCGCGCAGGCGCTCGGCCAAGTCCGAGGCGAAACGATCCGAGGCCTCAAGGACCTCTTCGATCTTGCCACCGGTGTCGAGCGCCGCCGCGGAGAACAGCAGGTGCAGGTAGCCGGCCTGCTGCTCGGGCAGCAGCGCCAGATTGACCTCCACGAACGTCTCGGCCCGACCCTTGCGGCCCACGCCGGTGTCGGGCCGGGCGGCGTAAAGGCGGATCTCGCTGCCGCGGGTCAGCACCACCCAGTCGGCGCCGTGCGCGTCTGCGTGCGACAGCGCCAGCGACACCGGCGTGATCCCGTCGAAACGCCTCGCGGGGGCGTCGAAGGGCTCGTCTTCGGAGCAGAACACCGCGGCCGCCCGGCTGTGGCCGTTGACCTTCAGCAGGTGGACATGGCTGGCGTGCTGCTCCACCCGGAAGCCGAGACCCTCAGCCAGTCGCCGGCCCCGCAGCTTCAGCACCGACCGGCCCGCCCGCTGTGCGTCGCTCCAGTCGGAGCGCCCCGGAAGCCCGGCGCGAAGCTCCTGGGTGGCCAGAAGGCCCTCGTTGCGCAGGCCAAGGTCGAGCCTCAGATGAGCGGGCGCGCCAAGGCCCACCAGCACTCTCTGCAGCAGGCGCACCGCGGCGTGCTGGTCGGATTCTCCCAGCGCGCAGTCCGCAGCCCTCTCCACCTCGCCGATGTCGAGGCCGCCGACGACCGCGGGGCTGTCGCCGACAGGGCCGCACACCGACAGGCGCATCGAGCCGGCAGCCGCGCTCGACGACCCCTCCCGCGAATCGTCGGCCGCCTCGGTTCGGCTCGACGGAGCCGCGGGATAGCCGACAACGAACAGCACCGGGCTGGCACGCCCAGCCCGCCGCTTGGTGTAGCCGTCCCGCACTCGGGCCACCGGAGGCTCGCGCTCCGACGAGGCCACGATCACCTCCAGGCCGTTGGCGACGACACGGCCGTCATGGCGCTGAAAGAACGCGCCGTGGACGGTGAGGGAGGCCGGGAACCCGGGCGGCGCCGACCAGCCGTCGGGATCGCGATCGACCAGGAAGCTGTCAGCCCAATCCATACGGCCTCACACGCCAGCGTCCGAGCACGCAGACTCCCTCACAACAGCCGCTCGGCCATGCAGGACGACAGTACACAAGGAGGAAGCCACCGCGCCGAGAATCCGAGGCGATGCCTCCCCGTCGGCAGTCCAGCCACCGAGCCGACAGAGCAGTCAGCCACTCCGTCAAGCCGTCGCCTCCCTCGAGCGACCGATTGTCCTTGCGTTGTGCAGTCTAAGATTGGCTGCATTCATAGACAGAATGCAGCTTAATTTGGGAATTACAATGCAGATCTGTCAGTCACAAGCAACTTGGGAGACGGGGCCGCAACATGACTGCAGTCGAGTCTGGCATTACGTCTAGAGGGCAGACGACGCTGCCCAAGGCGGTGCGGCAGGCACTGTCGGTGAGAGCCGGCGACCGGGTGCGATACATCATCGACGGCGACGCAGTCCGGATCGTGCCGGTACGGCCCGTCAACCGCCTATACGGCATCCTCCGGCACGACGGGCCGGCGGTGTCGTTGGAGGAGATGGACCGCGCCGCGGCTGAAGGGGCCAGCCGTGCCGGGCAGGACGGCGACCCTTGATCAGCCTCGACACCAACGTCCTCGTCCGATATCTGGTAGCCGATGATGCCGAGCAGACAGCCGCGGCCCGGTCGCTGATCGAGAGCTTGACCCCTGAACAGCCGGGCTTCATCAGCCGCGAGGTCGCAGTCGAGATGGTCTGGGTTCTGGAGCGGGCCTACCGACTGGCACGCGAGCAGATCTCCGAGGTGCTGCTGGAGATACTCGCTACGGACAGCCTCGTCCTGGAGGCGCCCGAAGATGTGGCGCGGGCCGCCTCCACATACCGGCAGGGCGGCGCCGGGTTCTCGGACCTGATGATCCTCGCCGCGGCGCGGCGGCAGGGTGCGCTGCCGCTGCGCACCTTGGACCGCAGGCTGTCCCGCCTGGCGGGTGACGTGCTCGCAGGTGAACGAGAACAAGACGACGGCTGACATCTGACCTACGACAGTCGGACGCTCCAGACGAAGCCTCAGCGACGGTTGCCGGGCGCGGCTTGCCGCAGTCGGCTCCGGGCGGGCAGCGCCGGGCGGGCAGCGCCGGGCGCGGCAATAATGATCGGTTGGGGAGGCAGCCATGACTGAGCCGGTAGCGGCGGTAGAGATCGAAGGCGTCACCAAGCGCTTCGACGATGTCGTCGCGGTCGACAACGTGGACCTTGCCATCGACGACGGCGAGTTCTTCGCCCTGCTCGGCCCCTCGGGCTGCGGCAAGACCACCACCCTGCGCATGATCGCCGGGCTCGACCTGCCGACCCAGGGCAGCCTCCGAATCTTCGGCGAGGAGGTCGGCATGGCGCCGCCGGACCGCCGGCCGGTCAACACCGTGTTCCAGGCCTACGCCCTGTTCCCCCACATGACGGTCCGCCAGAACATCGAGTTCGGGCTGCGGATGCGGCGGGTGAAGGATCCCGAGCTCAGCCAGCGCGTGGCCGAGGCCATCGGGATGGTGCGCCTGGCCGGAATGGAGGAGCGCAGGCCCGACCAACTGTCCGGCGGCCAGCAGCAGCGGGTGGCGCTGGCCCGGGCCCTGGTCAACCAGCCCAAGGTGCTTCTGCTGGACGAGCCGCTGGGGGCGCTGGACCTCAAGCTGCGCCAGGAGATGCAGCAGGAACTCAAGGCCCTGCAACGCGAGGTGGGCATCACCTTCGTGTTCGTCACCCACGACCAGGAGGAGGCCCTCGCCATGAGCGAGCGGATCGGGGTGATGTCGGAGGGGCGCCTGCTGCAGGTCGGGAGCCCCCGGGAGATCTACGAACGGCCGTCCAGCCGCTTCGTGGCCGACTTCATCGGCCGGACCAACCTCATCGAGGCGACGGTGGAGTCATCGGGCACGGTGCGCCTCGCCAACGGCGTGGTCATCGAGGCCGAGACCTCGGCGCCGGCCGGCTCCGATGTGGCCGTCAGCCTCCGGCCGGAGCGCATCCGCGTGCAATCGCGGGGCGCCGGGGTCTCGGCGGGAGCCAGTCTCGACGGCGAGGTGGGCGACGTCACCTATCTCGGCCACGCGGTGGTGTATGCGGTGACGGCCGGCCCGACGCTGGTCGAGGTGCGCAACGAGGGCGAAGTGGGCGAACCCTTCGCGGTCGGTGACGAGGTGACCGTCAGCTGGGACCACGGCGCGGCCGCGGTGATCGCGGAATAGTCGAGAATGCCGACCGGCCGATCCTCGGTGGGCGCTCCAGCCTCGGGAGAGGCGGCGGCCGCGCGGGCGCGCCGGCGGCAGGGGATGTTCCTCGCCTCTCCCGGAGCCCTGTACCTGCTGATCTTCTTCGTGATTCCGCTCGGCCTGATCACGGTCTACTCCTTCGCCACCCGCACCTCCACCGGCCGGACATCGCTGAGCGGCTGGAATGTCGAGTCCTACGAGGCCATAGGCGATGAGATCATCCTGGGCATCATCGGGCGGTCGGCGTGGCTGGCCACGCTCACCACTGTGCTGTGCGTGGCGGTGGGGTATCCCTTCGCGTACTACATCGCGACCCGGCCGCGGCACGTGCGGGCCGTGCTGCTGGTGCTGGTGATGATCCCGTTCTGGACCAACGCGCTGGTGAGGGTCTTCGCCATCCGCTTCCTGCTGGGGTCGAACGGGCCCGCCTCCGCGCTCAGCGAGAGCCTGGGCCTGGGGACGTTCCGGATCCTGTTCACGCCCACCGCAGTGACGATCGGGATGGTCTACAGCTTCCTCACGTTCATGGTGCTGCCCCTGTACGTGGCGCTGGAGCGCATGGACTGGAGCCTCACCGAGGCGGCCCGGGACCTGTACGCCAGCGGCGCGAAGGCGTTCTGGAAGGTGACGCTGCCCCTCACCCGGTCGGGGATCGTGGCCGGATGCGTGCTGGTGTTCGTTCCCAGCTTCGGCTCCTACGTCGTCCCCGACATCCTGGGCGGGGCCAAGACCCTGCTGATCGGCTCGTACATCGCCCGCCAGTTCCGCGACGCCCGCAACTGGCCCCTCGGGGCGGCCCTCAGCGTCCTGTTGATCGTGGCCATGCTGGTGGCCGTCGCCCTGAACCAGCGTTCCGGCAGCGGCGCGGAGGACGGTGGGCGGCCCCGCGGTCGAAAACGCAGGCCCGGCCAGGGCGAGGCTGAGCCCGTGACGGCGGTGGCGTCATGAGCGGCGTCGTCGAGGTCGGCCTCGGGCGGCGCACCCGGCGAGGGCTGGCCGTCTGGGCCTGGGCGGTGTTCGCCTTCCTGTACGTGCCCATCGTCGTGCTGGTGGTCTTCTCGTTCAACGCTTCCTCCCGGGTGAACATCTGGGGAGGCTTCTCCTTCCAGTGGTACGGAGAGGCGCTGCGCAACGACGTGATCACCTCGGCCATACGGGTGTCCCTCATCGTGGCCCTGGTGTCCACCGTCGTGTCGGTGGTGCTGGGCACCGCGGTGGCCCTCGCCCTCGACCGTTACCGGTTCCGGGGCCGCCGCGCCCTGGACGGCACCGTGTACCTGCCGATCGTGATCCCGGACATCACCATGGCGGTGATGCTGCTGGTGTTCTTCGCGGAGGCGTTCAAGTTCATCGACTCCTTCGGGCCGAGGTTCACGCTCGGCATCTCGACCGTCGCCCTGTCGCACATCGCGTTCAACATCTCGTTCGTGTGCGTGGTGGTGCGGGCCAGGCTCGACCAGTTCGACCGGACGCTGGAGGAGGCCGCCCGCGACCTGTACGCGACTGGGTGGCAGACGTTCAGGAGGGTCACCCTGCCGCTGATCATGCCCGGCGTCGCGGCCGGTGGGCTGCTGGCGCTGACCCTGTCGCTCGACGATGTCGTGATCTCGGCCTTCGTGTCCGGTCCGGGCTCGACCACCCTTCCGGTGTACGTGTTCAGCAGCATCCGCCGGGGCGTCACGCCCGAGCTGAACGCCATCTCCACCCTGATGCTCACCGCGTCGATCGCGCTGGTGCTGGGCTCGCTGGCGCTGCAGCGGCGCCGAGCAGGGGCGGGCCGGCAGACCCAGGTCCTATAGTTCAACTAGTTCAACGGTTCCAACGAACCCAGGAGGGAGACATCCATGTCAGCAAGAACAGCGGCCGTATCGAGCGGCAAGGGATCCATGCGCCGCGGCAGGCGTTCACGGCTCGTGCTGCTCGCCGCGACCATCGGTGCAGCCGCGCTCGTCGCGGCGGCCTGCGGCGACGACGAGGCGGCCGAGCCGGCCGAGGCCGAGGCGCCCGCCACCACCGCGGCCCCGGTCGAGGAGGCGACCGGCGCGGCGGCCTGCGCGCCGGGCGAGACCGACGGCGACCTGGCCTTCTACAACTGGGCCGAGTACATGGACGAGGAGCTGCTGGCCGCGTTCGAGGAGCAGACCGGCATCAACGTGGACTACACGACATACGAGTCCAACGAGGAGATGCTGACCAAAGTCGAGTCCGGAGCGGCCATCTACGACCTCATCGTGCCCTCGGACTACATGGTCGACACCATGCGCCGCGAGGGGCTGCTGCTGGAGCTGAATTACGACGCCATCCCCAACTCGGCCAACATCGCCGACGAGTTCAACAACCCGCCCTTCGACCCCGACCACCTGTACCACGTGGCCTACCAGTGGGGCACCACCGGCATCGGCCTGACCTACGATGTGCTCGACCTGCTGGGCGGCGAGTCCACCTGGGCCGTGATCTTCGATCCCGACACCGCGGCGCTGGTCCCCGGCAGCATCTCGATGCTCGACGACGCCCCCGAGAACGTGTCGGCCGCCCTCAAGTACCTCGGCTACAGCATCGCCGACGTGATCAACAGCCAGAACGAGGACGCCATCCGCGAAGCCGGCGAGGTGTTGAGGGCCACCAACGACCGGCTGCTCAAGTACGACTCGGTCACCTTCGGCGACGACCTGGTCAACGGCGAGGTGGACGTGGCCCACGGCTGGAGCGGCGGCTTCGCGCTGTCGATCTTCGAGGCCGACGCCTACGAGACCCACGTCTACACCATCCCCGCCGAGGGCGGCGTGCGGTGGGTGGACACCATGGCCATCCCGCACAACGCCGACAACGTGTGCTCCGCGCACGCCATGATCAACTTCCTGACCGACGCCGAGAACGGTGCCGCGCTCACCAACTGGACCTACTACGGCAGCCCCAACGCGGCGTCCACGCCGTTCATCCTGGAAGAGATCCTGGAGGACCCGGGCATCTACCCGCCGCCGGAGGTCAACGCCCGGCTCGAGTTCATCCCCCACACCGGCGACCTCGCCCTGCTGATCCAGGACCAGCTCACCAACGCCAAGAGCTAGCGCTCAAGCTCGATCCGGCCGGGGCATCCCCCCACGGGGTGTCCCGGCCGGCGCGCTAGCGGGCCTGCCAGTTCGGGGGGCGGCCCTCCTGCCAGGCCGCTATCCCCTCGGCCGCGTCGGCGGTGTCGGACGCCACCCGGCGCATGGTCTCGCCCATGCGCACCGCCTCGGTCCATCCAAGGGTCCGGCCCCGGCGGGCCATCTCGTTGGTGGCCCGCACAGCCAGGGGCGCGCCGGCGCACAGGCGGTCGGCGAGGCTGCGGGCCTCGGCCATGAGATCGTCGTGGGGTATGACCCTCCACGCCAGGCCGGTCTCCCTGGCCCGCTCCGCGTCGATGGTCTCACCGGTGAGCAGAAGCTCCAGGGCGTCGGGCCAGGCCACCCGGTCGGGCAGGCGCAACGCCCCCACGATGGTGGGCACGCCGATGCGGACCTCGGGATAGGCGAAGGTGGCCCGGTCGCCGGCCAGGACGAAGTCGCAGGCCAGCACCGCGGTCAGCCCGTAGCCGATGCACGGACCGTTGACCGCCGCGATGGTGGGCTTCCAGATCTCCATCCCGGACTCGAAGGTGGTGATGGTGGGCCATTCCCAGAACGACCCCGGCCACTCCCCCGTCGAGCCCTCGGAGTCCTTGAGGTCGGCGCCCGCGCAGAAGGCCCGGCCCGTCCCGGTGACGATGGCCACCCAGGCCTCGGTGTCGGAACGGAAGGTCACCCACGCCTCGTCCAGGGCCCGGCGCATGGCCCCGTTGACGGCGTTGAGGGCCTCGGGGCGGTTGTAGGTGATGGTGGCGACGTGGCCGTCGCGCTCGTAGGTGGCCGCGGTCATGGCTTGCAGTATCGCAGCCGTACGCTTGCGCCATGACCACCATCACTGCGGATGTCAAGATCGAGCCCGGCGCCGAGTTCTCGGTGGAACTGAGATCCGGTTCGCACCTGTGGCGCGCCGACGAGCCCGCCGACGTGGGCGGGGCCGACACCGGACCCAACCCGTACGAGTTGCTGCTGTCGTCGGTGGCCGCCTGCACCTGCATCACCGTGTCGATGTACTGCCGGCGCAAGGGCTGGAACCTGCACTCGGTCTCGGCCAGCTACACCCACGACCGGGTCCACGCCAACGACTGCGACGACTGCGAGTCGGAGACATCGGGCTACATCGACCGGGTCCGCAGCCAGATCTTCATCGAGGGCGACTTCGACGAGGACCAGCGCTCCCGCCTGGCCGACATCGCCCGCCGCTGCCCGGTACACAAGACCCTCGAGCGGGGCATCACCTTCACCACCGAGGCCGTGTTCGCGGGTTGAGGGGCACGGCTAGTCTCGCAGCCACCATCGACAGGAGCAGGAGCAATGAACGAACCGGCGTGGACCATGGGCGTCGAGGAGGAGTACCTGCTCGTGGAGCGCGAGACCGGGGCCCTCATCACCAAGCAGCCTCCCGGCGTGCTGGAGACAGTGTCCAACGTGCGCCACGGCCTGGTGGCCAGGGAGCTGTTCGACTCCCAGATCGAGATCGGCACGGACGTCTGCTCCAACCTGAAGGAGCTCCGCGCCGACATCTGGGTGCTCCGCCAAGCGGTGGCCGAGGCTGCCGCCGAATACGGGATGGCGCCCATCGCCGCCTCGTCCCACCCGTTCGCAAGGTGGCTCTCGCAGCAGTACACCGACAAGGAGCGCTACCGGGTCCTCACCGACGACCTGCAGGCCGTGACCCGGCGACTGCTCATCTCCGGGTTGCACGTCCATGTCGGCATCGAGGATCCCGATCTGCGGATCGATCTGATGGACCAGGTCGCGTACTTCCTGCCCCACCTGCTGGCCCTGTCGACCTCGTCGCCGTTCTGGGAGGGACGCGACACCGGCCTCAAGTGCTACCGCCTGACAGTGGGCGAGGCTCTGCCCCGCACCGGATTCCCGGAGAAGTTCTCCTCGTGGTCCGAGTTCAGGCGCCACATCGACGTGCTGGTGCGAGCCGGGATCATCGAGGACTCCACCATGGTGTGGTGGCACATCCGCCCGTCGGAGCGCTATCCCACCGTGGAGATGCGGGTCACCGACCTGCCCACCAGGATGGAGGACACCATCGCGTTGGCCGCCATGTACGTCTGCCTGATGAGGATGCTCTGGCGGCTCAGGCAGGAGAACCGCCGCTGGCGGAGCTACGCCAACTTCCTGCTCTCGGAGAACCTGTGGCGAGCGGAGCGTTACGGGATCAACGGCGAGCTCATGGACTTCGGCAGGAGCGTGCTGGTGCCCTTCAGTGACCTGCTGGAGGAACTGATCGAGCTGGTCCAACCCGATGCCGAGGCCCTGGACTGCGTGGCCGAGATCAAGCACACCCGCACGATCTGCCAGCGGGGCACCTCGGCGGATCACCAGCTCGCGGTGTACCACGAGGCACTCGAGGAGGGCGCAACCGAGGACGAGGCATTGAAGGCCGTCGTCGACGCGCTGATCGCCGACACGATCGCGCCTCCCAGCGGTCAGAGCTAGCGACCGGTGTCGATGATGGCGGTGCGCAGGTCGGTCATGTCGAGAATGGTGTACTTGCCGCCGATGCGGCCCCAGCCCGTGCCGGTGCGCGACGCCCCGCCGAAGGGCGGGTGCTGCTCCCAGAAGGCGGTCCCCTCGTTGACGAGCACCGTGCCGGTGCGAAGCTCGTCGACGGCCCGATAGGCCCTGCTCAGCGAAGCAGTGAACACCGACGCCTGCAGGCCCAGGTCGGAGTCGTTGGCCAGCGCGAAGGCCTCGTCGTCTGTACTGAAGCGGGTCACCGGTATCACCGGCCCGAAGCTCTCGTGGCGGAACACGTCCATGGCCGGGGTCACATCGTCGATGACGGTCATCTCGTAGTAGAGCCCGGTCGGACGGTCCGGCTCGCGGCGCCCTCCGAGAAGCAGCCGGGCACCCTGGGCTGTCGCACCGGTCACGTGGGCGTCCATTCGGGCCGCCACGACCTCGTTGTTGAGCGGACCCATCAGGGTGGCGTCGTCCAGCGGATCGCCGAGGGTGACGGCGGCGGCCCGGTCGACCAGCAGGTCGACCACGGCGTCATGCACCGAGTCGTGCACCAGCAGGCGTTCGGTGGCCACGCAGCACTGGCCCGCCACGAAGTGGGCGCCGAACACCGCCGCGTCGGCCGCGGCCTCGAGGTCGGCGTCATCGAACACGATCTGGGGGCCGTTGCCCGACGCCTCGATGATGGTGCGCTTCATGCCCGCCGCGGCCACGATGGCCGCGGCGGTTGCTTGCGAGCCCACGAACCCGACGCCGTGGACACCGGGATGCGAGACCAGAGCCTGACCGACGTCCCCCCGGCCCATCACCACCGACACCGCTCCCGTCGGGAAACCGGCGCCGGCCACGGCCTCGGCCAGAGCC
This sequence comes from Acidimicrobiia bacterium, assembly GCA_022828135.1. Taxonomy (GTDB): domain Bacteria; phylum Actinomycetota; class Acidimicrobiia; order Acidimicrobiales; family Aldehydirespiratoraceae; genus Aldehydirespirator. Next base: position 137,730 of record JAJEJB010000032.1, on the reverse strand, counting down.
AGCGCGGACAGCGGGGCGTTCTCCGAGGGTTTGATCACGGCCGGATTGCCGGCCGCCAGCGCGGCGGCCAGGAGCTCGGCGGGGATGTTCATGGGGAAATTCCACGGCGTGACCAGCGCGTACACGCCGTTGGGCTTGCGATGGGTGAACACCCGCTTGCGGGGATCGACGCTGGGCAGCACATGGGTCTCCAGCCGCTTGATCTCCTCGGCGGCCAGCCGGAAGATGTCGGCCGACTCGGACAGCTCGTCGACCGCCTCGGCGGCCAGCGCCTTGCCCGATTCGCGGGCCAACTGCTCGGCGAGAGGCGCCGCGCCGGCTTCGAGGCGGTCGGCGGTGGCCCACAACAGGTCGGCCCGCTCGAAGAAGCTCAGCCGCTCCAGCTCCGGCGCGGCCTCATTGGCGGCGGCCACGGCGTCGTCCACGTCGGTGAGCGCGGCGGTGTCGATCTCGGCCAGCACCTCACCGGTGGCCGGCTCGACCACCGCCAGCGGGTCAACGCCCTGCCCCAGCCGGCGCTGCCCCCCGATGAGCTGATGCATCACCGCACCCTAGACAGCTCCGACATTGGCAGCATCGCGTCCCGCCTACGCTCCCAGCCGTGAGTCCGTTGATCTGGACCGAGTTCAGACCCGACCTCGGCAAGTTCGACGAGTTCCAGCATTTCGAGTCCGCCGGGGGTGGCCGGGTGCTGCAGAGCCTCTACCGGGGCCCTGAGGTGCCGATCCGCCTGATCATGACCGCGGACGGCGGCGAGTGGTCCGAGCTGTCACTCCCGGACGGCTTCCACGTGGCCGACCTCAGCTCCGACGCCGATGCAAGTATCGACATCACCGGTGACCGCTGGGTTGCCTTCGGCTGGGATGTCACCCGCGACCCGCACGAGAACGTCGGGCGCGAGGTGTGGTTCTCCGACGATCACGGCTCGAGTTGGACCGAGGCGACCCTCGAGGTGCCTCAGAGATCCGAGCCGCTGCCGCCGTACGCGATCGAGGAGTCGGCCGTGCTCGAAGCCCTGGCATCGGGCGACCGCCTCATCGTCGTCGCCCGCACGACCACGAGACTGAATCTGGAAGCGCTGCTGACCGATCGGGGCCTGGTGCCCGCCGGGAAGGACCTATTGAACTGGACGCCGTCGCGGAACGGCTTCACGTTGACATTCGCCGAACTCCCGCCCGCGGACGAGCCCGTCCGGCGTGGCCGTGATCGTTGGCGTCTGCAGGAACTGGAGATGTCCTCAGAGGACCTGGGGCTCTCGACCAGGCAGCACGAGTTGCTGCGTAGGCGACAAGAAACGGCCATCAGGATCTACGCGGGAGATGGCCCCTCCCTGCCCTTGGCCGCCGAGTACGAGCGATGGGCCTACAAGGTCATCGGCGCAGTCTCAGCCGAGGGAATCGTGCTGGCGACGCAGGGCGAATGGGAGGCCCTTCTCACTTCCACCGATGGACTCGCATGGGCCGAGGAACCGTTGGGCTCCGTGGAACTGTGGGCCACCGGCGGAGGCAAGGGAGCCCTGTGGGCCGCAGGCCGCACCCGCAAGGGGATGCGGATCGATCGCATCCGCTACCAGGACGGCCAAGTGACGGTCGCACTCAAAGAGGACGTCAAGAACCTCAGCAGCTTCACGGCCGGACAAGCAGGAGTAGTGGTCGCGGGCTTGACGGGCCGGAGCGCAAAGGAGGAGCCAGGCCTCATGAGGACACGGGTGCGAAAAGCAGGCCGCACCTACACCCACGGTGGCCACGGCGACTACCGGGCGGACGAACTTTGGGTGGGCTGGTCTACAGACGGCGACACCTTCCGGTGGCAGCCCGCCTCCGAGGCCTTCGGCGTCGATCCCCGCAGGAGGATCTCGGTAACGCTGGCCGTCGGCAAGGACTTCCTTCTCGCCGAAGTGTCCGACTTCGGCATCAGACCGAAGATCCCCCGGGACACCGACATCGGTTTCAACCCCAACCCGGCCGACGGCTGGCTCCCGGCTGCCGTGCCGCGGCACTGGTTCATCGCCCGCGTGGGCTGAACAATGTCGATGGTGTATACTCCATCTATGAGGCGTATACAGCTATACCTTGATGAAGACATCGACGACGCTCTGTCGGCTGCGGCTGCTCGACTGGGTGTCTCGCGATCAGCGCTGATGAGAAACGCCGTCAGGTCGGCTCTCGGCGATGGGCCTGAGGCACTCACGGATCCCTTTGATGCTCTCGTGGGCAGCGTGGATGTTGAACCGGACGACGATCTCGACGCGGTGATCTACGGGACCGAACTGTGAGGTTCGTCGACACGTCCTTCTGGATCGGTCTGCTCGTTCCCGCAGATCGCCGTCACCCCGATGCCGCGCGATTGTGGCGCGACGGGCACGGACCCCTCCGGACCTCCAATCTGGTGGCAGGAGAGACTTGGACATGGCTGAAGCGCCGCGCCGGCCATACGCACTCCCTCAGCTTCATCACCATGCTCCGCCAGTCGCCGCGTGTGTCGGTAGCAGTAGTCGACTCGGCCATAGACGAGCGGGCATGGGAGTGGCTTGCTCGCCATGACGAGCGGCACTACTCCTATGTCGACGCCACCAGCTTCGAGATCATGCGGCGCGAGCGGATCACCGAAGCGCTCGCGTTCGACGGTGACTTCAGCGCGGCCGGCTTCACAGAAGTCCGGCCCTGACCCGATCGGTATGATGGCGACATGGCCGGAGCGGTGGTGTTGGTGATCGTGCTGGTGGTGGTGTTCCCGGTGGTGGTGCTGCTCGGCAGCGGGCTCCTGGCCGCCGCACTGGGCAGCTTCCTGAAGGTGGACTCGGACGCAGCCAACCGGGATGGCGACGGCCCCAACGAGTATCTGGAGCTGGCCCGCAAGGAGGCCGAGACCGGCTACCCGCACCGGCCCGAGCCGCCGTCGCTGCGCTCTAAGCTCCAGTCGAAGATCCGGTCGGCCAGGTAGGCGACAGCCCCCGGTCGATCCACACCGCGGCGGCCACCGCCGCGAACACGGCGTCGCTGCCGTTCACCGGCTCGGAGCCGTCGTCGAGCACGTCGACCTGCACGGCCGGCATCTTGGCCGCGCTGACTATCCCGAAGGAGCGCACGGTCAGATCGTGGACCACCCCAGCGGGATCGACACCGAGCGACTCACTGGTCACCCACGAATAGGCCATGTGAGCCGCACCCGTGCAATAGGAGCGCAGCACGGTCTCATCCAGGACTCGACCGGCCCGCACCTCCACACTGATCGAGCCGTCGCCATCCACCGCAGCCGTAGCCGATCCCCCGCCGGGACAGGTGATCCAACCCGGCTCGCCCCGGGCCGCGGCCAGCAGCACCGCCGCCTCGGCCCAGCCCGCGCCCCGAACCTGCACCGAAGTGGGCGGGCCCGGCAGGTCGACCTCGGTCACGTTCAGATCCGGCGCGTAGGCCCGGATCGTCTCGGCGACTCCCGGGGTTCGGGCCACGACCATCTCGCCGCTGCCATCGGAGCGAACCCCCGCGGCGATCGGGGGGCGCTTGGGGCCGAGCTCGACCGTGTCCGGGCGGGACCACAGCACCCTCACCGGCCGACCGTGACGGTCGGCGAGAAGGCGGGCGGCCTCCGCCACCGGAGAGTGGAGCTTCCCACCGAACGCGCCGCCGTTGCCGAGCGGCGAGGCCGGTTCGCCGCCGGGCTCGCACCAAGCCGCGTCGGTCTCCAGGTAGCCGGGCTCCACCCAGCTCGTGCACAGGGTGACAGCCCAGTCGCCCGGAGGCACTTCCAGCGGCGGCTCCCAGCTGGCCGTGGTGCGCCGGCCCGGAATCTGCCCGGCGAGACTTCGCGCTTCGGCGGCAGTCTCAGCAACCACCCAGCCGTGCTCGTCGGCCGCACTCGCGTCCGGACCGGCCCGCACGGCCACGAGGGCGTCCGCCGGGGCCGTGTCGTCAGCGAAGCCGCCGGTCCCGAGGGACACATGGGGACCGGTGGACTGAGGCGTGGACCCCTCAATCGTCGCACGCAGGTCCGCCGCGGCCCTTTGGCCAGAATCCGGGTCGGTAGCGGCACCGGCCATTCCCGCAGCGAACCCGGGGTAGGCCTGCCAGGCGTCGAGGATGGGCTGCCAGCCGGTGCAGCGGCAGAGATGGGCGGCCAGAGCCCGGGCCGCCGCATCCCGGTCGTCGTGGTCGGCACGCTTGGCCTGCAGACCTGCGAAACGGCAGATGATCCCGGGCGTGCAGAACCCGCACTGACTACCGCCGGTGGCCGCGAAGGCTCGGGCCCAGCCGTCACGCACCTGGACGTCGAGGCCCTCGAGCGTGGTGATGGCCCGACCCGCCACCCGCCGGGCCGGCGTGACGCAGGCCACCCGGGGCTGACCGTCCACCAGCACCGTGCAGCAACCGCACTGACCCTGGGGGCTGCACCCGTCCTTCACCGAGCGCACCCCGAGCTGCTCACGCAGCACGTCCAGCAGCGTGAGACTCTCGGCGGCCACCAGCACCACAGCGCCGTCGACGATCAGTTCGAAAGGATCAGCGGACGCGGCAACCATCGAACCGCAGGCTAGATCGAGGCGCGTTGGACACCGGCCGCTGGAACGCCCCGGCCGGCCCGGGGAATGAGAGCGCTAGCTGAAGCTCTGGCCGCAGCCGCAGCTGCGCTGGGCATTGGGGTTGTCGATTGAGAACCCGGCCTGCTGCAACCCGTCGGAGTAGTCGAGCGTGGCCCCGTCGAGCAGCATGGCCGACGACGGGTCCACCACCACCTGAACGTCGCCGAAGGTCGCCTTGGTATCGCCGTCGACTATGTCGGTGTCGAAGTACATCTCGTAGGAGAATCCCGAGCAGCCGCCGGGGCGCACGGCCACCCGCAGGGCGAGGCCATCCTCCCCCTCGGCCTTGATGAGCTCCGACACCTTGGTCGACGCCTTATCGGTGAGTGTGATCATGATGGCTCCCCGTGCGCTGGTGGGTGCGGGCGACTGGGTTGGTGCCAACCTAGCGAGCGGCGGCCGGCGCGGCTACCGGAGGGCCGGATCGGCCCGACAGGCACCACGGTAGCATCGGGGCTGTGACCACGACCGCACCGACGGCCGAGGCCGTGATGGACATGATGCGGGGCGTGGTCGATCCTGAGCTGGGCAGCAACCTGGTGGAGTTGGGCATGGCCCGGGGGGCGCAGGTGTCCGACGACGGCGTGATCCGCATTGAGATCGCTCTCACCACCTCGGGCTGCCCGCTGAGGGCTCAGATCCAGAAGGACGTGAAGGCCCGGCTGGAGTCCCTTCCCGGCGTGACCAAGGTGCGCATCGTGTGGGCCGAGCTCACCGCCGACGAGAAGGCCGCGGCCATGGCCAAGGCCCGCTTCAACGTGTCGCAGCGCGTGCCGGACACCGCCATCCCGCCCACCACCAAGGTGCTGATGGTGGCCAGCGGCAAGGGCGGCGTGGGCAAGTCCACGGTCACCACCAACCTGGCCGCGGCACTGGCCGCGCAAGGGTTCAACGTCGGCGTGATGGACGCCGACATCTGGGGCTACTCACTGCCCCGGATGCTGGGCGTCGACGGCGATCTGCGCTCCCTCGACGGCAAGATCATTCCCCTCACCCGGACCATCGGCGAAGGACGCCTCGAAGTAGTGTCGATGGGCTTCCTGGTGGACCGGGAGGACTCGGCGCTGATGTGGCGAGGGCTGATGCTCAACCGGGCCGTGCAGCACTTCTGCGAGGACGTCCGCTGGAGCGACGACCTCGACTACCTGCTGATCGACATGCCGCCCGGAACCGGAGACGTGCAGATGGGCCTGGCCAAGATGCTGCCGCGAGCCGAGATGATCATCGTGACCACCCCGGCGACGGCTGCCCAGAAAGTGGCGGCCAGAGTGGTGGACATGGGCCGCAAGAACTACCTGCGCATCGTGGGCGTGATCGAGAACATGAGCTACCTGGCCACCCCCGACGGCGGGCATCACGCCGTGTTCGGCTCGGGAGGGGGCAAGGCCCTCGCCGCGGAGGTCGGGGTGCCGCTGCTGGGCCGCATCCCTCTCGAGGCTGCAGTGGCCGACGGCTTCGACACCGGCGAGCCTGCCGTGCTGGGCGACGGCCCGGCCGCCGAGGCCTTCAAGTCGGCGGCCCAAGCCCTGTCTGAGGAGCATGTGCCGCCGGTGGAGATGGCCGGATGCAGCGCCCGAATGCTGGAGGCCGCCGTAGCCGCGCTCGACGCGGTGGACGCCGCCGACGCCTGACGGGCTGCCCATAGGAACTTCTGTCGACGATCCACCTCACGGGTGGCTAATTCACAGAAGTTCGGGGGTCCTCCAACTCAACGGTCAATCCGGGACCGAGTTCCTGGTCGACACGGTGCTGGAACATCGGGACCAGCATTGAAGACGGCATCACGCATTCGGCACACGCCTCGTCGGGAATGTGGAGCCTGAAGGTGATGTGGCTCCCGGACTGCTCGGCGGTTAGATCGGCTCGGTCAGCCCGGAGGGCTACAGCCAAAGACTCCACCACCGCGTCGAGACTCCCCGGTTCGGCATCGGCGACGGCGACGGGGCCGGCCTCGCCGCGCAGCAGGAGACTCTCGACCGCGGGCGTGACCGCGTCGGCCAGAGCCGTCACCTGATCCTCCGAGAGGCTGCCGATCGGATGCGGGACGGTGGCGAACGGGTAGTCGGCGAAGCCCTGCAGCTCGGCCATTACCTTGCCGGTGGTCGTGAAGGGCTCGGTCACGATGGCGGCCGCGGGCAGGCCGAGCTCCTCGAACCGGACGGCGTCGAGCACACTGCCCGACGAGCAGCTGCCTCAATCGCCGATCGCCGCGATGATGGCAGTGGCGTCGGCGGCCAGCATCTCGACATCCTCCGGAGCGGCCGGGAAGCTCGAGTCCGGCTTGGTCACCAGGATCGTGCCCCGGATCCCGTGCCTGGCCGCGAGGTTGTCCGCCACCCGCTGAAGGATCTCGCGGCCGCGGGTCTTGCCGTTGTTGACCAGCCCGAGCACCGCCCCGTCCAGGTTGGTAGGACGGGCTGCGAGATCTCGGCCTGCGCCGGCCGGAGCCAGGGTCGGATCGACGAGGGTGACCGTCATGGGGTGATTATCTCCTGCGTTACCAGCGGGACGCTGCGGTCCCGGCTCCATGTCGGGAAGAACGCCGAGTGCCCGCCGGCGTCGCCGCCGCCGACCATCAGCGAGATGTCGTCCGGGCCGGTCCCCCGCCGTACCAGGATGTCCTCGTCGCCGGGAAGCACGGTCGGGTCCGACCTCATCCACCACACCGGGTCGAACCCTTCCACGAAACCGGACGGCTCCACCTTGCCACCCCGCTTGACGTCGGCGAACGAGCGAGCCGAGTGCTCGAACAGGTACTCCTGAACCTGGGACCGGCTCCAGCCGGAGGCCGAGATCTTGCGGGCGTGCTCGGGCGCGAACACGATCAGCGAGCGGCCCGAGCTGAGCGAACCGAAGGCGGCCATGGCATCGGCGAACGTTCCGAGCAACTCGGACACGTCCGAGGAGGCGTGGTTGACGACGTTGTGACCGGACTCGGCGGCCATGATCGTGACCGTGCTCTGTGACGGCTCATATCCCCGGGAGACGTGGAACGGCTCCCAGGGGCACGTCACCTCGTCCTCGGCGAAGCAGACGGCGTACTTGCCGGGCCAGCCCTGAGTGCTCTTGTCCAGCGCTCCGGGTATGGCCGCGAGGCAGTTGCGCAGCACCAGCCGGACGGTGCGGCCGATGGTGGCGTTGGGCCTGAACCCGGGCCCGAAGAGGTTCTCCTTGTAGTGGATCCCGATCTCGTCGCGGATCGGCCCGTTGACCGCAACCAGCACCGCAGCCCCGCCGGTGCTGGCCGCCACGGCATGCAACGCGAACTCCGGGGCGCTCATGGCCTGCAGCGTCGCGCCCACCACCGGGAAGTACTCCGGTAAGCAGCCGGCCATCACCGCGTTGACCGCAGCCTTGCGGGCAGTGACGGCCATTCCTCGCCACGGGTCGTCGAGCAGCACCTCGTCGGCAGCCCAGACCCCGCCGGCCAGCATCGCGGCGACCAGCGGCTCGGTGGGTGGAACTACGGGCAGGCCGTCGGTCCAGCCGGCGGTGTAGCAGGCCTCGATGGCCTCCCACGGATCGCCGACCTGCCGATCGCCATGAGCAGGAATCACCGAACCCGAAGGCCCGCCGCCGACCCCGGTTGCCACTGCCACTAGTTGCAGAGGCCTTCTTCGCTCACGCCTCGGTGGCTGTCGCAGATCGTCGTGCTCTCCACGGTCCTGAGCGTAAACAGATCTGACTCGGAATCCTGTTGGGCGAAGACTTGCAGCCGGAAACCGCGAACGGCGTCGTCGGGCAGGCCCAGCACGTCGACCGTGATCTCGGCGAGATCGCCGATGACGGGGGCGCCCGACACGACGATGCGAGACGGCGGATCGTCGGAGGCCACCGCTTCAGCGACGAGCCGGGCCAGTTCCTCCAGCGTCGGCGCGGCGGGCGACTCGCCCAGGACGGCGACAATCTCGGCGGTGGCGTCCGAGGTAGCGCCCAACGGCGACAGGAAGGCGCTGCTGGCCCATCCCACCGCGTCGGCCATGCGGATCTCGTGCCAGACCGTCGTAGGCAGCTTGCGGGTGTTGCCGGTGGCGAACAGGCCCCGATTCAGGTCGAGCGTGGCGATGAGCTCGTAGTAGCCCGGCTGACGAACGTTGAGGGCCGGACTGCCGGCCACGTTGATCAGGTTGTCCAGCACGGCGACGATCTCGCCCGCAGGCACGTCGCGCACGTTCAGCACGCTGTCGTGGGAGACGCCCACCACCGCGAGCGGCGCGCCTGCGGGTGGGCCGAACTCGTAAGGCTCACCGGGAAGGGACACGGCCGGCTCGGGCGCGTCGTCCGGCGCGGCGCCGGCTCCGTCCGTCGACGCTTCCCCGGACTGGTCGTCGCCCGTGTCGGAGGCGCCGGCGTCCTCGGTGTCCGTGGCCGCGTCGGTGTCGCCCGCATCTGTCTCGGCGGCGGGCTCGGCTGTCTCCTCAACCTCATCGGTGGCGCCGGCTGTGTCGGTCCCCGTAGCATCCATCGTCTCAGCGTCGGTCGCTTCGCCCGGCGTCTCCGCCGGCTGCGTGTCAACCTCGGCGGCGGCCTGGGCCGCGGCGAGGGCCTCCACCGCCGCGGCGGCCTGAGCAGCGGCCGCCTCGGCCGCGGCCGCAGCCTGCTGGGCCATCACGACCGCCTCCTGGGCCACGACGGCCGCCTCGTCGGCCTTGGCCGCCGACGCGGCGGACATGATGGCCGCGTCCTCGGCACTGGCCTGAGCCGCAGCCGCCGCGGTTCGCGCCTCCGCAAGGTCGGCAGTGTCGACGCCGTCGGCCGCGTCGTCGCTGCCGGAGTCGGCCACGAACGCGGCCACCAGAGCCACCACGGCGACCAGCAGCGCCACCAGGGCCAGCAACAGCGCCCGCCTGGCCACCGCCAACCCGAGCGACATGCCCATCACGGGCCTCGAACCGCGGTCAGCTTCCATCTTGCACCGGACCCAGTATGTCAGCGCACCGACCCGCAGCCGGACACCCCTCGCGGCTACGGGACCAGGTCGAGAGCCCGGCCCAGAGTGTCGAGGCGTTCATCCACGGTGTCGCCGGCCGGGTACAGGCGCACGGTGTCGACCCCGGCGGCGGCCCACCCGGCCAAACGGTCCCGCACCATCTCGACGGTGCCGATGAGGGTGGTGGCCAGCACCATCTCGTCGGGGATCGCCGCGGCCGCGCCCTGCCTGTCGCCGGCCAGCCACAGGCGCTGCGACTCGGCCGCGACATCGGCGAAGCCCTGGCGGGAATAGGCGGAGTTGAAATAGTTGGAACGGCCCGAGCCCATGCCGCCGAGGCTGAAGGCCAGCCCGGCCCGGCGGGCGTCGATCATGGCGGCCAGCTCAGCCTCGTCGCGGGCGAAGGCGACCTCGGCGCCCTGGCAGATGTCGATGTCGTCGAGGGTCCGCCCGGCCCGGGCCGCGCCCGCTCGCAGATGACGGAAATAGGCGTCCTCGGCACCCTCGGGCACGAAGCTGGTGCCGAGCCAGCCGTCGGCCCGCTCGCCGGTCAGCTCCAGCATCCTCGGCAGCATCGAGGCCAGATACACGGGCGGGGCCGTCCCTGACCGGATCGACAGGCGCAGCGACTTGCCCTCCCCGCCGGCCAGGGGAAGCCGCAGATGACGGCCCGTATAGGCGATGCGCTCACCGGCGAAGGCCTGCGCGATCACGTCGAGCGTCTCGGCCATGCGGCCCAGCGGATCGGCGAAGCCCACTCCGTGCAGACCCTCCATCACCTGCGGTCCCGACACTCCCAGCCCCAGCACGAACCGCCCCTGCGACAGCTCGTTGAGGGTGAGCGCGGTCTGGGCCGTCATCACCGCCGAGCGGACCCCGACCTGGAACACGGACGCGCCCAGCGTCACCCGTTCGGTTCGGGCCGCGAGGTAGCCCAGCGGTGAGGCCGCGTCGGACCCCCACGCCTCGGCGACCCACACCGCATCCACGCCCAGGGCCTCGGCTCCCGTCACGAAGTCGACCGACTCGGGCCACGGGCCCGCGTCGGCAGTGAGCTGGACCGAGGTCCTCACGGGCGGCTCACGCTCAGGGTCCCGGCCCCTGCTCGATGTGGGCCTTGATCCCCTCCACCACCCGCTGCATGTTGGCCCGGTGCTCGGCCACCCGCCGGTCGATGATGCGAGGCTCCAGGTCGGGGCGGGGTGAGATGATCTCGTCGAGCCCGGAGGGGCCGGGACCGAGGATGCCCCGGAAGCGCAGCCGGGTGCCGCCCACTACGGATTCGAGTTCGAAGCGCCAGCGGGCACCTGGATTGCCGATGTCGCTGGTGCACCAGCCGAACGCGACCTGCTCGGTGAACACGTCCACGAAGCATTGGGCTTCCCAGTCCCCCCGGGCCGGGTGATGATTGCGGCCCACGAAGCGGGCTCCAAGCGCTGGGCCGTCGTCGCCATCGGTCCACTCAGCCCCCTGGAACTCCTCGGAGAACCGCGCCGGCAGGTTGATGTCGGTCACCTCGGCCCACACTGCGGCCGGCTCGGCCCGGATGTCCACCTCCACAACGGTGCCGGGACCGTCGGCGATGCGCACCGGGTCGCTGGGCCCCCGCTCGTAGGTGCGGGCGTAGCCGTCGAAGTAGGCGATCTCGCGGGCCGGATGCCGCCGGGCCGGCTTGAAGTCGGTGCCGACGGTCCAGGCCACCGGGAACATGGCGATCTCGGTCACGTCCTCGGGGATGCCGAGCAACTCCTTGATCTCGGGGGCCTTGGCCAGGCCGGCGGTGGTCCAGGCCGTGCCCAGGCCCCTGGCCCGCAGAGCCAAGCAGAAGCTCCAGCCGCTCTGGATCACCGAGTCGAACAGGCCGGGACGGCCGCTGCCGTCGTGGCGGCCGAGGATCACCGGAATGACGATGACCGGCACCTCGCCCAGGTGCTCGGCCAAGTGCCCCGACGAGAGCATGGACCGCTCACGCGGGTCCCCGGTGCCGGCCAGGCGGTCGCGGGCCTCGATCATGCGATTGCCGATCACCTCGCGATAGAGGTCGGCCAGCCGCTGCTTGAGTTCGGGGTCGCGCACGATGAGCCAGCGCCGGCTGCCCTGATTGCTTCCCGTGGGAGCCTGCTCCGCGACGTCGATGCAGTCCAGGATGATCTCATCGTCAACAGGGCGCTCCAGGTCGAGGCGCCGCCGCACGGCGCGGGTGGTGGTGAGCACTTGGTCCACGGTTGCGGTTGTGCCGGGGTCAATCTCCATCTGAGTCCTCACTGCTCTGCCGGCTGTCGCGGATCTCGCGCACCTCGTTGACGTCCCGGACATCGGGACCGCCGTCGAACCCGCCGGGACCGCCGTAGCTGTAGCCGAAGCCGAAGCCGCCTCGCCCGCCGGTCCCCGCCGACCATCCCCCGACGGTGATCCTCTTGGAGAAGTGGCGCATCAGCAGCGATCTCACCAGCACGCGGGTGGGAAAGAACAGAAGCAGCAGCCCGACCGCGTCGGTGATGAAACCGGGCGTGAGCATCAACGCGCCCGCCACCAGGATCAGCAACCCGTCCACCAACTCCGCGGCGGGCAGCTCGCCACGGCCCAGGCGGGCCCGGATCTGGTTGAGCACACCCAACCCGGAGCGGCGCACCATCCACGCCCCCACCACCGAGACCACGATCAACAGCACGATGGTCTGACCGGTCCCCATCCCGCCGGCCACCTGGATGATCACATACAGCTCCAGCAGCGGCACGCAGAGCAGCGCTAGGAGCAGCAGGACGAACACGCCCCCAGCGTATGGGCATCGCCCCGTATTGACCGCTGGCCAGGATGCCTAGCCTTGTGCCGACGTGCCGACCCAGGATCGACCGCCCTCCGTCGACCGGCTAGCCCGCTCGCTGGCCGGCGTCGACCTGCCCCATCCGCTTCTGGTGGACGCGGCCCGGGCCGCGATCGCGGCCGGTGACCCCGATTCGGCCGAGGATCGGGCCCGCGCCATCCGCCGGCGCCTGCTGGCGCCGGTCATCAACGGGACCGGCGTGCTGCTGCACACCAACTTGGGCCGGGCACCGATGGCCTGGAGCCAGGGCGCCGACTATTCGAACCTGGAGCTGGACCTCGAGACCGGCGAGCGCGGCGACCGCCAGGCCGGCGCGCCCGCGCTGCTGGCCCGGGCCTGCGGGGCCGAGGCCGCGATGGCGGTGAACAATTGCGCCTCGGCGGTGATGCTGGTGCTGGCCGCGCTGGCCGAGGGCCGCGACGCGGTGGTCTCCCGAGGCGAGCTGGTGGAGATCGGCGGCGGGTTCAGGGTGCCCGATGTGATGGCCTGGTCAGGCGCCCGGCTGGTGGAGGTCGGGACCACCAACCGCACCCGCCGGGACGACTTCGCCGTCGCGGTGGCCGATCCCGACAACGATGTGGCCGTCGTGGTGCAGGTGCACCAGTCGAACTTCCGGGTGGTGGGCTACACCGAGGCTCCCAGCACGTCGGAGCTTGCCGACCTGGGACCGCCGCTGCTGGCCGACATCGGCTCGGGGCTGCTCGACAGCCGCTGCCCGTGGCTGGACAGCGGACCGCCGCCGTGGCTGGACCGGGAGCCGGCCGCCCGCCAGACGCTCGAGGCCGGCGCGGCGCTGGTGACGTTCTCCGGCGACAAGCTCCTGGGCGGACCCCAGGCCGGCATCATCGCCGGGCGGGCCGACCTGGTCGAGGCCTGCCGCCGCCATCGGCTGGCCCGGGCTCTGCGGCCCGGGTCGCTGGTGCTGGCCGCACTGCAGCACACCGCGCTGGCCTACCTGCGCCAGGACGGCCAGGCCATCGACTTCTGGCGCATGGCGGCGATCACTCCCGCACAGCTCCGGGAGCGCCTCGGCGCCTACGAGGGCCTGCAGGCGGTGAGCACCGCGGCCACGCCCGGAGGGGGCACCCTGCCCGGCGTCGAGATCGAGTCGGTGGGGGTGGCCACGACCGGCGACCATGTGAGCCGGCTGAGGTCGCGGCCCCGCCCGATCATCGCCCGGGTCGTCGACGGCGCCACCGTCGTGGACCTTCGCACCGTCCACCCCGACGACGACGCCGAGGTGGCCGCGGCGCTGCGCGAAGTCGCCGGATCGGCGGCCTGATCGGCGCCGATGCACGTAGTCGCCACCGCCGGCCACGTCGACCACGGCAAGAGCACCCTGGTGCGGGCCCTCACCGGCACGGACCCCGACCGGCTGGCCGAGGAGAAGGAGCGGGGCCTAACCATCGACCTGGGCTTCGCGTCGATGCCGCTGCCGTCGGGACGGCAGATCGCCTTCATCGACGTGCCCGGCCATGTCCGCTTCCTCAAGAACATGCTGGCCGGGGTGAGCGGGGTGGACGCCTGCGTGTTCGTGGTCGACGTCACCGAGGGATGGAAGCCGCAGTCCGAGGAGCACCTGCGGATCCTGCAGCTGCTCGGCCTCGGCCACGGGCTGGTGGCCCTCACGAAGACGGATGAGGCCGACGACGACCTGGTGGAGCTGGCCCGCCTCGACGTGGCCGAGCACGTGGCGGGCACGTTCCTGGCCGACGCGCCGATCGTGGCCACCGACGCGGTGACCGGGACCGGCATCGACGCCCTCGTCGACGCGCTGGACGGCCTGCTGGCCCTGACCCCCACCGCAGCCGACCGCCACCGGCCCCGGCTCTGGGTGGACCGGGCCTTCGCCATCAAGGGCTCCGGCACGGTGGTGACCGGCACGCTGACCGGCGGAGCGCTCACCGCCGACGACACCCTGACGCTGCTTCCCGCCGGGCGCGGCGTGCGGGTGCGGGCCCTCCAGAGCCTGTACCAGCAGTGCGACCGGATCGGTCCCGGCAACCGGGTGGCGGTCAACCTCGTGGGGGCGGGCCACCGCGACGTGGCCCGGGGAGATGCCGTGGTGAGGGCCGAGCAGTGGCACGCCACCGACACCATCGATGCCGAGCTGTCGGTGCTGGCCTCGCTCGACCATCCGGTCACTCGGCGGGGCGCCTACGTGGCCTACATCGGGTCGGGCGAGCATCCGGTGCGGCTGCGGGTGCTGGGGCCGACGGCCATCGAGCCGGGGAGGACCGGGCTCGTCCGCCTGCACCTGCCGCTGCGTCTGCCGCTCTGCATGGGCGACCGGTTCATCCTGCGCGAGTCGGGGCGGTCCGAGACGGTCGGGGGTGGCGAGGTTCTCGATGTGGAGCCGGTGCTGCCCGCGTCCAGGGCCCGGCCCGACCGCTCAGTGGACCGGATCATCGCGGAGCGGGGCCGCATCGACGCGGCTCGCTTGGAGCGGATGACCGGGATCGCCCGCCCGGCCGACCTGGGACGGTGGGCGGTGGCGCCCGAACACCTGGAGCAGACCGGCGGGCGGCTGACCGAGGCGGTGACGGCGGCCGGGCCGCTCGGCCTCGACCTGGCCGGGCTCGATGACTTCGAGCGGGCTGTGATCGACACCCTGGAGGGCATCGACTCGGTCGAGGGGCGGGCCCGGCCCGCCGGCGGCACCGATCCGCTGGCCGACCACCCGTTCGTGAAGGCGGCCGAGGCCGCTCCGTTCGCGCCGCCGGCTCCCGACGGCGTCGGCGGCGAGGAGCTGCGCCTGCTGGTGAGGCAGGGCCGGCTGGTCGAGAGCGGCGGCATCCACTTCGGGGCGGACGCGGTCACCGAGGCGGCGCGGGTGGTGGCCCGGCTGCTGGCCGACAAGCCCGAAGGGGTGACGGTGGCCGAGGTCCGCGACGCCTGGGGCACGACCCGCAAGTACGCCCTGGCCCTGCTGGCCCGGCTGGACGGCACGGGTGTCACTCGCAGGCGGGGGGACCTGCGCATCGCCGGGTCGCGGCTGCCTCAGGTATAGATCAGAACTTCAGACCGGGAACTGCAGATCAGGTGCGGGCCATGCGCAGCAGGAGGTCGCGCCGCTCGATCTCGTTGAGACCGCCCCAGATGCCGTGCTGCTCGCCGATGTCGAGCGCGTACTGCAGGCAGTCGGGCTGCACCGCGCAGGAGGCGCAGATGTCCTTGGCCCGGAGCTCGCGGCGCCGCTTCTCGTCGCGCTTCTCAACGTAGGGAGGCGGGAAGAACACCGAGGCGTGGGGTCCCCGGCAAGCCGCCCGCAGCTGCCATTCGACTTCATCGCGCGAAGCAAATCTCATATGAGCGCGCCTCCTCCGGGTGACGAAATAGCACATGGACCTACGGAGATACAAGCCGCCGGAGAGCTTTTCTTGGACTCCGGCAGCTCTGGCGGCCGGGAATCAGGGAGCGTTCGCGGCCTCAGAATCGTCGGTCGAGCCGTCCTCCGGGTCGGCCGGTTCCACCGTGAGGATCAGTCCTTCCAGCGCCATGACACGTACCGACTCGCCCCCGGAGATGGGGGTGGCCCGCTGGGTTCGGGCCCTCCACGGGGCACCGTCGATCACCACCACGCCTTCGGGGTCGACGTCGTCGCGGGCCACGCCGAGGGATCCGATCATCCAGTCGCGTCCGATCGTCGGGGTGCCGTAGCGGGTTCGCACCATGGCGGGCATGCCGGCCACCATTCCGGCGAACACCCCGACGATCCCCGCCAGCAGCGTGATCCACGACAGCAGCACGCCTTCGAACAGGGTCAGCGACCCTGCGACCAGGCAGACGGTGGCGATCACCGTCCACACCCTGGGCACGCCGATCTGTATGTCCACGGCATAGCCGAACATGGCCACCAGCAGCAGGGCGACGGCCCAACCCCGGGTTGGCAGCGCCGCCAGCCCGTAGCAGCCGAGCACGAAGCACAGCGCGCCGATCCCGCCGGCGATGCCCACGCCGGCGGTGTAGAGCTCGAAGACGAGCAGCCCGGCGCCCACGAGGAACAGCAGGTAGGCGACCGCGGGACTGGCCGCGACGTGCATGAACTGGTCGAGCAGCGCGAGCTTGGCGAAGCGGACCTGGCTCACCGGGACCCGCAACGGCTTGTCGCCGGATTCGTCGATCTCCGTCTCGAAGCCGGGCAGGTCGAGCACGAAGAAGGGCAGGGTCGGCGCCTGCCGGGCCAGGCCGAGCTCGATGGCCTCCGCGGAGGAGACCACCGAGGAGCGCATGCTCGGATAGGCCTGGGCGAAGGTCTCGGTCAGGTGCTCGGCCGGCAGGATCGACGGACCGAGGTCGCCCAGCTCGGAGCCGGGAGCCAGAGCCAGGTCGGTGACCACCCCGGCGAGCTGGCCCACCCCGCCGCGGGCCTCTGCGCCGGACGGGCCGACCCACATCGTGACGGGCACTCCCGCACCGACGATGCGGTCGGCCAGATCACGGAGCCGCTGGTCGTCGACGGTGGCCCGGGAGCTGTTCACCTGCAGCACCAGGCCCAGTGAGCCGTCGGCCTCGGCCTTGTCGATGGACCGTTCGATGAAGTCGGCCATGATCGGGTCGAGATAGCCCGAGACTTCGACGACGTCCACCACTCCCGGTTCTGCCTGCGCGGCGATGCCGGTGGTGCTCGAAGCTGCGGTCGCGGCGATGTCGGTGGCGCTCGAAGCTGCGGTCGCCGCGGGCAGACTCATTGCCAGTGCCGCGCCCAGCAGCACAGCCGCGCAGCCGGCGACCCGCCGGGTGAGCCTCATCGGACGACGCAGTAGGGCGCGGTGCCCGCCGCCGGCCCTAGGTGTCGGGATCGCGGTCGAGGGCGCCGACGGCGGCCTCGAGGGTCTCTTCCACCGGCACGATGCGGTCGAAGCCGGTGGTGTGCAGCAGGCGGAGCAGCGTGGTGCCGTTGCAGTACACCACTACCCGGCCCTCGTTCTCACGGATGCGGCGGATCCCGCCGATGAGCGCGCCGAGACCGGCCGAGTCGATGAAGGGCACGCCGCAGAGATCGACCACCAGGCGACCCGAGGCGGCGTGCTCGGCCAGCGCCTCGCGGAACTGGGCGACGGTGTAGGCATCGAGCTCCCCGGTGGGGCGAAGCAGGTGGTACGACCCTGCCTCGTTGTGGAACGACTCAATGTCCAGCATGGCCACCGAGGTTAGCCCGCGGCTGCTGATATCGGGGTAGCCAGCCAGCCGGTACGATCTCCGCCGTGCCTGACCTGCTGCTGGTGACCGACGCCGACTGGATCGCGGAGCAGTGCGAGGCCGCGCTGGGTGGCGACCACCAGTTGCACAGGGTGAGACGGGGCGCGGACACGCTGGAGGCGATCGAGCTGGTCGAGCCCGATCTGGTGCTGCTCGACCTGCAGGTCGGCAACATGGGCGGCATGGCCGCCTGCCTGGCCGTCCGCCAGGAGGAGGGCATGGGCCGGCTGGAGCCGCGGCCGGTGATCATGCTGCTCGACCGCGACGCCGACGAGTTCCTGGCCCGGCGCAGCGAGGCCGACGCCTGGCTGGTGAAACCGATCAACCCGATGCACCTGGCCCGCCTGGTGGCGTCCACCCTCGCCGACGCGCCCGCTCCAGCCTGAGTGGCCCGCATCGGTTCCCCGCTCCTGTTCGCTGCGACCTGAGGGCCGCTCGGGGCCCGGGTTTCCGCTCCTGTTCGCTGCGCTCACGGGCCGCTCGGGCCCCGGCCTCGGCTAGCATCTCCGGCGCTGCACACGGGCAGTGGCGCAGCTTGGTAGCGCGCCTCGTTCGGGACGAGGAGGTCGTGGGTTCAAATCCCGCCTGCCCGACAGTGACACTTCACGTTGGGGGGTGTTGTGTTCGGGATGGCTCGGGCCCGCTTGTTTCTAGGTTCCGAAGCCCCAGCAGGCGGTGGTTCCGTCGGGCGTAGCGCGCAGGTGATCATGGCGCCCTCCTTCAGCTCGCCCGAGGACACCAAGGTGTCCGTGGTGTACTCCAAGGGGCCACTGCGCGAAGCCGCCTATTCCAACAACCAGGTCTAGGGCTTCGGCATCTACGGCTGAACCGCACCCGCAGAGTGCACTGAGACACAACATGTAAATTCATGTTCTTATGGGGTTGCACACGCAAGAAGTACTGGTACGGTGCGGGCTGGAAGCTTGTCCTATGGCGCGGGCGAAGGAGTCCGAGATGACCGCAGAACCCCTCCCCGGCAACCCCGAAGAGAACTCGGAGGCGCCTCCCCATATCGCCAACCGGATCCGCCCCGACGAGGAGATCGGAGCCGGCATCCTCGGCCCCGAGGACGACCTCGGGTGGCCGACAGAAGAGGAGATCAAGGCAAAGAGCAAGCGTCTCAGCGTCGTCATTGACGACTACGAGGCCGAGTGCGGCCCCATCAGCGAGGAGGCCCACGAGTGGGTCAGCACCAACCTCAGGCTGGATAGCTAGTCACGATGCTCGTGCTCGACACCGGAGCGCTGATCGCCCTCGACCGCGGCGACGACCGCAGCGTCGCGCTGCTGCGCAGGTGGGTGGACCACGCGGGAAGAGGCTCGATCACGAACGCCTCCTCCAGGCGGTCGTACCGCAGAGAGTACCCTGCCCATGCCGCAGAATGTGCCCTGTCCATACCGCAAATTGAACCGCTCAGTCGGCGACATCGAGGGTTCCAGGCAAGGCCACCCTGCTTGAACGGGCCCAGACCTCGCCAGCGGCAGTTGACTTCTGAAGTTATTCAGATATTGTGGCAGTGTGGAGGTCGTTGAGCGTGCTTTCTCGGAATTTCTGCGCCATCCGAACGACGTAGTGGCCGAGTTGGCGGAGCGTGATGTGCTGCTGAGACGGCGTAACGCCCCCGCGTTGCGGTTGAGCCGCGCCGACCACCATGCGGACCGTTGGGAGGCGTTCGAGGCCACAGCCCGGCTGCTGCGCAATCTCGCGGTCCATAGTCCCGAAGCGTTGAACACGGCGCTGACGGAGGCCTTCGCCTGGGTGGAGTTCCTGCCCGGCAGGGCCCGCTACCGCTTCGCTGAGGAACTGACCCGGACACTGCTTGCGGCAGCCTCGGTAGACCTCTACGCGTCCGTCGCGCAACTGGTGCGCGAATGGAAGGCCACAGCCGAGATTTACGCCGATCCTGAACTCGCTCGTCAACTCACCGAGCCACTGGAGACCACTGGCGAGACTGTCGCCGTCCCGCCCGGCTGAGTGCGATGGCCAGACGCAGGGACCGGATCGCCCCACCGCCCGCGCCCAGTGGCTGGGACTTCCGGTATGCCACATCCGACGCAGTCAGGGGTTGGGCGCAGATCAGTGCAGCGGCACCTGGCAACGCGCGCGTTGCGTGGGAGTCCATCACCGCGGATCCTCGGAGCCGCCGCAGGCGGCAGCATCCCCTGAAGGACGCCCTAGCGCGGCGGATTGTGAACGGCACCGAGATGGAGCAGTGGCAATACGAGGTCACCGCAGGAGGAAGGATCTGGTACTGCATCGATGACAGCAACCGGACCGTGTGGATGACCGCTGCCCACGCCGGCCACCCCAAGGCAACCGAGTAGTCCGGAAGGCCCGCTGGCTAGACGTCGGCGCCCGCGGCGGCGGACATGAAGTTGCGGTAGAGCTGCTCGGCGTCGGACACGAAGCCGTCCATGTGGCGGTCGGCGTCGGCGGCTAGGGCGTCGACGGAGTCCTCGCCGAGCACCGACTCCAGCGCCTGGCGGTAGGCGGGGATCTCCCCCCAGTTGCGGACGGTGTCGTCCTCGACTTCCACGTGGTACTGCATCGACCAAGCCCGTTCGCCCACCCGCATGGCCTGCACCCGGCACACCGGTGAACTGGCCAGCACCACCGCGTCCTCCGGCGGCTGGGCCACGGCCACCGAATGCCACTGCAGCGCATGCTGCTGGTCAGGCATCTGGTCGAAGATCGGGTCGGCGCGCCCCTCCGGCGTCAGCTCCACCGGCAGCACCCCGATCTCGGGTGGACGCTGCGGCCCGCACGTGCCGCCCAGGGCGTCGGCCAGCAGCTGATGGCCTAGGCACACCCCCAGGAACGGGCGCTGCAATTCCCGCACCCAGCGGCGGATGGCTTGCTTCTCGGGCACCAGCCACGGGTGCTCCTCCACGTCCCACACGTCCATCGGACCGCCCATCACCCACATGGCGTCGTAGTCCTCCAGCGGCGGGATGGGCTCGCCCTCATCGAGCTCGACCGCTGTCCACTCGATGCCGTCGTCGGCCAGGAAGTCACGCAGGCGGCCGGGATGCTCGCAGTCGATGTGCTGAAGCACGAGCAATCGCATCCGATGACGCTACCGCGGCCGCACACCCGGACCCCGGATCGGGCAGTACCCTCCAAGGGCAACACTCGATCCGACGGGGGACGCCGCGTGAGGGAGCTGCTACTCGAAGGTCGGGTGTCCTGGCGCTCGGAGAGATCCGGGCGCGACAGGACGCTGTCGATCGGACCGGCGAGGATCCTCGGGCTGCGGCGGCTCGTGGCCACAGTCAGCCTCGCCGCGGTCACCGTCCTCGCCGTGGCGCTCGTCGCGGCGGCCGCCGGAGCAGTGGCCGCCAGTCTCGGGGCTCGCTGGACCGCCAGGCGCCGCGAGCAGGGACTGGATGATCCCGTCGCGATCGTGCAGCAGCGGGCCCGCCAGGCCAGGGAGTGGATCGACTCGCGCCGATCGCCAGGAGATGTCCTCTGACGACACACCGTCGATCCGCAAGCCTGATCGCAGCAGCCTGGGCCGCGCTGGCCCTGAGTATCGCGGCACCGGCCCACGCCGCCGCCAGCGAGGCAACGACTGACGGCACCCAGCCCACGGGACGGTTCTCCGCCGCGGCCGAGTTCATCGACGCCGACTGGTTCGACGATCACTACGCAGCCATCAATGCCCTGGCGTCGCAGGGAGTGCTCGACGGCACCCAGTGCGGCCCGGCGGAGTTCTGCCATGACGAGTCGATCTCACGCGGTCACATGGCGGTGTGGCTGGTCCGCTACTTCGACGGCGGCGACCCCGACGGAATGGACGAGCCCCGCTTCGCCGACATCGACGGCGGGCAATGGTGGGCTCCGCACGTCGAGCGACTGGCCCAGCTCGGGATCACCAATGGATGCAAGACGGACCGGTTCTGCGGTGACCAGCCGGTGACGCGCGCCCAGATGGCGTCGTTCCTGGCCCGCGGCCTCGGCCTCGAGTCGGTCGAGAGCACAGGATTGGACGACCTCGGCGACAACGTCCACACACCCGACATCGACAGGGTCGTGGCAGCAGGAATCGTGGAGGAGTGCTCGCCGGGACGCTTCTGCCCCGACGAATCGGTCACCAGGGGACAGGCGGCATCTCTGCTGGACCGGGCCCGCAACTGGCTGCCCGCGGATTTTGACTGGCGCTCGGGACGCACTGTGCGCCTCACGACCGTCGACATCCCCGACGCCAACCTCCGAGCCATCATCGAGCGTGCCATCGGCGAGTCATGGGGCTCCCGGATCACCAGCACCAAGGTGCGGGAGCTGCGAACCCTCAACGCCGGCTACGCCGAGATCCAAGACCTCACCGGCCTGGAGCACTTCGTCGGACTTCGCACGCTCAACCTCACCCACAACAACGTCACCGACCTCACCCCGATCGCCACCCTCAAGTCGCTCCGCACGCTGAACCTGGACGGCAACCCTGTCTCCGACATCGCCCCGCTGGTGAACCTGAGACGGCTGCACACGCTCAGCATGGTCAGCGACGAGGTCGTCGACGGCACGCCGCTGGCCCAGCTCACGAACCTCCGACGCCTCTACCTGCACGCCAACCACCTCGAGAGCGCAGAACCCCTCGCCGCGCTCACCAAGCTCGAGACCCTGGACCTTGCCTCCAGCGACATAGACGACGTGACACCACTGGCCAAGCTGCGCAGCCTGCGCACCCTCAGCATGCCCAGCAACCTGGTGACGGACCTAGCGCCCCTGGCCCGGCTCGAGAACCTGCGAACTCTGGGCTTGTCAGACAACGCGGTCGACGACGTCTCGCCGCTGGCGGACCTCGAGGGTCTGGAGACACTGATGCTCAACGAGAACCCGATCGCCGACATCTCGTCACTGGCGGGCCTCGCCGGCCTCCGCACACTCACCATGGACGATGCCAGAGTCGCCGACGCGTCGCCGCTGGCCGGCCTGACCGCCTTGGAGACGCTGTGGCTGCGGGACAACGCGATACGGGACGCCACGCCGTTCGCCTCCCTGACCAACCTCCGCAGGCTCGATCTCGCCGGGAACGCCGTCACCGACGTCACGCCGCTGGCCGGCCTCACCGGACTGGACCAACTGTGGCTCCAAGGCAACCGGCTGGAGAGCGTCGCGCCCCTCGGGGGACTCACCGGGCTGCGGACTCTCTGGCTGAGCACCGTCACCGGCGTAGAGCTCGAGCCGCTGGCTCGGCTGCACGACCTCCAGAAGCTGGTGGTGGAGAGCTACGGACCCGTCGATCTCGCTCCCCTGCGGGCGCTCAGGAATCTCCGGTCGCTTCACCTCCACCGCAACACGGTGGCCGACTGGGCGGTCGTGGCCCGCATCCGCGGCCTGCGAGAGCTGCACATCCACAACTACGAGTTCGGCGATGCCGCGTCGCTGGCCAGGCTCACCAAGCTCGAGGAGCTGCACATTCACAACAGCTCGATCGAGGACCTCTCGCCTCTGGCCGGGCTCACCAACCTCCACACGCTCAGCCTGAACCGGTCCGGGGTCACCGACGTCTCACCGCTGACGGGCCTCACCGGTCTCCGCGCCCTGTTCCTCACCGGCAACGAGGTCACCGATGTCTCCCCGCTGGCCCGACTCACCAACCTCGGACTGCTCGAACTCGACTCCAACCGCATCAGCGATATCGGGCCGCTCGCCTCGCTCAAGGGCCTGCACACCCTCGGGCTGAGCCGCAACGACATCGACGACCTCTCAGCGCTGACCGGCCTCACCGACCTCGAGACTCTCTACCTGGTCGGCAACGAGATCGAGGACATCTCGCCTCTGGCCGGGCTCGACAACCTCTACCGCCTGATCCTGAACAGCAACGACATCAGCGACCTCTCACCCCTGGCCGGCCTGCCCGAGCTCTACCTGCTGTCCCTGAGCGCCAACGAGATCGTCGACGTGTCGCCCCTGGCGAGCCTGCCCCGCCTGTACTTCCTGTGGCTGTCGTTCAACGAGATCACCGACGTGTCGCCCCTGGCGGGCTCGACCCTGCTCCACCGGCTGGACCTCCTGGGCAACCCGATCGAGGACTACACACCGCTGTGCAACCTGCCCATCGCAGTGAAGCCCTCCTGGGGATGCGAGACGGAGGAATCAGACGACTCGGATGGGTCGCACGAGTCGGAGGAAGGCGCCTAGAAGGCCCCAAGGAATCAGACGGCCAGTTCGGGGACGGTCTCCGCCCGGTAGCTCAACTCGATCGGCGGCAGGCCCGGACCGTCCAGTTCGGCCCGGAAGCCGGCGCTGGGCCGGATGTCGCCGATCACGGGCACGGTCCCCGTGAAGGCCACGAAGCAGCCTGGCGGGCGGGCGGCCCACGGTATGGCCGCCACCAGCTCCAGCGGATGCAGGTTGGCGGCGGCCGATCCGTCCTGGTACAGCACGTCGCCGTCGATGCGGCTGCGCAGCGAGAGGTCCTCCCATCGATCCCCCACCGCGTCGGCAGTCCAGCCGGATGCGGCCACCGGCTTGGGGCAGACCGCCTTGGAGGCGACGATGTCTACCTCCTCCAGGGCCCGGTCGGTGTGATCGGAGCCGACCGTCACGAAGACCTCGTCGCCATCGACGACCACCACGATCTCGGCCTCGCCGGAAGTGTGTGAACCGGCCACCTCGATCGACGGCGCCTGGGAGACCAGCCGGGGAGGGAACACCATGAACAGCGGGATGCTCGACGGTCGGGGAACCCCCAATGCGGCCAACTCGTCGATGTGGTGCTCGACCGCGGCCCGGTCCCGTCCCGCGTAGCCGATGACGACCAGTGCTTCGGGAGAGAACGTCCGATCGACGCCGCCTACCGACAACCTCACCGCAAACTCCCTGCCCGGCCGGGGCTCAGGGGTTGTAGCCGCCGGTGCGGAACTCCACCATCAGCACGCCCGACTCGCTGCGCCACGGGCCGTGCGGCATGCCCGGAGGGCGGCAGGCGTACATGCCGACGGTGAAGGTCTCGCCCAGGCGCAGGTCGGTGAGGTCGCCCTGCACGATGTACACCTCCTCCCAGAAATGGTGGGTGAGCACACCGTTGGGCGAGGAGTCCACCCCGGGCGCGAAGCGCATCAGCCGGGTGTAGGGCCCGTCGGGCTGACCGTCGGTGGACAGGATCATCTCGTCGATGCCCTCCACCGGGCCGCCCGCGGGCCGCCACGGGCCGTCGGGAATGTGGAATTCCAGCTCAGGTTTCTCGGCCATGGCTCCTATCCCAGCTCGTAGACCTTCGGCTCCAGCCGATGGTTGATGTTGCGGGCGCCGTCTTCAGTGATCACGTAGGTGTCGCCCATGAACACACCCTTGATGATGTCGGTGGTGCAGGGGTGGATCTCCACGCACAGCGCCATGTTGGGCTCCAGCACCACGTCCTTGTCGGGCCGGTGCGACGTGCCCACGAAGGGCCCCGCGTCGATGGGGTTGAACACGCCGTGCACCAGGGGGGCCACGATGGTGTAGCCCCGCTCGTTGATGATGCTGCCCGCGGCCCGCAACTCCTTGGCGGTGCAGCCCGGCTTGAGCTCGGCCACTATCCGGTGGTAGGCCTCGAGCATCACGTCCAGCAGGTCGGCGTAGTCGGGCGGCGGCTCGGAGAACACCATCGCCTTGCCCGTCTGGGCCTCGTAGCCATGCGGATCGCGGGCTCCGACCTCCATCAGCAGCACATCGTCGGGGGTGATAGTGCGCCCGATGGGCCGGGGCCGCTGGAAGCCGCTGGTGGGGCTGCTCATCGACTCGCTGCCGGCCAGGACCATGCACGGGATCTCGCCCCGCTCAGCGGCGATGGTGGAGTAGATGATCCGGAACAGGTCGTGCTCGGTCATGCCGGGGCGGAGCTGCTCCATCACCGCCACCTGGGTGGCGTCGCCGATGCGGGCCGCCTCCTCCAGACAGGCGACCTCCTCGTCGGACAGCACCAGCCGCATCTTCCAGAACTCGTCGGAGAACTCCGCGAACTCGATCTCCGGGTAGGTCCCGGTGAGGGCTGCCCAGTGGTCCCGCGACACCGACAGGTACGGGGTGGGATTGACGATGCCCACCCGGCCCCGGTGCAGGCCCAGTTCGTCGAGCCGGTCGACCAGGATGGTGCGGGTGTTGAGGGCGCCGCGCACGTCGGGGAAGATCGACCGGGTGACCCGATCGGGCAGGCGGGCGTTGAGGCCGAGGATGGCCAGCGTCGGCTCGCCCTCGGCGGGGAAGATCACGAAGCTGTCGAGCTCCATGGTCCCCATGTAGTTGGTGATCCACCGCACGTTGGCCCAGCCCCGGTCCCACAGATGGGCGGCCCCGGCCACCAGCAGGCAGTCGAGGTCGTGCTCGGCCATGAAGCCCCTCACCAAGGCGTGGCGCCGCTCGAACTCGGCGTCGGAGAACGTGGGCCAGTCGTACCAGTCGTGGTTGATCGGGTGGGGGTAGGTGATGGCCCTCGGCCCGAACTTCGGGGCGGACAGGACATCGGTCATGGGATCTCCTTTCGGGTGCGGGGACGGCCGGAGTCGGCGGGATCCTCGACGAGAGCGAGCGCGGCTCCCCTCCGGTGGTCGGCCGCGGCCACAGAACCGGCGGGCTGGGTGCAACGACCGACGATGGTGCAGCTTCCGAACAGGTCGGCGTCGGCGGGTGTCTCGTCGGCCACCGTGTGGCCGCGCCGGGCCAACTCCGCGTCGAGGCCGGTGGGGAAGCCAGGCTCGAGGAACAGCAGGTCCTCGGAGTCGGGCAGCCTCGGCGTTCCCGACAGCCAGCGGGGGGTGTCGACGGCCGCTTGCGGCGAGGCGTCATCGTCGATGATGGCTCGCAATACCTGGAAGTTGGTCTGGACTTGGCCCCGCCCGCCGGGAGTGGCCCCGACCAGCCGCCGGCCGTGCTGGGCGACGTGGTAGCCGACGAGAGTGTGCAGCGGGCGACGGAAACGCGGCGGCTCGGGTGACTGCCCGACCCGGGCGGGCTGCTTGGCCAGCCGGTCGTTGAGCACGATCCCGGTTCCCGGCACCACCACCCGTGAGCCGAACTCGTTGAAGAGACTGTGGATGAAGGTCACCATGAGGCCCCGGTCGTCGACCACCGACAGGCAGGTGGTGTCCGTGCCCCCGGTCGTAGCCGGCGCGGCCGACGCGGCTACCGGTGCAGGCCGCGAGCGGCGCTGCTCCTCGATGCGGGAGCACCAGCGGTCGACAGAGTCCCCGTTGAGCACCGGGACCACGTCGGCCGTCTCCTGCCAGCGGGACATCAGGCCCAAGTCCGCGAAAGCGGCATGCTTGCAGCGCACCATCAAGTCGATCCGGTCGGCCTCGTCGTCGATGAGCCGGCCCTCCAGGCGGTCATAGAGCAGCAGGAGCTGCAGGAGCACCCAGCCCATCGACACCGGAGGCGTCACCGACACCTCGGCCGGGCCGTAGCGAACGGTGAGGGGCGCCTCGAAGTCGGATGAGTGCTCCAGCAGGTCCTCGGCCGAGAGCAGGCCGCCGAGCCCGTCAAGCGTGTCCACGACGGCGCGGGCCAGGCGGCCCTCGTAGAACACGGACCGCCCGCCGGCCCCGATCTCGCGCAGCGTCCGGGCCAGAGCGGGCAGCCGGAAGCCCTCGCCGACCGCCGAGCCGTTGCCGTCGCAGAATTCGGACACGAACGGATCGTCGGGGCCGACCGCGGTCCGAACCCGGTCGAGAGCCCGCGTGAAGGCGGCGTCGAGGGCGAACCCGTCGTCGGCAAGCTCGGCCGCCGGTTCCACGAGAGAGGCGAACGACCGGGTCCCGTGGCGCTCCCACAGCTGCCGCCAGGCATCCACCAGGCCCGGAGTTGAGATCGACAGCGGGCCGTAGCGGGGCAGGGTGCCGCCCGGGATCGGGGTGGTGGCCAAGGCCCGCGGCACCGCGCCGGCGCCGTTGAGCGCCTCGACGCAGCCGTCGGACCCCGAGACGAGCGAGAAGCCGTCACCGCCCAGACCGCACCAGGGCAGCTCGCGAACGCACTGCACCGCAGAGGCGGCGATGGCCGCGTCGACCGCGTTTCCTCCCGACGCCAGCACCGCGGCGCCGACGTCGGCCGCCTCCCGGCAGCCCGCGCTGATCACAGCCCGGCCGGAAGTCGGGTCAGACAACGGCGACCGCCTCGACTTCGATGAGCATCTCGGGGTTTTTCAGGCGGGCCACGAACACCGACGACCGGGCGGGCAGAGGCTCAGGGAAGTGCTTCACCCACTGCTCGTTGAGGGGTCCGGTGGGGGTGCCCTCCTTGAGGTAGACGGTGGTCTTGACCACGTCGGCCATCGAGGCGCCCGCGGCGGCCAGGATGTTGCCGATGTTGCGCAGCGCCCAATCGGCCTGCTCGCCGATGTCGCCCATCTCGCCGGTGTCGCGGTTGCGCCCGGCCTGTCCCGCAGTGAACACCAGGTTCCCGACCCGGATGGCCTGGCTGAACGGGCCGGTCGGCGTGGGCGCTCCGTCCGTGCTGATGGCAGTGCGATCGCTCATATTGCTAGCTCCTGACTGGGGGCGGACTCCTGGGGCTCCGGCGCAGCGCTGACGATCGTGCGCCAGTGGTGGCACCGCACCGTGTGCAGGCCGTCGGCCGGACCGACCGGCTCGGGGGCCGGCTCGGCCTCGGCACACTCGGCGGTGGCGTAAGGGCAGCGGGTGCGGTAGCGGCATCCCGACGGCGGGTCGAGGAGGCTGGGCAGCTCGCCCAGCACCAGGCGGCGGGCCGTCTGGAGCCGGGCCGCGCTCTCGGCGTCGGCTCGGGGCACCGACGAGATCAGGCCATGCGTGTAGGGATGGCGGGGCTCGCCGAACACCTCGGACGCGGTGCCCGTCTCGACGATCTGGCCGAGGTACATCACGGCCACCCGGTCGCTGAGATGGCGCACTACCGACAGGTCGTGGGCGATGAACAGCATGGCCAAGTCCAGCTCGTCGCGCAGTTCGTCGAGGACGTTGATGATCTGGGCCTGGATCGACACGTCCAGCGCGGACACCGGCTCGTCGCAGACCAGCACGGCCGGGTCGGTGACGATGGACCGGGCGATGCCGACCCGCTGCTGCTGCCCGCCGCTCAGCTCGCTGGGGAGGCGATCGGCCACCGCGGCGGGCAGCCCCACCAACTCCATAGCCTCGGCCACCGCCTTGGCGCGGCTGGTTCGGTCGCCGATGCTGTGAACCTTCAACGGCTCGCCGATGAGGGTCGACACGTTCATGCGTGGGTCGAGCGAGCCGCGGGGGTCCTGAAACACCATCTGGATGCGGTGGCGCATGCGGCGCAGCTCGCGCCGCGACAACGAGCCGAGGTCGGTGCCCTCGAGTCGCACCGAGCCCCTCTGCATCGGCACCAGCTGCATGATGGCCCGAGCCAGTGTGGACTTGCCGCACCCGCTCTCCCCCACCAGGCCGAGCGTCTCGCCGGTGGCCAGATGCAGCGACACCCCGTCCACCGCGGTGATGCGGCCCGCATCGGTGTCGAACTCCACGACGATGTCGTCCACCTCGAGAACGCTCACGGAGTCCTCCTCCAGGGGTGGCCCGCGTCGGTGGTGTCCTTGGCCCGTTCAGCGGCCAGCCAGCAGGCGCTGACATGCTCAGGACCCACCGCAATCTCGGGCGGCACCTCGGACCGGCAGCGGTCGACGGCATGACTGCACCGCGGCGCGAAGGCGCACGACGAGCCGCCCCCGCCGGTTATGGGGGGCTGGCCGGGAATGGGATGCAGCCGTCCGGTGTGGGCGTCCTCGAAGCGGGGCACCAGGCGCAGGAGCCCCTCGGTGTAGGGGTGGTTGGCCCGGTCGAACAGATGGGCCATCGACGCCTTCTCCACCAGCTTGCCGGCGTACATGACCTGCACGTCGTCACAGGTGGCGGCCACCACGCCGAAGTCGTGGGTGATGAGCATCAGCGCCATGCCCTCCGATCGGCGCAACTCGTCGAGCAGCAGCAGGATCTCGGCCTGCACGGTCACGTCGAGGGCGGTGGTGGGCTCGTCCGCGATCAGCAGGCGGGGCCGGCAGGCGATGGCCAGCGAGATCATCACCCGCTGGCGCATACCGCCGCTGAAGCTGCTCGGGAGCTCCGTGGCCCGCTGCTCGGGATCGGCGATTCCGACCCGGGCCAGCAACTCGACCGCTTCGGAGGCGGCCTCGGATCGACTCATTCCCCGGTGCAGGCGCAGCGACTCGGCGATCTGCTCGCCCACCGCCATCAGCGGATTGAGCGACGTGAGCGGGTCCTGGAAGATCATGCCGATCTGGCCGCCACGCACATCGCGCAGCCTGCGCTCGTCGATGCGCAACAGGTCCTGGCCGTCAAAACGAACCGCCCCGGAGATCTGCACGTCGTCGGTGATGGCGAACAGGCGCAGCAGGGCCCGGGCGGTAACGCTCTTGCCGCTGCCGCTCTCGCCCACCACCCCCAGCGACGAACCGGGCCTCATCGTGAAGCTCACACCGTCGACGGCGTGCACCGGACCTGAGGCGGTGCGGAATGTGACGTGGAGGTCCTCCACCTCGAGCAGGGGCAAGCTGCTCATCCGGCCGCCCCCCAAGCGTCGATCAGGGACTTCATCCGGCCGCTCCCGAGCGGGCCTCCCAGTAGCGGCCCAGAAGGTTGAGCACCAGCACCGAGATGCCGAGCAGCACGCCGGGCAGGATCGTGAGCCACCAGGCCACCGCCAGCAGGGGCCGGCCCTCGGAGATCAGCAGCCCCCAGGTGGTGTCGGGAGGCTGCACCCCCACGCCCAGGAAGCTGAGACCGGCCTCCGAGAGCATCACGTGGCCGATCTCCACCACGCACAGCACCAGGATGCGGGGCGCGACGTTGGGCAGCAGGTGACGGCCGAGGATGGTGGAGGTGGAGCAGCCGGTGGCGATCGAAGCCTCGATGAACGTCTCCTCCCGCAGCCTCAGTGCCTCGGCCCGAACCACACGGGCGAATATCGGCCACACCAGACACGGCAGCACCACGAGGAGGATCCCCACGCTGGGCCCGAGCAGGCTCAGCAGCAGGATGGCGACCAGGAACATGGGCATGGCCGTCTGGGCCTCGCCCAAGCGCATGAGCAGCCGGTCGGTGCGCCCGCCGAAATAGCCGCCCAGCAACCCGAACAGCACGCCTATGCCTGCGCCGATCAGGGTGGCAGTGACCGCGATGAACAGGGTGAGGCGGGTGCCGACGACCATCCGGGAGAAGAGGTCCCGGCCCAGACTGTCGGTTCCCAGCAGGTGCAGGCCCTCGGACGAGGACTCCCCCGGCCCCAGCAGGCGGGCCCGCAGGTTCTGAGTGTCATGGTCGTGAGGGGCGAACACGTCGGGCACGATCGAGGCCGCCACCAGCAGCACCAGGAAGAGCACCAGCAGGATCCAGCCCCGGCTGCCCAGCATGTCGATGAGGCGACCCCAGACACGGTGCTCGGTGCTGGGGGCCGGCTCCCCGCTAGAGGTGCGCTTGGCGACTGCGACGCTCATCAGGTGGCCGCGATCCTGCGGTCGATGAACTGGTAGCCCATGTCGATCAGAAGGTTGCTGAAGATCACGAAGGCACCGGCAATGATGACCGCGGCCTGTAAGACGAAGAAGTCCTGGCGATGGGCGGCGTCGATGGTCAGCAGGCCCACGCCCGGCCAGGCGAACACGTACTCGATGGCGAACACCGCGCCGCCCCACATTCGCACGTACTCCCAGCCGACGATGGTGGCCGTGGTGACCCCGGTGTTGCGCACCACGTGGCGACGCAGGATGTTCCACTCGGTGAGGCCCTTGCTGCGGGCCACGGTGACATACGGCTTGGACATCTCCTCGAAGGTGGCCGAGCGGACAAGCTGGAAGATGCGGCCGCCGTGCACGATGCCCAGGGTGAGCGCAGGCATCACGATGCTGGCCGTCTCGAAACGCCCCGAGGTGGGAAGCCAGCCGAGCTGCACTCCGAGCAGCAGGATCAGCAGCAGCCCCAACCAGAAGTTCGGCACCGACAAGGCCGCCACCGACGCCAAGTTCGAAGCCTTGTCGAAGGGCTTGCGGGCCCGCGCCCCGGCCACAATGCCCGGTATCACCCCAAGCACCGCGGCCGCTCCGAGGCCGACGACGGTGAGATAGATCGTGGAGGGAAGCGCCTCGGTGACCGCATCGATGGCAGGACGCTGCTGCCAGGTCGACTCCCCGAAGTCGAGACGGGACAGGTCGACCAGGTACTCCCAGTAGCGCTCGGTGACGGGACGGTCCAGACCGAACTGGCGGTGGATCTTGTCTATGTGCTCGTCAGTGGCGTCGACCGGGGCGAACACCAGCGCCGGGTTCCCTACGACGTGGGCCAGGAAGAAGATCACCGTCACCACGAGCAGCAGCACGATGACGCCGTCCCGCAGCCGCCGCAGCAGGAGACCGCCAAGCGACCCTTCGGCCGCGAGGCGATCGGGCAGCCATCGCAGCAGCCGGCCGCGCCGCGACTGCGGCGACGGCGCCGTTGTCGCCGTCGTCTCCTGCATTCCCATCGATACCTATGGACGCTCAGCCCTGCCGGGCCCGGCTCGGCCTAGGGACCGAGCCGGGCCGGCAGGTCAGCAACAAGCCAGCCGGCCTGATGCCCTAGTTGAGGCTCATCTCCGACACGAGGTACTCGTCGTCGAGCCGGGGCTGCCAGTCGAGACGCTCCGTCGCGCCGTAGATCAGGTCCTGCTGAAGCAGGTAGATGGCATGCGGGTTCTCATGCAGCCGGGCCCATGCCCTCTGGTAGAGGATGTGGCGCAGATCCTGGTCGGTCGTCGAGCCGGCCTGCTCGAAGAGGTCGGTGACCAACTCGTCGCACAGCTTGGAGGACGAGCCGCCGCACACCAGGAAGTTGCGGGTGCGGGCCCCGTCGAACCACTCGTTGGAGTTCCAGCCGTAGCGGATGTCGTAGGCGCCGGGCTCATCACCCCTGATCCGGCTGCCGGCGCGGAAGCGGGTCCACTCGGTGAGCCGCACCTCGGTGTCGAAGCCGATGTCGTTCAGCATCGTGGCCACCGCCTGGGTCGTCTCCACGCCGCGCAGGTACCGGCCGATCGGCGCGTAGATCTCGAGCGGCAAGGGGTTGTCCTCGTTCCAGCCGAACGACTCCATGATCTCGCGGGCCTGATCCGGGTCGTACGGGAACGGGCCGATGTCGGGGTTGTAGCCGAGCATCCCCGGCGACAGGTGCTGGGCGTCGTTGGGCCGCGCGTAGCCCTCGTAGAGCGTCTCGGCGATCAGCTCCTTGTCCACCGCCAGGTTCATGGCGACGCGGATCTCGGGCGGGGCCAGATCCGGACGAAGGGCGTTGAGCGCGAGGTAGCTGTACTCGGTGGCGGGAACGCTGAGCGCCTGGGGCACCAGCGGAACCTGCTCGGGCAGGATGTCGAGCACCAGGTCGACCTCACCGGCCTGCAGGGCGGCCAGCGACGTCTGCTTGTCGGGGATGAACCGCACCGTGAACGCGTCGATCGACGGCGCGTCGCCCCAGTAGCTGTCATTCCGCACCGCGGTGATCTGCTGGCCGCGCTCCCAGGACTCGAACATGTAGGGACCGGTCCCCACCGGGTTCTCACCCACCGTGTCGGCCGTACCGGGCGCGAAGATGGGGAGCTGTGCTATCTGCAGCGGCAGGGTGGCGTTGACCCCGTCGGTATGGATGTCGACGGTGTAGGCGTCCACCGCCTCCACGGAGGTCATGCCCCGGATGTACGAGTCTCGCTGGGTCGAGTAGTCCGGGTCCAGCATGCGGTTAAGGGCGTCCGCCACGGCCTGGGCGTCGAGGGCCTGGCCGTCGTGGAAGGTCACGCCCTCGCGCACTGTGAAGCGCCAGGTGTCGTCGTCGAATGCCTCGTAGCCGGTGGCCAGGACGGGCACTAGTGCCGTCGAGGCGTCCCGGCCCAGCAGGGACTCGAACAGGTTGGCGGTCACCACCCGCGAGCTGCGGTCGTTGACAGCCTGCGGATCGAGCGTCGAGGGCTCGGTGGTGACGGCGATGGTGACCCTGCCGGGATCCCCGGTCGGAGCGGCCTCCTCAACCATCTCCTCCTCGGCAGCCATGGCGGCCTCCTCGGCGGCAGCCTCAGCCTCAGCCG
This sequence comes from Acidimicrobiia bacterium, assembly GCA_022828135.1. Taxonomy (GTDB): domain Bacteria; phylum Actinomycetota; class Acidimicrobiia; order Acidimicrobiales; family Aldehydirespiratoraceae; genus Aldehydirespirator. The sequence continues at coordinate 104,148 of JAJEJB010000032.1, read as the reverse complement.
CTCTCGACTCGGCCTCCTCGGCGGCAGCCTGGGCCGCAGCGGCCTCAGCCTGAGCCGCTTCCAGCGCGGCCTGCGCCTCAGCCTGCTGCTCCGCGCTCGCCTCGGCCGCGGCAGCCTCCGCGGCAGCCAGAGCCTCCGCGGCGGCGGCAGCCTCCGCGGCAGCCGCGTCGGCCTCGGCCCGGGCAGCGTCGGCGTCGGCCTCAGCCTGCGCGGCCTCAGCCTGCGCGGCCTCGACTGCGGCGGTGTCGACCACAGGCGCGTCCGGCTCGTCGTCGCCGCAGCTCGCGGCGATCAGCGAGAGGACGAAGAGCGCCGCGAGCGGCACCCCCAATCTCTTCCAGATGTATCGCATTTTGCTGTTTCCTCCTTTGGGTCTGTGAATTGAATTCATCAGATCTAGGTGCCTTGGGAACCGTGGAATTGGTCCGCGGCCGCGGCCGCGATCTCATGGTCGATCTGGGGGGAGCCCCCGCCCACACCGATGGCGCCCACGCAAACGCCGTCGGAGAACAGAGGCACACCGCCGGGATTGACGGTGACCCCTCCAGGGATGATGTCCACGAGACTGGTGGGGAACAGGGGCCGGTCGGCCCACTGCGCGACGAGATCCTTGGTGGGCTTGGCGAAGGCGGCCGCCAGCCGGGCCTTGCCCATGGCCATGTAGGGCCCGTGCCAGCGCTTGCCCCGCACCACTACCAGGGGATGGCCGGCGTCGTCGTGCACGGCCACGGTGGCGTTTATGCCCCGCTCGACCCCGATGGCCCGGGCCTGCTGCACCAGCTCGAGCGCCTGCTCAACGTCCATTGCTGTTCCGTCCATTGTCGCTGGGCCCGTCGTCCCAGGGGACCGACAGCAGCCGCAAGTAGCGGGCCGCGTTGTCGGCCATCAGCTTGCGCAGGGCTTCCTCGCCGATCACGGGGCCCCAAGAGATCACGTTGTCGGTGCTGTTCGGGTAGTAGCACTCGGGATGGGGGAAGTCCGACTCGTACATGAGCACGCCGTCGCCGAGGATGTCGATGACCGACTTGGTCATCTCCGCTCCCTCGTGCTGCTCGATGGCGCAGAACACCCGGCCCATCTGCACGTACTCCAGGGGGGTGTGCTTCAGGTCGGCGGGCACGGCGCCCTTGACGTAGTCGATCTGGCTGGTGAGGCGGATGATCCAGTGCGGCAGCCAGCCGTGGCCGGTCTCCACGGTGGCCACCCTCAGATTCGGGTACCGGTCCAGCATCCCCGACACCAGCACGTACGCCATGAGCCTCTGGGCCCCCCAGACATGGGCGGCGGTGCGGGCCACAGCCACGTTGCCCCAGATGTCGCGGTAGCCGGGGAAGTAGGGCGCCTCGTAGAAGAAGCTGTGGTGCATGATGGGCAGGTCGGCCTCGTCCATTGCCTGCCAGATCGGCTCCAGGTCGGGATCGTCCACCGGCAGGCCCTCGGGCAGCACGGGCCACACTGCGGACAGCCACTCCTCGCCGGCGTGCTGGCGGATCGTGTCGGCGGCCCACTGCGGATCGGCGCCCGGCGCGAGCAGCAGTCCCTTGAGACGGCGAGGGTCGGCCGAGCAGTAGTCGGCCATGTAGCGGTGATAGGAGCGGTACATGGCCTTGGCCAGGCTCAGGTCCAGCGCGGTGCTGCCCGGCGCCCAGGTACCCGGGATGATGAAGTTGATGTCCACCCCTTCAACGTCCATGTTGGCCAGACGGCCCTCGGAGTTGGTGTGCTGGATGCCGTCGGCGATGGGCTTCACAGCCAGGTTCTGGACCCGGCCCTCGAGGGCCCCCTTGGCGCCCGCACCCCGGGTGTCGACATCGGCGTCGGGCTTGTGCCCGGCCACCCGGTTGTAGGGCTGGGGATTGACCCGCACCACTCCGTAGGGATGGGTGGGATGGCCCCGGCCCGCGGTCGGCTTCGTCACCCGGACATAGGGGGTCAGCTCATCGGCCCGGTCCTTGAGCTCGCGGTCGCCGTAGTCGACGAGCACCTCAACGGATGGGGTGACGTGGGTGTCGGCGTCGATCACCCGGTATCCCTGTCTCATGGCTTCCTCTCTGTCTCCTCGGCGGGGGAGGTGGTAGGGGACGGTTCCGGCGACGGGTCCTCGGCCGCGTCGAAGGTCTCGTGCATCGCGGCGGGGGTCTCGTAGGCCACGTCGACGGTCTCGTGCATCACGGCCAGGAGGCTCTGTTCGACCTGCTGCAGGTGGCGCCGCATCTGCTCGCGGGCCAGATCGGCGTCCTGCCGGACGATGGCATCGTGTATCTGCAGGTGGCCCTCGTAACCCGAACCCACCCGGTGACGCTGCTCGGGAGCGCGGGTGAACACCCGCCAGAAGGCCGGCTTGCGGAAGAAGAGCCCCAGGCCGGCCTCATAGAGCTCAGCCAGGATGATGTTCTGGGATGCTCGCACCACCGCGCAATGGAAGCTGCGGTCGGCGGTGTGGTACTGGGCCTCGTCCTGGGTGTCCATGCGCCCGAGGCAGGCGGCGATCTCGGCGAGATCGTCAGTAGTGCGGTTGGCCGCGGCCAAGCCGGCCGCGTGGATCTCCAGCAGCTTGCGCACGTCGAACACCTGCTGGACCGAGGCGTCGGAGGCCCGGGCCGCGAGGTCGAGCATCCGGGGGCTGATGTCGGTGGGGTGCTGCACGATCAGCCGGCCCGACTCGCGGGTCAGGAAGCCCGACGACACCAGGCCCTGGAGCGCCTCGCGCACCGTGGTGCGACCCACACCGAACACCTCTCGCAGCTCGCGCTCCGACGGCATCACCGCGCCCGGCGCCAGGCGGCCCGACAGCATCTGGCGCTTGAGCTGCTCCTGCAGCCGGTCGGCGAGCGTCTCGCGGCTGAGCTTCACGCGGGGTTCCCCCCCAGCCAGCTGAGGACAGTGGTTCCCGTATAGGCCGCGTCGAGCTCCTCGCCGGAGGGCGCGGCGAACGAAATGCGCTCGAAGTCGGCCCGGCTCTCGAAGGGCACCGAAGCGTCCAGGATGGCCTTGGTGCCCACCCCGGCCTGCGATGTGCGCACGTACTCGTGGCCCCGCATCCCGGGCAGGACTACAAGGTCGGAGGCGGCATCGAAGCGGGTGGCCAGCGCGTAGGCCACGTCGTCGGGATCGTGCAGATCGATGTCGTCGTCAACCAGCACGATCATGTTGAGGTCCTTGAGGGCCCCGAACGCGGCCAGCGCGGCGTTGCGACCCATGCCGTTGTCGCGCTCGGACCGCTTCGACAGCGCCATCACCAGATGGAACCGATGAAGTCCTCCCGGCGGCATGCACACGTCGCTGACGATCGGGGTCACCGGCCGGACCGCCTCCAGCGCGGCCACCTCCAGCACGTGCTTGCGCAGCACGATCGTCTCGCGGCCGGCGCCGTTGATGGCGTGGTAGACGGGTTCGTCGCGGGCCGTGACCGCGGTCACGTTCATCGTGGGGGCCGGACCGGCGGGCGAGGCATAGCCGACGAACTCGCCGAAGGGGCCCTCGGTGACGCTCTCGCCGGCCCGGATCACACCCTCCAGCACGATCTCGGTGTCGGCGGGGACGTCCACGTCCTGCGACACACCGGGCGCCACCGGCAGGGCGGCGCCGCGGCAGCCCCCGGCCGCGCACAGCTCGTCGCGGCTCTCGGGCATCAGCGCCCCCATGGTGGAGGCGGCGTAGATCAGGGCCACATCGGTGCCGATGCAGACGGCCACGGGCAGGTCCTGACCCATCTCGACGGCATGGTCGAGGGCCCGGCCGAGATGGCGTCCGTGGTCGATCTTGACCGCCACCTCGTCGGGACCGATCAGTTGGAGCCGGTGGAAGGACGCGTTGCGCACACCGGTGAGCGGATCCCGCACAATGAGCACGCCGGCGGTGACGAAGCGGCCACCGTCGCCCGGGGCGTGCTTGAGCACGGGAAGGTGCGCACCCAAGTCGATCTCGCCCGAGCGCCACACGTTCTGCTGGGCCGGTGGGTCACTCGCCGCGGCGGGCTCGATGTCGGTGCGGATGCCGCGGGCGAGCGCGGCCCGCAGACGGTCGCGGTCGAGGCCCATGGCCACCTCCGACGACTCCGGGGTGGCGAACACGTTGCCGACCACCGGAATGTCGTGGTCCTTGACGCTCTCGAACAGCAGCGCCGCGCCGGCGTCGTGATGCTTCATCATGGCCGCGGCCTCGAGGTCGGAGTCGACGGTGCGCGACACCCGGGCCAGCAGGCCGGCCCGGTCGAGACGGCTCAGGGCGGTGCGGAAACCTGTATCGAGCACGCCGACCGTCACCGGCTGTCCCCCTCTTTGTGCGGGCCGGGCGTCTCGGCCAGGCAGCGCAGCACCATGGAACGGGCCTGCTCCCAGTCGTAGTTGCGGTACAGGCGGCCCTGGACCACCGAGGCCGAGCCGGCGTAGAACATCTCGTACTGGAAGTGCCGGCTGGCGAACTCCGATCCGATGGCGTCCCACACCAGCTTCAGCAGGGCCACCCGGTGCTCGGCGTCCACCTCCGGCCAGCGCACGAAGCGCTCGAAGTCGGCCCGGGTGACCGGGTCGTCCCAGGCATTCACCGACGACGGCACCTGGATGGTGGTCCCGCCGGTCAGTTCCCGCAAGGCGTAGGTGATGTCGCGGTACAGCGCCGGCTGCAGCGTCATGGCCGCGTACAGCATCTCCGGATCGGGCCGGGCCACGCCGTTGCCGTCGATGGTGGCGTTGTACTCCCCGGCCAGCACCATCCCGTAGGGCACCGACGCCTGGGCCGCCACCCGGGCCAGGCTCAACTGGAAGTTCCGGTCCTTGGCCTGGCCCGACCATTCGGCCAGCTGGGACGCCAGCCCGGCCAGGAACCTCATCTTCACCGCGTAGCGGATCTGGGCCTGGGTGTTGCCCAGCAAGTGAGCCGGGGTGCGGTTGAACTGCGCGAAGGTAATGTCACGGTCGCGGTCGACGAACACGTGCTCGGGGGGCACGTCCACATCGTCGAAGACCACCAGCGCGTCGGTCTCGTCGTAGACGGCCGACAGCGGGTAGTCGCCGGCCGCAGTGATGTCGCGGCCGTAGGGCCGGCGGGGGTAGATGCGCAGCCGGGGGTGGTTCACGGGGATCGCCACCGACAGTCCGTAGTCGTCGGCGCCGGGGGGCAGGGGCTGTATGGAGCTGACGAACAAGTAGTCCGACATGAGCGTGCCGGTCCCGAGCATCTGCGCGCCCCTGACCACCACCCCATCGTCGCCGGAGCGGGCAATGGAGGCATAGAGATGGGGCTCGTACTGCTCGTGGGGCCCCTTGGCCCGGTCGATCTGAGGGTGGATGATCGTGTAGGTGACGTAGAGGTCCTCGTCCCGAGCCCGTTCGTAGAAGCGCTGCACGTTGTCGGCGTAACGGTCGCCGGCCTTGGCGAAAGTGTCGAGCGAGCCGCTGAAGCCGGCGAAGAAGGAGGCCACGTGGTCGGGGGACCGGCCCAGATACCCGTAACTGAGCTCCGACCAGGCCTCGATGGCGAGCCTGCGGCGGCGCAGGTCGTCCACCGAGCGGGGCACCAGCCAGCTCAGGTTCACCGGGCGCCCGTCCGTGGGCGACTCGTAGGTCATGAGCTCCCGGTTGGCCGGGTCGGCCGCGAAGTCGTAGAGCTGGGCCACGGTGCGCACACCGGCCGAAAAGGCCGGGTGGGAGGTGACATCGTCGACCGGGACACCGTCGAGGATCACGTTGCGACCGTCTCGCAACGACTCGACATAGCTGTCCCCAGTGCGCATCCATCCTCCAGGAGAACGACGAAGGCCGCGCCGCGGAAGCCCGCCCTTCATGGCAGATTGTCTGACAACCTGCCTGAGATGTCAAACTGTCGGAGTGATGAGCGCGTGAGGCTCGCACTGGGCCGGCTGACCGACACGCTGAGCAACCCCAACTTCCGCCGCTACGCCGGTGCCCAGTTCCTGCACGGCGCAGGGATGTGGGCCCACCACCTCGCGGAAGTGTGGCTGGTTTACGAGATCACCGGCAGCGCATTCGTAGTCGGGCTCACCGTGGCCGTCCGATCGGGCTCGGCCGTCGTTCTCGCGCCGCTGGCGGGAACGCTGGCCGACCGGATGGACCGGCGCCGGCTGCTGGCCTCCACTCAGGGCGCGAAGTCCGTCGTCGCCGGCGCGCTGGCGCTCCTCGCGCTAGCGATGGGAGAAGACCTGCCGCTGGCAGTGCTGTTCGGCGCCGTCGCGGTTCTGGGCGTGATCGGTGCCATCGACACGCCGCTGCGGCGGGCCTTCGTGCGTGATGTCGTCCTCGCCGACGGGATCGACCGGGCGGCCCGGCTGCACACCTCAGTGATGTCGATCGGTCGGTTCCTGGGCAGCGGCGCCGCTTGGCTCTTCCTGAGTCTGTCCGCGGCATGGGCCTGCTTCGCAGTGAACGGAGTGACATCGCTGCTCGCAGCCATGCTGGTGCTCCGGGTGGTAACCACCACCGCCACCGCGTCGAAAGAAGCCCGAGCCGCCGGGGGCCGGGTGCTCGGCTACCTGATGCGCACCCCGGCAGTGACCATACCGATGGCCCTGCTGTGCTCCTTCACCCTGTTCGGCTGGAATCTGGCTGTACTGCTACCGGTCGTCGCCGACAAGCAGCTGGCCAGCGGGGCGGGCACGTTCGCGATCCTGGCCCAGGTCATGGCCGTGGGCAGCCTGATCGGCTCGGTGATGATGGCAGCATCGAAGCTCGAGGGATCACGCAGTCTTGCGATCCTGCTGGTTGTGTTCAGCGCGACCATGGTCTCCTTGTCTGCGGTGAACCACCTGCTTGCCGGCGTAGCGGTCATCTTCGTGGTGGGCACCTTCGGCGGCGGGTTCCTGAGCCTGTCCAACGGGTCGGTGCAGACTGCGGCCGATCCGCTCCTGCAGGGCCGGGTGTCCGCGGCATACGGGGTCGTCTTCGTGGGCGCCCGCGCCGTCGGCGGTCCAATCCTGGGCTGGATGGTGGACGCCTTCGGCAGCCGCACCGCCCTGGTCACGGTGGGGGTCGTCACCGCCGCCTGCGCCCTGCTCGGCCTCGCAGCCGCAGCCCGGAGCCGCCCGCCCGCGCCCGACACGCAGTAGGAGGATCTCGCCCCCATTACGCCCCCATCTCGCTCAAATGCGCCCCCTAGAAGCCCCACGAGGCCCTAAAGCGCCCCCATTGGCCCGGTTCACAAGCCGCACGAGCGCTTCGCGTGGATTGGTAGCGTTCGCGTGGATCGGCAGCGTTCGTGACCCCGCCGGGCCACGACCTCGAGCCCGGTCCCATGGGCAGCCGCTCCCACCTATCTATCCATAGAGCCGCTGCCTGCACGGGGCGCGATCAGAGATCGAGCACACGCTGTCGTGCGATCTCCTTGCCGGTGTATGGATCGGTCAACGGCGGCAGCTTGGGCGGAGAACCATCGAAGTGCTCGCGTATGGACCAGCACTGAACTCTGGGAAATGTCGAGGCGCCGATGTTGATCACGCCAGCGCCGGATGCCTCCGCCTGCCACTGCCTCGGCACCGCATCGAGCGTGATGAAGACGCCCAGAGCTGCATCTTCACGTTCCACAACATGCAGGAAATCGCGCAGTTGGCCCCGCGTGGGCTTGCCTCCCTTGACCTGTGCGACGACGATGTCGCTGTCACGGTTCTCCGGCTCGACAACGAGATGCCCCCTGCCGTCGATCCCGGCGTCGGCGCGCTGCTTCTGGTTGGGCACCATCCCGTCGATTCGGCTAACGGCCCACTTCTCGAACTCGAAGGCGTCGGCGGCGGACAGCTGGACGGCCGATGCGTAGTCGGCCGGCATCCCGTGGAGTGGAATGTCGCGGCCCTCGCCCAGGCGGGCCTTCATCAGGTCCACCGCGAAGGGCGAGATATCGATTCCGATCCAGTCCCGGTCCAGCTTGTCCGCGGCTGCGACCGTCGTGCCGCATCCGCAGAAACGGGTCCAGCACCAGGTCGCCCGGATTCGACGAGGCCTTGATGATGCGCTCCAGCAGAGCGACCGGCTTCTGGGTCGGGTAGCCCAGTTTCTCTCGTGAGAAGCTCTTGATCATGATCGAATCCAAGACATCTCCCGAATGGCAGTTCCATGTGTCCTCGACCGGTATCCCCTTGCCTCGGGGTGGGTTACCGTCACGGCGGAGATAGCCCTCCGGATAGGGCAGGTGCTCCTTGTTGAACCGCTTCACTGCCTGCGGAGACTTGACGTAATAGAGCAGCGTGTCGTGGTTGCGTATCCAGCCCCGCTTCTGCGTCTTGAAACCGCTTACCCAGCCGATCCTCCACACGATCTCGTTGCGGAAGTTGGAGGCCCCGAAGATTGCGTCCATAGTCGCTTTCAGGTAGTGGGAAGCTGTCGGGTCGCAGTGCAGGTAGACGCTGCCGGAGGGCTTGAGCAATCGCTGCACCTCGCTGAGCCGCTCAGCCATGTAGGCCAGATAGGCCAGCATGCCCGAAGGTCCGAGCATGGTGCGCAGCCCGGAGATGCAACGGGCCCGCTCCGGGTAGGCCGCCGCCTTCGTCAGACGCTCCACTCGGGCCACGGCGTCCTCGCTCCACGACCAAGTGTCCTCGAATGCCACAATCTGCGCCCGCCGCCCCGTGTCGAGATCCGAGCCGAAGAGCACGTTGTAGTCGGTCTTGGAGTTGAACGGCGGGTCCAGATAGCAGAGGTCGACAGTCTCTTCCGGCCACTGCTGCATCACGTTCAGACAGTCGCCGAAATAGAGGCTGTTGCGATGAGGCTCGGCCACGCCACTCACCGTACTAGCGGGCAGCGACAACCGCTGAGACCTCGGCTAGAGTGACATCAAGGACGCTCTGGTGATCGCCCACTACGCCGAAGGCGCGAGTCGTCAGGCTGTCATGGGCTGGTACTCGGGGCCGGTGAGGGGCTGATAGCCGTCGGGCCACGGTGCCCGAAGCCGGCACATCAGCCGCATGTGCGATGGTGACGTGTCAGGATTGACGTGTTCGGCAATGACCTCGACGTCTGAGCCCAACTCCTGCAGTTCGTGGACGGTCCCGACCAGGCAGTCGGGAACCCAGCCCACTCTGCGCCCCGTGCGAGTGCTCACAAGAACCGCCTGCGGGTTCACCGGGTTGCCTGGCTCGTCCTCAAGCTCCAGAACATCGCCTTGCCGCACCTCGCTGACAGCCCGCGAGGCACCCTCAAGATGGCGGATGCCACGAACGAAGAAAAGAGTGGTGAGCCTGCCGTCGGGGGCCCGCTCGGGCTGAGCGAACACCTCGACGCGGTCCGTCGCTCGCCAACCCTCGCTGCGGACCAGCACCTCGAATGGGTCGGTCTCCACGTCGAGATCCAACTCTCCGACGAAGTCTCCGTAATCGGGTCTGCTCCGAGGCATCAGACGGTTGCGAAATACCGGGAAGAGGCACTCGCTCTCGTAGGCACGGTGCAAGTCGGGCAAGCCGGGAAGGCACTTGAAGCCGTCGAACTGCTCGGCTGCCTTCAGATACACAAAACGATACGACTCGCCGTCGCCGGTAGAGCGGCGCGTCAGCATCCCCACCGGGCGGATCAGGCCGTCGGGGTTGCGCCACGCCGCGTAGAGACGCCGTTCTCCAGATTGGAGCATGAACTCACCGTACGCCGTGGGTATGACACCCGACACTAGCGGGACTCCCCAAGCAGCCGACGGCAATTCTGTCGCAGCATGCGCTCAGCGAACTCCCGCGCCGGGCGGGACATACGCCCCTCAGGGATCATCCAGACAGGCTCGACAAGGCGCTCCGCGTCCTTGCACCGGCCCAGCCAGCGGCCGCGTGCGGCTCGATCTGTCAGATCCAACGCGCGCCGCGCTGCGAAGACAGGATGCGCTCGTGCCTCGAACGGCGTCCTTGCTCGGTCCGCCCACGCCTCGGGCGTGTAGCCGCGGTCGCGCGTGCGCAGTCGACGTGTCCGGTGCTCGTCATCCAGCTGGAAGCCCAGGCATGAGGCGTGGTCGAAGGTTGGTGCGAGACGACGGCCTCCGGCGCCGTCGATCACAGCCCAGTTCTCCTCATGGCGATCCGTGTTGCCGACTACTGCGTCCAAGACGAGGTAGCCGACGAACAAGTCCCATGCCGTGAGACCATCCTCAATGCCATAGGGAACTCCAACGCCATCAAGGGCTTCCCTAACCGCTTCCACGGTGTAGCCCACCCGCTCGCGACCGGCTGCCTCAATGCTCAGGAGTTCGTTACCGTGGACCAGTTCCTCGACGCTCTGCATCTCGTCGCCGCTGGGTGCCTCAAGCACCGACTTGCTGATGACGCCGAACTCTGGCCGCCCACCGGTGCGCTCCACAGCAAGGTCGGTGCGGGCCGCGGGGACGCCGAGCCGTTCCGCCACACCGTTGGCTATGCGCTCTGACCAGTCATCTCCTTTCCGATGACGCGTCCCGTCAGGACGCTGATTGTGGGTGGTGTACTTCATTAGCCAGCGATCACCCTGCGGATCCGTCAGCCAACGCTTGGGCTTTGTGCCGAGCTGCTCTCGACTGGCGACCGGCCAGTGGGTGACGTCGATCTCGGCGTAGCGCTGCCCAAAGTCGGCGGTCGGCGGCGTCTCAGACCCAGTCATCGCGACACATTCAAGCGCGGAGCCCGGCGCACCGGCCAGCGACCGCGCCGCACTCTGAAGCTGGCCGAGACGCAGTCGATGTGTGGAACAGCCCATCGGGGGCCATGAGGGACCGGTTGAAGAGTGACCGCGGTCAGGGCAGGTCTAGGTGGAGGCCTGTCTCGCGGGCGGTGATGGGGTCCTGCAGGGCGTTGGTGGCCTCTAGCTGGCCCTTGACGGCGGCTTGGTCGGGCCATGGCATGGCGGCTGTCCATCGCCAAGCGTGGGCCATCACCCGGATGAGCGCTTCGAGGTCGCCGTCGTTGAGAGAGGCACGCCGCAGGCCAGCGGCATACTCGTCTCGGTACACGCTCGGAATCACGATCCGTGACGCGTCGGCGGCAGACAGCTCGACGTTCATCATCACTCGAGCGACGCGGCCGTTGCCGTCGCTGAAGGGGTGCACCTCGCACACGACGAACATCACGTAGAGGGCTCGACCGATTCCGGGAGGAATCCCGTTTACCAACGCCAGCCCCTTGCGCAGCGTGCCCTCCACCTGCTCCGGCACCACGAAGTCGTACGCCCCGACGCGGTTCGCTTCCGTCTTCCAGCAGCCCGGCCCCTGATCGGGACGGCCGGCCAGGATCGTGCGGTGGCGATCGATCAGGTACCCGACCAGTTCATCGGGGTCATCCGACGTGGTGCTGCGCCCGATCGGATCAGAGACGCACCGGTACGTGCCGAGAATGTCGTGCCCGTCCGCGGGGCGGGCCGCTGGCGGCTGCTGGGTATCCACAATGCGCCTGGCCTCGTCGATGGTGAACTCGGTGCCCTCGATGTAGTTGGAGAAGTAGCTCTCGTAGAACGGCAACTCTCCAGGAGTCTCCGGAGGCGGAAGCCATTCGGGCACCAGGCTCGGGTCGAGTTGGGTCGTGGCTCGAGCCGCACGGTCGAACATGACCACCCGGCGCTCATCCCAGGCCCGGCCCTGAGTCAGGGCGACCAGCAGCGGTCCCGCCTGAGGACGAGGTGGCAAGCGGCCTGATACTTGGTCGAATAGACGCCCCACCGCGTCCAGGTGGCGTGTCGCGCCGAGGGCTTCAGCCAGCGCGACGGTGTCCAGGCGCAACCTCTCAAGTCGCTCGGCACCCCAGGCGAGGGACTTACGCGCCAGCCAGTCCTCCAACTCCGGCAAGCTCAGAGTGCGAGATGCTCGTCCGCCCCGGCGGCGCGACTCTGGAAGGTTGTCGAGAAGTGTCCGCGCCGGGCTCGACATCCTCAGCCCGTCAGCCCACGACAGATCCGGCACAGGAGTCTCGATGGGCTGGCCCGACCGCACTCGAATTTCAAGCCCGGGCAGTCGAATCGACTTGCGGGGGAGATCGGACACCACGAAGAGCCGACCCGACACCACCCGACCGTCTTCCGCGGCGGACCGATCAGCAATGACGGCGCCCGGTAGGACCCTCGCCAGCACACGCCACCGATTCTCGACGATGATCTCAGAGGGCGGGCTCACCAAGTCGGCGGTGTAGACCTTCGGTGCGAGCTGGCGTATCCGGCCCTCTCGGACAGCCCTTGCGAGCATCGGCCGGGAAGCAACGTCATCAAAGAAGATCGACCGGGGCCCAGTCGGCCATGGGGTGGCCAAGGATCGAGCCATTAGTTTACACTACCGACCTATTAGCAGATAACTTTTACATTTTGAGATATTTACTACTAGAAGTATCTAGCATCTAGCCTGGTTTAGGAGGATAAGTTTACATTCTGAGCTGTATAGCTTCAGTGGCGCTTGACGCCCCCGTACTTCATGCGGGTGTCGCTCATCGAGGCTGAGCGGGCCTCGTCGACATGGATGTCGCCATCCACCAGTTCGCCCACGAACAGGGTGTGGGTGCCGAGGTCGACGGCGTGGCGCACCTCGCAGTCCATCCAGGCGATGGCCTCGGTGAACACCGGCGCGCCCGTGGTCGCCTCCTTCACAGCCCGGCCGTTTAGGGCTCCGTCCGCATAGGTGGCGGGCTTGGAGAACTTGACGAACACCCGGGTGTCCTCTGCGTTCCACAGGTTCACGGTGAACGAGCCCCCCTCGGAGATGAGACGGTGCGTCACTGCCGTATTGTCCACCCCGACACCTATGAGCACCGGCTCCATCGACAACTGCGTGATCCAGCTTGCGGTCATACCGTTGCGTTCGGATCCTGAGCGCGACCCGATCAGCGCCAGAGCGTTGGGGATCTTCCAGGTGAGCCGGTTAACGAGCTGGTCGTCGAGTGCCATGACCTCACCCTATCCGGGGTCGTGATGCGCCCCCGAGCGCTCCCTCCTGAGGCTCTGTTCATGGTCGGGGCGGTCTCGCAGTACTTGGGCGCAGCCGTCGCCGCGACGCTGTTCGACGAGCTGGCGCCGAGCGGGGTGGCTGTGCTCCGGGTGCTGGGCGCCGGGGCCATGATCGTGCTGCTGCGACGCTCGTGGCGTCGTCGCTGGGACCTGAACGTGCTGGGGAGGGCCGCGGCCTTCGGGGTGTCGCTGGCCGCCATGAACCTGTGCTTCTACCTGGCCATGGACAAGCTGCCGCTGGGCAACGCGGTGGCCATCGAGTTCACCGGACCGGTGGTGGTGGCCGCCGTCGGGGCCCGCACCCTGCGTTCGGCGGGGGCGCTGGTGCTGGCCATCGCCGGTGTGCTGGTGCTGGCAGGGGTGGAGGCCGAGGGCACCGCCCGAGGGGTGACCTTCGCGCTGCTGGCCGGCGCGTTCTGGGCGGGCTACATCCTGCTCGGCCACCGGGTGGCCCGGAGCCCGGCCTCGGTGGACGGCCTGGGTCTGGGGATGCTCGCCGGCGCGGTGGCCATCGGCCCCTTCGGCATCTCGGCGGTGGGCGGCGCGCTGGACGCCCCGCTGGTGCTCGCGCTGGGCGTCGCCACCGGGCTGCTGTCCAACGTGATCCCCTACCGGATCGATCAGGCAGTGATGCGCCGGGTCGACCCGCCCCGCTTCGCCCTGCTGCAGGCCCTGCTGCCGGTGACCGCCACGATCGTGGGGTTGGCCGCCCTGGCCCAGGTGCCCAGCGGCCAGGAACTGCTGGGCATCGGCCTGGTGATGGTGGCCATAGCGGGAAGCCGCCCCGGCGCGACGTCGGCCTAGAACGAGCGCGATCCCCGCCGTTACCGTTGGGCCCATGATCTTCAGCCACGGGACGGTCATCACGATGAACCCGCTCAGGGAGATCATCGAAGACGGCGCGCTGGTGGTCTCCGGCGACCGCATCGCGGCGGTGGGCAAGACCGCGGAGCTGCGCAGCCGCTATCCCGACGCCGAAGAGGTCGACGTCGGAGGCCACATCGTGATGCCGGGGCTGATCGACACCCATGTGCACCTGGCCCAGACCATGCTGAGAGGCGTCTCGGAGGGAAAGCGGCTCCCCGACTTCTCGAGCTGGCTGTTCGCCCGCATCTTCCCGCTGCAGGGCTCCTACAGCGAAGCCGACGCGGCCGCCAGCGCCCGCCTGGGAATCCTGGAAATGCTCAAGTCGGGAACCACCGGGTTCGTGGAGTGCCTGCTGGCCGAGCGCTACGGCTTCGACGGGATCGCCGAGGTGTGCGTGACCTCGGGGATAAGGGCTGCCCTCGGCAAGGTGGCCATGGCCGTCAGCCCCGAGACCCGTGACGAGCTGGGCTGGCATCACGGAATGTGGCAGACCCGGGAGTCCTCCATACAGCAGACGCTGGACGCCCATGACCGCTGGGAGGGAGCCGGCGACGGCCGGCTCCAGGTGTGGTTCGGCTGCCGCTCAGCCGAGCCGGCCTGTGATCTGACGCTCTACGACGAGGTGTCGGAACTGGCCCGGGCCCGCGACATGGGCATCACCGTCCACCTGGCCGAACTGCCGGCGGACAACGACTTCGCCCGCAGCCTCGGGTTCCGCAGCCACGTCGAACTCGCCGGTGGCCACGGCCTGCTCGGGCCCCGCACCGTGCTGGCCCACTGCACGGTGGCCGATGGCGACGACCACCGCCTCCTGGCCTCCACCGGGACCTCGGTGTCGCACAATCCGGCCAACAATGCCTCCGCGGCCTGGGGTCCGGCCGCGGTGACCGACATGCTCGAAGCCGGGGTCAATGTCGCGCTGGGCTGTGACGCGGCCCCTTCCAACGCCAATCTCGACCTGCTGCGGGATATGCGCATCGCCTGCCATTCGGCCAGGCAACGGGCCGGGACTCGCCTGGCCATCGGCCCCGAGACTGTGCTGGAGATGGCCACGCTGAACGGCGCCAGGGCCCTGGGGCTGGGGGATTCACTCGGCTCGCTGGAGCCGGGCAAGAAGGCCGACTTCATCACCATCGACACCGACGCCCCGCATCTTCAGCCCGTCTGGAACCCGGTGGCCACCGGGGTCTTCGCAGCCCAAGGCCAGGACGTCGACACGGTCGTGATCAACGGTCAGACCGTCATGCGCAATCGGGTAGTTCTCACCATGGACGAGGCGGCCGTGCTGGAGGACGTGGGCGGCCGCTACAGGGCCGTGGCGGCGCGAGCCGGTGTCAGCGGGCTGGAATCCGAGTGGCCGACGGTGTGAACCGGCAGCCGTACCGCGCCGTCTACGTGACCCAGCGGGCGCCCGTTCACCAGGAGGTCGCCCGAGCCGCCTGCCCCGACCAGATCGAGCTGGTCATGCTCGTGTCGCCGTCAACGGCCGAGATCATCGACGCGGTGGCCGACGCCGAGTTCCTGATCAGCGAGCGGTCGAGAGTGATCGATGCGCCCATCATCGAGTCCGGGACCCGACTCCGGCTGATCCAGCGCCTCGGACTGCAGGTCCACGACATCGACCTCGACGCGGCCCGCCGGGCCGGGGTTCTGGTGTGCCGGTGGCCCCTGCCGCAATGCACGATGGTGGCCGAGCATGTGGTCATGCAGATGACGGCCCTGCTCAAGCGCACTCGCGAAGCCGAGCAGATCGTCGTGGAGGCCAGCGAGGCATGGGGGACGCCCCAGCGGTGCGACGCCGACACCTTCCTCATCGACTGGTCGAGAATGCAGGGCGTTCGCCAGTTGCGGGACTGCGCGGTGGGGATAGTCGGCCTCGGCGAGATCGGAACCGAGCTGGCGCTGCGCCTCGGCAGCTTCGGCTGCGAACTCCGCTACTACCGCCGCAACCGGCTGCCGGACTGGGCCGAGGAGCAGCTCCAGATCGCCTACGCCGGACTCGACGAGTTGCTCGACCGATCCGATGTGGTGGTCCTGCTCCTGCCCCATTCCGCCGAGACGGCCGGAATCGCCGACGCGGCGTTCCTGCGCCGACTGCGGCCCGGCTCGCTGTTGATCAACGCCGGAGCCAGCAGCCTGCTCGACGAGGAAGCCGTGGCCGACGCCTACCGGACCGGCCATCTGGGGGGCGTCGCCACCGACGGCTTCGCCTGGGAGCCGGTCCGGCCCGACAATCCGCTCATCGACCTGGCCTCCGACCGAAGGGCCAACGTGGTGCTCACGCCTCACTCGGCCCAGGCCG
Organism: Acidimicrobiia bacterium; assembly: GCA_022828135.1. Classification (GTDB taxonomy): domain Bacteria; phylum Actinomycetota; class Acidimicrobiia; order Acidimicrobiales; family Aldehydirespiratoraceae; genus Aldehydirespirator. Next base: position 88,098 of record JAJEJB010000032.1, on the reverse strand, counting down.
GGCTGGTAATCGACGTGGACGTGCGCCGGGCGGAGTACGCCAACCTGCTGGCCGTGATCGAAGACCGCCCGCTCCTGCACCGGGTCGCCTGACCGGGGACGGAGGCGGCAGAGCCGTCCGCGGCGGTCTAGGCCTCCGCGGGCAGGAGGCCGCGGGCGACCATGGCCTCCGCGATCTGGATGGCGTTGAGGGCGGCGCCCTTGCGGAGGTTGTCGCCCGCCACGAACAGCGACAAGCCGTTGCGGCGGGTCGGGTCGCGGCGGATGCGGCCCACATAGGACGGATCGGCGCCGGCCGCCTTCAAGGGTGTCGGGACGTCGGTCATCACCACGCCGGGCGCGGCGGTCAGCACCTCGACAGCCCGCTCCGGGCTGATCGGACGGTCGAACGACGCGCTGATCGACAGGGAATGCCCGCAGTACACCGGCACCCGCACGCAGGTGGCCGCCACGGCCAGATCGGGAAGCTCGAGGATCTTGCGGCTCTCGTGGGTGAGCTTCTGCTCCTCGTCGGTCTCGCCGGTGCCGTCATCGACAATCGAGCCGGCCAGCGGGATCACGTTGAAGGCGATCGGCTCGGGAAACTTCTCGCCCGCCTGCAAGCCGACCGCGCCGCCGTCGAAGGTCAGCGACGGCGCGTCCTCGCCCGCCTTCTGCACCTGCTCGTGCAGCTCGTCCACCCCGGCCAGGCCCGCACCCGAGACCGTCTGGTAGGTGGAGACCACCATGGCGACCAGGCCCGCTTCGGCGTCGAGGCGCTTGAGCGGGGGCATGGCCACCATCGTCGTGCAGTTGGGGTTGGCCACAATGCCCTTGGGGATCGAATCCAGTGCATGCGGGTTGACTTCGGACACCACCAGCGGCACGTCGGGGTCGCGCCGCCAGGCCGAGGAGTTGTCGATCACGACCGCTCCGGCGGCGGCCACCCGCTCGGCCAGGGCCCGGCTGGTGGTGGCCCCGGCCGAGAACAGGCACACGTCCAGGCCGGCGTAGTCGGCGGTGGCCGCGTCCTCGACGACGATGGCCCGGTCCCGCCAGTGCATGGTGCGTCCGGCCGAGCGCGACGAGGCGAAGAAGCGCAGGCCGTCCATCGGGAAGTCGCGCTCGTCCAGCAGGGCGCGCATCACCCCGCCCACCTGTCCGGTCGCGCCGACGACTCCTACGTCCATAAGGGCAGGCTACCGGTGGGGTCAGAAGACGCTGGCGCGGTCGGCGGGGTCCTTGGCGAGCTCGAACGACTCGTGCAGCGCGGCGACGGCCCGCTCCATGTCACCGGCCCGGATCACGCAGGAGATGCGGATGGCGGACGTGGAGATCATCTCGATGTTGATGCCGGCCGCGGCCAGCGTCTCGAACATCCGGGCGGCCACACCCGGGTTTGTCTGCATGCCGGCCCCGATCAGGCTCACCCGGGCGATGCCGTCGTCGGCGGAGACGTCATCGGCTTCCAGCTCACCGGTCAGTCCCCGAGCGACGGTGCGCGCCGCGTCCAGCTGCGCCCGCGGGACGGTGAAGCTGATGTCGGTGACGCCCCGGCTCGACACGTTCTGGACGATCATGTCCACGTTCACGTCGGTGTCAGCCAGCGCCCGGAAGAGCCGGCCGGCAACGCCGGGCTTGTCGGCGACCCCCGAGACGGTCATCTTCGCTTCGCTGGCGTCGTGGGTGACGGCAGAGATGATGGCGTGTTCCATGGCTTCCTCCCCGGTAACTGTCGTGCCCGGCATCCAGCTGAAGGCGGACCGCACATGCAGCTCGACGCCGTAAGACCTGGCCAGCTCGACCGCCCTCATGGCCGGCTTGGGGCAACCGCTGGCGGTCATCTCCAGCAACTCGTCGAACGACACCACGTCCATGCGCCGTGCCTCGGGCACGATCCGGGGGTCGGCACTGAACACCCCGGGCACATCGGTGTAGATCTCGCAGTAGTCCGCGCCGAGGACGTGGGCCAGGGCCACCGCGGTCGTGTCGGATCCGCCGCGGCCGAAGAACGTCACGTCCCCGTCGCCCGACACCCCCTGGGAGCCGCCCACTACAGGCACCAAGCCACGGGCCAGGGCCTCGGTAATGCGGCCCGGCGTTATCTGGACGATCTTGGCGTCGGTGTGGCAGGAGTCGGTGCGGAACCCGGCCTGGCTGCCGGTGAACGACGCGGACGGAACCCCCAGATCGCTGAGCGCCATGGCCATCAGGGCGCAGGCCTTGCGCTCGCCCCCGGTGATGAGCATGTCGACCTCGCGGCCGGGCGGGTCGGCGGCGACATCGGAGGCCATGCGCAGCAGCTGGTCGGTCTCACTTCCCATAGCTGAGACAACCAGCACGACCTCGTCGCCGTGGCTGCGACGGCGCGCCACATGGTCGGCCACAACCCGAATGCGGTCGGGGCCGGCCACCGAGGTGCCACCGAACTTCTCTACGACGAATGCCACGGCTGATCAGGCTACCGGCGGCCCCCGAACAGCCCGGCCCACGAGATTCCGAGATTCATGGCGAGGATGCCGCAGGAATCCTGGCAAATCGTGGCAATCTTGGGATGTGAGCGAAGTGCTCGCCATAGATGAGATCGTCCTGAGGGTCCCGGCGTCGGCCGACTACGCCCGAGTCGTGCGGGTCGGCGCGGCCGCAGTGGCCCTCCGGCAGGGAATGTCGTTCACCGAGATCGACGAACTCCGGGCAGCCATGGACAAAGCCACCGAGCTGCTGCTCGCACAGCCGGCCGCGGACGGCGCGGCCATCGAGTGCGTCTTCCGGGCGAACGGCGGATGCCTGGAAGTGGAGGCGCGGCGCACCGACGAGGCCAGCGTGGCGGCAACGGACGCGGCCCGGTTCAAGAAGACGGTCGACGCCTCCAACGTCACCGCCACGGTGGAGTCCGACCGGGGTTGGCTGCTGATGCGCAAGCCCGTCGGCCGACCCGGCAGCCGCCCCGCCGCCTGAGCGCCCCGCCGCTAGCGGCCGGTCGATCCGAAGCCCTTGTCGCCGCGCGTGGACGGCTCGAGGCTCTCCACTTCCACCAGGCGCACCTGCTCCACCGCCATCACCACCAGTTGGGCGATGCGCTCGCCCCGCTCCACCGTGAACGGCTCGGACGGATCGGTGTTCACCAGTATCACCTTCAGTTCTCCCCGGTAGCCGGAATCGATCAGTCCGGGCGTGTTGAGACAGGTCACGCCGTGCTTGAGGGCGAGCCCGCTGCGAGGGAGAACGAAGCCCGCGCAGCCCTCCGGCAACGACACGGCCACCCCGGTCGGCACCAGCGCCCGCCCCCCTCCGGGCGCCAGGACCGTGGCGCTTCGGGCCATCAGGTCGATGCCGGCATCACCGGGGCGGGCGTAGCCCGGAAGGGGCAGATCCGGGTCGAGCCGCAGTATGGGAACATCGAGCACCGGCCGAGAGTAGCCAAGAGGTCGAGCGGGTGGGCGCCCATCCCGCACCGCCAGCGGGCCTCGTTATCCTGCGTCAGTGCTCGCCTGGATGGACTTGGAGATGACCGGCCTCGATCCCGGGCTCCACTCCATCATCGAGATCGCCGCCCTGATCACCGACGACGACCTGGAGATCATGGCCACCGGGCCCGATCTCGTCATCCACCAGCCAGACGAAGCGTTGGCCCGCATGGACGACACCGTCCGGACCATGCACACCGCCAGCGGCCTGCTGGAGCAGGTGAGGTCCTCGACGGTGAGCCTGGCCGACGCCGGCGCGGCCGTGCTCAGGTTCCTGCGGGAGCACATCGACGAGCCCCGCACCGTCCCGCTGTGCGGGAACTCCATCGGCACCGACCGCCGGTTCCTGGCCCAGTACCTCCCGGAGATCGAGAACTTCCTGCACTACCGGTCGATCGACGTGTCGACGGTGAAAGAGCTGGCCCGCCGCTGGCAACCATCGGTGTATGAGGGTGCGCCAGCCAAGGCCGCAGGCCATCGGGCCCTCGACGACATTCGGGAGAGCCTCGAGGAGTTGCGCTGGTACCGGCGGGCAGGGTTCATCGGCCGGCCCGCAGAGCTTCGATGACCCGAACGACGTACACCAAGCAGGAGCAGGAGCCCGCATCCCCGGAGGTGACCGAGGTGGCACCAGGGGTGCTGCGGATGCAGCTTCCCATAAGCATGCCCGGCCTCGGCCACGTCAACTGCTACGCCCTGGTCGACTCCGACGGCGTCGCGCTGGTGGATCCCGGACTGCCCGGCGACGAGTCGTGGTCGGCCCTGGGCGACCGGCTCAAGCAGGCCGGCATCGACATGCGGCGAGTGCACACCACCATCGTCACCCACTCTCACCCGGATCACTACGGCGGCAGCCACCAGCTGCGGGAGGAGACCGGCGCCGAACTGCTGGCCCACGCTGCGTTCACGTCCAGCCCCGCAGCCGATGACGCCAACGCCGACATCGACTTGGAGCTGCTGGAACTGGATCCCGACGCGCTGGTCGAGCTGTGGAAGGCGAAGCTGGCGAACCGGGGCAGCACCCCTTGGGGAACGCCGCGCGAGCCGCCGCCCGATGAAGCCATCAGGCTCTTCATCCAGACCGACGTCGCCGGCAGCCTGCCCCGCTTCAGGGTGCCGGAGCCGACCATCCGCGTCGCCGACGGCGACGCCGTGCGCCTGGCCGGGCGGGACTGGTTCGCAGTGCACACACCAGGCCACACCACCGACCACCTGTGTCTGTGGGATCCGACCGAGGGCGTGCTGCTGTCGGGCGACCACGTGCTACCCACCATCACGCCCCACATCGCGGGTTCGACCGACCTCGACGACCCGCTGGCGGCCTTCTTCGAGTCGCTGGAGCGGGTGGGCGCATTCACCGGCGTCGAGGTGTGCCTGCCCGCCCACGGTCATCCCTTCACTGATCTGCGGGGTCGCACGGCCAGCATCCGCCGCCACCACGGCGAGCGGCTCGACACGCTCCGGGAGGCCGCATCCGCGCTGGGCAGAGCTCCGGTGGAGGCCTACATGAAGGAGCTGTTCCGCGAGCGGGCCTGGGGCGACATGGCCGCCAGCGAGACCTTCGCTCATCTGGAGCACCTCCGCGTGATCGGAGAGGCCGACAGCAGTCGCGACCCCGACGGCCTGCTGCACTACCAACTGCGGACACCCGAACGGACGGGGTCCCCACCGCGTGCCTGACCACGGAGACACCGGTGCCGCCGCGGATGGCCGCGCCATGAAAGCCAAGCCAAGCCTGCGAGGCAGCATTCGACCGCGCCTCCTCGCCGGCATTGCCGTGGTGCTGGCCGCGGCCGGGATCGCATTCGTGGCGGAAGCCGTCCTCTCGCCCGGCGTCCCCGACGGCACCGACCTGTCCGAATTGACATTCGACCGCTTCGACGGCGGTTCCGGCACCCTCGCCGACTACGAGGGCACACCCCTGGTGGTGAACTTCTTCGCGTCGTGGTGCCCGCCCTGCGTCCGGGAGATGCCCGACTTCCAGGAAGTCTTCGAAGAACTCGACGGGCAGGTGGCGTTCCTCGGACTCTCGCAAGACCAGTCGAGCAAGGCCGCCCTCAATCTGGTCGAGACCACCGGCGTCACCTACGACGTGGGCTGGGACCCGGACCTGGAGGTGTACGAGGCGACCGGAAGCGTCGCCATGCCCACCACCGCCCTCGTATCGCCCGCCGGAGAGTTGGTCGACACCTTCGCCGGAGCGCTCGACGCGGAGTCGCTGGCCGAGTTCATCGAGGATGGGCTCGGCATAGCGGCTAGACCGTAGAGCAATGGATCCCGACGCGGTGACCGGAGGCTAGGACCATGGATCTGGCCGTACTCGCCTACCCCTTCTCGCTGGGGCTGGTGGCCGCGTTCAACCCCTGCGGCTTCGCGCTGCTGCCCGCATACCTGGGGTACTTCATCGGTGTCGAGCAGTCCGACGATGCACGACCGTCATCGGGCGCGCAGGCGCTGGGCGCGATGTTGCGTGCCATGGCGGTGGCGCTCACGCTCACCGCCGGTTTCGTGGTCGTGTTCGGTGCCTTCGGCGCGCTGTTCGAGACGGTGCTCAGCCAGGGCACCGTGCTCGACCGCATCGGCTACGTCACCATCGCCATCGGCGTGATCATGGCTCTGCTGGGCCTGTGGCTGCTGGCCGGGCAGGCCATCAACCTGCGGCTGCCGAAGATGAACCGGGGTACCGGCAGCCGGGGCCTGGGGTCGGTGTTCATGTTCGGCGTCAGCTACGCGGTGGTGTCGCTGTCGTGCACGATCGGCTTGTTCATCGCGGCGGTGGCGACCAGCTTCTCGGCCGACGGGGTGGCCAACGGCACCGCCAACTTCGTGGCCTACGGCGTCGGGATGGGGGCGGTAATCACGTTCCTTACCCTGGCTCTGGCGCTGGCCCGCTCCAGCGTGGTCCCTGCGATGCGCAAGATGTTCCGCTGGATCAACCCGGTCTCGGGACTGGTGCTGATCGCGTCGGGGATCTACGTCGCCAACTACGGCTGGTGGGAGCTCCAGGTCATCGACGATCCGCGGGCCAGCAACGTCTTCGTCGAGAAGTTCACCGAGTTCCAGGCGGCGGTCAGCAACTGGATCGATGACGCCACCCCCGAGCGCATCGGCGTTCTGTGCGGGTTGGGGGTGCTCGGCGTGCTGGTACTGGGCTGGCGCCAGGGCGAGACCAGGGCGCTGGCGCGTCGCACGGTGAGTGCGGCCTATCTGGCGCTGTACCTGGTGGTCGAGTTCTACTTCAACCGGGCCGAGTTCGTGGCCCTGCCGGTGTGGCGCTTCGTGGCGGGATGGCCTCTGCGCATCGGCCACTGGTTCACCGATCCGGCCCGTTACGGAGTGCCGCTGGAGATCCTGTTCACCGCGGTGATCGTCTGGATCGCCTGGCGGGCTGTGAGACGGGTCCGGCACCGGGAGCGTCCCGCGCCGATCACGTTCAGCCCACCAAGTTGACCAGCAACTTCCCGGCGCTGCTCGCCCACCCGGATGTGGACGAGGTGTGCGAGCTGCAGGGCCGGTTCGGGATCATGGCGTTCCACGGCGGCAACCTGGAGCGCACCACGGACGTGATCGCCCGAGAAGTCGCAACCCGCACCGGAGCCTCCCTCTACGCGGTGATCCAGCACGCGCCGCTGCGTGAGCACGTTCCCTCCATCACCATCCGGCCCGAGCACTCGGCCAAACTCCAGAGGTTCTTCGACCATGTCCACACGGTCATCGCGGTTCACGGCTACGGCCGCGAGACCCAGTTCTGGAACGTGCTCCTGGGCGGCCGCAACCGGGAGCTAGCCATCCACCTCGCAGAGCACTTGCGAGCCGCTCTTCCCGACGCCTTCGGGGTGGTCGACAATCTCGACGACATCCCGCGCGGCTTGCGAGGCCTGCACGAGGCCAACCCGGTGAACTTGCCCTCCGGCGCGGGCGTGCAGTTGGAGTTGCCCCCAACCATCCGCTGGAACAAGGAAGCCCGCAACTGGTCCGATCACGAGGGCACGCCCAGAGCTCCGCAAGTCGGCACCCTCATCGACGCCCTGGTGGACGCCGTCGACGCCTGGGCCGATCAGTAGCTGGCCCTCTCGTAGTTCCAGCGTGTCTCCCGCTCTTGTTCGCTGCGCTCACGGGCCGCTCAGGCCACGGCCTCGCAAGCTCGGCCATCTCCCGCTCTTGTTCGCTGCGCTCACGGGCCGCTCAGGCCACGGCCTCGCAAGCTCGGCCGTCTCCCGCTCTTGTTCGCTGCGCTCACGGGCCGCTCAGGCCACGGCCTCGCAAGCTCGGCCTCAGGGCGCTAGGCGCTCGATCAGCCAGTTGACGCCGCCTGGAGCGTCCTGCCGGCGGTAGCGCAGCCGGTCGTGCAGGCGGCTGCGTCGACCCTGCCAGAACTCCACGGTGTGGGGCCGCACCAGATAGCCGCCCCAGTGCGAGGGCCTTGGCACCATCTCGTCACCCGCGAAGCGACCCTCGGTCTCGGCCGTCAGGCGCTCCAGTTCGGCCCGGTCGGCGATCACCCGTGACTGCGGCGAAGCGCACGCAGCGATCTGTGCGCCGCGGGGCCGGGATGCGAAATAGGCGTCACTCTCATCGTCAGGCAGGTGCTCGACCGTGCCCACTACCCGCACCTGGCGCTCGACCGGGTGCCACAGGAAGCACAGCGCGGCCCGGCCCGAGGCCTCCAGGTCCAGCCCCTTGGTCGACTGGCGGTTGGTGTGGAACACGAAGCCCCGCTCATCCAAGCCCTTGAGGAGCACCGCCCGAGCCGACGGCCATCCGTCGGCGTCGGTGGTGGCCACGATGAATGCGTTGGCGTCGTAGGGCTTGGCCGCCAGCCACTCATCGAACCAGCGCTTGAACTGGACGATCGGATCGTCGGCGACATCGGCCTCGCGGAGCCCCAACTCGGAGTACTGCTCGCGCATCTGGGCAAGGTCCACGCTCCGACTCTAGGACGGCACCGGGTCCTCCGGCCTCGCCGAGGCCGGCTAGGAGCGACGGACGATCAGCCAGAAGCCGGTGCCGGCGTAGCTGCCGGTGGCCGTCCAACTGCCGGGCAGCAGATCCACCACCTCGTCGGGCGGGAAGTAGATAGGAGTCTCGTCGCCCATGGTGCTGATCCACACGAACCGGCCGCCGGGGGCCAGCACCCGGTCGTACTCGGCCGCGAACATGAACATGTTCACCAGCACCATCACGTCGACCGAGCCGGTCGCCAACGGCAGCGAGCCAGCATCGGCTCGCACGAAGGGCGCCACGCCCGGATCGGCTAGGGCGAGCATCTTCGGCGACAAGTCCAGAGCGGCGGCCACCGGGCAGCGGGTGGCGATGCGCTCAGTGGCCGCGCCGGTCCCGCAGCCGATCTCCACCAACCGACCCCGTCCAACATCGCCCCGGTCGAGTGCGTCCTCCAGCGGTGCCAGTCGAAGGTCGCTGCTGTGATCGGCGTGCCAGCCGACGCTCAACTCGTCGAAGACCCCGGCCACGAACGACGCCCGCTCGGGCGACCAGCCGTCACCGGCGCCGATCTGCTCGGTGACGGTCCGCATCGGGTGGTCGGAACCGAACCGCGCCGGCTGCACCACCGCGAGCGCCGGCTCGAGCCAGGTGATCGACCCCGCCATCTAGCGTGATCCGATAGACGTGATCCCGCCCATGTAGGGATGCAGGGCCTCTGGAACCGCTATCGAGCCGTCGGGCTGGCGGTACGTCTCGACCAGCGAGGCCCATACCCGGGGCACGGCCAGGCCCGATCCGTTGAGGCTGTGCACCATCTGGGTGCGCCCACCGGCAGCCGGGCGGTAGCGGACGTCGGCCCGGCGAGTCTGGTAGTCGCGGCACCACGACACGCTCGACACCTCCAGCCAGCGGTCCGATCCGGGCGCGTAGGCCTCGATGTCGAAGGTCCGAGCCGAGGCATCGCCCAGATCGGCAGCGCACAGGTCGAGCACCCGGTAGGCCAGGCCCAGGTCGACGATGGCCCGCTCGGCCCGGTCAAGGATCTCGGCGTGGATGTCGGCGGCCTGCTCGGGCGTGCAGAACCCGTACAGCTCCACCTTGTCGAACTCGTGCACCCGCAGCAGCCCCCGGGTGTCGCGCCCGGCGGAGCCCGCCTCACGCCGGAAGCAGGACGTGTGGCCCATCAGCCTCATGGGCAGGTCGGCCTCGTCGACGATCTCACCCGACAGCAGCGAAGTGAGCGGCACCTCCGCGGTGGGGATGGCCCACAGCCCGTCGCGTTCCAGCTGGTAGGCGTCGTCGGAGAACTTGGGCAGGTGGCCGGTGCTGGTCATTGTCTCGGTGCGCACCAGCGTGGGCGGCCGGATCTCCTCGTACAGGTCGCGATTGCGATCCAGCCCGTAGTCGATGAGGGCCCGCACCAGGCGGGCCCCCAGCCCGCGGTACATGGCGAACATCGCACCCGACATGCGCACGGCCCGGTCGATGTCGAGGATGCCGAGCTGGGTGCCGATGTCCCAGTGCGGAACCCGCTGGTGGTCGCCGTAGGAGCCGGGGTCGTAGCCGATGGTGCGTGCCACGACGTTGTCGTCGGGGCCCGAGCCGTCGGGACAGTCGTCGGCCGGCATGTTGGGGACGAACAGCAGGATCCGCCTGATCCACTCCGAGAGCTGGTCGGCCTCGGCGGCCAGCTCGTCGATGCGGCCGCCCAGCTCCCGGCTGCGGGCCCGCAACTCCTCAGCCTCGTCGGCTCGGCCATCGCGGAACAGAGCGCCGACCTCCGCCGAGATCCGCTTGACCTCCGCCCTCAGCTCATCGGCCTCGCTGACGGCGGCCCGACGGCGTTCGTCGTGGACCACGACCTGATCCAGGGGCGCGGTGGGCTCGCCCCTCCGGGCGACGGCGGCCTTGACCGTGTCGGGCTCAGTCCTCAGCAGGCGTAGGTCGAGCACGCCGCTGACGGTACCGTCTCAACCAGCTTTCGCGAGGACTTCACCCAGTGTTTGCGTGCGCTTTAGACCATGGTTTTGCACACCTGTGGAATACATGTCATTATGACTAGTCCCCAATCGGCGCCAGTGACGGCACCGACGCCTGCGGCCGTGCTGCGGAGCCGGCTCGCACGGTGGACGGCCCCCCGGGCGCCCGCTACAGGGACCTGAGAATTGACATGACACGCACAGACCAGACCAAGACCCGCCGCCCAAAATATGAGCCCACTGATCGGGAGCGATTAGTTCTCGATCAAGTCGAGAACCCGCGCTACGACCGGCAGATCGTCAACGGCCTGGACCCGTTCCTCGACGACGGCGCGCCCGCCGACATGGAGGGCTTCTACACGCCGGAGGAATTGGCTGAACTGCGAGGACTCCGCGGCACCGACCGCGACGTCGAGACCCGGATGCCGGTGAAGATCACCCGCCACTACTTCGAGATGGCCAGGGTCAGTCCGGCCCTCCAAACGCTGGTCAAGGCCTCGGCCGACGAGACTGCCAATCTCGAGGGGGATGAGGACCCTGCCGGGCAGCTCGACTACAGCCCGGTCGAGGGACTGCTCCACAAGTACGAGATGGCGCTGCTGTACGTGATCTCCACCTGCTCGGCCCACTGCCGGTTCTGCTACCGCGAGGAACTGATTGCCCGAAAGGACATCGCGCGGGCCGACGGCACCGTCAAGAAGAAGGGCCTCGCCCAGCTCAAGGAGGTAACCGACTACATCAGGGCCCACAACGCCGCGGTCGAGAGCAACGGGGGCGCACACCCCGAGACCGGGCGGCCCAAGCTGCGCGAGGTGCTGCTCTCAGGCGGCGATCCGATGGTGCTGCCCAACTCCAAGCTGGCCGGCTGGTTCACCGCACTGGCCGAAGCCGGCGCGGAGGTGATCCGCGTCGGCACCAAGGAACTGGCCTTCCATCCCGACCGGTTCGACGACGCGTTCATGTCGATGCTCGACCGGTTCCACGAGGTCTACCCGGACGTGGCACTCCGCCTGATGGTCCACTTCAACCATCCCGACGAGCTGCTGCTCAAGACCAGCGACGGCGACTACGTCAAGGGCTCCAGCGGCCAGTACCAGTGGCATCCCAGTGTCAAGCGCGCCGTGGACGCGGTCACCTCTCGGGGCTGGATCTGCGTCGAGAACCAGTCGCCGATCATCCGGGGCGTCAACGACGACCCCGACGCCCTCAGGATCCTGCAGCGGACCCTCAAGGCGGCCCGGATCGAGAACCACTACTTCTTCGGCGGGCGCAACATCGTCGCCTACAAGGCGTTCAACGTGCCCGTCGAGACCGCCTGGCGCATCCTCAACGAGTCCCAGCAGGGACTCTCGGGGGTGGAGGCCCACGCCCGGCTCACCCTGGTGCACTTCAAGGGCAAAACTGAAGTCGCCACGGTCACCGACGAGCCCATCCCGGGCCTGCCCGGTGCCGAGAACGGCGTGGTGGTGTTCAAGGTGCTCCGCAGCCCGGCCGACGCCGGCGACCGGGGCAAGACGGCCATCGTCGGGCGCAACCCCGAGGCTCTGTGGTTCGACGACTACGACGACAGGGTCATCGTGGACGAGGCCGGCCTGTTCAACTTCCAGAGGCCCCAGCGAGTGCGGATACCCGTCGCCCGGGAGGGGTCCAGCGCCGCGGGACCGACTCGCCGCACTCCAGCCGAGCGCCATCGCGACGAGGAGATCCACAAGCACCGAACTCCGGTCCAGCCCCGTACATCATCCAATTAGAGGTGTTCAGGCCGCCACCAGCGAGTCGAGGTGGCTGGCCAGGTGTGAGACGAGGTCCCAGCTGTCGTCGCCGGCGCCGTGGATGAAGCTCGACTTGCGTCGACGCAGGAAGTTCAGCCCGATGACGTACAGGCCGGGCGACTCGGTGACGACACCGCCGTCGTGGCGGATCTGGCCTTTGTGGTCGAGCACCGGCACGTCGAGCCAGGAGTACTGGGGCTTGAAGCCGGTGGCCCAGATGATGGTGCGGATCTCCCCGCGTGCCAGATCCAGCCGCAACGGCGGTGACGGCGGGACCCGGGTGGGCGCGAACCGCTCCGGCGGTCCCACCGCATCGACGCGGCTCTCCGCCGCCCACTCGTCGAAGGTGTCGAGGAGGCGGCCCAGCTTGAGATCGGCCAACTCGCACTTGTTGGTCAGCGATCCCGACAGCAGCGCCTCGGTGCCCCGTAGGGCCGCCAGCCGTCCCACCAGGCTCACGCCTTGATCGGTGAGGGCATTGAGATCGAGCGTGGCCCGCTCGGGGGTGCCCACCAGCTGCGGCGACGGGGTGCGGCGCACCCGCACGACATCGTCGACCTCGTCGTAGCACTCGTCGAACAGGCCTGAGCGCTCCATCCACCACAGGATGTCGCGACCCCGGTACAGGCGGGGCATGCGCACATGCTCGCCGACCGCCACGGTGACGGGACGGCCGGAGCGGTGCACCTCGTCGGCGATCTGGACGCCGGTGGCCGAGGCGCCCACCACCAGCACCCCGCCGGGGGCCAGCGCGGCAGGGTTGCGGTACTCGAACGCGCCCAGAGCGGTCACCGGCGCCGGCGGCGCACCGCCCAGCTCCGGCACCTTGGCGACGTTGAACCCACCTGAGGCCAGCACCACGGTCTTGCATTCCCAGCGGCCCTGGTCGGTGTCGACTATGTAGCCGGCACCGTCCGACCGCACCGAAGTGACCGTCGTGCCGGACCGGACCGGAGCGTCGACGAGCCGCGCGTAGTCCGACATGAACCGGACGACCTCCGGCATCGACATGAAGCCGTCGGGGTCGCGGCCGCCGTGGGCCCCGTAGTCGTATCCGGGCAGCCGGCTCTGCCAGTTGGGGGTCAGCAGCCGCAGGGAATCCCAGCGCTGGGTCCGCCAGGAGTTGGCTACCTCGCCCCGCTCGATCACGACGTGATCGATGGAGCGCTCGGTGAGGCGGCGGCTTACGGCCAGGCCGGAGTGCCCGGCCCCCACAACGACAGTTGTTGTCTTCATGAACTCGCCGGGCAACCGGTCGGCGGCCGGGTCTGGGCTAGTTGACCTCTACCTGCACGTTGGTCGGGTTGGTGATGATGTCGTAGACGGCCGACCGCTTCTGGGACTGGGCCACCAGCGCCCTGATCTCGTCGGGGGTGGCGTCGGCATCGATGTCATAGGACACCTTGACGTCGTTGAACCCGTTGCGCACGTCCGGGTCGCCGCCGAGGATGCCCAGGATGTCCATGCTGCCCTCCAGCGTGGCCTTGACCGACCGCAGCTGGATCTCGCGGTTCTGGGCCACGGCGGCCACCCCGGCGGTGAGGCAGCTGGCCAGCCCGGCGAGGACCAGCTCGACCGGCGTCGCCGCGTTGTCCTCCGCTCCGAACACCAGGGGGTGGTCGGCCTCGAAGGTGAAGGTCGAGCGATGCTGGTGCTCCTCGCCGAGCCCGTGGTAGCTGTCGACCGAGGAACGGCTGTGAGTGCCGTTCAACCACTCATTGGTGGCCTTCCACGTGAACTGGGCCGCCTCGCGGGCCTCGGTGAGGGCGTTGCGTGCACCCAGCAGGTGTTCGACGTTCACGCCGTTGTCGACGTTTGCGCTGGTCATCGGGTTGCTGCCTCCTGTGTTGATGGCGCTGATTCACCGGAGCTGCGGGCCGCGTCACGAACCGCGATCGCAACGGTGACAGTGCAATCTAGAGGCCCGCCATCGAAATCCCGACATATTCGATCAACATTTCCGGGAATTGGACGGGTGGGGTCCGCCGGGCCTAGAGAGGCTTGCGAGCCAGGAAGCAGTACAGGGGCGTGAAGATCCCTGATCGGCCGCCGGCGGCGTAGGCGCTGGCGGTCTGATCCAGCATCTTGACGACGTCCGCGGAGCCCTTCGGCAAGATCCTCAGCGCCTCGGCCAGCCTGGATCCCCCGCCGGCCGTCTTGCGGCCCAGCGGAACCCCGATCAAGGAATTGCCCAAGGTCCTGCTCCAAGTCTCCAGGGGTTGATACCACGGCGTGGTCGAGCCGTGCTCCTCGGCGCCCCGATCCATCCCCTCGATGAGCTCGAACCCCACCGATTCGAGCATCCGGTCCACCTCGCCGAATGTCGCGATGTCTTTGAGTGCGATCCCGTGCATCAAGTCCTGCTTCATGGCCAGATGCCGTTCGTCGCCGGGATCGAACCTGTCCGTCATGCACATCTCCTGACCCCAGAAGAGGGCTCCGGGCTTCAGCACGCGGTAGATCTCGGCGAACGCGCCCTCCTTGTCCGGCGCATGGCACGTCGACTCGATGGCGTAGCCGCGGTCGAACGTGCCGTCCGCCACGGCCGGCATGTCCATGAAGCTGCACACCAGGTAGTCGACCATGTGGTCGAGCCCGGCTTCGGCGATCAACGACTTCGCCCTGTCCATCTGGATCTCATTGATGTTTACCCCGACGACCTTGACGCCGGCCTCCGAGACAACCCGGCGCATCGGGCCGCCGATACCGCAGCCGATATCGACCACCGTCATGCCCTCGCTCAGCTCCAGCTTGTCGATCATCAGCCGCTGGTGCCGGACCTTGGAGTCCTTCACGCTCTCGCCGGGCGACAGCGGCGCGAAGTGAAGGGACTCACCCCAACCCCACACCATCAGCGCGTTGCTGATGTCGTAGTACTCCTTGACGGTCTCGGTGTGGTCGTAGTCGGCCACGTCGGCATCCGGCCCCGACGCTCGGTCGAGCCATCCATCGAAGCGCCGTATCCGGCGGGCTACTCCCCCTCCGACCCGGTCTGCCGCCCGCAGTCCGGTGAGTACTCGTAACAGCTTGGACATCCGCTCAAGCCTAGATGCGGGGCTCCGAGGGCGGGGGACCGAGGCGTTCGAACTCGGCCTCGACGTCGGCGGTGGTGAGGGTGTCGGCCGCCAAGCGCCGGCGGCGCTCGGTGGCGTCGGCGTGGCGCTGGGCGGCCGAGAAGCGGAAGAACCGGATGGCGATCAGGGTCCACAGATAGAGGCCGCCCAGCACCTTCATCACCGCGCCGGCGGCCTGCTGGTCGGCGGCCACCGAGATGCCCCACAGGCGCTGGGCGTGGTCGTAGACCGGGTACACCGAGCCCTCGGCGAAGGTCAGCCAAGCGGCCGGCACGGTGGGAATGATCGACATGGTGAACAGGTAGACCATCTTCATCGGCTCCGACAGCTGCAACTCCTTCAGCGGGCCGACCACCGGCATCCACATGGCCAGCGCGCTGGCGAACATCAGCAAGTGCATGGCGTAGTGGAACGGGCCGCTGCGCACCGACAACTCCACCACGGTGTTCCAGTGCATCAGCGCCTGAAGGGCGTTGAAGGCCACCCCGGCCACCAGCGGGTGCACCAGGCGGCGGATCACCCTGGCCGAGCGCGATCCGTCGACCAAGATCAGCCGGGCCAACCACTCCGGCACGGCCATCAGCAGCAAGGGCGGCACCACGAAGCTGATGAGCAGGTGCTGCACCATGTGCACCGAGTAGAGGTACTCCTCGGCGATGTCGTGCATGGGCCAGTCCGCCGAGATCCACAGCAGAGCGGCGCCGGCGAAGAAGCACAGCCGCTGACGCCCCGTCACGGCGGCAGTGGCTCCTCCTGGACCGGCGACGGGGGCAACCACCCGCACGACGTAGAAGCCGAGGCCGATCACCGCGGCGACCAGCAGCCACACCTCAGGATGGAACTGGAAACGCCAGGCGTCGGTCGCGGCCAGCGCGCCCATGGCCGGCTACACCCAGAACTCGAAGACGGTGAGCGTCACCAGGTAGACGCCGACGGCAAGGACCAATCCGGCCGTGAACATCCGGCCGAACAGCTTGCTGTCGAAGCGCAGATGCATGAACCAGGTGGCCACCAAATAGAACTTGACGATCATCATGAAGATGAGCGACGGCACCAGCGCCACGCCCCAGTCGAGCACCGTCTCGAAGTAGGTGAACACCTCGAGCGCGGTGATTAGGGCCAGCACGACGGCGATCTTGACGTAGGCCCAGTCCGAGGGGTGGGCGTGGCCCTCGTCGTCGTGATGCTCGTCGGCCGCGCCGGCTCCGGGCTCGGAGTGCTCAGGATGCTCGGAGGTGGCGGTGTCGCTCATGGGATCAGTCGGCGGGGATCAGGTAGATGACGGTGAAGATGAAGATCCACACGATGTCCACGAAGTGCCAGTAGAGGCCGACGATCTCCACCGTCTCCGCGTTCCGCTGTGTCAGCTTGCCCTTCAGCGAGGCCACGAACAGCGACATCAGCATCACGATGCCGAGGCTCACGTGGACGCCGTGGAAGCCGGTCAGGGTGAAGAAGGCGCTGCTGGCCGGGTTGGTGGTGAAGGCCACGCCCTCCCGGACGAAGCTGGTGAACTCGTAGACCTGCCCGCCGATGAACACGCCGCCGAGCAGGGCGGTGGCCAGCAGCCAGGTGCGGCCGGCCTCGGCCTCGCCGCGGGACACGGCCGACAGGGCCAGCACCATCGTCAGCGAGCTCATAAGCAACACGAACGAGCTGACCGACGTGAACGGGATGTCGAACACGTCGGTGGGCAGCGTGCGGCCGTTGCCGCGGGTCTTGTACAGCAGGTAGGTGGAGATCAGCCCGCCGAAGAGCAGGCACTCCGAGCCCAGGAACACCCACATGGCCAGCTTGGTGTGGGACAGGCCGGTGGTGGTGGCGTGCTCGTCGTGGCCGTGATCGGCAACCACAGCTTCGGCGCTCATGGCTGGGCTCCCCGGCCGGCGGGTCCTGTCACGGGCGCGGCCTGGCGGCGCGAGCGCCGCCATTCCTTGCCCCCGTGCCACCCCCCGGCCTCGCCGGTTGCGCCAGCGCTCATTGCTCATCTCCGTCGTTGTCGGCCTCTTGGGCTTCTTGATGATCTTCTTCGTGGTGGTCGTGGGCGGCGTCGGGGTCGTCTACCGGTTCCAGGGCCCAGGAGTAGAGCGATGCGATTGTCAGGAGGGCGCCGATGAGGGCCAGCCAGAGGTTGAAGATCAGGCCGTAGCCGATCAGGGGCAGGCCGATGGCCACCGCCAGAGGCCAGAACGAGGGCGAGGGCAGGTGCACGCCGGTGGCCTCGCCGGTCTGGGCGGCCTCCTCCACGGTGGCGACCCGCACCACCTTGCCCTCGTCGTTCTCGGCGTACTTGGTGTGCCACCATTCGTCGCGGCCGTGCACCTGCGGCACCGTGTCGAAGTTGTGCACGGGCACCGGCGACGGGATCGACCATTCGAGGGTGCGGCCGTCCCAGGGATCCGGGCCCGGAGGCGGCAGGTGGGGGGCGTCGCGCTTGGACTTGACCACGTTCCATAGGAATATCGCCACCGCCACCGCGATCAGCAGCGAGCCGACGGTGGCCGCCATGTTCCAGAACTCGAAGCCGTATCCCCTCGCGTAGGTGTCGATGCGGCGCGACATGCCCTGCAGGCCCAGGATGTGCATCGGGCCGAAGGTGAGGTTGAAGCCCACCAGCATGATCCAGAAATGCCAGTTGCCGAGCCGCTCGTTCAGGAAGTGGCCCCACACCTTCGGCCACCAGAAGTACAGGCCGGCGAACAGGCCGAGCACGCCGCCGCCGAAGATCACATAGTGGAAGTGGGCCACGATGTAGTAGGTGTCGGTCTGCTGGGTGTCGGCCGGCGCCACCGAGTGGGTCACGCCGGATAGGCCGCCGATGGTGAACATGGCCACCGTGGCCACCGCGAACTTCATGGCCACCGTGAATCTCAGCTTCCCGCCCCACATCGTGGCAAGCCAGTTGAGGACCTTCACCCCCGTGGGCACCGCGATGAACATGGTCGACAAGGAGAAGGCGGCCACCGAGATGGGGCCTATGCCCGACACGAACATGTGGTGGGTCCACACCCCCCAGCCCATGAACCCGATGGCTATGCCCGAGAACACCATGAACTCGTAGCCGAACAGGGGCTTGCGGCTGAAGGTGGGGATCACCTCGGACACCACCCCGAACGCGGGCAGGATGATGATGTACACCTCCGGATGGCCGAAGATCCAGAACAGGTGCTGCCACAGCAGCGGGTCGGCCCCGGCGTCGGGGTTGAAGAACTGGGCGTCGAACAGCCGGTCGAACATCAGCAGGAACAGCGCCACGGTGATCACCGGCAGCGCGAACAGCAGCAGGAACTGGGTGATCAGCAGCATCCAGGTGAGCACCGGCATGCGCATCAGGGTCATGCCGGGCGCCCGCATGTTGAGGCAGGTGACGATCAGGTTGACCGACGACACCAGCGAGGCGATGCCCAGGATCTGCAGGCCGATGGCGTAGAAGTCCACGCCGTGGCTGGGAGAGAAGGCCACCCCGCTGTTGGTGGAGTAGCAGAACCAGCCGCAGTCGGCCCCGCCGCCGCCCACCATCCACGACGTGTTCAGGAAGATGGCTCCCGACAGCCAGATCCAGAACGACAGCGCGTTGAGGCGGGGGAAGGCGACGTCGCGGGCACCGATCTGGAGGGGAATGAAGTAGTTCGCGAAAGCCGCGGCCAGCGGCATGATGAACAGGAACACCATGGTGACGCCATGCATGGTGTACACCTGGTTGTAGACGTCGGCGCTGAGCACCGAGCCCTCCGGTGCGGCCAGCTGCAGGCGGATGAGCAGCGCTTCGACGCCGCCCACCAGGAAGAAGAACATGGCCGAGACGCCGTACAGGATCCCGATGCGCTTGTGGTCGACGGTGCTGAGCCAGTCGCGCCAGCCCCGGCCCCCCTGGGGGCGGGTGAACACGCCAAGGGGCCGCTCGGCGTAGCGGACAGAATCGCCGGGGCCGAGCTCGAGCGGAGTCTTCTCAACTATTGCCATGACGTCACTCCACCTGGGTCGCTTCGATTATCCAGCCGGCGGGCTTGGCTCCCAGGCCTGAAAGGTAGGCCACCAGGTCGTCGATCTGCTGCTCGCTGAGGTCGAGGTCGGGCATGCCCCGGTACTGCTCGCCCGGCACGGTGTAGTTCTCCTTGAGAGCATTGGGGTCGCGCAACCATGCCTCCAGGTCGGTGCGGTTGAGCGACCCGTCCGCGTTGTATGTGTTGAGGATCCCGCCCGCGAAGGTGCTGCGGCTGGCGAAGTGGGTCAGATTGGGTGCGGCTCCCGAGGCCTGGTCGGCCCCCTCGTACACGTCGTCGTTTACTCCCTCGATCAGATGGCACGAGGTGCAGATGCCCGAGAACACCTCCAAGCCCGCCAGCGCCTCCGGGTCGGTGGGCTCCACCGCGTCGGCGCTGGTGCTGTCCACCCACGCCTGGAAGTCGGCCGGGCTGAGCGCCACCGCCTGCATCCTCATGCGCGAGTGCGACAGGCCGCAGAACTCGGTGCACTGCCCGAAGTAGAAGCCGGGATCGGAAGCCTCGATCTTCCAGGGCGAGAAGCGGTTGGGTACGGCATCGCGCTTGCCGTTGAGCGCCGGGATCCAGAAGGAGTGGATCACGTCGCGCGAGGTGAGGATCAACTCGACCTCCTCGCCGGTGGGGATCACCATCTGGCCGGAGGTGACGATGTCGGCGGGAGGCAGCGTCTTGGCGTCGCCGTGGGCCCGCAGCGCGGCCAGGTCCACCTGGTCGGAGAAGTAGTAGCGGAACTCCCACCACCACTGGTTGCCCACCACCACGACGGTCGGTTCCCACGAGACGCTGTGGTCGTCGACAGTGACCACCATGGTGTTGTCCTCGGTGGCATCCACGGTGGGAAGAGACCACAGCATGATGCCGGCCACCGCGACCATGGTGACGAGGAAGCCAACCGTCCAGCCGACCTCCAGCGGCACATGGCCGTGGGTCTGGGCCGGCCATTCGTCGTCGCCGTCGTAGTTCTTGACCCGGTTCTTCCAGATGAGCCAGACCATGGCGATGGTGATGCCCACGAACACCACCGCCGCGATCCAGAAGACCGGCAGCACGCCCCGGCTGTGCAGCTCCCTGGCGATCGGGCCCTGCGGCGCGAACGTGTCGAGCTCCGCGTCGGACGCGCAGCCGGTGACCACGGCCGCGCTCAGCAACACCAACGTCCCGGAAAGAAGCCGGCGAGTAGGGGTTCGCATCTCAGCCACCGTGTTCACCGCCGGTCGGCTCGACGGACTCCTCGTGAGTGTCATCGGTGTGGGGATGGAATTCCCGCTCGCCGGCCACCGCGGCCAGCACCCCGCCTATCAGCAGCAGCAACGCACCGACCGTTCCCAGGACGCGGACAAGGCGGCGGCCGAGCCCGGGCCGGGACGCGTACACCCAGGCGCCGCCCAGGATGAGGGCGGACACCACGCCGGCGACGGCCACCGCCTCCAGCTTCGACACTGTCAGCAGGATCCGCGATGCCGCCAGCACGATCACCCCGACCCCGAGCGCTCCGACGACGGGGATCTCGATCGGGGCCATGATCCGGTTGCGCAGCTCGCGGTTGACGGCGGTGTCGCCGGTGGCCCGGTCGGCCCAGGCGTCCATGGTCCACTCCACCATCGACAGGACGATCACGGCCAGGCCGAGCACGAACACCATCGGGTGCAGCACCAGGCCCACGGCCGCCGCGCCCACCCCGAAGGAGGCGACCACCGGCCAGAAGCTCGCCGCGACGGGCTGGTCGGTCAGTACCTCGGCCAGATTCTGAAGATGGGCCTGAGCCGCGGCGTCGGCATCGCGGAACGACACCAGCACGAGGCTGATGGTCAGCGAGACGCCGGCCAGGGCCACCAGCACGCCGTAGCCGATGTGGTCGCCGACTCCGCCCTTCCATCCCAGTGACAAGGGTCCGACGTGATTGCCGCCCGTGGTGTAGCCGTAGACCAGCGCGGCGGCACAGAACGCGGCGAACAATCCGAAGAAGAACTTGAATCCGGTGGTGAACATCAGCAGCTACTTCGTTATGAAGACGACGTACCAGACCAGGAAGTAGCACAGCACGCACATATGCCAGTAGAAGCCCGCAGCCTGCACACCGTGGGCCAGATCCCGCCCGAAGGGCCCCATCAGCGAGCGGATGGTGGTGACGGTCAGCATCGCCATCCCCCCGATCAGCATGGCGATGAATGCGCCCGTGACCGCGTAGAACAGCAACTCGGCCCGGCCGCCGTCGATAGCGAAGGCGGTGTCCTGGTACACGAACCAGAACTGGTTGATCACCGCCGCCCCGAACATCAAGGTGACGCCGAGCGCGATGAACCCGTGGGGCCGGTCCTCGTCCCGGGCGGCCTGAACGGCCCACTGCACCGTCACCATCGACAGCACCAGCGTCATCATCATCATCCCGGCCGGGCCGAGTTCGACGCTGCCTTCCGGGAACCACTCCTGGCCGGCGGCCCGCGCCGTCTGGCGCTGCTGGACGTACATCGCGACCAGCGCGGCAAAGGCCATGAAGACCGCGCCGGTAGCGAGCAGGGCACCGACGACGACGGTGCGAGGCCGGGTCGCTTCAGCGGCCGGGAGCGCCGTCGTTCTCATGCTGCTTCGCCCGCAGGCACCGGGGTCCGCAGAGCGGAGACTGCTCCGACGGCAGCCGCGGCTGCGCCGGCTGCTACGAGCACGGATCCCGCGAGGGCCACCACGTTCAGTGCGGCGCTGCCGTCGAGCGCGAGGGCCATGAGGTCGGGGGCGTCGGCCAGGAACCCTGAGATGAGATCGGACAGGACCAGCAGCCCGCCGCCGCCGAGCAGCAGCGCGACCGCCCCCCGGCCGACCACCACCGAGAGCGGGCTGATCTGCAGTTCGTGCGACCAGTTCCGCAGCGCGACGACGCCGGCTATGAGGCCGGCAACCACGACGCCGTGGAACACCGCCCAGGTGGCGGTGGTCTCGAGCAGATCAAGCGGCTCGATCACTCGCAGAGCGCCGACCAGAGCGGCGGCGCCCAACAGCTTCAGGGCCGCGCCCGCGCCCATCATCCTGACGTCGAGGAGCCGGTCCGGCGTCTTGGTGCCCCTCAGCACCAACTCCGCCGCACCGCCGGCCAGCGCCACCAGCGGCAGGACCGCGGCCAGGCCGAAAGCCACGTAGACCAGCCCGTCGCGGAGATCCTGGGGGGCGGTGAAG
This sequence comes from Acidimicrobiia bacterium, assembly GCA_022828135.1. Lineage (GTDB taxonomy): Bacteria > Actinomycetota > Acidimicrobiia > Acidimicrobiales > Aldehydirespiratoraceae > Aldehydirespirator. Next base: position 65,712 of record JAJEJB010000032.1, on the reverse strand, counting down.
TAGTCCTGCGACCAGCCGCCCACCGCCAGCAGTCCGAACAACCCCACGATCACCGTGATGGCCTCCGGGCGGCTGGAGCGAGCTCCGACGGCGGCGCCCACCGCCTCGACGGCGATGCCGAGCACCGGAACGGCCATGATGTAGACGGCGGGCTGCTCCACCAGCCAGTCGAGCTGCAGCCATATGTCGGGACTCTCGGCCCGACCGAAGGCGATGGCCGGCCTGCCCCGCAAGTCGGCATAGATCACCACGAGGTTGGCGATAGCGACGGGCAGCGTGAACAACCAGACCGCGGCGGCCACGAGCATCGACCACGAGAAGGGGGGCACGTCCAGCAGGCTCATACCCGTCTGCCGCGACGAGATCACGGTGGTGGCCACGGTCACGGCACCGAGCATCAGCGCCACGATCACCATGCCGGTGCCGAGCAGGGTGAGCGCCATGGCGTCGCTCTCGTTGCCGGTCACACCGTCGATGGCGCCCCAGCCCCCGCCGGCCAACACCGACACCACGATGATCACCGCCCCGATCAGCCACGACCAGAACGACGCCAGCGCAGCCCGGGGGAAGGCGACATTGCCGGCACCGACCTGGGTCGGCACCACGGCCAGGGCCACGCCCAGCAGCAGCGGCATCACCACCAGCAACATGAAGGACATCCGGTACAGGGTCCACATGCGGAAGTAGGCGTTGAATCCGCCGAACAGATCCCAGGGAGCGACGGCCTCGGTCCGCCCGAGCGAGAGCAGCACCCCGACAACGGAGGTGCCCACGGCCAGCAGCAGCGACGTCAACACGAACAACCGGCCGACGGCAGCCGCGTCGCTGGTGACGAAGGGCTGGGCCAGGATGCTGGGTGCCGCGGCCGCCTCGTCGGAGGGTTCCGGCGCGGTTGCGCCACCGGCGCCGGGGGCAGCCTCGGAGTCCGCGATCGCCGGTTCGGTCAGCGTCATCGGGAGGCGATGCTACACATTGCCGGTTGGGCCGCCGACAACCGGCGCAGATGCTCGGGAGCCACCGAGGGACTCGATTGCCGAAGGTAGGGGGAACTCACAGCCCGTTGCGAACCAGCACGTCGGCGGCGACGGCGCCAAAGAGCAGCACGACGTAGGCGTTGGACCAGTTGAACAACCGCATCGCCCGGGCCGCATCGGGACGGCGCAGCACATCGAGGGCCAGACCGCCGAAACCCGCCCCGCCGGCGAGGGCGGCCGCCAGGTAGAGGACACCCATCCGGGCCACCGGCACGAGCAGCAGCGAGAGGGCCACCAGTACGACCGTGTAGGCGACGATGCGGCGAGCGGTCGACCGCAGTCCGGCCACCGCGGGAAGCATGGGAACGTCGGCAGCCTGATAGTCGCTGCGGTAGCGGATGGCCAGGGCCCAGAAGTGAGGCGGCGTCCAGTAGAAGATCACCGCGAACAGCACTACCGGCGGCCAGTCGAGCGAGCCTGTGACCGCGGTCCAGCCCACCAGGGTCGGCACGGCTCCCGCCGCGCCGCCGATCACGATGTTCCGGATGGACGTGCGCTTGAGCCACAGCGAGTAGACGAACACGTAGAACGCGGCCGCGGCCGCAGCCAGGGCGGCCGACAACAGGTTCACGAAGGCCCACAGCCACACGAAGGAACCGACGGTGAGGGCCACCGCGAAAACGACGGCCTCAACAGGGCGGACCGCGCCCGTGACCAGGGGCCGGTTGCGGGTCCGGTGCATGAGCCGGTCGATGTCGCGGTCGACGTACATGTTCAGCGCGTTGGCGCCGCCCGCGGCCAGCGCCCCACCCACCACTGTGGCCGCGATCAGCCACACGGACGGCAGGCCTTGGGCGGCCAGAATCATCGATGGGACGGTGGTGACCAGCAGCAGTTCGATGATGCGGGGCTTGGTCAGAGCCACGAAGGCCGCGGCGCGGGCTCGGCGAGGCGCGCGTACCCCGCCCGTCACGGTTCCGGTCACCCCCGCAGGCTAGAACGTTGAGAGGCCCATACGACAGCCAGCGGGTCGAATCTCATGCCCCCCGTTCGGCGCAGTGTTTCCCGCTCTTGTTCGCTGCGCTCACGGGCCGCTCGGGCCACGGCCTCGCTGAGCGCCTTGCCGATGCCTCTTGGGATCGCGCCCACCCGCTCGGCCTCTACCATCGATGTGTGGCACCGCATGCCTACACCCGGCTCACCCGCTTCGCCCTGTGGGCGCTCGCCGCGATAGTCGTGACCGGTGTAGCCGTCCGCCTCACGGGGTCGGGTCTGGGCTGCGAGGACTGGCCCACCTGCTCGGAGGACCGCTTCGTGGCCGACCTCGAATACCACGCCCTGGTGGAGTTCGTGAACCGGCTCTTCACCGGTGTGGTTGCGATCGCGGTGATCGCGGCCGTGCTGGGCTCGTGGAGGCGACGACCACGGCGAACCGACCTCATCGTGCTGTCCCTGGGCTTGGTGGTAGGGGTGCTGGCCCAGGTCGGGCTGGGAGCACTGCTGGTGTTGAGCGAACTCGATCCCCGCTTCACCATGGGCCACTTCCTGCTGTCAATGGTGCTGCTTTGGAACTCGGCCGTGCTCGACATCAGAGCCCGCAGTGACATCGAGGTCGCAGGACGTCCCCGCGGCTCGGTGCCCGCTGAGGGGCCGCCCGACGGAATGACCCGGCTGATGCAGTGGGCCGTGCTGGTGGTGGGCGGGGCGTTGCTGGTGACCGGCACCCTGGTAACCGGGGCGGGACCCCATGCCGGCGACAGCCGGGCCGAGCGGCTCCCGCTGCTGGTGCGCGAGGTCGTCCGAGTCCACAGCATCGTCGCACTGGCCCTGCTAGGGATGGTGGTATGGACGTGGTGGCGGCTGCGAGCATCGAGCTCGGGGCGGCACGTCCGGATGGGACGGATCGCGGCGCTCCTCGTCGTGCAGGGCGCCGTCGGCTACACGCAGTACTTCACCGGCATGCCCGTGCTGCTCGTGGGAATCCATGTGGCCCTGGCGTCGATCACCTGGATCGAGATCGTCAAGGCCGCCCACGACCCGGCGGCCGGGTCTGCGAAGCCTCCGGAGCCCGGCCCGGTCGAGGGCGTGCCGATGGTCGTGCAGCCATGACCTCGCCGGTCACCACACCGGTGTTGGATCCGGTGGACGAGACCGACCGGAGACCGGACCTGCCCTGGAAGGTGATCGTTCTCGACGACCCTGTCAACCTGATGTCGTATGTCACCTACGTCTTCCGCAAGCTGTTCGGCTACTCGCAGCAGAAGGCGCATCGCCTGATGATGCAGGTCCACACCGAGGGCAAGGCCGTGGTGGCGTCGGGGCAGCGGGAGAAGGCCGAGTTCGACGTGTACCGGCTCCACGAGCATGGCTTGTGGGCCATCCTCGAGCAGGACTGAGAGGCCGAGCAGAACAGTGGCGCGCGGGAAGTTCCGGTCAGGCCCCGACGGCATCATGGTGACACTGCGAGACGCCGAGCGATCAGGGCTGGCGGCGGTGCTCGAGCAGTTCCGGCAACTGCTCCTGGAGGGCACCGATGTCTCGATGCTGCGTTTCCAGCCGCCGGTGCACATCCACGACCACAAGGCCTCCGACGAGTTCTGGGAGATGGCCGCCGGACCCCTGCTGCGGCACCGGCTGGAGGCCCTCGACATCGTGGAGGCCGGATTGGCGGGGGCAGCTCTGGACGACGAAGCGGTGTCGGCCTGGATGCAGACTCTCAACAGCCTGCGCCTGTACCTGGGCAACACGCTCGAGGTCGGAGCGGCCACGTTCGATCCGCCCCGACCGGGCGACCAGCCCCAGGAAGCCGCCCGGTACATGCTCTACGAGTGGCTGGGCGGCCTGCTCGACCAGCTGGTCGCAACCGCGGCCGGAACCCTGCCACCCAGCACCGGCGACCGAGAGTAAGGGTCCCGGCGGGTAATCTCGAACGATGCCGGTCCAGCGACAGGAGCCCGCGAACGCCCCGCTGCCTTCGGCTTTTCCCGAGGGCTGGTACTTCGTCGCGAGCCGCAGGGACCTGGAGAAGGCCAAGATCGTCCGCAAGACCTGGATGGGCACCGAGATCGTCGCCTGGTGCGACGACACTGGGAAGGTCTGTGTGGCGGAGGCCTACTGCCCCCACCTGGGCTCCGATCTAGGGCCCTCCGCAGGCGGGCACGTCCGCGACGGCCGCCTCGTCTGCGGCTTCCATGGCTTCGAGTACGGCACCGACGGTCAGTGCGTTGCCACACCCTTCGCCCCCGCGCCGAAGGCGGCCCGGCTGCGGGTCTTCGAGTCCCGCCAGATCGCCGGTCTGGTCTTCGCCTGGTGGGGGATCGACGGGCGTCAGCCCCAATGGCACCTGCCCACCGATGAGCCCGATCAGGCCGGCTGGAGCGACCTGCACGTCTGGACCTCGCGCTTTGCCGGCCATCCCCAGGAGACCACGGAGAACTCGGTGGACATGGCCCATTTCCGCTACGTCCACGGCTACGACAGCGTAAGCCGCGTCCAGCCGCTGGCGGTGGACGGGCACATCCTGCTGAGCGACTTCGACTTCGCCACCACCCGGAGAATCACCCGATTCGCGTCGACCAAGCTCAAAGTGTCCGCCAAGACGCTCGTGGTCGGCCTGGGCTACTCGTTCGTGGAGATTCGCGAGCACACCATCGGCCTGGACATGCGCCTGTGGATACTGGCGACGCCCGTCGACGGCACGGTCATCGACATGTCGGTGGTCTCACAGACGGGGGAGATCCGCAGCCCGAACCGCTGGATCGCGGGGCTGGGATTCCTGCCGGTGAGGCTGCGGGCCCCCATCATGAACAGGATCATGGCCGCCTTCGAGAAGCGGGACGTGCTCCAGGACGTACCGATCTGGAGCGCCAAGAGCTACCGGTCCCGGCCGCGCCTGGCCCGCTCCGACGGGGAGATCATGCGGTACCGCGCCTACTGCGCCCAGTTCTACCCCGACCTCCCCGCAGCAGCCAGCGACACCGAGACAGTCGTCGACCTTCGTCCAGCGGTCGAGGGATAGACCGACCCGACCGGCCGGCAGTGACCATCAACGGGACACGGACGGGGCCGCGGCGAGTGGCAATCGTCGGCGGCGGTGTCTCGGGGCTGGGCGCGGCATGGGCGCTGAGTCGTCACCCGGACCGCTTCGACATCCGGCTCTTCGAGGCGTCCGACCAGATCGGCGGGAACGCCATCACGGTCGACATGCCCCAGGACGACGGCGGATCGATCCCGTTCGACATCTCGGTGACCGCCTGCATCCCGTCGGTGTACGACCACATCCTGCTGTTGATGGAGCAGTTCGGCATCGAGTTGATCGACACGCGGTTCAGCTACAGCGTGAAGTACGGGGGGCGCGTCTACGCCCACGACTTCGATTCCGAGATAAGGGAGCAGCTGCAGCCGGAGATCGCGAAGTTCCAGCGGCTGCTGCGACGTCTCCAGTGGTTCGGTTGGCTGAGCCGTTCGCAGTCCAAGGCGTTGAACGCGCTCAACCCGTTCAACTACATCAGCATGGGGACAGTGCTGAACCTCGGCGGCTTCTCGGGCGACTTCAGGTACAAGATCCTGAAGCCCATGTTCGTCAACTTCCTCATGGCGACGAACGTGTTCGACATGCCGGCCGCGCTGTTCGCCCGGTATCTCGAGTTCTTCGACATCGAGTCGGCCACCCCGATGCAGACCTGGGACCAGGGAACACGGCGCATCTACGAGCACCTGTCGGCCGGCTTCGCCGACAGGATCTACCTGAACCGGCCCGTCCAGAAGGTCTACCGGTCGGAGTCCTCTGTCGTGGTCGAGGACGGAGCCGGGGAGCGCGAGACGTTCGACGAGGTGATCTTCGCGTGCAACGCCAACCAGACTCTGATGATGCTCGACAGGCCCACCGCCCTCGAGCGCTACCTGCTGTCGTCGATCCGGTACGAGAGCGAGCTCCACAACCACACGGTCGTGCACTCCGACGCCTCGGTCCTGCCCGACAACGAGGTGAAGCCCCTCACAACCCGCAGCAACCACATCGAGCAGTACGGGGCGAGACCGGACAATTACGAGATCACCTACATCATGCACAACCAGCAGCCATGGGTGAATCGATCCGACAAGCCTTGCCTGGTCACCTACAACCCGACCAGTCCCATCGACGAGGGCAAGATCATCAAGAAGTGGTGGTTCCAGCACATCGTCCACGACGTGCGCCACATGGCCGTGCTCGTCAGCCTGTTCCGCTTCATCCAGGGCAGGAGGCGGACCTGGCACTGCGGTGCCCACACGCTGATCAACAGCCAGGAGACCTGCTTCGTCACGGGGCTTGCAGCTGCGACACAGCTCGGTGCCGACTACCCCTTCGACGATCCCGCCGCCAAGCGGTCGTTCAACTTCTATGGCAGCATCCTGCACGGCTCACGATTCCGCAAGGTCCCGCAATGACCCCGAGATCACAGCCGCGCGTTGAGCCCTCGAAGGCCGGCCATCTGGCCGGATCGCAGCTATGGTTGTGGGCGAGATCGACGAGGCGACCCTGCGAGGGTTCGTCCTCAGTCAGGCGGGGGTGGACGCAATGGCCGGCACCGGCGAACACAGCGGCTATCGGGGCCTGACCCGCCACGGGACAGTCTGCCGTCTCGTGACCGGGCACGTCTAGCATGGAGGCGGTTGCCTCTACTGCCGTTGCCTTGGAGGCGCGAACGGTGCTCGACCCAGCGGTCTGGGCCGATCCCTACCCGTTCTATGAGAGGCTCCGCCGGGAGCGTCCCGTGTGGCTGGTGCCAGGACTCGATCTGGCCTATGTCGCCACCCACGACCTGATCGTGGACGCCGTCCGCCGGATCGACGATTTCTCCAGCCACCTCGACATGCTGGTCATCACCGGCGAAGACGGCAGCCCCGACCTGTTCCGCACCGAGGAGTTCGGCGAGGGCACCACCACCCTGGCCACCGCCGACCCGCCCGAGCACACCGTTCACCGCAGCCTGGTATTCCCCGAGTTGGTCTCCCGCCGCATGGAGGCCATGCGGCCCGAGATCGAGGTCTTCATCGACGAGCGGCTGGCCGTGGCCCGATCCCAGGGGGCCAGGGTGGAATGGGCCAGCACCGTGGCCCAGCCTGTGCCCGCCCGGGTCATCGGACGGCTTATCGGCCTGCCCGACGAGGACTGGCCCCAGGTGATGGAGTGGGCCCTCGGCGGCGGCAGGGTGCTGGCAGGCTTGCTCACCCGGCAGCACCTCATCGCCATGACCAGAGAGCCGAACGAGGCGAACGAGTTTCTGTACGCCAAGCTGAGTGAGGCCAGGAACGATCCCGGCGACGACCTCCTGGGGGTCTGCGCCAAAGCGGTGGACAGCGGCGATCTGGCCGTGGGCGACGCCATCGGCACCCTCACCGTGCTGCTCGGCGCCGGCGGGGAATCCACTGCGTCGCTGATCGGGAACGCGGTGCGGATGCTGGCCGACGATCCCTCCCTCCAGGAGCAAGTCCGGGCCGACCACGGCCTCATCGAGCGCTTCATCGAGGAGGCTGTACGGCTCGAATCGCCGTTTAAGGGCCACTACCGCCAGGTGAGGCGCGACTGCGAGCTGGGGGGCGTCACCCTCACTGCCGGCACCACCGCCTTCCTGCTGTGGTCGTCGGCCAACCGCGACCCGGCCGAGTTCGACCGGCCCGACGAAGTGGTTCTGGACCGCCGCTTGCCCCGCAGCCACCTGGCCTTTGGACGGGGCATCCACCACTGCGTAGGCGCTCCGCTGGCCCGCCTGGAGACCCTCTGCTCGCTAGAGCGTCTGCTGCGAGACACCTCATGGTTCAGATTGGCCGACGACGACCAGCCCCGCTGGGAGAAGAGCATGTTCGTGCGCCGCCACGAGCACCTCCCCCTGGACGTGACCTGGAACTAGCGGGCAGCGCCCGGAAGGTACAGTGACGCGCCATGAGCCGCCTGCTCGACAGGTTCAGCCGGCTGGTCACGGCCCGCCCGTACATCACGATCATCGTCCTCCTGCTGGTCACCGTCGCGCTGGCCGCTGGGATGACCAAGCGCCTGCCTCCGGTCGAGGGAGCATCGGTGGCGTTCCTTCCCCCGGGGAGCGCCATCGCCACTGCAGTGGAGGAACTGGACGAGTTCTTCGGTGAGTCCGGCGACGTGAGCGTGGTGACGCTGGTATTCCGCGGCGAAGCACTCACCCCGGGAGGGCTCGCCCAGATGGACGCCCTCCTCGACAGCATCCTGGCCAGCCCGGGCGTGGCGGAGCTGCTGGCACCGGCCGATCCGATCGTCGCGCCCACACTGGTGATCGAGGCGCTGGGCGGGATCGACGCCGCTTCGGCCACCCAGGCCGAGATCGACTCCGTCCTCAGCGTCCCTGAGATCGGAGGGGCACTGGCCGCGATGGGCGGGAGCGACACGGACGGCACGACCATCCACATCGCCAACATCCGCCTGACCGACACGGGCGACACCAGAGTCCAGGACGTCGAGAGGAGGATCGACGAGTTGGCGGCCGACTCGGCCGGCCCCCTGCGAGTCAGCAGCCTCTCGACCATCGTGATCGAGGACGAGTACAAGGACGCCATCGAGACGGGGATGGGGCAACTGGTCGGGCTGGCCCTGCTGCTGATCGCAGCGCTGATCGTGCTGTTCCTGAGGACGCTGTCCGATCTGCTGCTCACGCTCACGGGCCTGGTCTTCTCGCTGGTCTGGATCGTCGGGGCGGAGGGCTGGCTCGGGCCGGACGCGCTGGGCTGGATCGGTCCTCCGAGCTCGCTCACCGCGATGGTGCCGATCATCGTGATCAGCCTCACGGTCGACTATGCGATCCAGGCCGTGTCGCACTACCGCGAGCAGAGAGTCGAGGGCGAGCCGGTGATCCAGGCGGTCCGGACGGGACTGCGCAACGTCGCCGTGCCGCTCACACTGGCCGCCGTCACCACGATCGCGAGCTTCCTGGCCACCCTGTTCTCCCCGATCGACGTGATCGGCGACTTCGGCATCGTCGCCGGGCTCGGGGTCGGATTGAGCCTGATCGTGATGCTCACGCTGGTCCCGGCCGGACGGACGATCATCGACCGGCGACGCGAGGCCCGCGGCAAGCTGCGGCCGGCCCGGCCAGTCTCGGGCGCGCTGCCCGGGATCGAGCGGGTGGCCAAGCTGCTCGGTGGGAGCGTGGCCCGCCGGCCGGCGCCCTACCTCATCGCTGTGCTGGCGGTGACCATCGGGATGGGGATCGCGGCCACGGGACTCCACTCGGAATTCAGCATCCGCGAGATCCTGCCCCGCGGCGGGACCGTGATGGACGACCTTGAGACCCTCGACGCGGCCGTCGGGGGGTCCACGGAGCTGGCCAGCGTGCTCGTGAGAGCGGAGGCCACCGAGACCCGCACGCTGCTGAACGTGCAGGAGCTCACCGACGCCTTCGCGGACCCGCAGCGGCGCCCCCGGGCGGCCACGGGGCCGATGGAGACGAACTACGTGTCGCTCCTGAACGACTGGACCAACGACAGCGGGCAGCCCGGCGACAAGTACGACGCCGACCTGGCCGCGATCTTCTCCGAGGCGTCGGCCGGAGTTCAGCTCGATCCGATGTCGATGCGACTGCTCCTGCACAGGCTCGATGCGATGGATCCGGCCCTTAGCCACGTCCTGGCCAACAATCCCGCCGGCATCGACGCCATCCTGCTGCAGTTCCCGACCTACACCGATGACCCCGGAGCCACCGCGGTGCTCCAGGAGGAGATCGAAGCGCTGTGGTCAGGCGACGACGACGCCATCACCGTGACCTCGACGAGCGTCCTGTCGGTCACGGTCACCGACCAGATCACATCCCGCCAGACGGAGGCCATCAGCTCGACCGTGGCCGTCGCCCTCGGCATCCTCGTCCTCTTCTTCTGGGTCACGCTGCGCCGGCCCACCCTCGGGGCCATCGCCGTCGGGCCGATCGTGCTCGTCCTCATCTGGATCCTGGGCACGATGGCGCTGCTGGACATCCCCTACGGGCTGATCACCTCGATCATCACCGCCCTCTCCATCGGGATCGGCGTGGACTACACCATCCACGTGATCCATCGCTACCGGGAGGAGTTCGCCCGGGTGCGCAACCCGGAGGAAGCGGCGGTGCGAACGCTGGCGACCACCGGGTCGGCGCTGCTGGGCTCCGCGCTGACGACGGCGCTCGGGTTCGGTGTGCTGATGTTCTCGCCGCTGGCCGGGATCCAGCAGTTCGGCGTGACCGCCGCCATCTCCATCGCGTACTCGCTGCTCGTTGCAATCCTGGTGGTACCGCCTGCGATGACCGTGTGGGGCGCCTACGAGAACATGCGCCTGCGCTCGACCGTGCAGCGCATGTGGGACGACCTGGACGTGGCGGTCGAGGAGATACATCAGCGCCACGCCACCCGAGAGGGCGCTTCAGACGGGTAGCTCGCGCCTCCGCTCGGAGATGTGGAACTTCAGCTTCTTGTTGGGTGACATCGACGGGAACGGGCTGATCTTCAGCTTGTAGTTCTTGGGGGCGATCTCGAGTTCGAAGTGGTGCGCCATCAGCATCAGGTTGGTGGCCAGGTACATCTCGGTCAGCCGGGCGCCGAGGCAGGTGTGGGTGCCCAAGCCGTAGGGGGCGTACCCGGTGCCGACATGCTCCTTGCGGGGCGCCACATAGCGGTCGATGTCGAACTTGAAGGGATCGGGGAAGAGGTTTTCCATGTAGTGCGTGGCTGTCTGGATGATGAAGACGCGCCTCCCCTCCGGCAGTTCGTAGCCCTCGACCTCGCAGGCGTTGGCCACGTTCCGGACCGACAGCGGGACGATCGGGTAGAGGCGCATGCATTCCATGATGAACCGGCGGGTGACGTCGGTCGTCGGACCGGTGAGCGTCTCGCGGTCCGGGTCGCCGCCGGCGAACACGGCATCGGCTTCATCACGGATCTTGTCGTAGAACTCCGGCTGCGCCAGCATGTTGTAGACGATGAAGCTGAGCTGGTCGCCGACGTACATGCTGGCGATCAGCGGAGCCGAGAGCACGAACCGCAGATTCGACTCCGGCAGGAACTGCCGATCGTTGTTGTGCATGGTCAACAGGTCGTCGGCCAGGTCCCGCGGACATCCGGCCCGCTGGGCGGGTGTATGGCCATGGAGTACCCGCTCCACCACCTCGCCCACCAGCTTCGACCTGCGCCTCATGCTCGGGGTCTTCAGCATGAACTTGGGCAGGGTCCTACCGATGTGCGTCTTGAGGGCGCGGTCCTTGAACTTGTGCATGTCATCGACGATGTCCTGCGAGTCGATGCCGACCGACAGCGGCGACATCGTGGCGTTGATCAGCTTGCGGCACATGTCCACCGCAGAACGGGTGTCCCCGACCCTCCAGGTTGCTATCTCGTTCCGTGCGTGGGAGAGGAAATCGCCCAGCTGTTCCTCCAGCCTGGTGCGCGAGTACGCAGGTTGGATCGACTTTCGATACCGGAAGTGGTCGGCGCCATCGAGCGCGGGCAGCAGCCCCACCCCGCCGTAGACCTTCTCGAAGTCCTCCAGATAGTCCCTGGCTCTCAGGTGCATGCGGCCGTGACGATGCACCCAGTGATTCGTCTCCGGGCCCACGAGACAGATCATGTCCTGAGCGAAGGGCGGCTTGATCTCGAAGACCGGGCCGAACTCCTGCTGGAGCTCCGCGAAGAACGCGGGCAGGTTGCGGGTGCGGACATGCTTGCTGCGCAACAGCCGCCGCAGCGGGATGACGGGTATCTGCTTGGTCAGGGCGGTCTGCCTGAACAACCGCGCGGTGATGTTCTGCCCGACGGCATCGGCGATGGCCCGCCCGATCAGGTCCATCCTGCTGATGTCCTCGACCCGCTGCTCGGACTCCTCGTCGAGTTCGAAGATGAACCGCAGGACGTCGCAGGTGTCGATGAGACAGATGATGATGATGTCTCTCGGGTCCGGGATCTCGTTGTTGAAGATGGCCTTGCTGATACGGGTCTTGACGTGCTCGACGGCCGTGCCCACCTCGGATCCGGTGTGGACTCCCATCCTCCATGCGGACCCGGCCAGCGACCAGAAGTCGCCGTCGTGATGCTGCAGGATCTTCAGATGGCACAAGTGGTCCAGAGTCATGTCGATGATCGACTCCGCATGGGGAGCGAGCCGCTCGATCCAGTACTGGGCGTTGCGCTGGGCCGGCTCGGACGCGATCCGGTAGAGGATGGGGTCGAGCGCGGGATCGCCGGTCGCGGTCCCGTCCAGGAGGATCAGGGACTCCATGTCGGTGTCGATACGGGCCATGAGCGACAGTTCGGCCAGGGCCGCGCCGACGACGGCACAGTTCAGGTTCCAGCCCGGAACTTGGCGGAAGTAGCCGCTCTCCTCGTTGAGGAGCGTCAGGACGAGTTCGTCGATCAGGCTCAGCGGCTTGGTCATCACACCGCTTGTGGTATTCATCGAGAGTTGATCCTCATGTCCACGCTGCGGATGGTAGTCGTTCCCACCCTGCGCAGCACGAGGTGAGTCTACTTCGCAGGTGCGGAGACGCTGTGTTGCGGCCGGTAGCCTGAGCGGGTCGGCGACGGCCGGCGGGCCCCCATCGTCCAGCGGCCTAGGACGCCGGCCTTTCACGCCGGTAACACGGGTTCGAATCCCGTTGGGGGTGCGAGGATCAGGACGGCTCGCTAGCGTTTCCGGGTCCGCACGCTCGTCGTGCACCCGGTCCTGTAGATCAGTCTGGAGTGATCGCCACCCTGTCAAGGTGGAGGCCGCGGGTTCAAATCCCGTCAGGACCGCGTTGCCGCCCTCCGGGGCGGTGGCAACCCCCGGTCGGGTAGCTCAGTTGGCAGAGCGTCCGCCTGAAAAGCGGAAGGTCCGCGGATCGACGCCGCGCCCGACCACTAGAGTGCAAGCGCGGACGCCCCGAGCGGCGGACCGCCCACCATCGTGATGCCATGACCGTTGTCACCCCCGGGCCCTCCACCAAGCCCCCGCCGGCCGACAAGGCGGATCCTCACAACCCGATCCACAACGTCTTCTGGCGGCGGCACCGCGACGAGGTGGAGGAGGACCTGGCGAGGCTCCGCTCCCAGCCGCTCACGTTCTTTCCCGGATTCCAGTTCGTGGACGAACTGGCGGGCATCAAGACGCCGGGCGCCTGGGTCGTGCCCCGGCACGCTCCCATCCTGGAGGTGTCGCGCAACCCGCAGATCTACTCGTCGGCCCGGGGAGTCACCATCAACGACTTCCCGCCGGAGTTCAACGAGTACTTCAACTCCATCATCGCCATGGACGACCCCCGCCACGCCCGGCTGCGACGGCTGGTGTCGGCCGGTTTCACCCCCCGGATGCTGGCCCGGCTGGAGGACTCGGTCCAGGACCAGGCCTCGATGATCATGGACGAGGTGTGCGAGCGAGGCGAGTGCGACTTCGTCACCGACGTGGCCGCCCGGCTGCCGCTGCGCATCGTGTGCGACCTGATGGGGATCCCGTCCTCCCACCACGACTTCGTGTTCGACCAGTCCAACATCATCCTGGGCGCGGCCGACGAGGAGTACGTGCCCGAGTTCGGCGACCTGATCACCGCCATCCTCACCGCGGGGGAGAGCCTGAGCCAGCTCATGGACGATGTGGCCGAGTCCAAGGTCGGCTCGGAGACCGAGGATCTGACCAGCGTCCTCGTCAACGCGGAGGTCGACGGCGAGCGGCTGACACGGGCCGAGCTGGCCAGCTTCTTCATCCTGCTGGTGGTGGCCGGGAACGAGACCACCCGCAACGCCATCAGCTGGGGCCTGGTGTACCTCACGGCCAATCCTGACCAGCGCCGCATCTGGGCCGAGGACTTCGAGGGCGTGGCCCACAGCGCGGTGGAGGAGATCGTGCGCATCGCCAGCCCGGTCACCTACATGCGCCGCACCGCCCTGTGCGACACCGAACTGGAGGGTGTCAAGATCGACGAGGGCGACCAGGTGGTGATGCACTACCTGTGCGCCAACCGGGACGAGACGGTGTTCGACGACCCGCTGAAGTTCGACGTCCTGCGCGACCCCAACTCCCACGTCGGCTACGGCGGTCCCGGTCCGCACTACTGCCTCGGCGCCCACCTGGCCCGCCGCGAGATCAAGGTGATGTTCCGGGAGATGTTCACCCGCATCGGCGACATCGAGGCCACCGGCGAGCCCGAACTGCTCTCGTCGGCGTTCATCCACGGCATCAAGCACCTACCCGCCGAGTTCACCCCCACCAACCCAAGACCAACCCAGAACTGACCTCAAGAGCAGCAGCGCCCGCCGGGGGACGCACCACAGCAGAGTTCGGTAGTGTGGATCCATGGCGCAGCTGAGATCGCACACCACCACGCAGGGCCGGAACCAGGCCGGCGCCCGCGCCCTGTGGCGAGCCACCGGCATGACCGACGACGACTTCGACAAGCCCATCGTGGCGGTGTCCAACTCGTTCACCCAGTTCGTGCCGGGCCACGTCCACTTGCGCAACCTCGGCAAGCTGGTGGCCGACGAGATCGCGGCCGCGGGCGGGGTGGCCAAGGAGTTCAACACCATCGCGGTGGACGACGGCATCGCCATGGGCCACGGCGGGATGCTCTACAGCCTCCCCAGCCGCGACCTCATCGCCGACTCCGTCGAGTACATGGTCAACGCCCACTGCGCCGACGCGCTCGTGTGCATCTCCAACTGCGACAAGATCACCCCGGGGATGCTGATCGCGGCCATGCGGCTCAACGTGCCCACCGTGTTCGTCTCGGGCGGACCCATGGAGGCGGGCAAGACCAAGCTGGCCGGGGTGAGCGTCAAGCTCGACCTGATCAACCCGATGATCTCGGCCGGCGACTCGTCGGTCAGCGACGAGGACCTGCTGGAGATGGAGCGCTCGGCCTGCCCCACCTGCGGATCCTGCTCGGGCATGTTCACCGCCAACTCCATGAACTGCCTCACCGAGGCGCTGGGGCTGTCGCTGCCCGGCAACGGGACGGTCCTGGCCACCCACGCCGACCGCCGCGAGCTGTTCTGCGAGGCGGGCCGGCGGGTGGTCGACCTGGCCCGGCGCTACTACGAGAAGGACGACGAGTCGGTGCTGCCTCGCGCGATCGCCTCCAGGACCGCATTCGAGAACGCCATGCGGCTCGACATCGCCATGGGCGGCTCCACCAACACCGTGCTCCACATCCTGGCCGCGGCCCGCGAGGGCGAGGTGGACTTCACCATGGCCGACATCGACAGGCTCAGCCGCAGCACGCCCAACATCTGCAAGCTGGCTCCCTCCACACAGGAGTTCCACGTGGAGGACGTGCACCGGGCCGGCGGGATAATGGGCATCCTGGGCGAGCTCGACCGGGGAGGGCTGCTCGACACCTCGGTCCCGACGGTCCACTCGGCCACCCTGGCCGACGCCCTCGAGGTGTGGGACGTGATGCGTGACCCGTCCCGCGAGGTCGTCGAGTTCTTCCGGGCCGGGCCGGCGGGCATCCCCACCCAGGAGGCGTTCAGCCAGGCGACGCGGTGGCCGACGCTCGACACCGACAGGGCCGGCGGCTGCATCCGCTCGCTCGACAACGCCTACAGCGCCGACGGCGGCCTGGCCGTGCTCTACGGCAACATCGCCACCGACGGCTGCATCATCAAGACCGCCGGTGTGGACGAGTCGATCCTGCGGTTCTCGGGACCGGCCAGGGTGTTCGAGAGCCAGGAGGAGGCCTGCGACGGGATCCTTGACGAAGAGCACGGGATAAGGGCTGGGGACGCGGTGATCGTGCGGTACGAGGGTCCCCGCGGCGGCCCCGGCATGCAGGAGATGCTCTACCCGACGTCGTACATCAAGTCGCGCGGCCTCGGCAAGGAGTGCGCTCTGTTCACCGACGGGCGGTTCTCAGGCGGCACCTCGGGTCTGTCCATCGGCCATGCGTCCCCCGAGGCGGCCGAGGGCGGCGCCATCGCGCTGATCCGCGACGGCGACACCGTCGACATCGACATCCCGAACCGCACCGTGAACCTCAGGGTGGACGACGCCGAGCTCGACCGGCGCCGAGCCGACGAGGACGCCCGCCAGGGAGGCTGGAGGCCTCGGACCCGCCAGCGCGAGGTGTCAGCCGCGCTGCAGGCCTACGCGGCCATGGCCACGTCGGCCGACAAGGGCGCCGTACGCGACGTCGGCCGCCTCGGCGGATAGAGGCCGGGCGGGCACTCAGAGCAGGTCGGAAGGGACCGGCGGAGCTACGGCGCGGACGCAACCCTCGGCGACGGCGCAAGCCGCCACCCTGGCCGCCACCCGGGCGGCGACCCTCCGATCGAAGACCGACGGCACGATGTAGTTGCGGTCGAGGTCCTCGTCGCCGATCACTTCGGCGATGGCCTGGGCCGCGGCGGCCTTCATCCGTTCAGTAATGCACGTTGCACCGGCATCCAGTGCCCCCCGGAACACGCCGGGAAAGGCCAGAACGTTGTTTATCTGATTGGGAAAGTCGGATCTGCCGGTGGCCATCACCGCGGCCAGGCCGTCGACCTCCTCGGGGCGTATCTCTGGATCGGGATTCGCCATGGCGAAGACGATCGGATCGTGCGCCATGGAGCGCACATCCTCCGCACTGAGCAGCCCGGGAGCCGACAGTCCCACGAACACATCCGCCCCGCGAATCACTTCTGAGAGCGATCCGGCCTTGCCATCCGGATTGCTGTGGTGCACGAACCACTGCTTGGCGTCGTTCAGATTGCTGCGACCTGGATGAATCGCACCAGCACGATCGACGCCCACTATCTCGCCGACTCCGGCATCGTGGAGCATCTTTGCAACAGCCAGACCGGCCGCGCCCGTTCCCGAGATAACTACCGACACATCGGCGATCTGTTTGTTGACAAGCTTGAGAGCATTCCAGAGCGCAGCCGTCGTCACGATGGCTGTTCCGTGCTGGTCGTCGTGAAACACAGGAATATCAAGCGCCTCGATGAGCCTGTCTTCAATCTCGAAGGCAGCGGGAGCGGCTATGTCCTCCAGATTGATCCCACCGAAAGAAGGGGCCATGCGTACCACGGTGTCAACCAGCTCGTCGGGTGTGGTCACGTCGAGGCACACCGGAAACGCATCGACCCCGCCGAACTCCTTGAACAGCAGGGCCTTGCCTTCCATCACGGGCAGGGCCGCGGCGGGACCGATGTCCCCCAGCCCGAGAACAGCCGTTCCGTCGGTGACGATGGCCACGATGTTCTTGACCATCGTGTGGGTGTGACGCAGCATCGGCTCCCGCTGGATCGCCTTGCACACACGGGCCACCCCCGGCGTGTACGCCATAGCCAGGTCGTGGGCGTCGCCAACCGAACACAGGGCGTTGACCTCTATCTTTCCGCCCTCATGGAGGCGGAACGTGCGATCCCACCAGTCGAGCACGGTGACACCGTCGAGGTTGCTGACGGCGGCGACTATGTGACGAGCATGGTCGGGAGACTCGGCGAGAACGTCGATCTCCCGCATGATGACCGGACCCTTGGCCTCGAAGCCCGGGATTGCGGCGATGTTGCCCCCCGCGTCACCGATGGCAGTGGCGAAGCGGCCCAGCGTCCCCGGGCGGTTTCCCAGCGACACCTTGATTGTGATTGAGTAAGCGGGCGTGGGTGTGTCCAATTCAACTCCCTGAATGATCGGATCCAATAATCGTTCCCAATATTCCATCGTCTATTGTCCAGCAACAAAGCACATAGTCGCAGACCACGATTCGAAACTTTACCCACTATCATTCCCGTTGAATAACTTGAACCGTTGAAAGGAAGCGGTCAGTGGTACGACACATGTCAGATGAACACAAGGCTGCAAATGCCAAAGCTCGGGCCGAGAACAGGGCCGTGAGCGCATATCTGGAAGCTCTGGAATCGAACCGGCCCCGACCGGGTCGCAGGCGCACCGCCGAGTCCATGCGACAGCGGATAGAAGCAATCGGAGAGGCTCTCGAGTCGGCAACACCAATAAGGCGGGTCCAGCTAGTTCAAGAACGTATCGACTTGGAGCGGGCTCTCAGCGCACCTTCGGAGACGGTCGACATCAGCGAACTCGAGGATGGATTCGTGGCGGTCGCAGTGTCGTACAGCGGCCGGAAGGGAATCACCTACTCCGCATGGCGCGAGGTGGGTGTTCCAGCCGCCGCCCTCAAGCGGGCCGGCATCTCCCGCGGCGGCACCTGACACCCTTCACAATCGAAGCTCAGCAGGCTGGGCCGCAGCCTGCGGGTGGCGGGCAACGATCCGGCGGGCCGCCTCGACTACCCGCGCGGTCTGCTCTGACGCCGTTCCTGCGAACCGCTCCGGTTCGGCCAGCAGCCGGGTCAACTCGTCGCGGCCCAGAGGCACGCGATCGTCGGCCGCGAGTTGATCGAGCAGGCCGTCGAGGTCGACGGGGTCGTCGCGACCGGCTTGGTGGGCCGCATTCCGGGTGGGTTCCGCCAGGATTGCGTGAGCGGCCTCTCGACCCATCCCAGCCCGAACCAGGGCGCTGAGCAGCCTTGTGGTTGCCAGCACGGGCAGGAAGCGCTGGAACTCGGCCGCCATGGCATCTGTATCGATCCGCAGTTCCTCCAGCACTGCCAGCGCAGTGTGGAGCAATCCGTCGGCCGCGCAGAAGGAGTCGGGGAGCATGACCCGCCGGACGGCCGAGCAGGTCACATCGCCCTCGTTCCACTGGCGCCCCGCGAGTGAGGCCGCCATGGCGAGATGGCCGTCGAGCACGGCTGTGAGGGCACCGATGCGCTCGCAGGAGCGGGCGTTGGCCTTGTGGGGCATGGCGGAGGAGGCGACCTGGCCGTCACCGAGACCCTCCGACACGAGACCGTGCCCGGCCATGAGCCGCACTGTCGTCGCCAGGGACGCCGGACCTGATACAGCCTGGACCAGCGCGGCCACCACGTCGAGGTCCATAGAGCGCGGGTAGGTCTGCCCCGTGGCATCGAGTACCGGGCCGAAGCCGAGATGCTCGGCCACCAGGCTCTCCAATTCGTCGACCGCCTCCGACGACCCGAGAAGGTCGAGTTGATCGAGGCGGGTGCCGACAGGTCCCTTGATTCCCCTCAGCGGGTACCGGTCCAAGAGCTCCGCGACCCTCCCGTACCCGAGCATCGTCTCCGCCGCGGCGTCGGCGAGGCGCTTCCCGAGCGTGGTGGCCTGGGCGGCCACGTTGTGGGTACGGGCCACCATCACGGTCGAGGCATGGGCCTCAGCCAGATCGGCCAGCCGGGCGACCACCGCCACCAGATCGTCGCGGATCACCTTCAGCGAGTCGAGAATCAACAGCTGCTCGGTGTTCTCGGTGACATCGCGTGAAGTCATGCCCAGATGGATGGATTCGTGGCCCGCGAGAGCGCAGAACTCGTCGATCCGGGCCTTCACGTCGTGGCGCGTGACGGCCTCCCGGGCGGCTATCGACTCGAGGTCGACAACCTCCAACACCGCCTCGTAGGCGTCGACGACGGCTTGATCGACATCGAGTCCGAGCTTGCGCTGAGCTTCCAGCACCGCCAGCCACAGCCGGCGCTCCAGCACCACGCGGCGCTCGGGGGACCACAGTGCCCGCATCCGCTCGCTGGCGTAGCGGCTCGCCAGCACATTGGGCGAGGAGACTTCCACTGGAACCCCTAGGCGGCTTCCTGCCAGTAGAGGTACTGGCTGCGGCCCGGGCCGACCCCGACGAGCCGGATCGGCACGCCGATGCCCTCTTCCAGGAAGGCGATGTAGTCGGCGGCCGCGGCCGGCAGTTCGGCCGACGACGTGATGCCGCTCAGGTCGGTGCTCCAACCGTCGAGCTCGGCGTACACCGGCACCGCCTTGTGGATCACCGACTGGTGATAGGGCATGTGCTCGTAGCGCTCGCCGTCCAGTTCGTAGGCGACGCACACCTTGAGGCGGTCGAGCCCGTCGAGCACGTCGAGCTTGGTGAGGGCGACCTCGGTCAGGGAGTTGAGCCGCACCGCGTGACGCAGCATCACCAGGTCGAGCCATCCGGTGCGGCGGCGGCGACCGGTGTTCGTCCCGAATTCGCCGCCGACGGTGACGAGATGGTCCCCGACTTCGTCGAACAGCTCTGTGACGAACGGCCCCGACCCGACCCGGGTCACGTAGGCCTTGGCCACGCCGATGACCCGATCGACGTGGCGGGGACCGATACCCGCTCCGATGCAGACGCCGCCCGCCACCGGATTGGACGACGTGACGAAGGGGTACGTGCCGTGATCGAGGTCGAGGAAGGTTGCCTGGGCCCCCTCGAACAGCACCTGCCGGCCGGACTCGAGGGCCTCGTGCAGCAGGGCCACCGCATCGCAGATATGGGCTTCGAGCCGGGGCGCGCACTCGTCCAGGTACTCGGCGAGGATGTCGTCGGCCCGCAGGGGCAGGCGGTTGAAGACCTTGGCCAGCACCTTGTTGGTATGGCCCAGGGACACGTCGAGCTTGGCCCGGAAGATCCGCGGATCGAGCAGGTCCTGCACCCGCAGCCCTATGCGCATCGACTTGTCGGCGTACGCCGGCCCGATGCCCCGCTTGGTGGTGCCCAGCTTGGCGTCGCCGAGATGGCGCTCATGCAGCGCGTCGAGCTCCTGGTGGTAGGGCATGATCAGGTGGGCGTTGCCCGACAGCCGCAGGGAACTGCAGTCGACGCCCCGAGCCTCCAGCGCGTCCATCTCAGCGATGAGGACTCTGGGATCGACGACGACGCCGTTGCCGATCACCGGGGTGATGTGCTCGTAGAGCACTCCGCTGGGAATCAGCTGGAGTGCGAAGGTCTCACCGCCCACTACCAGCGTGTGTCCGGCGTTGTGGCCGCCCTGGTAGCGGACAACCATGTCCATCTCAGCAGCGACGAGGTCGGTGAACTTCCCCTTCCCCTCGTCGCCCCACTGGGTACCGACGACAACGGTCGCAGGCACGGCGCTCTCCTTCAGGGGCGGGCGTTACCGTGCGATTGTACTGGCTACCTGAGGACTATCGACTCGTCCGAGTCGTCGGGGCGGTCCACGTCGACGACCACGGTGTCGTCGGGCCCGTAGCGGCCCTCCAGCATGGCCACGGCGAGAGGATCTCCGATGGCGCGCTGTATGAGGCGCTTGAGGGGCCGAGCCCCGAAGGCGGGGTCGTAGCCGGCCCGGGCCAGATGGGCCTTGGCCTCGTCGCTGACCTCCAGCCCGAGACGGCGGGCCTGCAGGCGGTCCTCCAGATGCTTGAGCTGGATGTCGACAATGGGCACGAGGTCGTCCGGCTCCAGGGCGCGGAACCGGACGATGTCGTCGATGCGGTTGACGAACTCGGGCCTGAAGAAGTTGCCCGGTTCGCCCTTGAGGTTGGACGTCATGATCAGCACGACGTTGCTGAAGTCCACCGTACGACCCTGCCCGTCGGTGAGACGGCCGTCGTCGAGCAGTTGCAGCAGCACGCCGAACACCTCGGCATGGGCCTTCTCCACCTCGTCGAGCAGCACCACCGCGTAGGGGCGGCGCCTGACCGCCTCGGTCAACTGGCCGCCGGAGTCGTGGCCCACGTATCCGGGCGGCGCTCCGATGAGGCGGGACACCGAGTGCTTCTCCAGGTACTCCGACATGTCGATGCGCACCATGGCCTGCTCGTCGTCGAACAAGAACGCAGCCAAGGACCGGGCCAACTCGGTCTTGCCCACGCCGGTGGGGCCGAGAAACAGGAAGCTGCCGATGGGGCGGTGGGGGTCGCTGAGACCGACGCGGCTGCGACGGATGGCGTTGGCCACCACGCTCACCGCCTCGTCCTGGCCCACCACCCGCTCGTGGAGGTGCTCCTCCAGCCGGATCAGCTTGGCCGCCTCGCCCTCCATGAGACGCGACACCGGCACGCCGGTGGACCGGCTGACCACGACGGCGATGTGGTCGGCGTCGACCTCCTCGGTGAGCATCGACGAGTCGCGCTGCAACTCGGCCAGATGGCCGGTGGCCTCGTCGATGCGGCGCTCCAGGTCGGGGATGATCCCGTAGCGGATCTCGGCGGCCCGTTCCAGGTCGGGCTCGCGTTCGAGGTCGGACCGGCGGGTCTCGAGCTCCTCCTTGAGGGACCGGATGACGCCGATGGCCTCCTTCTCGGCCTTCCAGCGCGCCGTCAGCGCGGAGGACTCCTCGGTGAGGTCGGCGATCTCGCGCTCCAGGTCGTCGAGACGCGCCCGCGACGTGGCGTCGCTCTCCGCGCCGACCGCGACCCGCTCCATCTCGAGTTGCCGCAGGCGGCGCTCCACCACATCGATCTCAGTGGGCACCGAGTCGATCTCGATGCGCAGCGAGCTGGCCGCCTCGTCGATCAGGTCGATGGCCTTGTCGGGAAGGAACCGGCCGGTGATGTAGCGGTCCGACAGCTCGGCCGCGGCGATCAGGGCAGAGTCCTTGATGCGCACCCCGTGATGGACCTCGTATCGCTCCCGCAGACCTCGCAGGATGGCCACCGTGGCCTCCACGGAGGGCGGTTCCACCAGCACCGGCTGGAAGCGGCGCTCCAGCGCCGCGTCGGTCTCCAGGTGCTTGCGGTACTCGTCGAGCGTGGTGGCACCGACCATCCGCAGCGCGCCGCGGGCCAGCATGGGCTTGAGCATGTTGCCGGCGTCCATCGCTCCCTCCGCGCCGCCCGCGCCCACCACGGTGTGCAACTCGTCGATGAAGGTGACGATCTCGCCACCGGCCTCCTCGATCTCGGCCAGCACCGCCTGGAGGCGCTCCTCGAACTCGCCCCGGTACTTGGCGCCGGCCACCATGGCGGCCAGGTCGAGCACCACGAGGCGCTTGCCGGCCAGGCTGTCGGGCACGTCGCCGTCGACGATGCGCTGGGCCAGACCCTCCACGATGGCGGTCTTGCCCACGCCGGGCTCGCCTATCAGCACCGGGTTGTTCTTGCGGCGCCGGGCCAGGACCCTGATCACCCGCCGGATCTCGTCGTCGCGTCCGATGACCGGGTCGAGGTTGCCGTCCCGGGCCTCAGTGGTGAGATCCCGGCCGTAGCGCTCCAGGGCCTGGTACTGATCCTCGGGCGCCTTGGTAGTGACCCGATGGCTGCCCCGAACGTCGTGCAGCACCTTCAGCAGGAGCTCGCGATCGAGATCCAGGCGATCGCCGAGGGCGATGACCAGATGCTCGGTGGACAGGTAGTCGTCGCCGAGGTCGAGGCGCAGCTCGTCGGCGGCGGTCAGCACGTCGTGCAACTCGCGGGAGACGCCGACGTCGGACCCGTAGGCGCGTGGCAGCATGGCCACCGCCTGCTGGGATCTCTCGAGCACGGCTGAGGGGTCGACGCCCGCGGAGTGCAGCATCGGCAGCACCAGGCCCTCGGTCTGGGCCAGCAGGGCGATCAGCAGGTGGTCGGGCGTGACCTCGGCGTGGGAGGCGGCCCTGGCCGCCTCGGTGGCGGCCGCGAACGCCTCGGTCGTCTTGAGCGTCCAGCGATTGGGGTCCAGGGCCACGGTCAGCCGCTCCTCGTGACCGGTTCAACCACGGAGGCCGGTCCGCGGGTGGCGCGATAGATGGTCACCGCCCTGCTGGTGGGAACGGCCGGCACGAGACCGCTGGGATTGAAGCCGCGGGCCGTCAACTCGGCCAGGTGACGCTCGTGGACCTGGCGGGTCTCGGCGAGCTGGGCCCTCAGTTCGGCGACGGTCTGCTCGAGTTCCAGGACCCGCTGCACGCCGGCGAGGTTGAGACCCTCGTCGGTGAGCTCGGCTATCCGCTCCAGCAGGGCTAGGTCGGCATCGCTGTAGCGGCGGCTGCCGCCTGCTGTTCGTGCCGGCGCGAGCAGGCCCCTGCGCTCGTAGATGCGGAGCGTCTGGGGGTGGACCCCCGCCAATTCGGCGGCCACTGATATCACGTACACGGCTCGGTGGAATCGGTCATCGGTCATCGTCATTCTCCGTGGTTGAGATCAATCTTGAAGTGAGCCCGCGGGTCCTCGCCACCGGCGGCTGCGAAGGCCTCCATCGCGGCCTGCTGCTCTTCTGACAGGTTCTGGGGCACGACGACCTCGACCTCGACGATGAGGTCGGCGCCCCCGGTGGAGGAAGTCGCGGGGATGCGGAGGCGCCGGCCCGTCCGTGTGCCGGGGGGGATGCGTATGGTCACCGTCGATCCGTCGAGGGTGGGCACCGGGATCTGCGCGCCCAGCGCGGCCTCCGAGAACGTGACCGGCACGATCAGGGTGAGGTTCTTGCCGTCCCGCCCGAACAACCGGTGGGGCTTGACATGGACCCGCACGTAGAGGTCGCCGGGCCTGCCGCCCGGTCCCTGGCCGGGAGTGCCGCGTCCGGCCAGCTTGATCCGCTGCCCGTCGGTC
The DNA here is from genome assembly GCA_022828135.1 of Acidimicrobiia bacterium. Taxonomy (GTDB): domain Bacteria; phylum Actinomycetota; class Acidimicrobiia; order Acidimicrobiales; family Aldehydirespiratoraceae; genus Aldehydirespirator. Next base: position 41,461 of record JAJEJB010000032.1, on the reverse strand, counting down.
ACCCCGGCCGGGATGCGGGCCTTGACCTCGCGGCGCCGGCGTTCCATGCCCCGGCCGCCGCAGGCGGTGCAGGGATTCTCGATGACGGTTCCCCGGCCTGCGCAGGCCGCGCAGGGCCGGCTGAAGGAGAACAGGCCCTGATTCTCGTCGTTCACGCCGGTGCCCGAACAGGTCGGACACGGCTGCGGCTTGGCCGGCGGCTTGGCGCCCAGGCCCTTGCAGGTACGGCAGCGAGCCTCGCCGGTGACGGGCACACCGATCGTGGTCCCCGACACGGCGTCGGCGAACTCGAGCTTCACCTCTGTCTCGATGTCGGCGCCCCGCTGGGCTGGGTTGCCGCGGCGGCGCCGTCCGAAGAGATCACCGAAGAGGTTGCCGAGATCGCCCACCTGCTCGAAGTTCAGGTTGAAGCCCCCGGCCGGGCCCGGGCCGCCCGGGCCGAACGAGCCCGCCATGGGACCGAGCCGGCGCACTTCGTCGTAGGCCTTGCGCTTGGAGTCGTCGCCGAGCACGTCGTAGGCCGAGGCCACTTCCTTGAAGCGTTCCTCCACGGCCTGGTCGCCCGGACTGGCGTCGGGGTGCAGCTTCTTGGCCAGCTTGCGGTAGGCCTTGGTGATGTCGGAGGCTGAGGCGTCCTCGGCGACGCCGAGGATCTTGTAGTAGTCCTTCTCGAACCACTCCCGCTGGGGCTCCACGCTCACCTCCTGTTCATCGCCCGCTCTTGTTCGCTGCGCTCACGGGCCGCTCGGGCCACGGCCTCGCAAGCTCGGCCTCCGGCTCAGCCGCGCACCTTCACCATGGCCGGCCGCAGAACCCGGCCGTTCCATGCGTACCCGGTGCGCAGCACCTCGGCCACGACCGGAGCGTCCTGGCCGTCATCTGTGGACTCCTCGCTCATCACTGCCTCGTGGAAGCCGGGATCGAAGGGCTCGTCGATCGTGCCGAGCACGGTGAGACCCTCCGCCGAGAGCACGCCCAGCAGCTGTGACTGCAAGGCTTCGATGCCTTCCACGCCCTGAGCGACGGCAGCCTCGCAGGCGTCGAGGACTACGAGCAGCTCTCTGGCCAGCCTCGAGGCGGCCTGCGCGACCAGCTCGGTGTTGCGCTTGATCGTCTGGCGCCGGAAGTTGGTGAACTCGGCGGTGACCCGCTGGAGGTCCTCCAGGTAGGCGTCTCGCTCCGCGACGACCGCGTCCAGATCGAGCTCGGAATCCGAGCCGGATCGGGCCTCGGCCGGCTCGGGCTCAGCGGTCACGGACTCGACCGCCTCGCCGGTGCCGGCGTCGGGCTCGTCGGACGGCGCGGCCGCAGACTCCAGCTCGCTGACGTCGGGGGACGATGTGCTCACGCCGTCTCGCGGTCGTCGTCGACGATCTCGGCCTCGACCACGTCGTCATCGGCGGGTGCCTCGGTGGCCGCGCCCTGCTCGCGCTCGGCCGCCGCGGCCGCGTCGTACAGCCTCTGGCCGAACTCCTGGCTGGCCGTCATGAGGGCCTCGGTGGCCGACTTGACCGCCTCGACGTCGTTGCCCTCCAGCGCGCTGCGCAGATCGGCGAGCTTCGAGTTGATGGCCTCCTTCTCGTCGTCGGACACCTCGTCGGCATGTTCCTTGAGCGTCTTCTCGACCTGGTACACGAGCGAGTCGGCCGCGTTGCGGATCTCGGCCTCCTCACGCCGCTGGCGGTCCTCCTCGGCGTGGGCCTCGGCGTCGGAGACCATCTGGTCGATGACGTCGGAGTCGAGCGACGACTGTCCCGTGATCGTCATCGACTGCTCCTTGCCGGTGGCCTTGTCCTGCGCGCTGACGTGGACGATGCCGTTGGCGTCGATGTCGAAGGTCACCTCGATCTGGGGCATCCCCCGCGGTGCCGGCGGCAGGTCGACGAGCTGGAACTTGCCCAGGGTCTTGTTGTAGGCGGCCATCTGCCGCTCGCCCTGGAGCACGTGGATCTCGACCGACGGCTGGCCGTCCTCGGCGGTGGTGAAGATCTCGCTCTTGCGGGTGGGGATGGTGGTGTTGCGCTCGATGAGGGTGGTCATCACGCCGCCCTTGGTCTCGATGCCCAGCGACAGCGGGGTCACGTCGAGCAGCAGCACGTCCTTGACCTCGCCCTTGAGCACACCGGCCTGGATGGCCGCGCCGATGGCCACCACCTCGTCGGGGTTGACCGTCTTGTTGGGCTCGCGGCCGGTCATCTCCTGCACCAGCTCGGCCACCGCCGGCATGCGGGTCGACCCGCCCACCAGGACGACGTGGTGGATGTCGCCCTTGGCGATGCCGGCGTCGGAGATGGCCCGCTCGAAGGGGCCGCGGCAGCGATCCAGCAAATGCGCGGTCAACTCCTGGAACTTGGCCCTGCTCAGCGAGTAGTCGAGGTGAAGCGGACCCTTGTCGGTGGCGGTCACGAAGGGCAGGTTGATCTGCGAGGACGGGGTCTGGGACAGCTCGATCTTGGCCTTCTCGGCCGCCTCCTTGAGTCGCTGCATGGCCATGGCGTCGGTGGAAAGGTCCACCCCGTGGTCGCCCTTGAAGGACGCCACCAGCCAATCGATCACGGCCTCGTCCCAGTCGTCGCCGCCGAGCTTGGTGTCGCCGGAGGTGGACTTCACCTCGAACACGCCGTCGCCGAGCTCCAGCACCGACACGTCGAAGGTGCCGCCGCCGAGGTCGAACACGAGGATGGTCTGGTCGGCGGACTCCTTGTCGAGCCCGTAGGCGAGGGCGGCCGCGGTGGGCTCGTTGATGATGCGCAGCACCTCGAGTCCGGCTACCTTGCCGGCCTCGTTGGTGGCGGTGCGCTGGGCGTCGTCGAAGTAGGCGGGCACGGTGACCACCGCCTGCGTGACGGTGTCGCCGAGGTACTCCTCGGCGTCGCGCTTGAGCTTCATCAGCACCCGGGCCGATATCTCCTGGGCGGCGTAGCTCTTGTCGTCGACCTTGAACTTCTTGGCCGTGCCCATGTGCCGCTTCACCGAGCGGATGGTGCGATCGGGGTTGGTGATGGCCTGGCGCTTGGCGACCTCGCCCACGAGCACCTCGCCGTCGTTGCTGAACGCCACGACCGAGGGAGTCGTGCGCGATCCCTCCGCGTTGGGAATGACGACGGGGTCGCCGCCCTCGAGGACGCTTACGACAGAATTCGTGGTACCGAGATCGATACCGACGGCCTTTGGCATGGTGAGGCTTCCTTTCACTTATGTCTTGCCTAACCTAGAACGCACAGAGTAGCGAAGTTCATTCCTGTTCACAACAAAAACTTGAGTCTGTTCTTATCAACTTTGTCGGAGCCAATCCGGGTACCTTTGGCAGCCATGGCTCACGACCTGATCCTTCTGCGCCACGGCCGCAGCGAATGGAACGACAAGAACCTCTTCACCGGCTGGTACGACTGCGGATTGAACGACGCCGGCCGGGCCGAGGCCCACCGGGCAGCCGAGATGCTGTCCGGGGCCGACCTGATGCCCACCGCGGTGCACACATCAGTCCTGCGACGGGCCACGGAGACGACCAGGATCGTGCTCGACGACCTCGGCCTCAGCTCGCTGGAGGTTCGCAGGAGCTGGCGGCTCAACGAGCGCCACTACGGCGACCTGACCGGGCTGGACAAGGCGGCCACCCGCAGGGCCCACGGCGACGAGCAGCTCCAGCGGTGGCGCCGGGGATACGACACCCCGCCGCCGCCCATCCGCGCCGACAACGAGTTCAACCCCAACGGCTCGCCGATCTACGCGGACCTCGCGCCCGGGCTGGTGCCGCTGACCGAGAGCCTCAAGGACGTGCTGGCCAGGCTGCTGCCCTACTGGCAGGACGCCATCGTCGGTGACCTGCGCCGCGGCCACACCGTGATGGTCTCGGCCCACGGAAACAGCCTCCGCGCCCTGGCCAAGCACCTGGATCGGATCTCCGACGACGACATCGGCGCCCTCAACATTCCCACCGGGATGCCCCTGCACTACGTGCTGGGTTCCGACATGTTCCCGACCGAGCCCAAGCACCCCCTGGAGCGGGCCCTCGATCCAGCCGCCGCGGCCGCCGCGGCCGCCGAGGTAGCCGCCCAAGCCACCGACCCGGCTTCAGCCTGATCTAGCGGCCGCAAATGTCAGGGCTGTGGTGACGCGAGCCCGTCTCGATCGCTAGCCCAGAGATGGCCCGAGAACCCCAAGCGCTTCGTCAACGGCACCGACGAGTTGTTCGATCTCGGTTTCGCGCATCGGGGTGGACACCGCCCCGGTGCAGCTGTAGATCAGCAGGATTCCCGAGTCGAGGAGCGCGTCGAAGAGCAGCTTCAGCCGGTCTGCCTGTTCGGGGGTGGGGTAGGTCTCGCGATAGTTGCGGGGAGCGGTGGGCTGCATGTGGATCCGGAACATCGAGCCTGCTCCGGTGACGCTTGCTTCGACACCGCGCCGGTCGATGACCTCGGCGATGCCTTCTCTTGCCAGTCGGCCGAGCCGGTTGAGCCGATGGATTTCTTCGAGCGGGAGGAGTTCCATGGCGATGAGGCCAGCGGTGAGAGTGATGGGGTTGGCTGAGAACGTCCCCGAATGGGGCATGGCGTAGCGGTCGCTGTGGGGGTTCATGACGCTCATGATCTCGGCGCGGCCCGCTACCGCACCGACGGGGAATCCGCCGCCGATGATCTTGCCGAGCGCGGTGAGGTCGGGAGTCAGGCCATAGTGCTGCTGGGCGCCTCCGTGGCTGTTGCGGAAGGTGACCACCTCGTCGGCAACTAGTAACGCTCCGTTGCGGACGGTCCAGTCACGCAGCGCGGTCACGTATTCGCGATCCGCGGGGCACAGCCCGGCACGATGCGGCATGACGTCTACCAGCACGCACGCGATTTCTGTCGCGTGACGGTCGAGAAGTTCTACGGTCCGGTCGATGTTGTTGAACGGCACCACCACGACATCGTCGAGAACCGGTCGTGGCGTGCCCTGAGCGACGGGCACGCTAGCGGGATGCTCGAGTGGACCCCAGCTGTCGGGGGTAGATGTCTGGCTGACCTCCGCGTAGTCGTAGGTTCCGTGGTAAGTGCCTTCTGCCTTAGCAATCTTGGGCCGACCGGTGAACGCTCTAGCGGTCTTGAGGGCGCACATGACCGCTTCGGTACCGGAGTTGACGAACCGGATCTGCTCAAGGCTGTCGACGCGTTCGCACAAGTGCTCTGCGAAACGCAGCTCGACCTCGGTCGCGAGGGTGTGAGCGGTGCCATTCCTGAGTTGTCTGGTGACGGCCGCGACGATCGCGGGGTGGCTGTGGCCGTGGATGAGCGATGCCATGTTGTTGGCGAAGTCGATGCGCTCGACACCTTCTATGTCGATGATGCGACAGCGCGATGCGTGAGTTGCGTAAATGGGGTGCGGTTTGCGCAGCACCGTGTTGCGGCTGACACCACCGGGCATCACTTTCAGAGCGCGGCGGTAGAGGTCTTCAGACCGGGTCGTGCGCTCGGCATCGGTCATGTGCTGGCCTCCGATTTCAAGAAGCTGCTCGGGCCTGACTGAAATCCGGTGTCGTCGACGAGGTGCGAGCCGCGGCGGGCGTCGACTACCGGTGCCGCGGTTCGTTCCGCGACGTCGCTGAGCGTGACCCCGGGTGCCAGATCGCGCACCGCGAATCCTTGTGACGTGATGTCGATGACGGCGAGGTCGGTATAGACGCGGTCCACTACGGCTTTGCCGGTGAGCGGGTAGCGGCATTCGGTGACCAGCTTGGGTTCGCCTTCTCGTGTGCAGTGGCCGGCCATCACGTACACGGCCTTGACGCCGGTGACGAGGTCCATGGCTCCACCCACGGCGGGCACCGCGCCGGTGCCGGTGGACCAGTTGGCCAGGTCGCCGTTAGCGGCGACCTCAAGAGCGCCGAGCACGCAGATGTCAAGGTGGCCGCCTCGGATCATCGCGAAGCTGTCGACGTGATGAAAGAACGACGCTCCCGGCACTGTTGTGACTGGCCGCTTGCCGGCGTTGATGAGCTCTGGGTCTTCTTCGCCTGCCGGCGGCGGGGGTCCCATGCCCAGAAGCCCGTTCTCTGTGTGCAGGATCACTTCCTTCTCGTCGGGGATGCACTGTGCGACGATCTCGGGCATACCGATGCCGAGATTCACGTATGCCCCGTCGGGGATGTCGAGCGCGACCCGCTCAGCGATCTGGGTGCGGGTCAGTCCTCGCGGCATCGATGATGTCATAGCCAGCCGACTCCCGGGGAAGAGGCCTGCGGGGAGCGTTCCTCTCTTACGACGCGGTCCACAAAGATGCCAGGAGTGACAACGGTCTCGGGGTCGAGAGATCCCGGCGCCGCCACGATGCTCGCCTGTACGACCGTGGTGTCGGCTGCCATGGCCATCAGCGGCGAGAAGTTGCGGGCGGTCTTGTTGTAGATGAGGTTCCCGTGACGGTCCGCCGCTTTGGCTTTGATCAAGGCGACATCACCGCTCAGGGCGTGCTCCAACAAGCATTCCCGGTCCCCGAACCTTCGCACCGGTTTGCTTTGGGCGAGGATCGTGCCGATCGCGGTGGGTGTGTAGAAGGCCGGAATGCCCGCGCCTGCGGCGCGGATGCGCTCGGCGAGCGTTCCCTGAGGCACCAGCTCCAGCGCGATGCGCCCGGCCCGGTACAGCTCGGCGAAGACCTCCGAGTCTGCGCTGCGCGGATACGAACACACCATCTTGGAGACTCGGCCTGCTGCAATGAGCGCCGCCAGTCCGGTGGTTCCGCTGCCTGCGTTGTTGCTGACAACTGTGAGTTCGCTGGCGCCCTGCTCGATCAAGGCGTCGATCAGCTCGGTGGGGCTGCCGGCTTCGCCGAAGCCTCCGATCATCACCGTCGCGCCATCGCGGATGTCGTGCACCGCGGCGGCAGCGTCGGCGCAGCGCTTATCGATCACAGCCGGTGCTCTACGCCAATGCGGCGGTGGCGTCCTGTAGTCGTGCGGACTTGAAGCGGACGTAGTCGAACAGTCCGGCATCGTCGAAGAGCACCCGATCTTCGTAGTCGTCGAACCACAGCGCCTGCGGGTTGCTGCCAACGATGCACATACGGCCGCGGTCGGGGGCGTCAGCCGCGTTGCGCAGAATTTTGAACACCACGAAGCCGTTCTCGGTTCCGGGAAGCCCTGCGAAAGGCTTGTCGGACACTGCGGCCACCTCCGTCTTGCCCTTGTAATGGGTGATGGACAGCCTGGCGTGGTTCTCAACGCCGGAGAGGCCCTTCTGGGAGTCGTTGAGGATCCGCCAGGCGGTCTCGATGGGCACATTGAACGCCTGGTAGGCGACGATGTCACGGCCGCAGAAGAAGTAGTGGTTCTCCACCCCGACCCGTTTGAGGGTTCGCTGCAGGATCCGCAAGGCGTTGGCGTCGTCGTTGACGCCTCTGATGATCGGCGACTGGTTCTCGACGCTGATCCATCCACGCGACACCACCGCATCGAGCGCCCGACGGGTGTTGGGATGCCACACCTGGAACCCCTCGGCATCCTCGATGTAGCCGCCGTTAGCGTCTTTAGTGAGCAGCTCGTCGGGATGGTTGAAGTGCGTCATGAGCCTGAACCCGACCTCGGGGTAGGTCTGGTGGAACCGGTCAAGCATGTCCAAGAACGTGTCGTCGAACCGATCCGGGTGGAACGCGAGTTCCTTGGTGCCCAAGCGGATGGCTTCCACACCGGCCTCAGCCAGTGCGGTGAACCAGGCAGCGAGCTTGGTGTTGGGCAGCACCATCGGGTCGCCGCCTGACAGCAGCATCTCGCGCAGCTTCTCGCGTCCCGTCTCGGGATGCACCCCGCCGTTGGCTGCGACAGCCGTGTTGTGGGCCCTCACATACGCGACGACGTCTGGAATCTTGGCGATGCCCTTCTTTTCGACGGTGCCGTCTTGGCGTTCGATGTCCTTGCGAGCGATCAGTTCCTCGCGGTAACAGAACCGGCAGTGCGCCGAGCAGGTCGACACCACATACAGCAGCCCCATCTCATACTTGTGCAGCAACCCCTCCACGGGGCTGAAGTCCATCTGGTATCCGGGGTCCTCTGATCCTTCGAGGTTCAGGGTCTCCTCCGGTGTGGCCTTGACGAGCTTCTGCAACGGCAGGCTGTTTCGGGCGAGTTCGAAGTAGTGGCGGGTCATCTTGACGGGCATGCGCTGCTCGATGTCGCGTTCGGTGCCACGGATCTGCAGCAGCCCGTCGAGTTCGGTCTCGGTGTAGAAGCCACGCATGTCCTCGGGGGCGGTGCCCTTGATGAAGGGGTCTAGGCCGTTGAGGATCTGTCGGTCATAGCGCGGGTTCTCCACATGGTCGAGAACCCGCTGTTCTCTGCGGGTGGGCTCGTACTTGGTGATGCTCATGGTTTTCTCCGGTCGGTAGATTCGGTGTCGGGGTCCGGTGCCGGGACTTGTCGCCTGTGAGAGGTGGTTGGTCTGGTGTTGGCCTCCAGGGCCGGGCGGGGCGCTCGATCCGTTTGGTCTCATCGTCGGTTCCATCGAAGATCGAGACCGGGCTGCGAGTCCCCGCCCGGCTATTCCTGGAGGGGATTCACCGCGCCGACGTTCTTGTCGGCGCGGTCAGTCAGCCGTCGAACGTCGACGCCGGGTAGAACTCCACGTTCACCCATTCGCCGTTGATGGCCTGCTGGATGGTGTATGCGCCTGAGACGGTGCCGGACTCGTCGAACACCAGCGGCCCCGAGGCGCCCTCATAGTTGATGGCACCGCCGGAGGCGAGAATGTCGCGTCCCTCTGCAAAGGTGGACACCTCAGCGCCGTCGCTGTGCGCGACACCGCGGATGACCGAGTTGATCCCGGCTCCGTTGCAGCTGTCGGCGGCCTCCAGCGACAACGCCACCAGCGTGATCATGTCGAAGGAGTTCGGCGCGAACGGGTCGCCGGCCTTGTCGTAACGCTCCTCGAAGGCGATGAACTCCGGCAGCGACGGGTCTGCGTCGGCGAACTCGACGAAGGCCTTGTCGTTGATCAGCTCCGCTCCCACAGCGTCGAAGATCTCCGGCACTGCGAGATCCGCGGTGAACAGCCACTCGCCTTCGAAACCGCCCGCGACGGCTTCCTTGATGACGGTGACACCGGATTCCTGGCCGCCGGCGAGGAAGATGGCGTCTGGGTTGTTGGCCAGCACGGTGGTCAGCTCGGCCTGATAGGACGGCTGGCCGGGGTTGTAGACGATGAAGTCGGTGATCTCGATGCCTGAGCCGCTCACCTCGTCGCGTGCGACCTCCGCCGGCGAGATCGTCGATTCCTCGTTCTGGATCAAGAACGCGACCGACTCATAGCCGCGGCTCGATAGCCACAGACCCGACGCAGCGCCGTCACCAAGGTCCGACGACACGGTGCGGTACACGAAGTTGCCGCCCAGTTCGTTGAGGTTGATTGTGCCGGCGTACGGCGACATGATCACGACCTCTTCGCGGTGGGCGAGATCGACCAGCGCGACCATCACACCAGAGGTCGGACCCATGACGGCTACGGCTCCTTCGCTTTCGATCATGTTGGTGGCCTCGCGGATGCCGGTTTCGGCGTCGCCTCCGGTGTCGGCCACCACGGTGCGGATCGTTCCGCAGCGGGTGCCGCCAGCGGCGTTGATCTCGCCGACACCGAACTCGATGGCGTCAGCAACGATTTTGCCGAACTCGCCGAGTTCGCCTGTGAGCGGAACGAGCACACCGACGGTGATCTCGCCGACGTCGGCGGGTTCGGCAGCCTCGGCTGGCTCTTCGTCGACCGGCTCAGCCACGTCGTCGGCCGGCTCAGCCACGTCAGTGGCGGACTCGCCGTCGGGCTCTTCGTCGGCCGGCTCGGCATCGCCGGTAGCGGCGGGTTCGCTCGTCGTGTCGGGCGCGTCGGTTGCCGGCTGTTCGTCGGGGTCGTCGTCACCGCAAGCCGCGGCGACGAGCGTGAGAGCGAACAAGGCTGCGATGAGCCGCAACCAGATGGACTGGGTTGGTATCATGGTTGATCCCCTCCTTGGGGTGTTGTGTGTCAGGCCGGCGGCGATTTGCTGCCGGTCTGTTGCCGCTCCTCTAGGAGCAGTTCTCTCAAGCGGCCGGGTCTGAGCAGTTCCTGGCTGTCGAACTCATCCGTGATGCGTCCGCCCTCGACGAGGTAGGTCCTGGCCGACGCGGCAAGGATCAGGTCGGGGTTCTGCTCGACGACCCAAACGACGCCCATCCCCGCATCGGCGAGGTCTCGGACCCACTCGACCATCTGCTTGATGAACAGCGGCGCGAGTCCCGCCGCGGGCTCGTCAAGGAGCATCACTCGGGGGTCGCCGACGAGGGCGGAACTCACCGCAAGTGTCTGGCGTTCCCCGCCGGAGAGGGTCGCGGCGCGCTGTGATGCTCGCTGCGCGAGGATCGGGAACCGCTCGAACACGGCCTCAAGCCGGTCCTTGGTGCCCTGAGACGACAGCGCGGCTACTCGCAGGTTGTCGCGCACCGACAGCTCGCGGAACACGTTGTGCTCCTGGGGCACGTAGCCGACGCCGTGGGCTGCGACATCCTGAGCGGGGCGTCCGGTGATGTCTGCGCCGTCGACCACGACAGCGCCCTTGGAGGGCCGCAGGTGCCCTGCGATGGTCTTCATCAGGGTGCTCTTGCCGGCTCCGTTGGGGCCGAGCACCACCACAATCTCGCCGGCTGCGACCGTCAGGTCGACTCCGTGGAGGATCGTGACCCGGCCGTAGCCCGACACGAGGTCGCGCACCTCAAGCAACATCGCCGTCTCCTAGGTACGCGGCGATCACGACGGGATCGGCCCGTATGTCCGCCGGTGGGCCCTGCGCGAGCAGTTCGCCGTCGGCGAGCACGAGGACGTGGTCGGCAAGAGCCAACAGAAAATGCAGGTTGTGTTCGACGACGACGAGAGTCACGCCGTCTCGGTGCAGGTCCTGCAGCAGCTGTGCGAGCCGCTCCTGGAGGCCGGGGTGAACGCCCGCGGTGGGCTCGTCCAACAACAAGACCGTGGGGTCCCGCACTAGCTGGCGTGCGACTTCGAGCATTCGCAGTTCCCCGCCGGAGAGGTCGCCCACACGCGCTGCGGCTCGTTCGTGCAGACCAACGCGCCGCAGGATCGCTTCTGCCGCTTCGACAGTTGCGGTCTCGTGGCTTCGCCAGCTGCGACCGAACGCCCACCGCAGGCTCTCGCCTGGGCTGGTCGCGCCCGCGACCACGTTTTGGAGCACGGTCAGCGATTCGAAGGCCCGAGGGGTCTGGAAAGTGCGGCCTATGCCTTTCTCGGCGATGGTGTCGGTGCTGGAGCGTGTGATGTCGTGACCGTTGAACAGCACCGACCCGGTGTCTGAGGTTTGAACACCGGACATGAGGTCGAAAGTCGTGGACTTGCCGGCACCGTTCGGACCGATCAACCCAACGAAGGCACCCCGGTCGACGCTGAAACTCAGGCCGTTGGCGCCCCCGACCGCTTGCAGGCCCGAGAACCGCTTCGAGATGTGTCTCGCCTCTAGCAAGACGCCGTTGAGTGCGTTCGCGCCGCCTGGGAGAGTCATCTCGAAGCCCTTAGGCGTGTGGCCGCGGCTTGGAACGGCTGGTATCGGAGCACCGCTATGAACACCAGCCCGGTGACCACATGCTCGACGGCCGCCGCAATTTGCGCGGATCGCACGGTTTCGAAGGGCCAAGCCCGCACAATCTCCTCGAAGAACACCAGTCCGAGGGTTCCCAGCACCACGCCGTACACGGATCGCTCACCGCCGAGCACCAGCGCGATCCACACGATGAAGGTGACCTCGGCTGTGAACAGCGACGGCTGCGCGAGGGTGGTGAACATGGCGTACACGGCGCCGGCGAACCCGACAGGCACCGCGGAGATCAAGAACACCTGACGGCGCATCTGCTGCGCGGGCTTGCCCGCGGCCATAGCGGCGGTCTCGTCGTCGCGTATCGCGTCGAGCGCACGTCCATACGGCGACACCAGAAGGCGCCGGAACACCACCAGCGTCGCGACCAGCAGCAGAGCCGCGGCGCCGGCGAACACGTACTTCTCCTCGATGGGACCCCAGTCGCCGAAGGGACGTTCGACTCTGGCGAGGCCGACAGTGCCGTTGCCGATGCGTCTCTCGTTCAACAGCACGGAGTGGAAGACTTCAGCGAACGCGAAAGTGGTCAATGCCAGGTACTCGCCTCGCAGCCGCAGCGTCGGCCATCCCGTCACCGCGGCGAACACCAACGCTGCGAGCCCTGCCACGATGACTGCGGCCCACCACGGCCAGCCGAACCCGAATTTGTACTGATCCAGCCCCTGCGGAGGGGGCTGGGTGAAGATTGCGTAGGTGTAGGCCCCGACAGCGAAGTAGGCGACTATCCCGAAATTGATCATGCCGCCGCGTGCGTATTGAAGGTTCAGCGACAAGGTGACGACCCCGAAGATGCTGCCGAGGGTCAACACGGTGACGAGCAATTGCGGCCAGTTCATGCGGATCTCGTTCCTGCGAGCCCCGCGGGACGGAACAACAACACGACGATCACCACCGCGAACGCGACCAGCGGCCGGTACCCGGCGGGGATCCAGTACGCGGAGACGTCCATGGCGACGCCGACGAGTAGCCCCGACAAGATCACCGCATAGAGCGACCCGAGACCGGCGAGTATCGCGACGGCGAGGATCTGCAGGATTTGAGCGAACGCCAAGTCGGTTGTGAGCGTGGCGAGCATCGCCAACATGACCCCGGCTAGTCCTGCCAGTCCCGACGACAGCAGCCAGGTCGCCCGCGATGTGGCGCTCAGGTTGACGCCGCGCGACGCGGCCAGTTCGGGGTTGACCGCCATCGCTCTGATCGCCAATCCCGTGCGGGTGCGGTTCAAGAACACGGCCAGCGACACCGACACGGCCGCGGCTAGGCCGACCACGATGAGCTGGTGGCTGGTGACACGCAACCCGAAGGCCTCGTAACGCTGCGCGAGGCCGATGTCGAGGGTGCGGATACCGGTTCCGATCAACCCGTGGAGCGCGCCGCCGATCACGAACGCGACACCGGTGGAGGTGATCAACAGCACAGCCGGCTCGCGGTGGCGGATCGGGTCGTACACGACGCGGGCGATGCCCAGCCCCACCAGCGCGGTGAATGCGATCGCCGCGACGGCGGCTGCTAAGACGTGCCAGCCGTGGTGAGAGTTGAGCCACCATGTCGTGAAGGCGCTGACTCCCAGCAGCTCCGCGTGCGCGATGTTCAAGAACCCCTCGACGCGACGAGTCAGCGAGAACCCGATCGTGGCGAGGATCAGAAAGCAGCCGGTCGCGACGCCCGACACGAAGAACTGCAGCAGCAGCATTGGTGCTCTACTCGTAGTTGCGGACTTCGAAGGTGACCGCCCCATAGGGGCTCACCCAGGGGCCGTGCGGCATGCCGGGCGGGCGGCACGCATACATGCCCTTGATGAAGGTCTGATCCAGGGTCAGGTCGTGGATGGCCCCCTCGACCATCCAGATCTCTTCCCAGAAGTCGTGGCGCTGAACCCCCGCCGCGGATGTGTCGGTGCCGGGAAGGAACTTCAACAGCCGCGTGTACGACCCGGTGGCGGGGTCATCTGCGAGGGTCTTGCTGTAGAGACCCTCGATGCCTGCTTCGGGCTGCCACGGCAGTAGCTCCGGATCGAAGAATTCGAACTCTTGCTTTCCCATCAGGTGTCCTCCATGACGTTGACGATCGAGTAGGCAACCTCGAGCGAGCGGCCCCGTACCGGGTCTCGCAGAGCGACCTCGAAGCTGGAATGGAACTCGAAACCCCCCGCGGCGGGGATGGTCCCAGACAAGATCACCGTCCCGGCCATGGGCCCGCCGAAACGGTCCTCGACAAGTTCGATCAGCTCACGAGGGGGTCGCAGCGCCGCTACGGGTCCCGCCTGATATGGGTCCGTGGAGCCGGCGGGAGTTCGGGCTTCGAAGGTGAGGTCGTCCCAGTGGGCCTCGATGTCGCTGAGCCGCCACACGCTGCTTGACAGGACCTTGGGGCAGTTCTGTTTGGAGGCGTTGATGTCGACGGTCTCCAACGCCCGGTCAGTGTGGTCTGACGCTGCCGCTACCCAGATTTCGCCGTGGTCAATGAGCAGCGCGAACTCGACCTCCCCGCACGACGAGGCGGTGGTCACCTCGATACGGGGGGCTGTCGTCAGCCGATCAGCGCCAACCACGAAATAGGCGGGCACCTCGTCGGGTGGACAGATGCCCTCTTCTTCGAGTTTGGCGATGTAGGCGTTGATGGCGTCGGTGTCGCGGGCGGTGTAGCCGGCGAGGACCACTCGCCTGGCGGTGAACCGGACAGCGGTGCCGTCGTCCTGGCGGAGTACCAGGTCGTTGTCGGGATCGCCCAACAGTTGCCGGTCTGCCAGCGCCGGGAACCGGCCGCGGGCGGTATGGGCCTCCTGGAGTTGCACCGGCATTGACGCAATGCCGGGATCGTCGCCTAGTGATGCGACGGTTATCCCCCACGGGTCGATGACCGCTGATCGTCCGCACAGCGTCGCGCCATAGCCGGTGGCGCCGACTCCGTTGCAGGCGAACATGAATGCCTGGCTCTCGATCGCTCGGGCTCGAAGCAGAGTGCTCCACGCCTCAACTCGAGGATGGGGCCAGGCCGACGCGACGACGAAACCCACCGCTCCGCGTTCGCACATGCGTCGGAACAACTCCGGGAAGCGCAGGTCATAGCAGACCGCCATCCCGAGGCGACCCAGCGGCGTGTCGGCCACCACGACCTCCTCGCCGGGGCTCAGCAGCCGTTGCTCTTGGCTGTCGAACCCGAACAGGTGCATCTTGCGGTACCGAGCGAGTTCGGTGCCGTCGGGTCCGAACAGCACGGACGTGTTGTAGAGATGCCCGTCGCCGGCTTCGACCAGAGAACCCGCGTGCAGGCACGCCCCGGCCTCGGCGGCTGTCTCAGACAGCGCCGCCAGCAGTGCAGGCGTGTCGTCGGCGGCTCGTGCGTACTGGTCGAACGCGAAGTAACCGGGGTGCCACATCTCCGGCAGCACGATCAGGTCTGAGCCTGCAGCCGCTGTGACCCACCCGCGCACGAAATGGACCGGATCCGGCGACGCGGCGGCCGCGTCGGCAGGCATCTGCAGTAGCGAGACCCTCATGGCCCCGTTCCGTTGCCGTTGGCGGCGTCGATGTAGCCCAGGACCCGCTCGGGGGTAAGCGGCAACCGGTCGACGGTGACGGTCCCTACTAGATGCGAGAGAGCGTCTTCGACCGCGGAAGCGATCACCGCTCCAGGGGCGATCGCTCCTCCCTCACCCATGCCCTTGAGTCCGCCGATGGTGTGAGGGGAGGGTGTTTGGAGGTGAGCGACCTGAAAGTCCGGGATGTCGCTCATCACCGGCACCAAGTAATCGGCGAAGGTGGTCGACAGCGGCTGGCCCGCCTCGTCGTAGAGGAACTCTTCGAACAGGGCCGATCCGACGCCTTGGGCGACACCGCCGAAGATCTGGCCCTCGACGATCGTCGGGTTGATCATCGGGCCGCAGTCCTCGACGACCGCGTAGCTCAGGACTCGGGTCTTGCCGGTCAGCGGATCGATCTCTACCGATGCCAAGTGCGCGGCGTTTGTGTACGCACCGGTTCCCGGGTGCGCGTCGTAGGTCCTCGATGCCTCGAGGTGGGGCTCTACGCCTTCCGGGAGCCGTTCGGGACGCTGATAGATGAGCCGACACAGTTCTGTGGTTTCGAGGAACTGGCTGGGGCTGCCGGCCACGGACACCCGCCCGGTCTCGACGACCATGTCTTCGGGGGCGGCTTCGAGCATGTGCGCCGCGACCTGCCGCAGTGTGTCCGCGACCGCGTCGGCTGCTTTGGTCACGGCGCCGCCCGCAAGCACGGCGGAGCGGCTGGCGAATGTGCCGGCGCCGTAGGCGACCTGTTCGGTGTCGCCGTATTCGACGCGGATCTGTTCGAGATCCAGCCCGAGACGGTCCGCGGCGACCTGCGCGAGGGTCGTCTCCAATCCCTGGCCGTGGTCGTGGATCGACGCCGACACCACCGCTGTGCCGGATGCATCGAGGCGCACTTTGGCGGTCTCGTAGCCGAACACGATCGGAACGCCCCGCTGCTTGAACTCCTGGGTGGTGTGAGCGGTCTGTTCTGTGAACACAGCCAACCCCACTCCCACAAGCCGGCCCGCTGTTCGGGCGTCGGCTTGGCGCTTCAGGAGGCCTTCGAGGTCGCCGAGGGCCAGCACCGCGTCGAGTGACTCGACGAGCGATCCGCTGTCATAGATGAGCCCCGAGGGGGACCGCCACGGATAGTCGCCGTCTGCAAGCAGGTTTCGGTTGCGGATCTCGACGCGGTCAACACCGAGATGGCGAGCGATCTGGTCCATGAGCCGCTCGATCGAGAAGCACGCCGCGGGGCGGGCGACTCCCCTGTAGGCGCCGTAGGGGGTCTTGTTGGTGCACACCGACGTCGACGAGACGGAATATTCGTGAATCCTGTAGGGGCCGGGCAGGATGCCCATGGCCATCCCGCCGTCCATGGTCGCGGTCCACGGGAACACCGAATAGGCGCCCATGTCGACAGCGATGTCAGCTTCTAGCGCCAGGATCGTGCCGTCGTCGTCGAAGTAGCCCGTCACGCTGTGGCGGTGCTCACGGGAGTGGTGCGCCGCCACGAAATGCTCACGGCGGTCCTCGACCCATTTGACGGGCCGGCTGAGCCGACGTGCCGCCAAACAGCAAGCCACCTCCTCCGGATACAGCTGGGCCTTTATTCCGAAGCCGCCCCCGACGTCGGGGGCGATCACCTGGATGAGACTCTCGGGGACGCCGAGCGCCCAGGACAGTCCCGCACGGATCAGATGAGGGATCTGGGTTGTGGTGTGAAGCCGGAACCTGCCCGTGCCGGGGTCGTGTTCGGCGACGCACGCCCGCGTTTCTATGGGGACGCCGCTGTGGCGCCCGTTGTGCAACTCGATCGACACCCGGTGCGGCGCAGAGGAGCTGGCCTCGTTGAACCCATAGGTCGTGGCCCGCCTGCGCACGAACGCGTTGTCTCGCCAACCGGGATGCAGCGGCGCGCAGCCGACATCGAGGGCCGTGTCGATGTCCACCGCTGCAGGCAGCGGTTCGAGGTCGGCCACCACCAGCTCAGCGGCGTCCTCCGCGACGTATTCGTTGTCGGCGACGACCATCGCGAGCGCCTCGCCCACATGCCGTACGCGGTCCAGAGCGAGGATCGGCTGAGCCGACTCCTGGAACCCGGCGTAGCTCGACACGCAACGGATCTCGTTGTCGGCGAAGTCCTCACCGACAAACACCTCCTTCACGCCCTCAGCGACACTGGCCGCTTCGATGTCGATGCCAGCAACCACGGCATGGGCCTCGTCGGAGCGCACGAACTTCGCGGCGAGCACCCCGGCAGGGCTGATGTCGGCGACATAGCGGCCATCGCCGCGCAGCAGCCTGTCGTCTTGGCGGCGGGCCACCCTCGCGCCGAAGTAGCGGGGCGCCTGGTCAGCTGCCATCGCCCTGCTCCCTGACGCTGTTGAGGGCCGCTTCGACGGCGTCGACGATGTGGTGGTAGCCGGTACAGCGGCACACGTTTCCCGAGAGGTGTTCACGGATTTCGTCCCGGCCGCAGCCGGGGTTCGTGGCAGCGAGCTCCAGGACACTCATGAGCAGCCCCGGTGTGCAGAATCCGCACTGCAGTCCGTGGCACTCTTTGAAGGCCTGCTGAATGGGATGCAGTTCGCCGTTGGAGGCGAGCGACTCGACGGTGTCGACACTGCGGCCGTCAGCCTGTACGGCGAGCGTGAGACAGGACCGCACCGAAGCGCCATCCACCAGCACGGTGCAGGCTCCGCAGTACCCGTGCTCGCAGCCGACATGGGTGCCGGTGAGCCCCAGATGGTCGCGCAAGTAATCCGACAGCAGAGTGCGCGGGTCCACTTGTGCGGCGGTGAGTTCACCGTTCACGCTCACAGAGAGTTCAGCCATCGTCGGCACCCGCGCCGTTGGCCCTTAGGGCTTGAAGGGCTGCGCGTTGGGTCTCGGCGTAGATCAGCCTCTTGCGGAACGACGACGATCCGTGGATGTCGCTGATCGGTTCGATCGAGTCGCGGGCCGCTGCAGCGGCGTCGCTCGCTGCTGAGCGCGACCCGGCAACCAACGCGGCTTCAGCTTCGGGGCACCGCACCGGCCGGTCCGCGACGCCGGCGATGGCGACGCGCGCCTCGGCAACCTCGCCGGACTCCATGACGCAGGCGACGGCCACCGCGACCGTGGCGAAGTCCCCGACGCGGCGCTGGAACTCCGAGAACCCCCAACTGTGGGCGAAGCGCGACCCGAAGCTCAAAGACGT
This sequence comes from Acidimicrobiia bacterium, assembly GCA_022828135.1. GTDB lineage: Bacteria > Actinomycetota > Acidimicrobiia > Acidimicrobiales > Aldehydirespiratoraceae > Aldehydirespirator. The sequence goes on along the minus strand of JAJEJB010000032.1, from coordinate 23,156 downwards.
GACGACCTCGTCGGGTCGTTTGGCGGTGGTGTACACCGACTCGAAGAAGTCCTCTGCGGCGACACTGCGCCAGCCACGCACGGAGGCGAGGTCGACAGCGCCGTCGAGCGCCAGCAGAACGATTGGCCACTCCGCTGCCGGGTCAGCGTGCGCGACGCTGCCGCCGACAGTGCCGCGGTTGCGGATGGCGCGATAGCCGACAAACCCAGCGGCGCATCTAGCGAGCGGCGCGGACGCTGCCACGACCGGATCGGTCTCCATGCGGCGGTGAGTGACCATCGCGCCCACCTCGACGCAGCCGTTGGCACCGTCGATGCGATCGAGCCCGGGAACTCGGTCGAGATCGATGACGTGGCTGGGAGCGGCTAGCCGAAGGTTGAGCATCGGCAGCAAGCTCTGCCCGCCAGCCAACACGACCGCTTCATCGCCGGCCTCGCTGAGGATCTCGAGCAGTTCCGGCAGGGTCTGTGGGGCGCAATAGGCGAATCTCGGGGGCTTCACGCGCCGCGTTGCCCTTCTACCGCCTGCCGCTGCGGAGCCATGCCCGAACACGACCCCCCGCGGCCCACCGGTCTGTCGTGAACCATTCGTTCAATCCTAAGATCAAATATTTGCAATATCAAATCGCAGAGTGTAGACCGTCGGCCTCAACAGCCCGCCACAGACAAGGACCGCCCATGCGCTTCGGAGCCTGGATCCCAGCGTTCGCCTACCCGCAGCTCGACTACGACAGAGCCCGCCGAGGCACTGACGCGTTCTCTAAGACAGCCAACGAGCACGACATCGACCTTTGGGTGATTGACCATCTGCTGCACGCACCCGGCCTGTACGGCATGACGTGGCTCGAACCGATGACCGTGCTAACCCACGCCGCCGCGGTCGCACCCGATGTCGAGATGGTCGGCACCGGGATCCTGGTGCTGCCGCTGCGCGATCCGGTGCTTCTCGCCAAGGAGGTCGCCACTATGGACTTCCTCAGCGGCGGCCGCTACCAGTTCGGAATCGGCCCGGGCTGGTATGGCCCCGAGTTCGAAGCAACTGGCACCCACATCAGCGAACGCGGCAAGCGCACCGATGAGATCGTCGAGGCGGTCCGGTTGCTGTTGACTACTCCCAACGCGTCATTCGAGGGCCGGTACTACTCGTTCGCTGATGTCACCATCGAGCCCCGACCACCGAAGATGCCCCCTGTGTGGGTCGCCGGCGGGTCGCGCATTCCCGACGGGCAGTTCGACAACGACGTCCCCGTGCTGGCCAGGACCGTGCGAGACCGCATTCTCGGGGCCGACTGGTGGCTTTCTCGATGCTCTGGCCAACAGCAATGGGTGCATCGCGACTGGCAGCTGATACAGGACGCGGCAGCTGCGCACGGCACAACCTGTCCCCGGTTCGCGCATTGCAACTTCATCCACGTAGTCGACACCAACGACCCGGCAACAGCCCGCGCCGAGCAGCACTTCTACTTCGAGCAGGCCATGGGCACCCACCGCAGTCATGAGCATCTAGAGAAGAGTTACTTCTTCGGGTCGATAGACGAGATAGTCGCCCGTCTTCGCGACCTCGCCGACGGGGGCTGCGAGTACATCGTGCTCGGCCCTACCAGCGACGACCCCGCGCAACTCGAATTGCTGAGCCGCCTCGTCATCCCCCAGGTCAACGACTGACCCATAGACAGCGTCGGGCATCGGCTGTGGCCCTCGCAACCTCCGGCTAGGGGCTGTCCTCCTCAAGAAGACCCGGCGTGATCGTTGCTGTCGCGAACTCCCGGTGCGCGGTCATCAACCTCACCAGCATCTCGGCGTCACGAGCACGGCACGCGTCGATCAGCCCGAGGTGCTGGTCAAGGGACACCTCCTGGACATCCTTGTCCTTGTAGAGGTACAGCACCCGGTAGTGGTCGGTGTGCTCCCACAGCCGCTCGATCTCGCGGACGAGGATCTTGCGACCCGACGCCCGGTAGGGCACGAAGTGCATCTCACGGTGAGCGACACTGGCAGTCCACAAGTCGCCCGCGGAGAGCGCCTGCTCCATCTCGACGCGGTACGCGTCCATGCGCTCAAGATCGTCATCGGTGATTTGGGAGGCGCCGCTGCGGATCGCCTCGCACTCCAGCAGCAACGTGATCTGCTGCAACTCGGTGAACTCCTCACGCGAGTGGCGCGCAACCCAATAGCCGCGACGCGGCTCATTGATGACGACCCCTTCGTTCTGGAGCTGGCGCAGCGCCTCGCGCACCGGAACCGGGCTCACCCCGCATGTTCTGGCCACCGCGTCGAGCGGGATCTTCTCGCCCGGGGGGAGCTCCCCGGTGATGATCAGCTTGCGCAGATAGTGCAGCACGTTCTCATGAACCGACGGCTGCGGCACCGGCGGCGCCGAGGTGAACACTGCGTCTGTCTCCACGGCTTAAGGACCTCGCTTTCGCGGCGTGAGCGTCCTGCTTCTGGCAGATGTGCACCTGCCCGTGCTGCAAGCGCTTGGAGGCGCCACCCTACCGCCTCAGGCGTTTCTGGACGGAATCTCATATTGGAAATCTGATCTGCTCGCTCGCGGATCGAGGGGACAAGAGCAATTGAGGGTGGGCTCCGCGAAGTGCCAAGGGTCACCTGTAACCGGTGCTGCAGGACCGCTTGCGAGCACCTCGGGTGCCAGCATGTGTGTGACGCAAGTCGGGAATTGTCACACCCCATCGGTTACATTGACCGTGACGGGGGGCGCGGAGTCCACCGCCTGCGTAGGGAAACCTGAGCACTCGGCCTGCGAGCCGACTTCAGGCGGACCGGCCCCCCGCCCCTTCGCGTCAAGTCCCGCCTTCAGGAACGGCACCGGTGACCCGGTCCCACCATGGCTGGGTCAGATGCCAGTCGGACTGGACCGACTTGATCCCGTATTTCTCGATGCGGCGACGCCGCCATATCACCGGAGCGAGAGTCTTGAGGTAGACGGGCTCGATCCGGTGCGGCGGGCTCGTTCCGGGTGTGGTCGCCTTCAACATGGCCCGTCCGGCGATGTCGGCCCATTGCATTCCCACCCGGTTCTTGGCCTGGTCGACCTCCACCGGCAGTTTGAGCCATGGCCACTCAATCGTTGTGTCTTTGCGCTGGAGGGTCGATATGTAGTCGTCGAGCCTGCGGCGGGGCATCCGCGCGACAGCAGCGAAGACGGGGTGCGCGGGTAGCCCAATGTCTCTGGCGAACCAACTCATGCGCTCCAACAACATCCGCGCGAGGTAGTTGTAGACGTGGGTGTCGTCGCTTCTCATGGCTGCGTCGGCTGGCGTGCTCGCCTTGGGCAATACGACGAAGAACACCCTCACCGGCAGCCTCGAGAGGTGCTCAACGGCTTCCATGAGCTTGTCGTGGGTCTTCAGGTGGTCGACTGCGTGGATCGGTTGTCTTAGCGGACGACGAAGCGCGAAGTTCAGAGCCTCCATCGCTCGGACGACGTTCCCGGCGTTGGAGTGCCGGAAGGCGCTGGCAGCCAGGCAAAAGTACGGCGACGACTTGGAGCTGAAGCCGCGGTCACCGGTCTCGTCAACGTGAATCTCGATGTAGTCATCAGCCACGAAACGCCAACGCTAACCGTGCCATTGCCATGGAGAGGTCAAGCAACAGGAGAAGCTAGGTCACATGGTCGCCGTCGCTCATCTCCGGTCGCGGGTCTCGATCGTGCGACTCGGCGTCGACTCCAGTGAGGGGTCCGGCTCCGCTACCCGAGGCGGGCGCGGCGAGTAGTGTCGCGCCCGGCATGCGGATCAAGCCCCACCACATTGTCGTCGCGCTCGGTGTCGCCATCGCGCTGTTCACGGCCGCCTCCGGCATCGTCGCCGGGATCACCGGCTTCCACAGCGACAGCCCGATCACCCGCGAGGTCTTCGGCAACATTCCGGCGCCGCTGAAGGCCGCCTTCTACACCGTCATCCCGATACTGCTGGTGTACGGGGCGGTCCTGTTCGCCAACCGGGTCAAGAACTGGGAGCGGGGACGGCCCGACAACCGCCGCACCACACCCAAGAACGTCCACCACCGGATGGCCGACTTCCGGGCCGGCGTGTACATGCAGACCCTGCTCCGGGAGCCCGGCGCGGGGGTGATGCACTCGCTCATCTACTTCAGCTTCCTGGTGCTGCTGGGGGTGACCACCACCCTGGAGGTCGACCACCAGCTGCCAGACGGGGCCAAGTTCCTGCACGGCGACGTGTACCGGGCCTACTCCGCGGTGGGCGACGCAGCCGGGGCGGTGTTCGTGATCGGCATGCTGTGGGCCATCCTGCGCCGCTTCGGACCGCCGGCGTGGCGGCCTTACCGCATCCGCATCAAGACCCGGCCCGAGCACGCGGTCATCGGCGGGGTGATGCTGGCCATCGGCGTGACCGGCTTCGGCGCGGAGGCCTTCCGGATCGCGGCCGACGGCCTGCCCGACCACGAGCGCTGGAGCTTCATCGGCTACCCGCTGGCCACCCTCGTCGACGGCTCGGCGGTGCACGGCTGGCACCAGGTTTGGTGGGTGGCCCACGTGGTCGCCTTCATGGCGTTCCTGGTGATCCTGCCGACGACGATGCTGCGCCACATGTTCACGTCGCCGCTGAACATGTACCTGCGGCACCGCGACCGTCCCAAGGGGGCCATGCGGCCCATGCCCGACCTGGTGGAGGGCGACACCGAGCTCGAGACTTTCGGCGCCTCGGTGATCGAGGACTTCTCGTGGAAGCAGCTGCTCGACACCGACGCCTGCACGATGTGCGGCCGCTGCACCTCGGTGTGCCCGGCCCATGCCACCGGCAAGCCCCTCGATCCACGGGAGATCGTGCTCAAGACGGGCGAGATCATGGCCCTCACCGGCAGCCCGGCCACGTCGCCTCCGCTCAGCAGCGGGGAGGCCGAGGTCAAGGTGCCGGCCAACTGGATGTTCGAGCGCATCAGCACCGAGGAGCTGTGGGCCTGCACGTCGTGCCGGGCCTGCGACGAGGTCTGCCCGGTCAATATCGAGATCCTCGACAAGATCCTCGACATGCGCCGCTACCTCACTCTGATGGAGAGCGATTTCCCCTCCGAGCTGGGCCAGGCCTTCCGGGGCATGGAGAACTCGTCCAACCCGTGGTCGCTGAGCCAGACCGAGCGGGCCGACTGGGCCCGGGACCTCGACGGGGTGCGGGTCCTGTCCGGCGGCGACCCCCTGGACGCCGAGTACCTGTACTGGGTCGGTTGCGCGGGATCCTTCGACGACAAGAACAAGAAGGTGGCCCGGGCCATGGCCCAGCTCATGGAGCGGGCCGGCGTGGACTTCGCCATCCTCGGCCCGGCCGAGAACTGCACCGGCGACTCGGCCCGGCGCTCCGGCAACGAGTACCTGTTCCAGATGCTGGCGTCGGCCAACATCGAGACGCTCAACTCGATGGGGGTGCGCAAGATCGTCACCCAGTGCCCTCATTGCTTCAACACGCTGGCCAACGAGTATCCACAGCTCGGCGGCCACTACGAGGTGATCCACCACAGCCAGTTCCTGGAGGCGCTGGTAGCCGAGGGCCGCCTGGACCTCGAAGGGGCCACGCTCGCCGAGAGGGTCGTCTACCACGACAGCTGCTACCTGGGGCGCCACAACGACGTGTACCTGGCGCCCCGGCGCGTGCTCGGCTCGCTCGGTGGCATCGACCTGGTGGAGGCTCCCCGCAACGGCACCAAGGGGATGTGCTGCGGCGCGGGCGGGGCCCGCATGTGGATGGAGGAGACCATCGGCACCAAGGTGAACGACGAGCGGTCCCGGGAGCTGCTCGACACGGGCGCGTCGCGCATCGCCACCGCCTGCCCGTTCTGCTACATCATGATGGACGACGGGGTGCGGGCGGCCGGCGTGGAGGACGACGAAGTTCAGGTCGCGGACATTGCATTGCACGTCTTGGAGGCAGTCGAAGCGCGCGACGCCTCTGCTGCCAACTCTCGGAGTTAGGCACTCCGGCCGGCGGGTCCTGTCGTCGAGGCCGTCCGACCGACGGGGCTTCGCCCCATTGTCGGTCGGCCGTTCCTCGCCGCCACCCCCCGGCCTTGCCGGTGCAGCTGCAACCAACCGGTAGCGTTCCGCGGGTGGGGCCTCGGATTGCGGTTATCGACAACTATGACTCGTTCGTTTACATCCTGGTGCAGTATCTGGGGGAGTTGGGGGCCGAGCCTTTGGTGTACCGGCACGACGCGGTCACGGCCGACGAGGTGCGGGCTCTGGAGCCCGACGGGGTATTGATCAGTCCGGGGCCGGGCACGCCCGACGACGCGGGCGTGAGCAACGATCTGCTGGCGACGCTGAGCGGCTCGGTGCCTATCTTCGGGGTGTGCCTGGGGATGCAGTGCATCGGCCAGGTGTTCGGAGGGACCGTCATCCGGGCACCGGCGGTGATGCACGGCAAGACATCGGTCATCGAGCACGACTCCTCGGGGGTGTTCGACGGCTTGCCCAACCCCTTCACCGCCACCCGCTACCACTCGCTGATCGTCGAGCGCGCCTCGGTCCCGTCCGTCCTGGAGGTCACCGCCACTTGCAACGAGGGCCTGGTGATGGGGCTGCGGCACCGGCACCACCACACCGAGGGAGTGCAGTTCCACCCGGAGTCGGTGCTCACCGACGCGGGCCGCGACCTGCTCGACAACTTCCTCGCCCGCTGCCGCTAGCGAGAACGGCCGGTCTCAGCCGGTTCCGTCCGGCTCCTCGGGCGGGCCTGCGCCGGCCTGGTCGATGCCCTCGGTCTCGCCGCCTTCGCCCTCGGGTGACTCAGGCCCGATCTGATCGCCTTCGCCCTCGGACGACTCCCCCACCACGACATCCACCGGGGTCTCGGCCGACACTTCGAGGTTGGGGGGCGGCGTCTGGGCCAGTATCCGGCCCACGTCGGCCGACCCCGGCTCCACGGGCTCGAACGTCACGATGCCGATGACGAGCCCGGCTCGTTCTATGGACAGCTTCCCGGTGTCGAACAGCAGGCCCTGGACGTCGGGGATAGCCACCAGCGGAAGGCCGTCCGAAGTGATGACGATGACCTCCAGCCCGGCCGACACCGGGAACCCGTGGGGAGGATCGGTGTCGATGACCTGGCCCGCCTCGACGATGGTCGAAGGCTCGCGCCTCTCGCCGACGCGGAACCCCTGCTCGATCAGGGTCTGGAAGGCCTGGCTCAGGGTCTGGCCCCGCACGTCGGGCACGAAGATCTGCCCCGGTCCGGTGGAGACGGTTATGGTCACCGCCTCGCCCGGCGCAAGCTCAGTGTTCGACGAGGGCTCCTGCCCCACCACGATGCCCGCCTCGGCCTGGCTGGTGCCCTCGATCACGATGACCTCATAGCCCGCGCTCCGAAGGATCTCGGTGGCATCGACGCGGTTGCGGCCCCGCACGGGCGGCACCCTGGGGATCTCGCCCTGGCTGACGGTGAGCGCCACCGTGGCGCCCTCCTCGATCCGTTGGCCCGCGAGCGGGCTCTGGGCGAACACCGTGTTCTCGGGCACGCCCGTGTTGACCTGGTAGCTGGGCTCCGGCTCCAGACCGGCCGACCTCAGCAGAGCGTCCGCCTCCCCGTAGCTGAGTCCGGAAACGTCGGGTACTTCGATCAGCGCGGCATCGTCGGGGGTGGTCGGCTCTGCGGGCCCGTTGCTGTCGCCCAGGCCCAGCGAGTCGTAGAAGGTCCACCCCAGGAAGCCGAGGGCGACCAGGAGGACCACCAGACCCAGGAACATGAGCACCGCCCGCTTCCAGCCGTCGGATCGGTGGACCTCCTCGTAGTAGTAGGCCGGCGGGACGTACTGGGGCGGAGGACCCGGACCCGGGCCTGGGGCGGCGGGCACCTGGGCGCGGGGCCCGGTGGGCGGACCGCCACGGGGCGGGGGAGCGGTCGCAACCGGGCCGGTGCGCGGCCGGCCTGCCACCGGGGCCGGTGGCACCTGCGACCCGGTCGCAGGACGCTCGCCCGTCCCGACCCGGGGCGACTGGCCCGTCCGGACCTGGGGCGACTGGCCGGTCCGAGCCGGGATGCTGTGGGCACCGGCCAAGTAGCGCTGAAGATCGCCGCGAAGGTCCTCCGCCTTGGGATAGCGGTTGGCCGGGTTCTTGGCCAGCAGCTTGAGGATGATGGCCTCGAGGGACTCCACGATGCTCACGCCCAGCAGAGACGGCGCGAGCGGGCGCTCCTGCACGTGCTTGACGGCCACCGCGGTCGAGGTGTCGGCGGTGAAGGGAGGCTTGCCCACGATCATCTCGTAGAGCACGACCCCGAGCGAGTACAGGTCGCTTCGACCGTCGAGGGCCTTGCCCTGGGCCTGCTCGGGCGAGAAGTAGGTGGCCGTGCCCATGACCGACCCGATATGGGTGAGGTTGTCACCGGTCCTGCGGGCCAGGGCGGTGGCGATGCCGAAGTCGGCCACCTTCACTTGGCCGTCGTCGCTGACGATGATGTTGCCGAGCTTGATGTCGCGGTGCACGAGCCCGGCGTTGTGGGCGCTGCTGAGCGCTTCGGCCACGTCGGACGCGATCTCTGCGGCCCGGTCCGGGCTGAGACGCCCGGTGGAGCGCATCACGTCGGCCATGCTGCGGCCCACCACGTATTCCATGACGATGTAGTAGGTGCCCTGCTCCTGACCCCAGTCGTAGATGCCGACGATGTTGGGGTGGTTCAGGTTGGCAGCGGCCTTCGCCTCCCGGCGGAAGCGCTCGACGAAGCTCGGATCATTGGCGAACTCCGGGAACAGGACCTTCACCGCCACCTGCCGGTCGAGCGACGCGTCCCGGGCCAGGTAGACATCGGCCATTCCGCCGCGCGCGATGCGGCGGAGCAACTCGTAGCGACCGTTGAAGACGGTCAGGCCCTCATCTGACACCGTCAGCCATTGTAACGGGCGGCCCTAAGCCGGGATAAGAGCCGGGAATCGCCGCGGCGGACCGACGCCGCCATCAGGCCAACACGGCAGGCTGGAACGCGACAACGAGCCGGTCCGAACCGTCCGGCCGGAGTCCGGGGCCGCCCACGACGTCGACGACCACCGCGGTGGCGTTGTCGCGGCCGTGCCCCGGCCTCACTGCTCGCTCCACCAGGCTGCCGGCCGCGGCACGAGTGTCCGCGACGGATCGGAGGATCTCAGCGATCTCGAAGTCGGGCACCTCGTTGGTCAGCCCGTCGCTGCAGAGCAGGAAGCGGGTCCCCTCCACGGCCGCCAGCTCCCAGCCGTCGACGTGCACCCGGCGCTCGAACCCGACGGCCCGGGTGAGGGTGTGGCGGTCGGCGCGGGTGGCCGCCTCAGCCTCGGAGATGACACCGTCGCGGACGAGATTCTCGGAGATCGTGTGGTCGACGGTGATGCGGCTGAAACCGTCCGCAGTGAGCACGTAAAGCCGGGAGTCGCCGACGTTGCAGGCGGCCAGCCGCGGCCGGTTCTCGGCGCCGTTGATTCCGGCCAGTACGCACAGGGTGGTCGACATCTCGAACAGGCTCGGATCGTCCTTGGCCGCTTCCAGGATGGCCACGTTGGCCGAGCCCACCAGCGCAATCAGCTGGGCCAGCGACTCGACGCTGGTGTCACGGGAGAGGACCTCGGTGGCTATGCCCGCGGCGGTGCCCCCTCCCGCGTGGCCTCCGAGCCCGTCCGCGACCGCAAAGACGGCGCCGTCGGCGAGATAACGATCCTGATTCTCGTGGCGGTGCAGGCCCACATGGGTGGCGGCCCCGTAATCCAGGCGCACTCCGGCGATGCTAGTGGCCGCCCGATCGCGGGAAGGACAGGCGGCGATTCGACCGGCGGGCCGCTAGCCTCGTGTGCCCGGTTCGCCCGCGGTGGGTCGGGGCCACGCGCGAGTGGCGGAATTTGGCAGACGCGCAGGATTCAGGTTCCTGTGTCCGAAAGGACGTGGGGGTTCAAGTCCCCCCTCGCGCACGACGGGCCGCGTTTACTTGAGGGTGCCGGCAACCGCTTCCACGACAGGCACCAGAGACTCGGTGGCCAGCATCTGCTCGGCCGCGGCTAGTTCGGGGGACAGCCATCGGTCGGGGCCCGGACCGGGCACCCGGGTCCGCAGCAGTCCGAGGGCTGCCGCGGTCCCCGCCGCGGGCTGCAGGGGGGCACGCAGCTCGATGCCCCGGGCGGCCGCGACCCACTCGACGGCCAGAATGCGGCGCAGGTTGTCGACCACCCGGCGCAGCTTGCGGGCCGCGCCCCAGCCCATCGACACATGGTCCTCCTGCATGGCCGAGGTGGGCAGCGAGTCGACCGAGGCCGGGGCGGCCAGGCGCCGGTTCTCGGCGCACAGGGCGGCCGCGGTGTACTGCCCGATCATCAGGCCGCTGTCGACGCCCGGATCGTCGGCCAGGAACGGGGGCAGACCGTGCGAGCGTCCAGGGTCGAGCAGCCGGTCGATGCGGCGCTCGGCTATGGCTCCGACCTCGGCCGCGGCGATGGCCAGGTAGTCGGCCGCCAGTGCGACCGGCGCACCATGGAAGTTCCCGCACGACTCGACGCGGCTATCGGGCAGCACCATCGGATTGTCGATGGCCGAGGCCAGCTCCCGATCGGCGGTCCCGGCCACGAAGTCCAGCGTGTCGCGGGCCGCGCCGTGTACCTGGGGGGTGCACCGGATCGAGTAGGCGTCCTGCACCCGGTCGTCGTCGACCCGGTGGCTGGCGACGATGGGCGAACCGGCCAGCACCGCCCTCAGGTTGGCCGCGCTGGCCTGCTGGCCGGGATGGGGCCGCAGCGCCAGCAGGTCGGCGGCGAAGGCCCGGTCGGTGGCCAGCAGCGCCTCGACGCTGCAGGCGGCCACGATGTCGGCGATGGTCAGGAGCCGCCCGACGTCGTGGACCGCGAGGCACAGCATCCCCAGGATCCCGTCGGTGCCGTTGGTGAGGGCCAAGCCCTCCTTGGCCGCCAGTTCCAGGGGTTCCAGGGGCTCGATGCCCGCTCGGGCCAGGGCCGCGGCCGCGGCGGTCGTTCCCCCGCCTTCGGCCAGCACCTCGCCCTCTCCGATCAGCGCGAGCGCGGCATGGGCCAGGGGCGCGAGGTCGCCGCTGGCCCCCAGGGAGCCGTGCTCGGGCACGGCCGGCACCACCCCCGCGTTGATCAGGCGCACCAGCCCCTCGGCGACCTGCGGCCGTGCCCCCGACGCCCCGAGGGCGAGCGTGCGGGCCCGCAGGAACATCATGGCCCTGACCACCTCGGCCTCCACCGCCGGTCCCATCCCGGCCGCATGGGACCGGATCAGGGACTGCTGGAGCACGGCCCGGCGGTCGGCGGGGACGATCGTGTTGGCCAGGGCCCCGAAGCCGGTGGAGATCCCGTAGACGGGCTCGCCCTCGGCCAGCTCCTCGACGATGCTGCGGGACGCGGCCATGCGGGCCATGGCGGCATCGGTGAGCCGGACTTCCTCGTCATGGCGGGCGACGGCGACGACATCGGCGACGGTGACGCCCGCGCCGTCGAGTTCGACGGTCACGCCAGAGCCACCTCTGCCGAGGACAGGCCCCGCGCCGTCACGACGGCTGCCTCCACCACCGCGTCGGCCGCGGCCTGGAGGCGGCGGCCGGTGAGCCGGTCGGCCGGGCCGAGCACCGACAGAGCCGCAATCGGACCCGCCGGACCGTGGACCGGTGCGCAGACCGCGGTCACATCGGGCTCGATGGCTCCGGTGTTGAATATGGGCGCAGGGCGGGTGGGCGGCGCCAGCGCGGCGACGGACAGGGCCTCGCCGACGGCCGTGCCGCCGATCGGGACCGACCGGCCCACCCAGCCGACGTGGCGGATGGCCCGGCGGCCCTCGACGGTGTCGATGTAGACCGCCTCGTCGCCGTCGCGCACGGCCAGGTAGGCGGACTCCTCGGTGGCCTCGACCAGACGCTCGAGTTCGGGGCGGGCCGCCGCGGTCAGCCGGGCGTAGGGGCCGGACTGCAGCGAGGCCAGGGCGGTGCGCACGAACGAGGGCCCGACGGAGTAGATCCCGATGCCGTCCTTGACGAGATAGCCCCGTTCGGTCAGCACCCGCAGGTGGCGCAGTGCCGTGCTCGTCGGCATGCCCGTCCGGCTCGCAGCCGCGGTGAGGCTGAGCGCGCCCTCGGTGATCACGGTGTCCAGCAGGTCCAGCACCCGCCCCGCGGAGCGCGACCTGTGCAGCGGAGAGGCGGTCTGGCCCGCAGACGCTTGTTTTTCAGTTTCTGAAACTCCTTGCTGCATATTGACAGAATAGGCCCGGAGCCGGTACCGTGCAACCGGCAAACCCGCCCCCACCAGACGAGGTCCGCGATGCCCGCCTCCCCCCAGCACAGCTCGAGCGCTCCTCCAGGCGGGGTGCGAGCCCCCACCGGCACCGCGCTGACCTGCCGGGGCTGGCCCCAGGAGGCCGCTTTCCGGATGCTCCAGAACAACCTCGACCCCGACGTGGCCGAGCGCCCCGACGACCTCGTGGTCTACGGCGGCACCGGCCGGGCGGCACGGTCCTGGGACGCCTACCACGCCATGATCAGCGCCCTGACCGGCCTCGCCGGCGACGAGACCCTGCTGGTGCAGTCGGGCAAGCCGGTCGGCGTGCTGCGAACCCATGAATGGGCGCCCAGGGTCCTCATCGCCAACTCCAACCTCGTCCCGGAGTGGGGCACATGGGACGAGTTCCGCCGGCTCGAGCATCTCGGGTTGACCATGTTCGGCCAGATGACGGCGGGCTCATGGATCTACATCGGCACCCAGGGGATCCTTCAGGGCACCTACGAGTGCTTCGCGGCCATCGCCCGCAAGCGGTTCGGCGGGTCGCTGGCGGGAACCCTCACCGTCACGGCCGGGCTGGGCGGGATGGGCGGCGCCCAGCCGCTGGCCATCACCATGAACGAGGGGGTGGCGCTCTGCATCGAGGTCGACCCGGTGCGAGCCGCCCGGCGGGTGGAGACCCGCTACCTCGACGTGGTCGCCGACGACTACACCGACGCGCTGCGCCGCTGCACCGAGGCGCGCCGGGCCCGCCGACCGCTGTCGGTGGGACTGGTCGGCAACGCGGCCGACATCGTGCCCCGCCTGCTGGCCGACAGCGTGGCAGCCGACATCGTCACCGACCAGACCTCGGCCCACGACCCGCTGACCTACGTCCCCAACGACCTGACCCCCGAGGCCGCCGACGAGATGGGCCGCAGCCAGCCCGACGAGCTCATCCGCCGGGCCCGGGCGGCCATGGCCACCCACGTCGAGGCCATGGTCGGCTTCGCCGACGCCGGCGCCGAGGTGTTCGACTACGGCAACAGCCTGAGAGCCGAGGCCGCCCTCGGCGGCTGCGAGCGCGCCTTCGACTACCCGGGCTTCCTGCCCGCCTACATCCGGCCGCTGTTCTGCGAGGGAAAGGGGCCGTTCCGCTGGGTGGCCCTGTCGGGCGACCCGGCCGACATCGCGGCCACCGACCGGGCCGTGCTCGAGGAGTTCCCCACCGACGAGGGCCTCAAGCGGTGGATCACCCTGGCCGCCGAGCGGGTCGAGTTCCAGGGCCTGCCCGCCCGGATCTGCTGGCTCGGCTACGGGGAGCGCCACCGGCTGGGACTGCGGTTCAACGAGATGGTCCGCTCCGGCGAGCTGTCCGCACCCATCGTCATCGGACGCGACCACCTCGACTCGGGCTCGGTGGCCTCTCCCTACCGCGAGACCGAGGACATGCTCGACGGCAGCGACGCCATCGCCGACTGGCCCCTGCTCAACGCACTGGTCAACACCTCGTCGGGGGCGTCCTGGGTGAGCATCCACCACGGCGGCGGGGTAGGCATCGGCCGGTCGATACACGCCGGCCAGGTCAGCGTGGCCGACGGGACCGACCTGGCCGCCCAGAAGCTGGAGCGGGTGCTGTCCAACGACCCGGCCACCGGGGTGATGCGACACGCCGACGCCGGCTACGACCGGGCCTGGGAGGTGGCCGCCGACCGCGGCGTGCACATTCCCGCAGCAGACCCGGCTGGATGAACTATGACGGTGCGGGACATCTGTTCGATCGGCCACCCGGCCCTGCGCATTCCCGCTGTGGCGGTGCCGGAGGCCGAGATCGCCGGCGAGCGAGTGCAGGGCATCGTCGATGACCTCATCGACACGATGCGACACGCCAACGGCGCGGGCCTGGCCGCCAACCAGATCGGCGAGACGGACCGGATCGTCGTCATTGAAGTGAACGACAACCCCCGCTACCCATACAAGCCGCCCATCCCGCTCACCGTCGCCATCAACCCGCAGCTGGAAGTGCTGGACGGCGAGACGGTGGTCATCAACGAAGGCTGCCTGTCGGTCCCGTTGCGGGGCGACGTGGCCCGCTCGGTCAACCTCCGGGTCCGCTACTTCGACCGTCACGGTGCCGAGCACTGCCACGAAGCCCGGGGCCTGGCCGCGGGCACATGGCAGCACGAGTGCGACCACCTCGACGGGATCCTGATCACCGACCGGGCCGACCCGGCCACCCTGTGCACCTGGGAAGAGTTCGAGCGGCACCACCGCGACGCCTTCATCGAACGCATCACGAGATTCGTGGAGCTGGTCGGATCATGACGGCCCGGTACTGGTGCGAGTCGGCGTGGCTGGGAGGACCTCGAGCCGAGCCGGGGGTGGTGATCGAGGTGGAGGGCGGCCGCATCCGCCGGGTGGCGGCCGGAGTGCGCACCCGTCCCGAGGACGCCGTCCCCCTCGCGGGCCTCACCCTGCCGGCGCTGGCCAACGCCCACAGCCATGCGTTCCACCGGGCCCTGAGGGGCCGCACCCACTGCGGGCGGGGAAACTTCTGGACCTGGCGCGACCTCATGTACCGGGTGGCGGCCCGTCTCGATCCCGACCGCTACTACCGGCTGGCCCGGGCGGTGTTCGCGGAGATGGCCCTGGCCGGCATCGGAGTCGTGGGCGAGTTCCACTACGTGCACCACCGGCCCGAGGGCAGCGCCTACGACGATCCCAACGCGATGGCCCTGGCGGTGGCGGCCGCGGCCCGCGACGCCGGCCTCCGGCTGACCCTGCTCGACACCCTGTACCTGCACGGCGGCCTGGACGCCGACTCATCCCGCGGCTACGGCCCGCTGCGGGCCGAGCAGGCCCGGTTCAGCGACGGCCGCGCCGAGCGGTGGGCCGAGCGAGCCGCCAAGCTGGCCGCCGCGTCCGGTCCGGCGGTGAGGGTGGGCGCGGCGGTGCATTCGGTGCGGGCCGTCGATCCGGCGTCCATCAAGGTGGCCGTCGACTGGGCCCGGGACCGGGACGCGCCGCTGCACTTCCACGCCTCCGAGCAGCCGGCCGAGAACGAGCAGTGCCTCGCGGTGCACGGCCGGACCCCGGTAGAGGTGATCGCGGAGGCCGGCGGGCTGGGACCTGACACGACGCTGGTGCACGCGACCCACGCGACCGGCCGCGATCTGTCGCTCATCGGCGAGACCGGCACCGGCTGCTGCCTGTGCCCCACCACCGAACGGGACCTGGCCGACGGCACGGGGCCGAGCGTCGACCTGACCCGTGAGGGGGCATGGCTGTGCCTGGGATCGGACTCCCATGCCACCGTGGACCTGCTCGAAGAGGCCCGCACGGTCGAGCTCGACCAGCGGGCGGCCACCGGCGACCGGGGCGTGTTCTCCACCGCGGCCCTGGCCTCGATGGCCACCGCTGCCGGCTACCGGTCACTCGGATGGCCGGACGGCGGCGCCCTGGAGGCGGGCGCCCTGGCTGACTTCGCCACGGTGAGGCTCGACTCGGTGCGAACGGCCGGAGTCGACGCCGAGAGCGCGCTGGCCGCGGCGGTCTTCGCAGCCACCAGTGCCGACATTCACCACATGGTCGTGGGCGGGAGAGCCGTCGTGCGCAAAGGACGGCATACCACCATCGATGTCGCCGCAGAACTCGCCGCAGCCATCGGGGAGGTGACCGCGCCGTGACGCTGGTGATCGACAACATCGCCGAGCTGATCACCAACGACCCCGCGCTGGGGGACGGCCCGCTCGGAGTCGTGGACGACGCGTCGGTGGTGGTGGACGGCAACGCCGTGGTGGCGGTGGGTCCGGCCGGGGCCGCCGCGGACGAGCGCCTCGACGCGGGCGGTCGGTGCGTGCTGCCCGGGTTCGTGGACTCGCACACCCATCTGGTGTTCGCGGGCGACCGGGCCGAGGAGTTCAGCCGGCGAATGGCCGGGGAGCCCTACGACGGGGGCGGCATCCGGGTCACGACCGACGCGACCCGGACCGCCGGTCGGGCTGCGTTGGAGGCCTCGCTCGATAGGCGCCTGGCCGAGGTGCACCGGGCCGGCTCCACCACGGTGGAGATCAAGACCGGCTACGGGCTGTCGGTGGACTCCGAGGCCGAGCTGGCCTCGCTGGCCGACGCGGCCACACCGGAGGCCACGTTCCTGGGCGCCCACCTGGTGCCCGGCGAGTACAAGGGCCGCGCCGACGACTACGTCGAGCTGGTGTGCGGGCCGATGCTCGACGCCGTCCGCAGTCATGTCCGCTGGATCGACGTGTTCTGCGAGACGGGCGCCTTCGACGCCGACCAGTCCCGGGCCGTGCTCGCCGCCGGCCGGGATGCCGGGTTGGGCCTGCGGCTCCACGCCAACCAGCTCGGCCACGGGCCGGGTGTGCAACTCGGGGTTGAGATGGGCTGCGCCTCGGTGGACCACTGCACCTACCTCTCCGACGACGACATCGAGGCCCTGGCGTCCAGCGACACCGTGGCCACGTTCCTGCCGGCCACCGACTTCTCCACCCGCCAGCCCTACCCCGACGCCCGGCGGGCCATCGACGCCGGGGTCACCGTGGCCATGGCCTCGAACTGCAACCCAGGATCGAGCTACACCACCTCGCTGCTGTTCTGCATGGCCCTGGCCGTGCGCGACATGAACATGACCATCGACGAGGCGGTCGCTGCGGTCACGGTCGGCGGCGCGGCCGCGCTGCGCCGCGACGACGTGGGCCGGATCACACCCGGAGGCCCGGCGCACATGACGATCCTCGACGCCCCCAGCCGGCACCACCTGGCCTACCGGCCGGGTGTCCCGTTGATCTGGCGGACCCTGGGGGCCGACTACCGGCTCCAGCCCGCCGGCAGCCAGACTTGAACCCGAATCCCAAGGAGAAGCAATGACCATCGACATCCCCAACCCCACCGAGCACAACCAGTGGTACCCGTTCGCCAACCGGCCCCTGCCTCCCGAGGTGGCAGGCCAAGCGGTGAACCCGGCCGTCATCCCGGTGTTCGACGCGGTGCGTCTGCCGCCCAGCGCCCGGTTCGTGGTGGTCGGCGCGGGCGTGCACGGGCTGTCGAGCGCCTACCACCTGGCCATGTACCTGGAGCGCACCGGCAAGGGCTCGGGCTCCGACGTCGTGCTGATCGACAAGCAGGGCCCGGGCGCGGGCGCCACCGGGCTGGCCTGCGGCTGCATCCGCAACCTGTACATGACCGGCCCGCTGCACGCCATCCTGCGGGCCAGCGTCGAGGTGTGGGAGTCCGACCCCGTGAATTTTGGCTTCCAGCAGGTCGGGTACGTGTCGGTGGGCGAGTCGAACCAGACCGACGACTACCTGAAGCTGCAGGCGTCGCAAGCGGCCAGCGGGTACCCGTCCGACGTGTACACCGGCGCCGAGGCGCACGCCTTCCTCACCAACCTGTGGCCCGACTTCAAGACCGAGAACTGCGACGTGGTGCTGCACGAGCACCGCTCCGGGTATGCGGGCACCCACATGGCGGTGTGGGGACTGGACCAGAAGTGCCGGCAGTGGGGCGTGCAGCGGGTGTACGGCGCCGCCGTGACCGGCTACACCCTCGACGCCACAGGCTCGGTCACCGCGGTCGAGACCGACCAGGGTTCCATCTCCTGCGACCAGGTGGTGGTGGGCGCGGGCGCCTGGACTCCCGAGCACTGGGAGTGGCTGGGCGGCCCCTCCCACCTGGATGTCCTCTACCCCGACGGCCACGTCACCGAGCAGATGGACATGTGGACCTACTGGCGGCTGCTGGAGGGCGAGGTGATGCTGCCCGAGGGCGTCGACTTCCGCACCGCCCAGCACCGCGACTCGCCGGTCCTGCACGTGGAGCTGATGAACACGCCGGTGTACTCCGAGGACGGCCGGTTCCTCAAGGACCACTTCTACTCCTATGTCCGCTACGCCGCGGAGCGGGTCGGCGCGCCCGGCCTGCAGGGCGGGACGATCCCGGTGAAGATCGGGCCTCGGGCGGCGGTCGAGCCGTACGGCCACCTCAACGACCAGTACCAGGCCGAGGAGTGGTTCGCCGACTACTACTGCGCGACGTTGGGCATGCTGTTCAAGCGCCTGGAGAACCTGCGACCGTTCTTCAAGGAGCGTCGCAACGGCGGGATCGGGGCGTTCACTCCCGACAACGTGCCCGTGTTCGACTACCTGGGCGACAACGCCTGGGTGATCGCCGACTCCAACCACGGGTTCAAGATGATCGGCGTGGGCAAGCTGACCGCCGAGATGATGGTGCACGGCGACAAGCCCGACGAGCTCAAGCCGTTCACCCTCGACCGCTACCGCACCGGTGCCACCTTCGGCGACCGCAACTCCAACTGCCCCTGGGTCTAGCTCTGAGACCCTGCTCTCAGGCGAAGGCGGCCAGCCACTGCTCGCGGCTGGCGGGCCGGAACACGTAGTTGCGCTCCCGGGTGACGCCCATGGTGGCCGACGACTCCAGCGAGTAGCGGTGCCCGGGGTACAGCACCGCGTCGTCGGGCACCCGGGCCAGCCGGGTGGTGAGGCTCTCGTACATCTGGGCCGGGTCCGAGCCCGGCAGGTCCATCCGGCCGCATCCCTCCAGGAAGAGGGTGTCGCCGGCCACCAGACGCCCGTCCACCAGGAAGCACTGGCTGCCGGGGGTGTGCCCCGGCGTGGCGATGAGCTCGATGCTGACCGCGCCAACGGTCACCACGTCGCCCGAGGCGTGGCTGACCAGGCAGTCGTCGTCCACTCCGGTCACCTTCTTGACGAGATCGGCCTCCTCGGCCTGCACGTGGATCGGCACCGACACCCGCTCCAGCAGCCGGCTGATGCCCTCGATGGTGATGCCCATCATGTGGCCGCCGACATGGTCGGGGTGGTAGTGGGTGGCCAGCACGCCGGTGCAGGCCATGCCGTCGGCTTCCAGCAGGTCGAGCAGCCCGTAGGTGTCGTAGGCCGGGTCGACGAGCACGGCCTGGCCGGTGGCGCGGTCGCCGATGGCGTACACGAAGTTGACCATCTGGTGGGCCAGCCCGTCGTCCACCGCGAAGTCGCGCCCCGACAGCAGCTGGCGGAAGTACAGCCGGTCGTCCACGGCCCACCACCCTAACGGCCTGGAAGGAGGCGCTGAACTCCCCTGATCGGCCGTACCCTGCCTGCCCATGGGGCAGCATTCTGAGCCGCGAGGACCGACCATCGGATACCTGGGACCGGCGGGCACGTTCACCGAGCAGGCCGTCTACTCGCAGCCCGACCTGGCCGCCATGAACCACCGGCGGATCAATTCGATCATCGACGTGCTCCAGGCGGTCGAGAGCGGCGAGGTCGACATGGGCCTGGTGGCCATCGAGAACATGATCGAGGGGTCGGTGACGGCCACCCTCGACGCGCTGGCCTTCGACACCGACCTGTACATCCAGCGCGAGGTGATCATCGACGTCAACCTCAACCTGCTGGCCCGGCCGGGCGTGACCCTGGAGTCGATTGAGCGGGTTCGCTCCTATCCGGTGGCCCACGCCCAGTGCCGCAGCTTCATGGCCGAGCGCCTGCCCGACGCAGTCTTCGAGGCGGCCAACTCGACTGCGGACGCGGCCCGCAACCTGGCCGGGTCGACCGATGCGACCACCGCGGTCATCGCGCCCCTGCGCTCGGCCGAGGTCTACGGGCTGGAAGTGCTGGCGGCCGACATCGCGGACCACGCCGAGAACCAGACCCGTTTCGTGCTGGTCCGAGAGGGTGTCATCGCCGCGCCGACCGGCCACGACAAGACGAGCATGGTCATCTACCAGCGATCCGACGTGCCGGGCTCGCTGATCGGCATCCTCCAGGAGTTCGCGGCCCGGGCCATCAACCTCACCAGCCTCCAGAGCCGTCCCACCAAGGCGAGCCTGGGTCAATACTGTTTTCTGATCGACTGCGAGGGCCACATCGCGGACGAGGTGGTGGCCGACGCCCTGCGCAACCTCAGCATGAAGACCACCCGGGTGAAGTTCCTGGGCTCCTACCCGTCGGCCTCGGCAGACCACCACGACCACCTGATGAACGAGGTCGAGCTGCGCAAGGCGGTGTCCTGGATCGAGGACCTCAGGGGCCGCATCGGCAGTTGATGCCGGACGGCGCAGGCGGCTCCAGCGCTTATCCTTGGATGCGGAGGGATGGCAGAGCGGACGATTGCGACGGTCTTGAAAACCGTTGGGCCTTCACGGGTCCCGGGGGTTCGAATCCCCCTCCCTCCGCGTGCAGCGTCCGGTTGGGCCGGCAGGGCCTAGTCTGCCGACACGATCCCTTGGAGGAGCCCCCATGATTCGCATGCGCTTTCTGGTCGCTCTAGCCGTGGTGGCTCTCGTGGCCGCAGCCTGCGGCTCCGACGACGGCGAGGAGGCAGCCGCGCCTACGACGGCACCGGCAACGACGGCCGCGCCCACCACCGAGGCGCCTACGACGACTGCGGCACCCACGACGACGGCCGCGCCCACCACCACCGCAGCACCCACGACGACGGCCGCACCAACTACCACCGCAGCGCCGACCACGACGGCCGCACCAACTACAACGGTGCCACCGACCACGACTGCGGCTCCGGAGATCACAGTCGAAGGGCCGCCCGCCGCCGAGCCGGTAGCGACCGCCGGGGAATGGCTGGCCTTCAACGGCGGCGAGGAGTGCGCCTGTGCCGACGGCAGCGACTACCACTACTGGGTGCGTGAGGGCGACCCCGACAAGGTGGTCTTCTACCTGCAGGGGGGCGGGGCGTGCTTCACCCGGGACAACTGCGCGTTCACCGGCGAGGGGAACTCGTACGACGTCACCACCGATGTCGCCTCACCCGGCGACAACCCCGATGCGTGGGGCGGCATCTTCGACTTCGAGAATCCGCTCAACCCTGTGAGGGACCATTCGTTCGTGGTGGCGCTGTACTGCACCGGCGACGTGCACATCGGCGACCGGGTCCACGACTACGGCGACGGCCTGATCGTGAACCACAACGGCTTCGTAAACGCCAACACCGCGCTGGACGCGGCGGTCGAGCGCTTCGGCGGCGCCACCGAGGTGGTGGTGGCCGGCTCGAGTGCGGGCTCGGCCTCGGCCGCGCTGTACGGCGGGCTGGCCGCCGACCTGTTCGGAGATGCGAGCGTCGCGGTGGTGGCCGACGCCTCGGGCGCCTACCCGAGCGACCCCGGCATCAACACCTACATCGGCGGGCTGTGGGGCACGATGAGGGTGATTCCGGACTGGCCGGTCAACGAGGGTGTCACCCCGGCCGAGTGGGGCCTGCCCGAGCTGTTCATCCGTGCGGGCCTGCACGCGCCGAGGGTCCGGTTCGCCCGCTACGACAACGCCTTCGACAGCACGCAGGAGTTCTTCGCGGCCCTGGCCGGGTTCGACGCCAGCAGCATCGACCAGCTCATGTACCAGAACGAGGCCCAGATCGAGGCCGCCGGGGTGAACCAGGCCAGCTACATGGCCCCCGGCAGGGACCACACGATCCTGTTCCGGGACCTCGTCTACACCCAGGAGGTGGAGGGGGTGGCCTTCCTCGACTGGCTCACCGCGTTCCTGGGCGGCACCGACGTGGACGACGTGGCCTGCGTGGACTGCTCATAGCCGGCGCGCCGGTACGCTCAGACCTTCCGGAGACGTGGCCGAGTCCGGTTGAAGGCGCTTCCCTGCTAAGGAAGTAACGATGCAAGTCGTTCGTGGGTTCGAATCCCACCGTCTCCGCCAACCAGTGAATACGCGTGACACGGGCTCGCGTTTGGGGTGGTCTCGTGGCGAACCGGGTGACCTGCTCATGACCCGGCCGCTCCAGTCGCGGTGGAGACCCGCTGGTCCGGGTCGGCCGCGACGGTGTCGAAGGACAGGTCGGCCAGATTGCCGGCACGGTCGTGGATGTCGCTGCCGTTGAGGCGCAGGCTGTTGGCGCTGATGCCGACCCCGTCGCCGTCGGCGTCGCCGCTCTGCACCTCGTACTCGAAAGCGAGCCGGCTGCCGGTCACCTGACTTGCGGGCAGCGTCGCTCCCCCCATCTCCCCACCGATGTCCAGCTCGATGTAGGGCACCCCGATCACGGTCACTTCCTCGCTGAAGGCGACCTCGACGACGACGGTCTCGCCAGCAACGTAGGCACGGCCGTCGGCCGGCCGGGACACGATTGAGACTGCCGAAACGGCCGGCGGCTCGGTGTCGACCCTGTGCTCGCTCTGGACGTTCAGCATCAGGTACTGGGGATTCCGTTGCACGTCGGTGCCGTGGGCCTTGATGGTGCCGCTGCCGCAGAAACCGGTCGATTCGGTCCCCATGGCCGCCATGATGCCCCTGGAGTCCATGTCCCCGGGACGGACGGTGTAGCCGAACACGAGTGTGTCGGTACCGGAGCCTCGCTGGTAATCCGCTTCTCGCACGGCGTTCGAGTGGTTGCCGTCGTATCCGACGTACAGCTCCACACAGACATCGCCCTCCACCACGACGGGGGTGTCGAACGTGAAGGCGGCCTCAATGACCTCGTTGGCTCGATAGATGCCCTGCCCGGCCGCAGGCACCGAGATGATCCGGATGCTCCGGACATACGGCCGCCCGTCGACTCTCTGCCGCCATGCAGGTTCGATGCCGGGATGGGTGTAGTCGATGGGGAAGTCGGTGCCCGCGGCGTTGATGGTTCCGGTGAAGCCGCCCGCGGGCGTGCGGTTCCTGGCGGTGGCGGCCGCGGCCACGCTGACGCCGTCGAGGTCGAGGTCCTCGGGCTGGACGCGATATCTGAAGACGAGCTCGCTGCTGCCCGAGCCGCTGTGATAGCCGGCTTCCCGCCACGTGCTGGAGCCGTTGACACCGAGGGCCAGGGCCAGTAAGAGCGCGCGCAAATAGGTGTGGCCATCCACCTGTCGTTGTGTTGGCCCGAGTGAACTCTCGGGTGTCCATCCAACGACAACGACGAGGTGGAGGTGGTTTCAGCATGCTTGCTTTGGAGCCGAGGGTGGTGGATGCG
>JAJEJB010000019.1 GCA_022828135.1 Acidimicrobiia bacterium | reverse complement strand
AACAGCTCGTCGATCTCGGCGCGGACAGCTTCTGTGGGCGATACTCGTGTTGGCACGGGCGTAGGTCTCCTTCTTGAGTCGACATCTCTCTGAAGGAACCTACGCCCCTGCTGCTATTACACCGGCGATGAGACGCCACCCGCGGTCGAGTCGGTTTGCCAACACTTGCTCGAACTCCAGGGCTGCCGTTACGGCTCGCGGCAGAACAGCTCGAAAACGGGAGAGTTGCTCGATCGTCCGCCTAAGCTACAAACGCTGCTGCGGATCGCGAATGGCGTTGATCTCCATCATTGTTGACAGCGAGATGGGGAACAGCGCACTGCCCTCATCGACAGCTGCAGCACAAGCGTCGAAGGCTCCGCTGTAGCGCTGGCGATCCTTATGGCCTGACTTGCACTTGGACAAGTTGATCCAATGGTTGAGGTCCAGATAGACGAGGCACAGGTCCGGGATGCGGAGGTTGCAGGGAATCGCGTACGGGACGTCAGCCCGGTTCCTACCGTCGGACACTAGATGCAAACCTGGTGGGCTGCCAACGACCCGGACGCCGAGGGAACCTGTACTGCGATCCCAGGACCACCACCGCGTCAGCGGAGCGCACCCCCGCGAGGCACGCCACCTGCGCGCTGGTGGGTGACGCCGGGTAGTCCTCGGCTCGCACGGGCTGATAGCCCAGCATTGCGATGGCGCCGGATGCCGCGTCACGCCGCGGGCCGAAAGCTCCGCTCATGAGCGAACTGACGAAGATCCTCACGACGCCCAGTATCGTGCACGGCTGTGACAATAACGCGCGCCCTCAAGGTACCCGAGCCTGCCGGCTCGTACCTGGTGGCCCCAAGCGTCCACAACAGCGCTGCCGGTGTCGTTGCCGAACATCCGCGCAGGGTTGCGAGATCATCTGCGGAGTCGTATCCGCCCTGCCTGTCGATTGCGTCCAGCTGCCTCCGCCGTCGTCGTCTTAGGGGTCTCGGGCTTCACCGCGGGGCGGTCCTCGATGACCAGGCGGAACCTGTCCCAGGGCACCACGTCACCGATTTCTGCTGAGATCCGGGCGAAGTGTCTGATTGTGTCAGATTGTCAAGGAGACCATAGCTGTAGCCAAAGTGGTAACAATATCAGATGTCTATCAGATACACCCTGTTCAAAGGCTCTATTAGAGGTGGTTTATCGTGCCCGGAGAGGGATTCGAACCCTCACACCCTCGCGGGCGGCGGATTTTGAGTCCGCTGCGTCTGCCAGTTCCGCCATCCGGGCTGAAGTCTGCGAGCCTACCGCTCGGGCACGCGGGCGGCGGTCGGAGGGGCCACGGCGGGTCGCTCGTGCCCGCGCAGCGCTAGCCTTGAACTCTTGCGCACCAGCCGGCACGGCCGAGGGGGCTATCGCTACTGCCATGAGCGACTGTCATGAAACGCGACCGGGTCGCGCCGAGTCTGAACGTGAACCGGCCCAGAGCATCGGCGGGTCCAGTTTCGCGGTGAGAGGGATCCACCGATGATCGTCTTCATGTATCCGGGACAGGGGTCCCAACAGCCCGGCATGGGCGAGCCCTGGACCGATCATCCCTCCTGGGAGCTGGTGGTAGAGGCATCGGCGGCCTCCGACCGGGACATCGCCCGCCTGCTTCTCACCGCCGGCGCCGAGGAGCTGACCCAGACCCGCAACAGCCAGCTCGCCACGTTCGTCATGTCCATGGTCGTGCTCGACGCGGTGACCCGGCTCGGCACCGAGGCCGCCGGCCACGCCGGCCACAGCCTCGGCGAGTACTCGGCGCTGACCGCGTCGGGCGTGCTCGACTTCGGCGACGCGGTGGCGCTGGTGGCCGAGCGGGGCGACGCCATGCAGGCTGCGGCCGAGGAGCGCGAGGGCACCATGGCGGCCGTTCTGGGCCTCGATGACGACGATGTGCTGATCGCCTGCAACCGCTCTCCCGGCGAGGTGTGGCTGGCCAACCACAACGCCCCCGGCCAGGCGGTCATCGCCGGCACTCCCGAGGCGATCGAGGTGGCTGCGGGGATAGCCCGCGAACTCGGCGCCAAGCGGGTCATACCCCTGCAGGTGGGCGGCGCGTTCCACACTCCGTTCATGGCGCCGGCACGCGACCGGCTCACCAAGGCCATCGACCGCACCGAGTTCCGCAACCCCGAGGGAACGGTGATCGCCAACGTCGACGCGGCCGCCCACAACCGGGGATCCGACTGGCCCGACCTGCTCAAGGCCCAGCTCACCAGCCCGGTGCGATGGCGCCAGACGCTGACCTCTCTCAGCGACGCCGGGTTCACCACCTACGTCGAGCTCGGTCCGGGAGAGGTCCTGGGTCGCCTCGCCAAGCGCACCCTCAAGGGAACAAGGCCTCTGTCGGTGGCCGTACCGGACGATCTGGACAGCCTGCTGGAGGCGCTGGCCGCCTCCCCGGTCCGGTCCACGACCCCCCTCGAGGGGGAGCACCTGTTCGCCACCGAGCGGCTCGTGGTGAGTCCCGCGGCCGGCATCTTCCACGCCAGCGACGAGGTCGGCGTAGGTGCGGTGGTCGGTGTCGGTCATCTCGTCGGCCGGGTCGGCGACCACGAGGTTCGCAGCCCCTTCGCCGGAGAACTCATGGGTGTTCTGGCCCTGGACGGCGAGCGGGTGACGGCCAGCCAGCCGATCGCCTGGCTGAGAACGCACTGATCGGGTTTACTAGGAGTTCCGCACGGGGGTCTTGATGGGCGCAACAGTCATAGGCATTGGGACATCGCTTCCTGAGAAGGTCCTCACCAACGACGACCTGGCCGCGATGATGGACACCAGCGACGAATGGATCCGGGAGCGCACCGGGATCCGCGAGCGCCGCATCGGCCTGCCCACCTCCACCATGGGCATCGAGTCCGGCCGGGCCGCCATGGACATGGCCGGTGTGGAGCCGGCCGACATCGACCTCATGATCCTGGCCACCACCACCCCCGATCAGCGGGTGCCGGGAACGTCGGCGGTCATCCACGCCGAACTGGGGCTCGGTTGCGGCGCGTTCGACCTGAACGCGGCCTGCGCCGGCTTCACCTACGGCTTCGTCACCGCGAACGCGATGATCGATGCTCCCGGCGGTCCCGAGCGGGTTCTGCTCATCGGCGCCGACGCCCTGTCGCCCCTTACCGACTGGACCGACAGGGGCACGGCCATCCTGTTCGCCGACGGCGGTGGGTCTGTCGTCCTCGAGCGCACCGACCGTCCCACGCTGCTGGGATGGGATCTCGGCGCTGACGGCAACCACCGCCGGCTGCTGATGGGCGACCACGACTCCTTCATCACGATGGAGGGCCGCGATGTGTTCAAGGTGGCGGTCCGGGCCGTGTCGGACTCGGTGCTGACTGCCTTGGATCGGGCTGGCGTCAGCCCCGAAGAGGTCGATGTACTCCTCCCCCACCAGGCCAACATCAGAATCATCGAGGCCATATGCAAGCGCAGCGGCATCGATTTCGCCAAGAGTCACAACGTCATTGACCACACTGGCAACAACTGCGCGGCCACTATCCCACTCTCGATGGCCAAGGCCCACGCCGACGGGGCTCTACAGCCCGGAGCGATCGTGGTGATGACCGGTTTCGGGGCCGGCATGACCTGGGCGTCCACGGTGGTCCGCTGGTAACGGCGTGAGCGACGGAGGCCACGGGGGCGGCGGACCCGGCCCCGGGCGAGTAGCACTAGTCACCGGCGGCAACCGGGGCATCGGGCTGGCCATCGCCCGCAGGCTCAGCCGCGCCGGGCACCGGGTGGCCGTCACATACCGCAGCGAGCCGCCGGCGGACGCGGAGGCGCACAACCTGACGTGCGTCCGCTGCGACGTCACCGACCCCGAGTCGGTCGCAGCCGCCCTGGCCTCGGTGACCGAGCGGCTCGGGGCTCCCGAGATCCTCGTATGCAACGCCGGCATCACCCGCGACGGGCTGGTGCTGCGGATGTCGGAGGAGGACTTCGGCGCGGTGATCGACGCCAACCTCACCGGCAGCTTCCGGGTGGCCAAGCAGGCTGTGAGGGCCATGGTGAGGGGCCGCTGGGGACGCATCGTGTTCATCTCGTCGGTGTCGGGCATCGGCGGGCAGCCCGGCCAGGCCAACTACTCGGCGTCCAAGGCCGGGCTGATCGGTCTGGCCCGGTCATTGGCCAAGGAGTTCGCCTCCCGCAACGTCACCGTGAACGTGATCGCCCCCGGCGCGGTCGGCACCGACATGCTGGCCGCCTTGAACGACGACCAGCTCGACGCCATCGTGTCGCGGGTGCCGCTGGGCCGGGTCGGTGAAGCCGACGACATCGCCGCCGCGGTCGAGTTCCTCGCGTCGGAGGACGCGAGCTACGTCACCGGTATCGTTCTTGCGGTGGACGGCGGCCTCTCGATGGGCTGAGGCGCCGTGGCAGCTACACCGGCCCGACCGGACCCTGTCGCAAGCTAGGAATGGAAGGAAGAAGTCGTGAGTGACGAGAACTTCGAGCGTTTCAGGCAGTGCACCGTGGAGGTGCTGTCGGTCGACGCGGCCGACGTGGTGCCGGAGGCAGATTTCGCTGACGATCTCGACGCCGACAGTCTCGACATCGTCGAGTTGGTGATGGCCCTCGAAGAAGAGTTCGACGTGAACGTCGACGAGGAGGAGCTGGAGGGTGTCGCCACCGTTGCCGAAGCCTTCGAGCTGATCACCTCGAAGCTCTGACGAGGTTCCCGGATTGATGAGGTCCACGCTCTGATGAGCAGGCCCGATCGCAGGCGGGTGGCGGTCACCGGCCTCGGCGTAGTGTCAGCGGCCGGCATCGGCACAGAGGCGTACTTCCAGGGGCTGTGCAGCCCCGCGCCCGTGGGCGAGCGGCGCGTCACCGGCTTCGACCCCATCGACCACTTCGACAGCCCCAAGGAGGCGCGGCGGTCCGACCCGTACACGCAGTTCTTGGTGGCGGCCGCGGACCAGGCCCTGGCCCAGGCCGGCGACATCGAGGCCGATCCCACCCGCTGCGGCACCATGATCGGCACCGGCGTGGGCGGCATCACCACGCTGGAGCAGCAGATCGGCGTGCTCCACGAGAAGGGGCCCCGCCGGGTGTCGCCGTTCCTGGTGCCGATGATGATGGCCAACGCCGGAGGCGCGACCCTGTCGATGCGCTACGGCTGGATGGGCCCGTCGGAGAACGTGGTCACCGCGTGCGCCGCCGGCACCCACGCGGTGGGCAACGCGGCCCGCCTCATCGCCGACGGCCGCTGCGACGCCGTGCTGGCGGGCGGCACCGAGGCCCCGTTCACTCCGGCCGCGGTGGCCGGATTCACCAATATGACCGCCCTGTCATCGAGCGGCGTCAGCCGCCCGTTCGATGCGCAGCGGGACGGGTTCGTCATGGCCGAGGGAGCCGCGGTGCTGGTCCTCGAGGACTGGGACATGGCCCAGGCTCGGGGGGCGCGGATCCTGGCCGAGGTGCTCGGTTCGGCGTCAACCGCCGACGCCCACCACATAACCGCCCCGTCGCCGGGCGGCAGCGGCGCGGTGCACTGCATGCAGCTGGCTCTGGACGATGCTGGCGTGCGCTCCGCCGACGTGGTCCACGTCAACGCTCACGGCACCTCCACCGACCTCAACGACGCGGCCGAGGCCGAGGCCCTGTCGAAGGTCTTCGGCACCTCGCCGGGCCCGCTGGTTACCTCTACGAAGGGTGTGACCGGCCACGCCCTTGGAGCCGCCGGCGCCCTGGAGGCGGTGGCGGTGGTGCTGGCCATGAAGAATGAGCTCATCCCGCCCACCGCCGGCCTCACCGAGCTTGATCCCGAGCTGCCGCCCATCCAGGTGGTGACGGGCGAGCCCGCGTCCTGGGAGCCCGGAGTGTCGATCTCGAACTCCTTCGGCTTCGGCGGCCACAACGGCACGCTGGTGATGGCCCCGGCCGCCTAGCCCCCTCGGCCTCTGGCCGGTCAGGCGTCGGCGATCACGAACATCAGGTCGCAGTCCGCGGCGACCTTGCCGTCCAGCAGCGCCCGGCCTGAGCCCCGTCCCGCCCGGCTCGACAAGCGGGTCATCTCCACTTCGAGCTCGAGCGTGTCGCCGGGACGGACTTGCCGCCGGAAGCGGGCCTTGTCGAGTCCCCCGAACAGCGGCAGCCTCCCGGCGTAGCGCTCGTCGGCGAGCAGCGCCACCGCGCCGAGCTGCGCGATGGCCTCGCACATCAACACTCCGGGCACTGTGGGCAGACCCGGGAAGTGACCCTCGAAGAAGGGCTCGTCGCCGCGCAGGCGCCAGCGGCCGCGAACCCGCTCGCCCGGAACCAGCTCCGTGACCTCGTCCACGAACAGGAACGGGTCGCGGTGCGGGATTACCTCTTCGGGTCGGGGCAGGCTCACGGGTCGCAGCCGGGGCGGCGGGCGAGGATCAGCCCCGGGCCGCGGACTTGAGCCTGGCGCCGGCCTGGATCTTCACGCCGGTCGACGCCGGCACGGCCACCGCCTCGCCGGTCTGGGGATTGCGACCCGTGCGGGCGGCCCGCTGCACCGTGGAGATCTTCATGTAGCCGGTCAGGTTGATCTCGCCCCCGCCGGCCAGCTCGTCGCAGGCGAGCTCCATGAGTCCGTCGATGCACTTCGCGGCATCCGTCTGGGAGACGCCTGCCCTGAGGGCTACGGCAGCGACAACATCACGCTTGTTCATTGATTGCTCCTTTGTGATGACGGCGCCGCTTCCGGCACCAATTGCGGCCCGGCACTATAGGGCGATACCCGCTGCGCCTCGGGGATGCTCGCGGATTCGACGCCACTGGGACTGCGATCGCCGCGCCGGGTGAGAGTGGCGTCAGCGGCGGACGATCACCGACGAGCCGTGCCCGAACAGGCCCTGGTTGACGGTGATGCCCACTCTGGCTCCGTCGACCTGCCGGGCGCCGGCCGCGTCCCGCAGCTGCCACGTGAGCTCGCACACCTGGGCTATGGCCTGAGCCGGGACGGCCTCCCCGAACGCGCCCAGCCCGCCGCTGGGGTTGACGGGCAGGCGCCCCCCGATGGCGGTGTCGCCGTCTCTGAGAAGACGCTCGGCCTCTCCGGTACCGCAGAAGCCGAGCTGCTCGTACCAGTCCAGCTCCATGGCCGAGGACAGGTCGTAGACCTCAGCCACGTCGACGTCGTCGGGGCCCAGCCCGGCCTCGTCGTAGGCCCGGGCCCCGATCGACTCCTTGAAGCCCACCAGCGGCGCGGACGGGTCGGCCACCGAGTCGGCGGCCAGGTAGGGCAGGTCGATCACCGGGTCGGGATACGTCGGCGAGACAGTGGAGATCCCCGCCACCCGCACCGGGTTGCGGTGGCCGTGGCTGCGGGCCCATTCCATCGACGACACCACCATGGCCGCTCCCCCGTCGGAGGTGGCGCAGATGTCGAGCAGCCGCAGCGGGTCGGACACCACCGGCGAGTTGCGCACATCGTCGAGGCCGTACTCCTTGGTGAAGCGGGCGTTGGAGTTGTGGGCGCCGTGGCGGGAGTTCTTGACCTTGACCATGGCGAAGTGGTCGGTGGTGGCCCCATAGAGGTCCATGCGCCGCCTGGCGTGCAGTCCGAAGTAGACGGGGTTGGTGGCGCCCACCAGGTGGAAGCGCAGCCAGTCGATGTCGTCGGGGCGGTCCCCGGCGTTGGGGGCCAGGAACCCTTTGGGGGTGGTGTCGGCCCCCACCACCAGCGCCACATCGCAGGCGCCCGACAGGATCTGGCCTCGGGCCACCTGAAGGGCGGTCGCCCCCGAGGCGCAGGCCGAGTAGCTGCTGGCCAGCTGGGCCCCGGTGAAGCCGAGCGCCCGGGCGAAGGTGGAGCCGGCCACGTAGCCCGGATAGCCGCACCGCACCGTGACCGCGCCCGAGACGAAGCCCACGTCGGCGTAGTCGACCCCGGCGTCGGCCAGGGCGTCGCGGGCCGCGGCCACCCCGTACTCGGTGAAGTTGCGGCCCCATTTGCCCCAGGGGTGCATCCCGACTCCGAGGACAGCGATCTCGTCCATGGATCAGTTCTCCGCTGCGGTGTCTGCCGGACGCCACTTCCACACCAGGTAGTCGCAGTCGTCGTCCTGGTAGAGCGTGTCGACGGCCAGCTCCATCTTCATGCCGACTGAGAGGTCCTCGGGGCCGACGCCGGCGGTGCACTGGCCCAGCACCACCATCTTCTCGTCCTCCAGTTCCACCGCCGCGATGGTGATCGGCTCATAGGGCTCCGAAGGCACCACGAACGGCGGCGGGGGCGGGTAGTGGCTGGTGGTGTAGGACCAAACCCGGCCCCGCCGGCTCAGCAGCACCTCCTCCAACTCGACCGGCCCGACACGGGGGTCGGCCCCGCCGAGGTGCTTGGGGAAGAAGTACGACTCGGTGCCGGGAACCCGCCCACCGATCAGCCGCGGCTCGCCGTCATCGACAGTGAACAGCCCTTCCACCGCGGGCACCCGGGTCCTGGTCATCACGGGAAGGGTACTGAACGCTGAAGGGGCAAGTACTGAGCCGGCGCTAGCGTCACGTTCCATGAGCTCTTACCGATCGATCTCGGCCTGGGACGACTACCCGGTCCACCAGACCTCCGAGTACGTGCGCCATCCGGCCACCTCGGACCGCAACTTCTATGACCGCTACTACTTCAACCTGCACCCGTCGAGCGGCGAGTACTTCGCCATCTTCGGGCTGGGCCAGTACCCCAACCTGGGCACCACCGACGCCTACCTGGCCGTCACCCGGGGCGACGACCACCTGGTGGTGCGGGCCAGCAAGCCCCTCACCGACCGCTCCGACATCTCGGTCGGACCGGTGCGCGTCGAGGTGGTCGAGCCGCTGCGCAAGCTGCGGGTGATCGTGGAACCCGGACGGCCGTCGGACTCGCAGCTGGGCATGGACGTCACCTGGACCTCCCCCATCGACCCCTTCGAGGAGCCCCGCCAGTACCTGCGGACCCGGGGCACGCTGGTGTTCAACACCCAGCGCTTCGCCCAGCTCGGCCGCTGGGAGGGAACCCTCACCGTGGACGGGGACGACATCGCGGTCACCCCGGACCGTTGCGGCGGGGCCCGGGACCGGTCGTGGGGTGTGCGCCCCGTCGGCGAGAAGCAGCCCGACGGCATCCGCCAGACCATCTCGGTGCTGGGGGGCATGTGGAACTACATGCCCGCCGACTACGGCGACCATTGGGTGATCTACCTGTGCCATGAGGAGCCCGACGGGAACCGGACCATGCAGACCGGCATGCGGGTCTGGACCGACCCCGAACGGCCCCGCGACTACCTCGGGCGGCCCGAGTGGGTCCACGACGCCATCAGCGGCACCCGCCTGCTGTCGGGGTCGCACATCACGTTCCCGGAAGCGCCCGGCGGACCCATCACCGTCGATGTCGAGCCGCTGGCCACCAACTTCCTCTCCATCGGCGCGGGCTACGGGGTCGAGCCCGACTGGCGCCACGGCATGTGGCAGGGCGAGGAGCTCGTCGAGCAGGCCCGGGCCTACAAGGTGAGCGAGATCAAGGGCCTGGGCCAGTACGGGGTGGTGGACTCGGTGGCCCGCTTCACCTACGACGACCCGGACCGGGGCCCCCAGGAGGGCTACGGCCTATACGAGCACGGCTTCTTCGGCCCGTTCCCCAAGCTGGGCCTGACCGACCGGGGCGACCTCTTCGCCTAGGCGCCGAGCCGGATAGGGGCTGGCTCCGTCCCCTGGGTAGATTTGCGTATCGATGACAGACACCAGACGTGCCAGGCCCCGGTTTGACGATCTCCGCGACCGGCGGGCCTTCCATAGCCGCCACATAGGTCCGACTCCCCAAGACATCATCGAGATGCTTGCGACGGTCGGCGTTGCCGACCTCGACGAGCTGATCGACCGCACGGTTCCCCACGACGTGCGTCAGCGTGAGCCGATGGAGTTGCCCACCCTCGGGCCCCGCCTGACCGACTACGACGAGTTGCTCGCGATGGCGCGCTCCAACCGCCTGATGGTCTCGATGATCGGCATGGGCTACCACCAGACCATCACGCCGGCGGTCATCCGACGCAACGTGTTCGAGAATCCAGGCTGGTACACGGCCTACACCCCGTACCAGCCGGAGATCTCCCAGGGCCGCCTGGAGGCGCTGCTCAACTTCCAGACCATGGTCAGCGAGCTGACGGCCATGGACCTGGCCAACGCCTCGCTGCTGGACGAGGCCACCGCCGCGGCCGAGGCCATGACCCTGCTGCACCGGGTCGGCCGGGGACGCCAGGGCGACCGTTTCGCGGTGGACGAGGCCTGCCATCCCCAGACCATCGCGGTGGTGGAGGCCCGGGCCGAGCCCATCGGCCTGGAGGTCGTGGTGTGCGATCCGGCCACCGCCGATCTCGAAGGCGTGTTCGGCCTGCTGATGCAGTATCCGGGCACCACCGGGGCCATCCCGGACCTGCGATCCATCATCGAGCGGGCCCACGGCTCGGACACGCTCGTGGCGGTGGCCGCCGACCCGTTGGCCCTCTGCGTGCTCACCCCGCCGGGCGAGGCGGGGGCCGACGTGGTCGTGGGCTCCACCCAGCGCTTCGGCGTTCCCATGAGCTTCGGCGGACCCCACGCCGCTTACATCGCGGTGCGCGAGGAGTACCAGCGGGCGCTGCCCGGCCGCCTGGTCGGGGTGTCGAAGGACGAAGCAGGCCGCCCGGCGCTGCGGCTGGCCCTCCAGACCCGCGAGCAGCACATCCGCCGCGAGAAGGCCACCTCCAATATCTGCACGTCCCAGGTGCTGCTGGCGGTGATGGCGTCGATGTACGCCATCCATCACGGACCCGAGGGACTGTCCAAGATCGCGGGGCGGGTCAACCGGGTGGCCGCCATCCTGGCCCACGGGCTGCGGGAGAACGGCGTCGAGATAGTCCACGACGAGTTCTTCGACACGGTGTGCATCCGCGTGCCCGGCCGGGCCGACAAGGTGATCGCGGTGGCTCTGGCCGGCGGTGTGAACCTGCGCCGGGTCGACGCCGACACCGTCTCGGCCACCGTCGACGAGAGAACGACGCCCGCCGACCTGGAGGCGGTGTGGAAGGCGTTCGGCTACCGGGCCGACTTCCGCATCCTGGACCGCATCGTCGACGATCCCCGGCCCGTCGAGTACCGGCGCACCACTCCCCCGCTGTCGCACCCGATCTTCTCGGCGTTCCGCAGCGAGACCGAGCTGGTGCGCTACATGCGCCGCCTGGTGAACCGCGACATCGCCCTCGACCGGTCGATGATCCCGCTC
Organism: Acidimicrobiia bacterium; assembly: GCA_022828135.1. GTDB lineage: Bacteria > Actinomycetota > Acidimicrobiia > Acidimicrobiales > Aldehydirespiratoraceae > Aldehydirespirator. The sequence goes on along the minus strand of JAJEJB010000019.1, from coordinate 9,425 downwards.
GGCTCGTGCACGATGAAGCTCAACGCGGCCACCGAGATGGAGCCGGTGAGCTGGCCCGAGCTGGCCAACATGCACCCCTTCGCCCCCCTGGACCAGACCGTCGGCTACCAGCGCCTGATTGACCAGCTCGAGCACTGGCTGGCCGAGATCACCGGCTTCGCGGCGGTGTCGCTGCAGCCCAACAGCGGAGCCCAGGGCGAGCTGGCCGGCCTGCTGGCCATCCGGGCCTACCACCGCAGCCGGGACGACATCGGCCGCGACGTGTGCCTGATCCCGTCGTCGGCCCACGGCACCAACGCAGCCAGCGCGGTGATGGCCGGGATGCGGGTGGTGGTGGTCGACTGCGACGACATGGGCAACGTGGACGTGGACGACCTCAAGCGCAAGGCCGTCGACCACAGCGACACCCTGGCCGCTCTGATGATCACCTACCCGTCCACCCACGGCGTGTTCGAGACGGCGGTGCGCCACATCTGCGACGTCGTCCACGAGCACGGCGGGCAGGTCTACCTCGACGGGGCCAACCTCAATGCCATGGTGGGCCTGGCCCGGCCGGGCCGGTTCGGCGCCGATGTCAGCCACATCAATCTGCACAAGACGTTCTGCATCCCCCACGGCGGAGGCGGCCCGGGCGTCGGTCCCATAGGGGTGGCCGAGCACCTCATCCCGTTCATGCCCAACCATCCGCTCGCACCGGTGGCGGGACCGCCGACCGGACCGGGGCCGATCGCGGCCGCGCCCTGGGGCTCGGCGGGCATCCTGGCCATACCGTGGATGTATATCCACATGATGGGGGCCGAGGGCCTGCGGAGGGCCACCGAGGTCGCCATCCTCAATGCCAACTATGTGGCCACCCGGCTCAGCGAGGCCTACCCGATCCTCTACACCGGATCGGAGGGGTTCGTGGCCCACGAGTGCATCATCGACACCCGGGTGCTGCGCGACACCTGCGGCATCACCGTCGACGACATCGCCAAGCGGTTGATCGACTACGGCTTCCATGCTCCCACCATGAGCTTCCCGGTGGCGGGCACGCTGATGATCGAGCCCACCGAGTCGGAGGGCAAGGCCGAGCTGGACCGGTTCTGCGACGCCATGCTGGCCATCGCCGAGGAGGCCCGGCGGGTGGGGAGCGGCGAGTGGCCCGACGACGACAACCCGCTGGTCAACGCCCCCCACACCTGCGAGGACGTCACCGCCGACGAGTGGACCCACCCCTACACCCGCAGCGAGGCCGCCTATCCGGAGGCGCACCAGCGGGCCAACAAGTACTGGTCGCCGGTGGGCCGGATCGACGGGGCCTACGGCGATCGCAACATCATGTGCTCGTGCCCGCCGATCGAGGATTTCGCTGACGATGCCTGACGCCCTGGTCGAACGCGACGGCCACGTGATGATCATCACCATGAACCGGCCGGCCCGCATGAACGCCATCACCGGCCCGATGCTCATCCGCATGTACGACGCCTACGAGGAGGCCTCCAACGACCCCGAGGTCCGCTGCGTTGTGGTGACGGGGGCGGGAGGCAACTTCTGCTCGGGCGCGGACCTGAGAGCTATGGCCGGCGACGCCGCTGACAGCGACCCGCTCGACACCAGGGCCCGCATGGCCGAGGACCCCGACATCGTTTACAAGGCCCTGTTCCGCCACTACCGGCCGACCAAGCCCATCGTGGCCGCGGTGGAGGGGGTGGCCATCGCGGGCGGCACCGAGATCCTCCAGGCCATGGAGATCAGGGTGGCCGGCGAGTCGGCCCGCTTCGGGGTGAGCGAGGTCTGCTGGTCGCTCTACCCGATGGGCGGCTCTGCGGTGCGCCTGCCCCGCCAGATCGCCTACACCCACGCGGCGGAGATCCTGCTCACCGGCAAGCACCTCAGCGCGGCCGAGGCCCTCGAGGTCGGTCTGATCGGCCATGTGGTGCCCGACGGCCAGGCCCTGGAGAAGGCTCTTGAGATCGCCGGCGTGGTGGCAGCCAACGGCCCGCTGGCCTCCGCCGCCATCACCCGAACACTGCACGAATGCGACGGCATGGATCTCGACGACGCCCTGCGCCACGAATGGGACTACGGGCAGGCGGTGTTCCGCTCCAACGACGCCAAGGAAGGCCCGAAGGCCTTCGCCGAGAAGCGCACCCCCAACTTCACCGGCACCTGACCCCCGAATTGGCAGCGGGGAAGGCCGTTTTCGGCACTGTGGGCTGCCAATTCCCTAGAACGCGGCCAGCCGCCCCGGAATTGGCAGCGGGGAAGGCCGCTTTCGGCACTGTGGGCTGCCAATTCTCGAGGACGTCGGCGGTAGGGTGCCGCGCTCGATGCGCCACTTCGACCTGCTGATAATCGGCGCCGGCTCGGGCAACTCGGTCATAGGCCCGGAGCACGACGACTGGGACATCGCCATCGCCGAGCACGGCCTCTTCGGCGGCACCTGCCTCAACGTCGGGTGCATCCCCTCCAAGATGTTCGTGTACGCCGCGGAGGTGGCCGAGCTGGCCGCCGACTCCGAGCGCCTAGGCGTCCACACCAGCTTCGACGGTGCCGACTGGCCCGCAGTGCGCGACCGGATCTTCGGTCGGATCGACCCCATCGCCGAAGGAGGGCTCGACTACCGGATGGGGCTGCCCAACGTGACCGTGTACACCGATACGGCCCGCTTCACCGGGCCGCGCACGGTGACGGTGGGCGACCACACCATCACGGCTGAGCGGGTCGTGGTTGCGGCCGGAGCTCGGCCCGCCATCCCGGACGTGCCCGGCCTGGACGGGTGCGGCTACCACACCTCCGACACGATCATGCGTCTCGACGACCTCCCAGAGCGGCTGGTGGTGCTGGGCGGGGGCTACATCGCAGCCGAGCTGGGCTCGGTCATGGGCGCCTTCGGCTCGCACGTCACGTTCGTGCTGCGGGGCGACACCTTCCTGCGCCGGGAGGACGACGAGATCCGGGAGCGCTTCACCGCGGCCTACAGCCGCCGCTTCGACGTGCGTTTCGACACCAGGGTGCTGTCCGCCCGCCGCGAAGGCGCCGAGGTGGTGCTAGAGGTGCAGGACCAGTCGGGCGAGACAGCCGAACTGCGGGCCGACGAGCTGCTGGTGGCCACCGGCCGGATACCCAACGGCGACCGTCTCGGCCTGGATGCCGGCGGCATTGACACCGACTCCGCCGGCTACGTGGTCACCGACGACGAACTGCGGACCAGCGTCGAGGGCGTGTGGGCGCTGGGCGACGTGACCAACCCGATACAGCTCAAGCACGTCGCCAACCACGAGGCCCGGGTAGTGCGCCACAACCTGTCCCATCCCGGCGACCCGATCCGGGTCGACCATCGCTTCATCCCCCACGCCGTGTTCGGCTACCCCCAGGTGGCCAGCGTCGGCCTCACCGAGCGGGAATGCCGCCACCAGCAGATCCCCTACCGCAGCCACGTGCAGCCCTTCAGTTCGGCCGCCTACGGCTGGGCCATGGAGGACACCGAGAGCGCAGTGAAGGTGATCGCCCACACCGAGACCGGCCGCCTGCTCGGCGCGCACATCATCGGCCCCCAGGCGTCGACCCTGATCCAGCAGCTAATCCAGGGCATGCACTTCGACCTAACCGTCGACCAGATGGCCCGCCACCAGTACTACATCCACCCAGCCCTACCAGAAGTAGTAGAGCAAGCCCTCCTGGAGTTGTAGAACAGGCCCCGCCCGGGCTGTCCGTATGCTGAATGCATGGCCAGCACGTTCGGGACCCTGTTCCGGGTCACCACCTTCGGCGAGTCGCACGGCGGCGGCGTCGGTGTGGTGGTCGACGGCTGCCCGCCCAGGCTGGCCCTCGACCCCGCGGACATTCAGGCTGACCTCGACCGGCGCCGCCCGGGCCAGAGCCGGCTCGTCACCCAGCGCGCCGAGTCCGACACAGCCGAGGTCCTGTCGGGTGTCTTCGGCGGCTACACCACCGGTACCCCGATTGCGATCCTGGTGCGAAACAAGGACGCCCGCCCGGAGGCCTACGAGCATCTGCGCGATGTCTACCGGCCCTCCCACGCCGACTTCACCTACGACGCCAAGTACGGCTTCCGGGACTGGACCGGCGGGGGCCGGGCCTCGGCCCGCGAGACCGTCGGCCGGGTCGCGGCCGCGGCCATCGCCCGCAAACTGCTGCACGCCGCGGCCGGCATCGAGGTGCTGGGGTGGGTGCAGTCGGTGCACGACATCGAAGCGGCCACCGATCCGACCGCAGTCAGCCTCCAGGACGTCGAGGCCGGGCCCACCCGCTGCCCTGACCCGGAAGCCGCCGCCCGGATGGTCGAGGCCATCGAGACGGCCCGGCGCGACGGCGACTCGCTGGGCGGCGTGGTGGAGTGCGTATGCCGGGGCGTGCCCGCTGGATTGGGCGAGCCGGTGTTCGACAAGCTCGAGGCGGCCTTGGCCGGCGCCATGCTGTCGCTGCCGGCGGCCAAGGGCTTCGAGATCGGCAGCGGCTTCAGCGGCACCCGTCTCACCGGCCTGTCCCACAACGATCCGTTCAGAACGGACCCCTCCGACGGGATCCGCACTGCGTCGAACCGTTCAGGCGGTGTGCAGGGCGGAATCTCCAACGGAGAGGACATCGTGGTGAGGGTGGCGTTCAAGCCGACATCCACCATCGCCTCCGAGCAGCAGACGGTCACCCGGGACGGTGACGAGACGACCCTGGCCGCCCGGGGCCGCCACGACCCGTGCGTCCTGCCCCGCGCCGTGCCCATGGTCGAGTCCATGGCCCTGCTGGTGCTAGCGGACCACTGGCTCCGCCAGCAAGCAGTAGACGTACTCGATCCCCTCCCCGAACGCCCCTGAATTGCGCGACCGGCAAGGCAGCGGTCCGCTCGCGGTGAGCGGGCGACGACAAGGAGGTGCTACGAGCAAGCCTCTCTCGCCCTCTGGCGAGGACTCGTTCGGCGCGTGCCGATGAGCGAGGCTGGGGCGAGCGGTCCTCTGCGAGGGCGGTCGCGGCTGTGACGGGAATGGGCATGCAGGACTGGTGGGAGGCGTCCGAGTTGGTCGGCAGACGCATCGTCGAGGCCGACGACCGTGTGGCATCGACGGAGCGGATCACGGAGCCGGGTTTCCCGGACTGGGCTGTGACGCTGCACGACGACCGGCAGGCGCGGCCTGTGACCGCGGAGATCACTCTCCTGACCGAGGCGGGCATGAACCTCCAGGAAGGTCACCTGGCAACCGGCAGACAGCGTTCTCCCAGGGGCCGCTGGTATCTCGATGTGTGCCGCTTCAGCAACGACCCGCCGTCCGTGGAGGACGACGAAGCTGTCAAAATGGCGTTGCGCCGGATCATCACCGCGGAGGCTCCGGTCGCGGCGGCGCGTCTGGAAGATCGCCACGGCGGCATCTCTGAGATGCACGAGTGGCAACAGTCGCATCAAGGGGAGAAGCCGCCGTGGCACGACGAGTCCGAGGCGCTCTGCGATGAGATTGTCCGCAAGTGCGTAGCTGAGATACCCGGGTTCGAGGCCGTACACTTGCGCCGCGCGATCAGGCTGCTAATGGTGCCCACCAACATCTCCGATGGCCCGGGCGTGGTCATCTCACCGTTTCACCACGTCTACGGCGGCAGGCTGGGCAACCTGCGCGTTGTGCGCGATCACCTCCAGCGGCGCATCGACTCGAAGTCCACCAAACAGCAGTCACGCCATCGCGGCGAGAAGTGGCTCGTCGCCCTGAGTGCGCATCATTTCCTGACCATGATGATGCAGCACGCATTCAGCGGCGACGGCGAGCCGATACACGACAGGACTCTCGCGCCGTTGACGGAGATCCGCCTGGGCCCCTTCGATGAGGTCTGGATCGCCGCTCCGCTCACCAGCGAGGGCGACGAGGCCCGAACCGTCAAGCTCGCGGGCGGGCAGTCGCCTCTGGTCGCATCCTGCGCGCTGTAGCAACCGCCGTGCGCCATTCGCAATCCGCGGCCAGGGCAGGGGCGAGATTATGGCGCCTGTGGGAGACGTGGGGTGCGTCGAGCGTATACGCCCCATGTCAGAGCGCGGCGCCGGCTGTTCGCAGTCCGGGCCGTCGTACCGGGTCTGCCATAATGTCTACCGCATTACCGGGTCCCGCGACCTCCGGCATAGCGCCTCGATGCCCCTCGTGGAGCCGCCGACCATGACCGTATCCCCCACCAGCGTCGCCCGTATGACGGTGAGCGCACGCAAGCTGTTCGATGCAGTCAGCGGCTCAAGCGGCGCGGCGCCGCAAGACGGCGACTTTGTGCAACTCCCTGGCGAGCAGTCAGTCCTCGTAGTCGACGCTGTAGGCGATGACAGCGCCGGTGGAGTGACCCTCTACCTGGAGAACCCCGACAACCCTGGCGCGCTGCGCAAGGAGACTCTCGGCGCCGACCATCCCGGGGCGTTGCGGGTGATCCGACCCGACGGGACAGCCCCACCGTCGGCGCTGCTGGCGGGACTGTGGGGTGAGTGGATCCTCAACGCGGCCCGCACCGCGTCGTCGTCCGCGTTGGCATCGGCTCCGCTGGACCCGTATCCGCATCAGATGTCCGCCGTGTACGGCCGGATGCTGCCCCAGCCGCGGCTGCGGTTCCTGCTCGCTGATGAGCCCGGCACCGGCAAGACGATCATGTCGGGTCTGTGGCTGCGCGAGGTGCAACGACTCGGCACTGTCAAACGGGCGCTGGTGGTGTGTCCCGCCCATCTGGTCCACAAGTGGATCGAGGACTTCGACCGGTTCTTCGGTGGCGGCCTGCGCGAGGTCACCGCCGAGACGGTCCGCCAGCAGGGGCTGTCGGTGCCTGGGCTCGACACCTGGGTCGTGTCGATGAACCTCGCGGCAGCGAACCCCTCGGTGCTGGAGGCGCTGCATCCCGACACAGCCGGCTGGGATACGGTGATCTTCGACGAGGCCCACCGCATGACCCCCACCGCGGCGACGTTCCACCGGGTCGGCCAGCAGTTGGCGACTGTGCCCAACGCCGTACTATTGACTGCGACCCCGCACCGCGGCGACGAATGGTTCTTCAGCGAGCTGATGCACCTCGTCGACCCCGACATCTTCCCCACGTCGCCTCGCCCCGATCGTCGAGCCCGGAACCCGGCGGGTGGGATGGTGTTGCGGCCCGGGTCGTTGCATTTCCTGCGCCGCATGAAGGAGCAACTCGTCGACTTCGACAACCGCACCCCGCTGTTCAGAGACCGCGAGGCCCAGAACATCAGAGTGCCGCTCAACTCCGCCGAACGGCGCCTCTATCGCGCCGCACAGGGTCTCGTGGAGCGGTTCTTCCCGCAGCGTGGCCGCCATCTCGCGGCCATGGTGTACGGAAAACGCGCCGCGTCGTCGCTGCACTCTCTCGCGGGGACGCTGCGTCGCCGGTCCGAGCTGATGGGCACCTCGGACCGGATCACCCGCGACCTCGACATCGACGACGTCGAGCACCCCGACGCCGAGGAGCGAGTCACATCCGTCAACTCGGCCGACGCCCGAGCCGAGCGCAGAGAGATCAGGACGCTGCTCACCGACATCGACGAGCTGCTCAACCCCAAACAGGTCACTGCCAGCCGGTTCGTGACGTCGAAGTGGCCGGACCTGATCGGCTGCCTGAACAAGCACGGCATCAGTCCCGGCACCGGGCAGGCGGTCGTGTTCACGGAGTTCGCCGACACCGCCACCTGGATCACCCGACGACTCACCGAGGAGGGGTTCACCGCTGAGTCCTACACCGGGGCGCTCACCCACCGCGACCGCGCCAAGGTGCAGGCGAAGTTCCAAGCAGGCGGGTTCCAGGTGATCGTCACCACCGACGCCGGCAACGAGGGCATCGACCTGCAAGCGGCCAATGTGCTGGTCAACTGGGACGTGCCGTGGTCGCTGGTGCGTCTCGAGCAGCGGATGGGCCGCATCCATCGCATCGGCCAGCGCGACAAGGCGTGGCTCTACAACCTCGTCGCTCTGGGAACCCGCGAAGGCGATGCGCATGAGCGGCTGCTGGACCGGCTGGTGGAGGCCGCCAACGAGTTGGGCGGGCAGATGTTCGACAGCCTCAACGCGATCCTTGAACGGGCCCGCACCGCAGGCGCTGCAAACGAACCAGACCGGCTGATGCGCCTGTTCTACGACGGGGGCGGGTTCGACGGCGACTGGCCGACCCTGGAGGCGATCAGGTCCGCCCGCGACGCGCATTTCGCCGAGATGCGTGAACTCGCCTCCGGCGTCGACATCGACGAGGCCGACACCGCCACCCGCGACGACCGCCTCGGTCGGGTCAACCCGATCATCGTGGAACGCTTCCTCGACCGTGCCCACAAAGGCGGGCTGCTCACCTGTGAGCGGGTGCCGCTAGCCGAGCACGGCTTCGCCGCAAGACCGCCGCGGGCGGTGTGGTGAGCATCGTGTTCGGGCATGGCGATCCCGACGCTTGGGCACGGGTCCTGACCGCCATCAACGACGCTGGACTGGTGCTGACTGGTTCCTGGCCTGCCAGCACTGAGAAGGGCGGGAAGCAGACTGGCGAGCACATCGACAACACGATCATGATGGTCTGCCGCGCCGCGGCCCCCGACCGTCAGCCCGGTGATGTGCGTCGGGTCGATGAACAGATCCGGGAACGGATCGCGGAGCTGGTGCCGCGCTGGCACGCCGACGGACTGGCCGACTCTGATCAGCGCATGGCCGCCATCGCACCGGCTATGGAGATCGCCGGCCAGTACAGCTACGTCCATGACTTCACAGGCGCCGAGGTGCCGATCGAGCATTTCATGGGGCTCGCCCACAAAGCGGTCGAAGAAGCCGCCAACATCCGCGTCGACCGGTTTGCTCTCAAGGACTTCGACATCCGTACCCGGTTCGCTCTGGCCTGGGCGAGACAGCACGGCCGCCGCACGGCTGCCGCGTCGGAGGCCCGCTGGCAGCGTCTCTCCTACGACATCGACGATGCCGACGCTGTCGGGCTGCTCGTCAAAGACAAGGGCGGGACGCGGTTCGCTTACGGCACCGAAGCCGCCAAGTTCATCGACCTTCGCGGCCATAGCCCCGCCATCGACATCGCGTTGGCGGTGGCGGCGGAAGGTCGCGAGATGCACGCCATAGCGGACGTGTTGCAGCACCTCGGCCGAGACAGCGACGAGATGCTGTGGTCCGCGATGGCGGAACTGCCGCGGCTGCTGGGCGAGGCCGACCGCGACGGGCAGGTATGGACCTGGGCGGTCCGCAACCGCAACCAGATCACCACCCGGGCTGGCACGATCCGCGACGAACGCCACGAGACCGCCCTGGCGCAAGCCGCGCAGCCGACGATGTTCTAAGAGCGAGCGCAAATAGGTGGCTAGGTGCGGTTGTAGCGGTCGGCCCATTTGGTGAGTTTGATGGTGATGATCGCGGCGATCGCCAGTGCGAGCTGCCCGAGGCGTGCTTTGGTGTTGCGGTCGGTGCTGCGCCGCA
>JAJEJB010000018.1 GCA_022828135.1 Acidimicrobiia bacterium | reverse complement strand
CGCGCCGCTGAAGGTCAGCAGCGCCGTGACCTCCTCGCCGGCGACCAGGGCGCGGTCGAGCCTGACCAGCACCGTGGCCTTGTCCGTGTTGCCTTCGGTGGCTTCGTTGTCGGCGGGACTCGTGGGCAGCAGCCGGACGCGCGTCGGCTCGTCGTCGTCGGTCACATGGACCGGCAGATCGGGGATGGCGATGGCCGTGTAGGCGGTGGCATTGCCATACGCCGTGTCCGAGCTTGTGCCACTCAAGGTGGTACGGAAGGCCTCATTGTCCACATAGAGCTTGAACTTGAGGTTGCCCGTGACCGTCCCGCCTGCGCTGTCGACCGCGTTGTCGGTGGAGATGACGGTGAAATCCTGGGAGCCCGTCGCGCCCGATGCCCAGTAGCCAACGACGTACTCGGCCCGCACATCGTTGTGGCCTGCTTGACCGTGGGGCGGGTAGTCGGGGGAGAGCGCACTGTTGATGCGGGCAAATGGAGCCATTCTCGTGCCGGTACTCACCCCGGTCTCGGTGTAGGCGACGACGACGATGTCAGACGTGGGCGCGGTGGTGACGTCGATGCTGAAGCTGGCTCGGCGGTCGCGGCCGTCGCCGTTGGCGGTGTCCTCCATGACGGAGAGCGCGCTTCCGCCAGCGATGGTCAGCGTCGCGCCCGTGCCGGAGAGAGTCATGTCCGCCTGAGGCTCGGTGATCGTGACCGTCCACTCACCCAGAACCGTGCCGCCGCTGCAGTCCGCGGTGGTGCACAGGCGCACGCCGAAGGTCTCGTCGCCCGCGCCGTCGCTGTCGGCGTTCGCCGTCACCTCGAAGCGGATGCGCCTGTAGACGCTGTCGGGGTAGGCGCGCGGGCCGTCGGCATCGGGCGTAACAACCAGCGCCTGGCCCAACAGATTGTTGGTCGTGATGGTGACGTCCGAGGCCTCGGCGCTGAAGGAGCCCGCGACGCTGGCGTGCAGGTAGTACTCGGGCCGGGTCGCGACGTTGGTGATCTGGAAGGCGCGCGTCTGGCCCTCGACAATCGTGTCGCGATGCAGAACCGCCTGCGAGGCAACCTGCTGCGCCCCAACCTCAGAAGGCGCCAGCAACCCCCCTGGATCCGACAACAACGGCACCGGCGCCACCGACAGCACCGACCCCACCAGCGCCGCCACGATCACGCCGACGAGACCCCGCAATCCTGAGGCGGATCTCATTGCCTCGGCCAGACGAGCAAACGTCCTTCGACGCCCCCCCCCCCGCGGCGCAAGAGGTCAGCCGCACCGGGCCGCCGGGGCTAGAGGATCTCCACTTCCCCACAACCGGAATCGTATTGCATCGAACTTCTTTGGCCACCTTTACGGGGCGAGGCACCCGCGGCCGATCCCGTCTCGAGATCGCCGGCCGCCACCATCGCCATCATTGCAGCCTCGGACGAGTTGCCATGCGACAACACTAGCAACAGCTCTGCTTCGTGAACCTTCTCAAGCACCAACCATCCACCAGGGTGTCGCTGGCAGGCTGCAAGTCACAGAAGTTGTAGGTTGCAAGTCCCAGAAGTTGTAGGCTGCAAGTCACAGAAGTTGTAGGTTACAAGTCCCGGAAGTTGTAGGTTCGTGGTGGCAGTCCGAGGTCCGATGCCAGTGACACTCACCCCTGACGGGTACCGGGAGCGAGTGGCGGACGCCGTCGTGGCGCGGGCTCTCGCCGCCATGCCGGCAGTCGTGATCGAGGGCCCCAAGGGTTGCGGCAAGACGTGGACAGGACGCAACTTCGCCCGAAGCGAAGTGCTGTTCGATCGGGACCTCAACGCCCGCAGGTCGGTCCCGCTCGTGCCTGGCCTCACGCTCGAGGGCGCAGAGCCCCGCCTGCTCGACGAGTGGCAGCTGGCCCCGGAGGTCTGGAACCAGGTGCGGCGCGCCAGCGACGAGGGACACCGCACCGGCCGCTTCATCCTCACCGGCTCGGCCGCTCCCGCAGACGACATCACCCGGCACTCCGGCGCGGGGCGGGTCTCCCGGGTGAGGATGAGGCCGATGTCGCTGCTCGAGACCGGGGAGTCCACCGGCGACGTGTCGCTGGAGGCCCTGCTCGAAGGCGAGCCAGTAGCCGCACGGCGCCCCGACGCAGACTTCCAGGACGTGGTCGCGGCACTGTGCCGTGGTGGCTGGCCTCGCCTGCTCGGCCGGTCGGTGGCGGATGCTCAGCTCTTCCTGGACGACTACATCGCGGAACTCTGCCGGACCGACGTCAGCTCGGTGGACGGAGTGGCCCGGGATCCGGGCGGGGTGGCCAGGCTGGTCGCTTCCATAGCCCGCAATGTGGCTACTACGGCATCGTTCTCCAAGCTCGCGGTCGAGACGGCCGGCGACCGGCCACTCAACCGCGCCACCGCCACCGAGTACCTGCGCTCGTTGGAGCGGCTGTTCGTCGTCGAGGACGTCCCGGCATGGCGCTCGCATCTGCGATCGCGGGCCACGCTCCAGAGCTCGCCCAAACGGCACTTCGTGGATCCGTCGCTCGCGGCTGCTGCCCTCGGGGCCGCCCCCGGGCGGCTGCTGGCCGACTTGGAGGCGCTCGGGCTCCTGTTCGAGTCGCTGGCGGTGCGTGACCTGCGCATCTACAGCCAGGCCGCCAGAGCCTCCGTCTACCACTACCGCGACAGCAACCAGCTGGAGGTCGATGCCATCGTCGAGGCTCGCGACGGACGCTGGCTGGCCGCGGAGGTCAAACTCGGCGGCGTAGAAGGCATCGAGCAGGCGGCCCGGTCGCTGCTGCGGCTGAGCGACAGGGTCGACGACTCGCGCCTGCCCGCGCCGTCCAAGCTGCTGATCGTCACCGCCACTGGCTACGGCTACGACCGGCCCGACGGGACCACGGTCCTCCCCCTCACGGCCCTGGGCGTGTAGCCCGCCCGCATATCTGCTACGGCTCGCGCGAGTGATCTGGCGAGGCCGGCGCGTGGAGCGGGCGCGGCCATGGCCGTGGGGTCAGCCCTTGACGGAGCCGGCCAGCAGGCCGCGCACGAAGTGGCGCTGGAGGCTGAAGAAGACGATCAGCGGTACCACCATGATCACAAACGCGGAGGCGAAGCGGAGCTGGAAGTTCTGGCCGCGCTCCCCCACCAGGTTCACCAGCGCGATGGTCATCGGCTCGTTCTCGTTGAGGAACACCGAGGCGATCAGGTAGTCGTTCCAGGTCCACAGGAACTGGAACACCGCGAACGCAGCCAGCGCGGGGCGGGCCAGAGGAACTACCAGCCGGCAGAAGATGGTGAAATGGCTGGCGCCGTCGATGCGGGCTGCCTCGAAGATGTCGCGGGGCAGCTGGCTGACGAAGTTGTGCAGCAGCAGCACGGCCAGCGGCAGACCGAACGCGGTGTGGGTGAGCCAGACCGCGGCCGCAGTGTTGGCGATGCCCACGTCGGGCAGCAGCGCCAGGGTCCAGTCGACGCCGGGGATGGTGAACCGGGCGCCGCCGTTGAAGAGTTGGAGAAGGGGAACGAACGCCATCTGGTTGGGCAGCGCGATCATCGACACCAGTCCGATGAAGAGCCAGTTGCGGCCCCGGAAGTCCATCCAGGCGAACCCGTAGGCCGCGAAGGCCGCCACCGCAATCGGGATGATCGTGGCCGGCACGACGATGGCCACCGAGTTGAGGGCGAACTCCCACATCGAAGGCTGGGCCGCGGACTCGCGGAAGATGTCCCGGTAGTTCTGGAGCGTCAGGTTGTCGAGATCGTTCCAGGCGGTCCACCATCCCGAGGAGTCGATGTCGCGCACCTTGCGGAACGACGAGACGAACAGCCCGATGGTCGGCACCGTCCACACGACCACGATCAGCCACATCACCCAGGTGGGCGCCTCCGCGGCCAGGCGCCGCAGCCGGAGCCCGGTGGGCATCAAGGCGGTCTGCGGCGACGTCATGCCAGCTCCCGCTGGAGACGCCGGATGTTGTAGATCATCACCGGCAGCACCAGGGCGAACAGCACGACCGCGAAGGCGCTGCTGGAGGTGAAGTTGCGGTCGCGGAGCTGGTCGAACATCTCGTTGGCCAGCACGTTGGTGCGGTTGGCGCCGTTGGTGGTGGCCTTGACCAGGTCGAAGACCTTGGTGACGATCACTATGAGGGTGGTGACCACCACGATGATGGTGGGCCTGATCTGGGGCATCACCACCCGCCAGAAGATCTGTGCCCGGCTTGCCCCGTCGACCTCGGCCGCCTCAGTGAGCTCCTCCGGCACGGCCCGGATGGCTGCGGCCAGCACGACCATGGCGAAGCCGGTCTGGATCCACACCATGATGAACATGATCCAGAAGTTGTTCCAGGGGATCATGGTGGCGTTGATGAAGAAGCCGCGGGGGGTGAAGCCGAGGCCCTGGAGGACAGCGTTGAACAACCCGGTCTGGTTGCCCATGGGCTGGACCTCGTACATGAAGTCCCAGATGACGGCCGCCCCGACCATCGAGATGGCCATGGGCATGAAGATCAGGGTCTTGCCGATCCGCTCTCCCCGGGCCCGCTCGGCCAGCACGGCCAGCAGCAGGCCGAGGACGGTGGACAGCCCGGCCACGGTCACCACCCACCAGATGTTGTTCCAGACCACGCCCCGGAGGGTCGACAGCGCACCGAACACGATCAGGATGGCGGCCGCGACCACCAGCGAGGACGCAGCCGGCGATCCCCAGTCGAGTTCCACCTCGCGGCCGCGGGCCCGCGCCGCGAGCCATGCGGTCAGGATCAGCGCGGCGGCGACCACCGCGATCCACAGCGTGACCCGGCTCGACACGACCACGGTGAGCACGTCCATGATCTCGGAGCGGTTGGGCTCGCGCACCAGCGACTCGATGAACCCCACCGCTACGGCGACCATCAGCAGGGCCGCCACGACCTTGAGTGCCCGCATCAGCCGGGTGGCCGCAGCCACCCGCGCCGGCCCGCCGACGATGAGTGACGAACTCGCCCACGCGGCCGCCGCGGCGACGACCGCGGCCGCCAGCCCGACTATGAAGAGCCGGCCGGTGAAGATGGACGGCCACCCCTCGAAGGTGAAGAAGGTCCGGTTCGTGAAGATGTCGGTGTAGTGCTCGAGCGTGAAGCCGGGCTCGCGGCCCCGGGTTCCGTTCTTGAACGACAGGAACAGCGTGCGCAGACCGGGAAGGACGAGCCCGCCGGCCACGAAGACCAGCGCCGGACCGACGAACACCCAGGGTCGGAGGCGTTCCTCCCAGTGCGCGCGCCGCGTCAGGGCCGGCTGGGCCAGCCTGCCGACCACGGCCCCGACTGCCGCTCCCGCGATCCCGCCGGCAGCGATGAGCAGCCAACCCTCCTTGAGGGGGCCTCCCACGGCCGGGCCACGGGGGAGCCAACCGTTGTGCTGTACCACCGCGCCCGCGAGCAGGCCTGCGAGCACGCCCAGCGAGGCTGTGAAGGCGGGCCAGCGGCTCCGGACACTGTCCACGGCGCGGTTCGCGCCGATGAACACCACCGCGGACACCAGGAGCGCCCCGGCGACGCTCACGAGCATGGTTACCAACTGGGCCACGGACCCCCCTGGGCTGCCGGTACCGGTGATCTATGTTTGCCGGAGCGGGAGGGGGGCGCCATGCGCGCCCCCCTCCCTAAACGGCTGTCAGGACGGCCAGGCGTCCTCAGTGTCGTCGGCGAACTCCTGAGCGGTCTTGGAGCCCGACACGTAGTCGGTGCCCGACCGCCAGAACTCGCCCGCTCCGACCTCGCCCGGCATCAGGTCCGAGGCGTCGAAGCGGAACGGGTTTGCGCTGACCAGGATCTCAGCGAGGGCCCGGTCGAACGAGGAGCTGTACAGCGACGTGTCATGGTCGCGGTTGGGCGACAGGAAGCCGCCCTTGTCCGACATGATGCGGGCGTTGGCGTACTCGGCCGTGCCGATGTACTCCAGCACCGCCAGGGTCTCGGGCTTGTCGGTGAAGGCCACCGCATGGGTCCCCGCTCCGAGCACCACGGTGCCGAACTCGTCGCTGATGGTCGGCAGGTAGAACACGTTCACGTCACCGTCGGGACCGAGCGACGACGCGCCGGCCTCGAGGTAGTGGGCGCCCGCGAAGTTGGCCTGCCGGTGCATCATGCACTCGCCGTTGAGGTGGGCCGCCGCCATCTCGCGGAAGCTGCGCTGGGAGATCAGGTCGCGGCCGCCGCTCACGTTGCCCTCCGCGAACCAGATGCTGCCGACGAACTCGGCCACCTCGACGACCCTGGGGTCGTTGAAGGGGATCTCGTGGCTGACCCACTGGTCGTAGACCGCGGGCCCGTGGAGGCGGAGCATCATGTCCTCCATCCAGTCGGTGAAGGCCCAGCCGGTGGCCGCGCCGGACTCGATGCCGACGCACCACGGGGTCTGGCCGTTGCCCTTCATCTGCTCCATGAGCGCCTCGAGCTCGGCCCAGGACTGGGGGATCTCGTAGCCGTTGTCGGCGAAGCCCTGCGGGCTGTACCACACCAGGCTCTTCACGTCGCCCTTGTTGGGCACGCCGTAGACGTTGCCGCCCGTGGTGGCCAGGTCGAACCAGAACTGGTCGTACGAGCCGCCGATGTTGGCCATGATCGAGTCGGGAATGGCGACCGCGTCGCCGGACTCGCCGAACTGGAGGATCCGGCCGGGCTGGGGGATGATGACGATGTCGGGCGGGTCGCCGGCCTCCACCGCCAGGTTCAGCTCGGTGGTGGCGTCGCGGGTGCCCGAGTACCGGACGACGATCCCGGTGCGCTCACGCAGTGGCTCGAAACCGGCCAGGAAGCCCTCGGCCTCCGACCCGGTCTCGGGACCGAGAATGGTGACGACGCTGCCGGCCAGGCTCATCTCCATCTCCTGCATCGCCGCCTCGGCCTCGGCGGCGGCGGCAGCAGCCGCTTCGGCCTCGGCCTGAGCCTCGGCGGCTTCGGCGGCAGCCGATTCCAGCTCGGCCTCGAGCTCAGCGACGACATCGGGGTCGATCGCCCCCTCGGCCTCGGCCATAGCAGCTTCGAGCGCGGCTTCGGCTTCGGCCGCTCTGGCGGCAGCCGCGTCGGCCTCGGCCTGCGCTTCAGCAGCCGCGGTCTCCGCGGCCTCCGCCTCAGCCGCGGCGGCGTCGGCTTCAGCGGCCGCAGCCGCGGCCTCCGCCTCAGCTGCGGCGGCGTCGGCTTGAGCGGCCGCAGCCGCGGCGTCGGCGGCACTGGTGTCCGCTACCGGCTCGTCGTCGCCGCAGGCCGACGCCACGAGGGCGAGGCTGAGCAGCGCGCCGAGGATGAGCCATAGGCGCGAATGTGTCTTCATTTCTTCCCTCCCAGGGATGCAAACGTTTACAGATTTGGAAGGTAGCGCGGCCACCCCACGGAATCAACCCACCGACGAAGTGGTCTCCCGCACCATCAGCGGCACATCCCAGGTGATGTCGCTGACGGGCTCGCCGCCGATCAGCGCCATCACCGTCTCCGCGGCCCGGACACCCATCTCGTCCACTGCCTGCCGCATGGTGGTAAGGCCCATTGCTTCGGAGAGGTCGTGGTCGTCGAAGCCGATCACGGAGAGATCGCCGGGAATGTTCAGGCCGCGCCTCGCGGCTGCCCACAGCACGCCGAACGCCATCTGGTCGGACATGCAGAACACCGCAGTGGGCGGTTCGGCGCATTCGAGCAGCCTGGACACTGCGACCGCGCCGCCGGCGGCCGTCCAATCGCCGCTCACCGCCAGTTGGGGCTCGCAGGGCAGCCCGGCTGCTCGCAAGGCATCCTCGTAGCCGAGGAGGCGCTGTGCGGGGACCGGCGTCGGAAGGTCTTCCAACTGGGGGCCCACGACTAGGCCGATGCGATCATGCCCCAGTTCGATGAGGTGCTCTACGGCCCGTCTGGCTGCGAGCCGGTTGTCGATGATGATCGATGCTGCGCCCTCGAGCCGCTCGTTCACCGCCACGACGGGCCGATCGAAGAAGTCGCCGGCCGAGTTCCCCTCGGCGCTGACAAACGTGTCGATCAGGACTATCCCGTCGACTCGCCTGCAGAAGGAGCGGGCTTCGTGAAGGAACCGCCGACGGTCCTCCGGAGTTGCCATCATCGAGATGAGCAGGTCGTAGCCCGCTTCGGCGAACACCGAGTTGATGCCGCCCAACGCCCGGGACGGGAACCAGGACCCGAACTGGGGCGCCGCCAGCCCGATGGTCCAGGTCCGTCCCGACGCGAGGCGGGAGGCCTGGGGGTGGGCCTCGTACTGGAGTTCGGCCGCGGCATCCAGCACCCTGGAGCGTGTTGCGGACGCCACATAGGGAAGATTGCGCAGGGCGCGGCTGACCGTAGCCACCGAGACTCCGGTCACCCTTGCGATGTCCTTGATGGTCGGTCGGCTGTTTGACACGGCTCGCGAACCTATCCCATCGACCTATGCCATCGGCTAACCCATCCACTGACCGCCGTTGACATCGATGGTGGCGCCGGTGATGTAGCCGGCGTGCGGTCCGCACAGGAACTCCACCATCGCGGCCAGGTCGCCGGGGTCTCCCGGCGCGTCGCCGGGCACGGTGGCCAGAATGCGCTCGCGCCATACGGGGTCGAGCGCCTGCCACATGGGCGTGTCGTGGGGTCCGGGGGCCACCGCGTTGACGGTGATGTTGTCGGCGGCGTGGTGCAGGGCCAGGAAGCGAGTGAGCGTGATCAGCCCGCCCTTGCTGGCCGCGTAGGCCGGTCCCGAGAGGGGCGATCCGCCGAAGCGGCCGTTGACCGATGCGATGTTCACGATCCTGCCCTCGCCGGCTGCCCGCATGCCCGCGATCACTTGGCGGGTGCACAGGTAGGCGCCGGTGAGGTTCACGTCGAGGATGCGGCGCCAGTCCTCGGGACTCTCGTCCTCCACGCCTCCCGCGCCGGTGATGCCGGCGCTGTTGACCAGAACGGTGGGGTGGCCGTGCCGGTCGCGGATGGCGTCGAAGGCAGCGGTTACCGACTCGGCGTCGGATATGTCGCAGGCGACGGTCTCGACTGTGTCGGCTACGGCGCTGTCAGCGGCATCGAGGCCGACGACCGCGTCGCCGCCCCCGCTGAGGCGCCTGCACACCGCTGAGCCGATGGCGCCGGCCGCACCCGTCACCACTGCTACCCGGCTCATTCCGTCGCCCACCCCTTGCTGCGCTCGACGGCGCGCTTCCAGTCGGCGTAAGCGGCGTCAGCGGCGCCCCGCGCCCCGCCGGGGACAGCCTCGAAGTCGAGTTCCCAGTGGCCGGAGACGGCTTCCAACGACGGCCAGACGTCGGCGGCCAGCCCGGCCAGATAGGCGGCGCCGAGAGCGGTCGCCTCCTGAAGCTTGGGGCGCTGGACCGCCACTCCGAGCTGGTCGGCCTGCAGCTGCAACATGGAGTCCATCACCGATGCGCCCCCGTCGACGCGCAGGTTGCGAACCGGCGTGCCGGTGGCGGCCGCCATCGCCTCGACGACGTCGCGGGTCTGGTAGGCCATGGCCTCCACCGCGGCTCGGGCGATCTCCGGCCGCCCGGTGCCCCGGGTCAGGCCGATGACGGCGCCGCGAGCGTAGGGATCCCAGTGCGGGCTGCCGAGACCGGCGAAGGCCGGGACCAGGAACACCCCGCCCGTCGAATCGCACTGCTGAGCGAGCCCCTCGATCTCCGCGGCCCCCGCGATGATCCCGAGGCCGTCTCGAAGCCACTGGATGGCTGCTCCGGTGGCGAATATCGCTCCCTCCAGCGCGTACGCCGGGGTCGGACCCTGTGGCGTGTCCAGCAGCCAGGCGATCGTTGTGAGCAGACCGTCGGCGGGCGCCGGCAGTTCGGCCCCCACGTTCATCAGCACGAACGAGCCGGTGCCGTAGGTGTTCTTGGCGTCGCCCGGCGCGAACGCGGCCTGTCCGAAGAGGGCGGCGTGCTGGTCGCCGGCGATGCCGGAGATCGGGATGCCCGCGCCGCAGGCGGCGTCCGGGCCCGTGACCCCGAACGTTCCGCTGGAGGGCCGCACCCGCGGCAGCGCCTCGACCGGGACGC
Organism: Acidimicrobiia bacterium; assembly: GCA_022828135.1. GTDB lineage: Bacteria > Actinomycetota > Acidimicrobiia > Acidimicrobiales > Aldehydirespiratoraceae > Aldehydirespirator. Next base: position 75,562 of record JAJEJB010000018.1, on the reverse strand, counting down.
CGAACAGCGAGCACAGCTCCGGATCCCATCGCAGCGCCCCGATGTCGAACAGCATGGTGCGGCTGGCGTTGGTGGCGTCGGTGGCGTGGACCTCGCCGCCGGTCAGGTTCCACACGATCCAGCTGTCGACCGTGCCCAACGCGAGGTCGGTGCCGGTTGCCACCCCGCCCTCGGTGAGCATCCACTCGAGCTTCGAGGCCGAGAAGTACGGGTCGAGCACAAGCCCGGTGCGCTCGCGCACGAGCGGCAGCGCGCCGTCCTGTTCCAGTTGCGTGCAGCGCGACGCGGTGCGGCGGTCCTGCCACACGATGGCCCGATGGACCGGCTCGGAGCGCTCCCGGCTCCAGGCCACCACCGTCTCGCGCTGGTTGGTGACGCCGATGGCGGCAGGCGCCTCTTCCAGCCTGCCGACCACCTCGCCCAGCGTCGACTGCACCGCGTCCCAGATCTCGGCCGCGTCGTGCTCGACGCGCCCCGGCATCGGGAAGTACTGGGGGAACTCGCGCTGGGCCGACGCCACCATCCGCCCGGAGTCGTCGAAGGCGATAGTGCGCACGCTGGTCGTGCCGGCGTCGATGGCCAGTACGACGGTCATGCCTCGCCACTCCCGCTCTTGTTCGCTGCGCTCACGGGCCGCTCGGGCCCTGGCCCGAACAGCAGGCTCTCGGCGCGTTCCACGCCCGGATCGCGGCTCAGCGTCTCGGCCGTCTCGAGCATGGCGAGCATGGTACGGCGCCTCAGGAAGTCGTCCATCGACAGGATGTGCTCGTGGCGGGCCATGACCATGACCTCCGCGGCCGAGCATTCGACTAGGTCGCTGAGGGGCTCGCCCAGTTCGGGCGTCTCCTCCACCAGGTCGGTGACCTCGAGGGCCCGGCGGCCGTGCCGGCGCCACAACCTCGCCGCCGCGGGCTCGTCGATGCCCGCCCGGACGGCGCTGCGATGGAAGCGGTCCCGCACGCCGGCAGGCGGTTCGCCGTACCAGGCACGGTCCGGGACCTCGGGCGCCAGTCCACACTTGCGGGCCGCGGTCACCACCTCCTGTCCCACGTTGAGGCAGTCGCTGAGCTTGCCCCCGAGAATGGAGATGGTCGCCCGCTGCCGGTCTGCCTCCACGGCGTGGCGACGCGACAGCTCGGTCCAGTCGCGGTCGGTGTCCTCGCTCTCGTCGACTACCAGGGCTCGGACGCCGCATCGGTAGGCGATCACGTCGTCGTCTCGGAGCGGCTGCGGCAGCCGGAGCCGGGCATTGGCCTGCTCGAGCAGGAAGTCGCGGTCGTCGTGGGTTATCGACGCCTCCGCTTCCTCGACCCGGGTGTCGGTCGTGCCGATGAGGGACCGGTGGCCCATCGGGATGACGTAGAACAACCGCTGATCGTCGTCGAAGAACGCCAGCACCCGCCCCGACTCGGTCACCTGGGGCACGACGATGTGCGCTCCCTTCGAGTAGCAGAGGGCTTGGCGGAGCGCGGTGCCGGTGAGCGCGGCGAGTTCGGTGGCGCGCGGGCCGGCCGCATTGACCAGCACCGCGGCCTCCACGGTGTGCCGGTCGCCGGTCAGCCGGTCGATCACCTCGGCCCGCCAGCCGTGACCGGCCCGCTCCGCGCCGTCGAGCCGCATTCTGGACACCGCGATCGCTCCGCTGTCGACCGCGTCGAGCAGGAGCTGGAGAACGAACCGGGCGTCGTTGTCGGCCAGCAGGTAGTCGGAGTACTCGACTGCGCCCTGGACGTCGCCCGAGTCGATGGTGGGCTCGGCCGTCGCCAGCGAACGAGACGACAGGAGCCGGGGACGGCCCGTCGCGAACCGCCCCAGGGCCCAGTAGGCGTGCGCTCCCAGTGCCGCGTAGGCGGGCGAGTACGGCGAAGTGGACCCCAGCGCGGCCAGGAACCGGACCTCCTGGACGCGGCTGGCGTACGAGCGGGCCAGCAGATTCCGGGAGCGGCACAACCCCGCGACCAGCGCCACGTCGTAGGTCTGCAGGTACTTGAAGCCGCCCCAGATGAGGTTGGACGACTCCTGGCTCACACCCGAGGCGAAGTCCTCGGAGTCGATCAGCGCGACGCTCAGCCCGTGGCTGGCCAGGGCCAGAGCCGAGATGGCTCCATTGATGCCTCCGCCGACGATGAGCACGTCATGATCGCGCCCGGTCAGGCGCTCCAGGTTCCTGTCTCTCACCGCGGCTGTGTGGGACGCACCGTTGGAGGGCGCAGCCGGGCTGGGAGCGCTCATTCGAGTACGACAGGGTCCGAGGAGGGCAGCGGGAAGTCCCAATGCCCTCCCAGGATCTCCGACAGGGTCTTGGCTGCCGAGCACACCACCACAGCGCACTTTCCTATCGTCTCGGCGTCGAGGCGCGTCGTCGGGCCCGAGATTCCGATGGAGGCGCGGATGCTCCCGCCGATGTCCACCACCGGCGCCGCCACGCAGCGCACACCGATACTCAGCTCCTCGTTGTCGAGCGCGAAGCCCCGCTCGGCGGTTGCCGCCAAGTCGTCCAGCAGTGCCTGCCGGTCGGTGATGGTGTGCTCGGTGAACCGCTCCAGCGTCTCCCACTCGACGACCTCCTCGAGCATGTCGACCGAGTCGCGGCAGTAGAGCGCTTTGCCCGTGGAGGTGGCGTGGACGACGACCGGAGACCCGATCTCGGTCTCCACCGTGACCCGGCGGGCCAGGCGCTCGCGAGCCAGGTACACGCCGCCGCCGACCGTGCGGTGGGCGAGGTGGACGGACTCCCCGGTGGCGTTCATCAGCTCCCGCATCAGCGGCCGGGCCTCGTTGACCAGGTCCATGTTTCGCAGCAGCGAGCCGGCCAGCTGCACCACTCCGGCGCCGAGGATGTAGGTCTTGTTGGACTCGTCGCGGTGCACGTAGCCCCGCTTGGTGAGCACGGCCAGGAGCCGGTGCACATGGCCGTTGTCGGCGTCGAGCACCCGGGCCAGCTCGCTGAGCCCGATCGGGCCGGGAACCGACCCGAGCGCCTCGAGCACGTCGAGACCGGTCATGAGGGCGCCTCCCACACGAGGCTCGCTGGCGGCCACCTAAGCCCCTCCTGGCGCGGCGTCGTCCCCCGGGGGAGCCCATGCCACCAGCTCGGACCTCACGGACCGGGGTGACCGGCCGACCGGGTCCTGCACGCCCACGACGGCGTCTTCGGCTGCCGATCGCTGCGCGGCGAGAGCGGCCGCCAGCACGTCGCGGCCCTCGGCCAGGGTGAGAACCGGTTCGCGGCCCGCCGCGATGGTGTCGAGCAGGCTGCGGGTGGCCCCGATGAACGACTGCTCCCAGCCCGTCGGGCACGGATAGGTCTCCACCTGCCCTTCGGCATAGCTGACGACCGGTGCAACCTCGCCGATCTGCCCGTGGCCCCGGTTGACCCAGATGACTCCCCTGGTGCCGGTGATCTCCATCCGGTCGTCCTGCGCGTAGTGCTCGGTGCCCTCGATGAGCAGCTCCTGGGAGTACACGACCTCCAGGTTGGCGATCGCGCCGGACTCGTAGCGCATCGAGACCAGCGACGGGGAGTCCAGCTCGAACGACAGCACGTAGGTGGACCCGATCCAGGCGTGCACCTCCGACGGCTGCCCCAGGACGATCCAGGCCAGCGAGAACTTGTGGTGGCCGTCGTCGAACACCAGCGGCCCGCCGCCGCACTCGTCGGGGTTGTGGCGCCACAGCAGCGCCGAGAAGGGTATGTCCCATGCGCTCGGGCTGTACCCGGCGTTGCTCTTGAGCCGCACCGACAGGGGCTCGCCGATGAGGCCCTGCTCGATGAGTTCCAGCGCCTTCAGGACGGGCGGGTAGAACAGGAAGTTCTCGTAGAGGCGCACCACCCTCGACGTCTCGCCGGCCGCGCTCATGAGGCGATCGGCGTCGTCGAGGTTCAGCGACATCGGCTTCTGCAGCGACACGTGCAGGTCGCAGCCGATGGCGAACGCGGCGACCTCGTAGTGGAGGTGGTGCGGGACGATTATCTCCACCAGGTCGACCAGGCCCGACTCGCACAGTTCGCGGTAGTCCTCGAAGATCGTGGCGTCGGGCAGCCCCCACTGGCGCCGTTTGGACGCGGCGTTCTCCGGCTCGATGTCGCAGAGTGCGACCACGGCCGCGTCGTCACGGTCCCGGTACCCGAGAACATGCAGATCCGAGATCCGGCCACACCCGATGATTCCCACGCGCAGCACGGCTACTCCTTCAGGGCCCCGGACAGCAGGCCCCGGACGAAGTGCTTCTGGAAGACGAAGAAGATGACGACGGTGGGAATGCTGGCGATGACCGCCAGCGAGGCCTGGGTCCCGTAGGCCACCGTGAACTGGCCCTTCACGTTGAGCAGCCCCAGCATGATGGTGGCCACGTCGTCCCGGGCGCTCGTGAACACCAGCGGGTAGAGGAAGTCGTTCCAGATGAACGTGAACTGCAGCGTGGCCAGGGCGGCCAGCGCGGGCCGGGCCAGCGGCAGCATGACCCGCCAGAAGACCTCGCCCTCGCTGGCGCCGTCGATCAGCGCCGCGTAGCGCAGCGAGTCGGGGATCTGCTCGAAGAAGTTCCGCATCACCAGGGTGCACACCGAGAACCCCACCGCGGAGTGGATCAGGATCATGGGCCACAGGGTGTTGAGGAGGTCGAAGCTCCTGAACATCGTGAACAGGGGCACCAGCAGCACCTGGGGCGGGACGAACAGCCCGGAGACGATGACCAGCTGTATGGCGGTGCCGCCTCTGGGCCTGAACTTGGCCAGGGCGTACCCGATGAGCGTGCCGCCCGCGATGGAGACGACCACCGCCGGGATGGCCACCTGGAACGAGTTGATCAGGTAGCGGACAGTGTTGGCCGTGCTCCACACATCGAGGTAGTTGGCGAGGGTGAGCTTTCCGGTCAGCGCCCAGATGCCGCGCTCGGCGATCTCGGCGTTGGTCTTGAGCGAAGTCGCCAGCACGCCGGCCACCGGCACCAGGTACAACGCCACGAAAACGGCGATCAGCACCATCCCGGCCCGTCGTCGCAGCGTGCGGCCGCGGCGGCCTGCGCCGTGTTCGGGCGCGGTGCTGCCGGTGCTGTCGGCTCTGTCGGCGGCCAGGGAGGCGGTGCTAGTCGACATAGCTGCCTCGCCTGCCCCACCAGGTCAAACCGCCGATGACGACCAGGGTCATGGCGAACAGGATCAGCGACACCGCGCTGGCCAGCCCCTGCTCGTGCTGGCGGAACAGGATGCGCCACACCAGCATGGGCATCGTCTCGGTCTCGCGGACCGGCCCGCCCTGCGTCATGGCGAACACCAGGTCGAAGTTGCGCAGCGAGTTGATGGCGATCAGCGACAGCACCACCGTCGTGATCGGCCGCAGCAGCGGCATGATCACCCGGCGGAACACCTGGAATTGGCCGGCTCCGTCGACCCTGGCCGCCTCGACCAGCTCTCCGGGGATGGACGTGAGCCCGGCCAGGTAGAGGATCATGGCCAGCACGGCCTGCTGCCATGCCCAGGCGATGAACACCGCCCACAGCGCGGTCGAGCGGTTGGCCAGCCACGCCTCCTCGAGGCTCTCGAGCCCGACCATGCCCAGCATCTGGTTGATCAGTCCGTCGCCGGGCTGGTAGATCCAGATCCACACCTGGCCCACCACTACCAGGCTGATGGAGATCGGCACGAACAGCGCCGACTTCATGATGGCCGCGAAGCGGGTGTTGGCCTGAAGCATCATGGCGATCCCGAGGCCCAGCGCGGGCGGGAGCAGTGCGCCGAACAGCGTCCACACCAGCGTGATGCGGATCGACTTCCGCACGTGCTCGTTGGTGAAGGCCTCGACGAAGTTGTCGAAGCCGATCCACTGGCTGGTCTGCCCCAGGATGTTGGCGTCGGTGAAGCTGAGCCGCAGGGCCATGGCCGTGGGCACCACCACGATCGCGGTGAACAGCAATATGGGCGGTCCCATGAAGAGGATGGCCCAACGGGTTGTCGGCCTCATGCGCCGTCTCCTAGACGATGCCTAGCGGGAAACTATCGACCGAACGCGGATGGCGGGGCAGCCGGCGGTGCCGGACCCGTGGGGGACGAGGTCCGGCACCGCCGGTGGAACCGGTTCGAGCCGGTGAGGAGGGCGACCAGATGCCGTCAGGTTGCGGCCGGCGCCCTCCGGCTCGACGCGCTAGCCCGCGAAAGCGGCCTGGGCGTCCGACTGGGCGCTCGACAGGAGGTCGGCGTAGCCCGACGGGTCGTCCATGAAGGCCTGGAACATGTCCAGACCGACCTCGGCCACGGGTGGAGGTGTGGCCAGGTCGTAGTTGAACGAGTAGGAGTCGGCCTTGCCCACTTCCACCAGCGCCTTGGCCATGACCGGGTTGAGCTGCGTGGTGTCGGCGTTGGAGTTCGGCGGCAGCGCCCCCTGCTCCAGTGCCCAGGTGAGCTGGTTGCCGGGGTCGGCGTAGTGCTCCAGCAGCAGCATGGCGCCCTCGGCGTTGGCTGCGTCGGCCGACAGGGCCCATCCGTCGATCGGTCCCAGCGCGGCGTTCTCGATGGCGGGATCCAGCACCGGGAAGTTGAAGAAGTCGTAGTCGGCGACGGGTTCGAGGCCGATGCCGTTCCAGTAGCCGGTGATCCATGTGCCCATGAGGGTCATGGCCGCTTCGCCGTTGGCGACCTGGTCGGCGGCGTCGGTCCAGGTGTAGGCGTTGGCATCGTCGACGAAGAAGCCCGCGTCGGCGAGTTCCTTCCAGAGCTCCATCGCTCCGACGACCTCGGGATCGGTGTACGACGCCTCGCCCGACATCAGCTTGGCCCGGTAGTCCGGCCCGGCCGTGCGCAGGATGAGGAAGTCGAACCAGAACTGGGCCGGCCAGCGGTTCATGGAGCCCAGAGCGATGGGCTTGACGCCGCTGGCGGCGATCTGCTGGGCCGCGGCGATGAACTCGGCGCCGTTGGTGGGCATCTGGGTGACCCCGGCCGCCTCCATCACATGGGGGTTGTAGAAGAAGGCCACGTAGTGGAACCCGAACGGCAGCAGGTGGGGCTCGCCGCCGTGGATCCCGGCGTCGACCAGGGCCTGCGGGAAGTTGTTCCAGACGTCGGCGTTGTCAAAGACCTGGGTGATCGGCTGGAGATGACCGTTCTCGAACACGGACTGGGTCCGGGCCCCGGCCCAGTAGGAGAACACGTCGGGCGGCTCGCCGCCGGCCAGGGCGACGAGGATCTGGTCCTTGAACGCCTCGTGCTCGATGGGGCTGACGACGGCCTCGCCGGCCTCGAACGTGGCGTTGACGTCGAGGATCCCCTGCTGGCCGAGGTCGGATCCGTAGTAGTGGGCGACTTCGACTTGGCCGGCGCCTGGGTCCTCGCTGGTGCCGCTGCACGCGGCAGCCACGAGGGCGACTATCGCGATGAGAGCGAGCGCGTAGCTACGTCGAATCTTGGTGAGTCTGGTCATGTGTTCCCCTCTTGGAATCGGTCCAGGCGCGGCCTCCCCCGCGCTGGACCGGACTTTAGCAAGCGGTGCCAAATAGTCAATGCTGTTGCGAGATGATCAACCGAAGTATGTCAGGTGGATGCCGCCGGAGGTCATGCAGGCGCGACGTTGATGTACTTGACGACGGTGAACTCGGCCACGCCCTCGGCGCCGCCCTCACGGCCGAAGCCGCTGTGCTTGATCCCGCCGAAGGGCGCCTCGGCCAGCGCGATGGCGAAGTCGTTGATGCCGACCATGCCCACCTCGAGGCGGTCGGCCACGTCGAGACACCGCTGTAACGACCCGCCCAGCACGAAGCCGGCCAGCCCGAAGTCGGTATCATTGGCGATGCGCACCGCATCGTCGAGGTCGTCGTAGGCGCGGATCGGTGCGATCGGCCCGAACGGCTCGGCCACCATGACCTCGGTGCCGAGGTCCACGTTGGTGAGCACGGTGGGCTCGAACCACCAGCCGGCGTCCCGTTCGATCCTCCGGCCCCCGGACTCGACGACCGCTCCGTCGCTCACCGCGGAGGCCACCAGCTGCTCCATGGCCTGAAGGCGCCGCTCGTTCTGCAAGGGACCGATGTCGCAGGACAGGTCGTCGCCGGGGCCCATGGCCAACGCCTCGGTGGCGGCCACGAAGCTGGCCACGAACCGGTCGTGCAACGCCGTCGGCACCAGGAACCGGCTGGGAGATATGCACACTTGCCCGGCGTTGCGGAACTTGCCCCTCGCCGCGGCCTTGCCGGCCCACTCGGGGTCGGCGTCGTCCAGCACGATCACCGGCGAGTGGCCCCCCAGCTCCAGCGACACCGACTTCAGTTGCTTGGACGCCTCCTCCATGATGTGGCTGCCCAACGGAACCGAGCCGGTGAGGGTCACCTTGCGCACCCGGGAGTCGCCGAGGATCATCTCCGAGATCATCGCCGGGTCGCCCACCAGCACGTTGACGACCCCGGCCGGGATGCCGGCGGCCTCGGCGGCCTTGGCCAGCCACAGGGCCGCGGTGGGCGTCTCCTCGGCCGGCTTGACGATGATCGTGCAGCCGGCCGCGGTGGCCGCCGCGATCTTGCGGGCCGGCAGCAGGGCCGGGAAGTTCGACGGAGCGAACGCTCCCACCACTCCCACCGGCTCGCGCTGCACCAGCAGGCGCCGGCCCGCGCCCCGGGCCGGGATCACCCGTCCGTAGATGCGGCGGGCCTCGTCGGCGCACCAGTCGAACTGGTCGGCCGCCCCCGCGACCTCGCCCTCGGCCTGGGCCAGCGGCTTGCCCTGCTCGGCGGTCACCGACGCCGCGATGGCGGCGAGATGGTCGCGGATGTAGGCGGCCGCATCCCGCAAGTGCTGCGAGCGGGCCCACGGGTCGGTGTTGCGCCAGGACTGGAGAGCGCTGGCCGCCGCGTCGAGGGTCTCGGCTACCTCGGTGGGCGTGACCGTTGCGACGGAGGCGGCCGTCGAGCCGTCCGCCGGGTTGACCACTGCGAGACGCGGGCCGCGGCCGCCCCATTCACCGCGGAGATATGACGAGTCCGGCGCGGCCGCCGTGTCGGGGTCCGGGTGCGAGTCGTTGTGTTCTGTCACCGGCCCATTCTGCCGTGGCCGGCTAGCCCGCGGGCGCTCCGTCCATGGCTCGGGGCGCCTCGGGGTCGGTGATCCACTCGGTCCAGGACCCGTCGTAGACGGCTACGTCGTCGTGACCGGCGATGGCGTAGGCCAGAGCGGTTCCACAGGCCCCGACCCCGCCGCGGCAGTAGGCGATGGTGGGCTCGGGGGCGTAGGCGCCGGCTGCGGCGAGGCGCCGGCGGGCCTCCTCGGGCTCCGCCCAGGTGCCGTCGGTGCCGGTGAATTCGATGCCGGGCGCGGTGATGCTGCCGGGGATGGCTCCGCCGTCGGCCTCGCGGGCTCCGGCCATGCGCCCGTCCACCAGGCGTGTCGGCGTGCCCAGGGCCGCGAGCACGTCCTGGTGGGTGGCGTAGAGGCTCGGGTCGTAGCGGGGGGTGAACTGCGCTCGCGGGTAGCGGGGCGCTGTCTGGTCGGTGGGGCGGCCCTCGGCCTGCCATTTGTTGATGCCGCCGTCGAGCACGGCCACGCCGGTGTGGCCGTACACCCTCAGCGCCCACCACACCCGGGCCGCCACCGTCACGTGCTGGTCGTCGTAGGTCACCACGAAGGTGTCGTCTCCGATGCCGCGGGAGGCCATGGCGTCGGCGAAGCGGTCGGGGCCGGCCAGCATCCACAGGTCGGGCCGCTCGGGATCGGCCAGGTCGGTGTCCCAGCGGGCGTGCACCGCGCCCGGTATGTGGGCTCGGGCGTACTCGTCGTCGCCGTTGCGCATGTCGAAGGGGCGCAGGTACCAGCGGCAGTCCAAGACCCTCACACCGGGGTCGTCGACGTGCTCGGCCAGCCACTGCGTCGACACCAGAGGACCGTCGGGCATGCGGTCCAGCTTCCCAGATGGGGGCACTGCCGTCATCTCCGGTCGCCGTCGTGAGAGATCACGTCTTGACGAAAGCGGGGCGGACCTGTTCGGCCAGCAGGCGTATCCCGGCGTCACGGTCGGGTCCGAAGGTGTACCAGGCCAGGGGCAGGTCGAGGCCGGCTTCGGCGAACGGCTCAAGGCTCTCGATCACATCGTCGGGAGTGCCGGCCACGCCGAAGACGTCCACCAGGCTGTCGCTGAGGACCGCCGCCCCGGCCTGCTCGCCGCCCTTAGCAACCGCGGCCCGGACCGCAGCCACCGCCTCGGGGTCGGCACCGGCCTCATCGACCACCACGCCCTCGACCCGGGCCAGGTAGTAGGCCAGCACTTCCTTGACCGCGTTGCGGGCCTCGCGCCGGTCCGGGCCGACGCTGGTGAGCACGTTGGCGCTCAGCAGCAGGTCGTCCACGTTGCGACCGGCCCGCGCCGCGCCGGCGGCGAGCCGCTCACGGGCCCACCGGGTGTAGCCGACGCTGGTTATGGCGCCGAGCTGGACGCCGTCGGCGAACTCGCCCGAGACCTCCATCATCCGCCGGCTGACCGCGCCCACATCCACCGGAACAGGCACCGGCGCCGGCCGGTCCAGACGCAGGCCCGGTGCCACCGAGAACGTCGTCGGAACGAAGTCCAGCTCCTCGCCGGCGGTGAGACGGCGCACCGCCCGCACCGCCTCGACCGTGTTGGTGAGGGGACGCCAGCCGGGCGGGTCCATGCCGAAGCGTCGGACCGTCCATTCGGCTGCGCCCAGCCCGTAGCGCAGCCGGCCCGGCCCGATGTCGGCCAGAGTGGCCGCCTCGAGCGCCAGCAGAACCGGGTTGCGGAACACAGGGTTGGCCACCCCGATGCGCACGGTGACTCGCTGCGTGGAGTGCAGCGCCGCGGCCGCCACCGGCATCACCGAGTTGAACAGCCGGCTCTCGGGCAGCGACACCTCCTCGAAGCCGAGGCGGTCCGCCGCGGCCACCACGGCTAGCGTGTCGGCTACGGGATCCTCGTTGGACAGCGAAAGGCCAAGGCCTCGGAACCCGTTCATTTTCCTCGCGATCGTCACGGCGACAGGAGCTGCGAATGTGGATCTCCACGATTCCATACGACGAGGCTGAGGGCGAGTTGAGGGCCCACTACGACCGTCAGGCCCGAGCGCTCGGCGAGCCCACCGAGATGACCATGGCCGGTTCGCTTCACCCCGCGCTGGTGGCGGCCCGCCTGGACCTGTACGCGGCCACCGAGAAGTGCCCGTCGCGGTTGACGCCCCATCAGCGCAGCCTGATCAGCTTCGTGACCTCGGCCATCAACGGCACGGTGCACTGCATGAGCCAGGTCACGATCAAGCTGCGCCAGACCGGGCTCGACGACGAGGCCATCGCCAAGCTGGCCGCCGACCCGGACTGCTTCGAGTCGCTGGGCCTGTCGCCGGCCGATGAGGCGATGGTGCGCTACGCGGTGAAGCTCACCCGCTCCCCCGCCTCGGTGACCGAGGCCGATGTCGAGGAGCTGCGAGCCGCGGGGTTCGACGACCTCGACATCGTGGACGCCAACTCCCAGTGCGCTCACCTCAACTACGTGAACCGGGTGGCGATGGGGCTGGGGATCCACTCCGTGGTGGACCCTGACTTTCCTGCTTACTCGGCCATTCCGCAGTCCTAGAGAGGCTGTCCCGGCCGGCGGGTCCTGTCGCCGGGCTCCGTGCGGCCGACGGGGCTTCGCCCCATTGTCGGACGCCCGGACCCGTCGCCACCCCCGGCCTCTTGGGACGCGCCCTCACCGCTCGGAGCAGGCGTTGCTACACGGACTAGGCGTTGTTGAGGATTTTGGCGCTGGCTTGGATGTGGTCGGCTGAGGTGGCTTCTTCGTTCATGGGGAGCATGAAGATGTCGAAGCAGTCTCGGAGTTCGCCGATCTGGGCTGAGACTTCGGCTGGGGTGCCGGCCACGCCGTAGCGGTCCACTAGGGCGTCGGGCAGCAGTTCGGCCGCCTCGTGCATGCGTCCGGCCAGCATCAGGCGGCGGACCTCGGCGGTGGTGGCATCGTCGAGGCCGTCGGCGGCCCTCACCTCGGCGGGCGCGTCGACCGCCATGTAGGAGAAGTGGGGCAGCACCCGGCGCCGCTCGGTGTCGCTGTAGGCCAGGTAGGCCGACCAGGCGATCTGGGCGGAACCCGAGCTTCTGATCCGTTCTGCGGCGGCTGGGAGTTGCGCCGGGGGTGCGGCCGACAGGATCACGCAGTCGGAATGCTCGGCCGCGAGGCGCTGCACCCTGGGCCCCCTACCGGCCACTGCGATGGGCATCGGCTCGTCTGGACGGAACCACGGAAGGGACGCCTCCCCCACCGTCTCGCCCGCCAGCAGGCGCCGGTTGAGCTCGAACGTCTCGCGCAGCGCGGTGAAGGGACGCTCCGGTTCCATCCCGAGCGGCTGGAGGACCCGGCTGCCACCCACGCCCAGGCCGTGCATCACCCGGCCCGGTGCCAGTTCGGCGAGGGTGGCGATGGCCGCCGCGGTGGCCACCGGATGGCGGCTGAAAGGGTTGGTGATGGCCGGGGCGACGGTGAGGCCGGTGCCTTCGACGATGGCCGTCAGCGCGACATACACGTCGCGTTCGGTGCCCTCGTCGGCCACGAAGCACATCTCGGCTCCCAGCGACTCGCCCAGGCGGGCCAGCTCGACCAGGCGGCGAACCGGCTGGGTCGGCTCGAACCAGACACCCCAGGGGACACTCACGAGGCCTGCTCCTCCCGTTCGGCCCGTCCCTGGCGCAGCGACTCGCGGCCCAGCGGTATGTACTGGACTGCGGACAGGTAGCTGTAGACGAGCGAGGGAACCGCGCACACCCAGCCCGCGACCCTGAAGCCGTCGGCCACTGCGATGTCGGAGGCGCCGGCCAGCAGCAGCGGGAAGCAGAAGTACAGGCCGAAGGTTGCGCACTTGCCCCACCAGGTCACGTCGATCGGCTTGGCCCCCAACGACAGCAGCACCAGCCCGACGACCGCGACGATCCCCTCCCGGGCCAGGGTGAGGATCACCAGCCACCACGGCACCGAGCCGTCTATGCCCACCGCGAAGACTCCGACCAGCAGCACAGCCCGGTCGGTGATCGGGTCGAGCATCTTGCCGACCTTGCTGACCGAGTTGAAGCGGCGGGCCCACCAGCCGTCCACCCAGTCGGTGGCGCCGAGCGCTCCCCACAGCAGCGCCGCCCCCCAGCGGTCCCCGGAGCTGAACAGCAGCCACAGGAACCAGGGGATGCAGGCCAGCCGGGCCGCCGAGATCAGGTTGGGGACGGTGAGGATCCGGTCCTCGCCGGTGCTCGGTTCGGCCATGGGTCTTCAGCCTACGATCAGGGGATGCCCTCAATCTTCACCCGGATCATCGACGGAGAGATACCCGGCCGGTTCGTCTGGCGCGACGACACCTGCGTTGCGTTCATGGACGTGCGGCCCCTCAACCGAGGCCACGTGCTGGTGGTGCCCAGAGCGGAGGTCGACCATTGGGTGGACCTGGACGGCGACACTGTGGCCCATCTGATGGCGGTGGCCCACCGCGTGGCTGAAGCCCAGCAGGCCGCCGGGCTCGCCCCGGACCGGGTGGGGCTGATGATCGCCGGTTTCGAGGTGCCCCACGTGCACGTCCACGTCGTGCCCATCTCGACCATGGCCCATCTCGACTTCTCGAACGCCGACACCAGCCCCGACCCCGACGACCTGGACGCGGTCGCCGCCTCGCTGCAGGAGCACCTGATCAGCTGCTGAAGATGTCGAGCGGTTCGGACGGCTCGATGAGGTGGGCGCCGTTGTTGCGGGCGCTGTTCACCTCGGTCGACACCGGATGCATCCGGATCAGGCTCGGCGGCGCGGGAACGAGCAGGCTGGTGGCGGCCTCGGCGTCGCTGATGGCGGGGTCCAGCCATAGATCCCAGGCGCTGGGTGGCAGCACTACCGGCATCCGGTCGTGCACCTTGGCCATGGCCTCGTTGGCCTCGCAGGTGATGATGGTGCACGAGTGCAGCTCGAAGGGATCGCCGTCGTCGTCGGGGTTGTCCTTGTCGCGCCACTGCTCCCACAGGCCCGCGAAGGCGAAGGGCTCGCCGTCGGGACGGCTGATGAACATGGGCTGCTTGTGCTTGGAGCCCTCCAGGCGGCGCCATTCGTAGAAGCCGTCGGCCGGGATGATGCAGCGCCGGCGGGTGAGGGCCACCCTGAAGGCGTTCTTGGTGGCCACCGTCTCGGCCCGGGCGTTGATCATCCGGTTGCCGATCTTGGGGTCCTTGGCCCAGAACGGCACCAGCCCCCAGTGCAGTGCGTCGAGGCTGCGGGCCCCGTCCCGCTCCCGCACGGCGTAGACGGTCTGCGTCGGCGCGACGTTGTGGTTGGGCGCAAGAGTCAGGTCGGGGGGCGGGGCCGCGGCACCGAAGTAGTTGGCCAACTCGTCGGGCGGGGTGGCCGACACGTAACGCCCGCACATGGAACCGGAAGCTAGCTGGGCCTCGGCGGAGCGATCCGGTCGAGGGCGGTGACGGCCTCGGCCACGATGCGATCGATCAGCTCAGCGCAGGTGGGCAGGTCGTCGACAACGCCCACGCATTGGCCGGTGGGCAGGACGCCGGCGTCGACGTCGCCGTCCACCATGGTGGCTCGGGTGAGCATGGGGGCGTTGGCCGCCATGGCCATCTGGCTCCAGGTCAGTCCCTGGCTGCGGCGCATGGCCATGCCCTCCCGCAGCATCGCCGCCATCGACATGCCGGTGAGGCCCCGGAACCGCCAGGCGTTGGCCACGGCCCGCACCATCCGGGTGAGTCGGGCCGACTCCAGCGATTCGACCAGGCGGGTGCGGATCACCCGCTGCGGTTTGCCGTCGATGCTGCTCGACACCACGGTTCCGGTGACCGGCGTGCCGAGGTAGACCGCCTTGATCGTGTCGGGCACTCTCGACTCGGCGGTGAGCAGGAAGCGGGTGCCCATGGCCACGCCGTCGGCACCCCAGGCGAGGGCCGCGGCCAGGCCCCGACCGTCGTGAAAGCCGCCTGCGGCGATCACGGGCACATCCACCGCGTCGAGCACCTGGGGCAGCAGCAGCGAAGTGGGTATCGAGCCGGTGTGGCCGCCGCCCTCCCCGCCCTGGCACAGGATGACGTCTGCACCGAGTTCGGCCATCTTCTCGGCGTGGCGGCGAGCCCCGACGGTCGGCATGACCAGCACGCCGCCGTCGCGCAGCCGCTGCACCACATGAGCAGGAGGCGGGCCGGCGAAGCTGGCCACCCGCACGCCTGCGTCCACCAGGCAGTCGGCCCGGTCGTTCAGGTCGGCGGCGTCGGGGCGCAGGTTCACCCCGAAGGGCTGATCGGTGCGGGACCGGACCTCGCCGGCGGCGGCGTCCATCTCGTCGAGGGTCATGGTGGCTGAGGCCAGGATCCCGAGTCCGCCCGCCTCGGCGGTGCCGGTAACCAGCGACGGGCCGGCCACCCATCCCATCCCGGTCTGCACGATCGGGTAGTCGACGCCGAACAGCTCCGTGGCCTGGGTCCGGAGCCGCTGGTCGACACTCACGGCTGCACCCTACCGGCGGCTTCCCTGCTACTCGGGCGGCGCACGCGGCCGTCCCCGGCGTCGTGCGGCCGGCCGCCTATCCTGCGGATGCTTCTACAAACGGCGTGCACGGAAGGGGGTGGACGCGATGGCCCGAAGGCTCACAGAGTTCAGCCACGGCGCTGGTTGAGCCTGCAAGATCGCCCCCGGCGATCTCGCGCGCGTGGTGCGCGACCTCACCCCTGACCCCCCGCCTGAGCTGGTTGTCGGCCTGGCCACCGGCGACGACGCCGCGGTGTGGCAAATCGGCCGCGGGCGGGCCCTGGTGTTCACCGCCGACTTCATCACGCCGGTGGTGGACGACGCGCGCACCTGGGGCCGTATCGCGGCCACCAACGCGGTGTCCGACGTGTACGCCATGGGCGGGCGGCCCCTGCTGGCGCTGAACCTGGTGGCCTGGAACTCCGAGGAGCTGTCCAACGACCTGCTGGCCGAGGTGCTGGCCGGCGGCGAGGACGCCGCCCGGGCCGGCGGTTTCGTGGTGGGCGGCGGCCACACGGTCGACGATCCCGAACCGAAGTACGGGATGGCCGTGGTGGGCGAGATCGACCCGCGGCGCATGCTCACCAACGCCGGTCTGCGGCCCGGCAATGCGCTGGTGCTCACCAAGCCGCTGGGTTCGGGAGTGATCGCCACCGCCATCAAGCGAGCCGAGGCCCGGGCCGATGTCGTGGATCGAGCCGTCGAGGAGATGACCCGGTCCAACGCCACCGCGGCCACCGCCGCCATGCGACACGGCGCCACTGCAGCCACCGACGTGACCGGGTTCGGCCTGCTGGGCCACGGCCTGCGCATGGCCCAGGAGTCGGGCGTCGACATGGAGATCTCGGTGGGCGAGGTGCCGATCATCGAAGGCGCCCGGGAGCTGGCCGCGCTGGGCATGGTTCCCGGAGGCACCGAGCGCAACCTCGACTGGGTGTCGCCCCATCTGGACACCGGTGACGCGAGCGCCGCGTCGGTGACCCTGCTGGCCGACGCTCAGACCTCAGGGGGTCTGCTGCTGGGCATGGTCAGCCACGACGCCGGCCTGGCCGTCGTCACCGAGCTGAGGGCCTCCGGCCACGAGGCCGCCATCATCGGCGAGGTCACCGAAGGCTCCGGCCGCCTCCGCCTCCTCCCCTGACCGACGGACCTCGGTCGAGGTCAGTCGAGGAGGTCGGGCTGCTCTCGGGCTATCTCGGTGTACAGGGGCTGGAAGGTGAACCACATGGCCAGGCCGGTGCCGACCATCGAGTAGGTGTGGCGGGCGACGTCGTCGGGAATGTCGATCGGGTTGCCGGCGGCCTCGGCCAGCAGCTGCGACTGGCAGGCCCGGTCCATGGCCACGAACGCGCCCGCAGCCGCGTCCACCGAAGCGCCCACCGTGAGCAGGCCGTGGTTCTGGAGGATGGCGGCCTTGCATTCGCCCAGGGCGGCCGCGATGCGCTTGCCCTCGTCGAGTTCCATCACCACGCCGCTGTAGCCGTCGAAGATCACGTGGTCGCCGTAGAAGGCGCAGGCGTCCTGGGTCAGCGGCCGCAGCAGCCGTCCCAGCGCCGAGAACGACTTGCCGTGCATCGAATGGCTATGGGCCGCAGCCACCACGTCGGGGCGGGCCGCATGGATCTGCGAGTGGATGGCGAAGGCCGCCCCGTTCAGTAGAGCGCCCTCGCCGTCGACGATGTCGCCGTCGGAGTCCACCCTGATCAGGCTCGACGTCGTGATGTGGGAGAACGGCACACCCCACGGGTTGACCCAGAACGTCTCGGGGTCCCCGGGGTCGCGCACGGTGACATGGCCGGCCGCGCCCACCGCGCCGTCCTCGAAGCCGAGCTTGGCGAAGATCCGATAGGTGGCGGCCAGACGCTGCTTGCGGTGCAGCCGCTCCTCCTCCACCGTGTCGAAGGCGGGCAGGTACCAGTCCCGCTCCCGGCTCGGCGTGCCGCCGTCGTCGTGCTCAGAGCCCATGGCCGTAGCGTAGCCCCGGGCGGTCGATCGGTTGTCCGAGGGTTCGGCGCTCTCGAACCGGTCAGCGGTTCCCCAGGGGTCGGACCACGGTCCGGGTGGTGAACACTCCGATGGCGGCTGCGAGCATCAGAGAGCTGCCGACAATGCCGAGCACGGTCGCTCCGGCGCTGTCGATGAGCAGCCCGCCCAGCAGAGGTCCTCCGGCGCGGCCTGCGGCCATCAGTGCCTGGGCGTCCCCGACCCGTTCCTCGGGGTAGCGGGAGCGGCTGGCCAGCACCTCGAACACGCCCGGTATGGCGGCCCAGAAGAAGAACCCCCACACCACCAGAGCAGTCAGGAACAGCCATGGGTAGCCGGTGGTGGCGACCACGATCGCGCACACCGCGGTCGCCGCCATCCACGGGCTCGGCATCCCTCGGGTAGCCCTTATCCGAGATGCGGGGATCGCCAGCACCGCGTTGAGGCTGAACCCGGCCGCGACGGCCGCGACGGACAGCCCCGGGTCGCCCGTTCCCAGCACCACTGCGTAGATGAAGACCGCCGATCCGCCGAGGGTGAACAGGCCCAGGCAGACCAGCAGCACCCGGGCTGCCGGGACCGCCCGGTGGCGCGCCCGGTCCCTGGGTAGTTCCCTCACCTCGCTGCGGTAGCCGAAGGCGAGCGGCACCAGCGACAGCGCGGCCAGCGCGGCGAACACCAGCCGTGGCCCGCCTGCTTCCACGAGCAGGGACACCAGCGGCGCGGCGATCACGCCCACCGCCGGGCCGGCCACGGCAACGTCGCCCATGCGGCGGTCGTCGCCGAAGGCCTGAACCCAGCCGTACCAGGCCAGCAGGCCCAGAGCCGCTCCGCTGACGAGGCGCAGCGGCACCAGCAGCGCGAATGGCGGCAGCGCCGCCGAGCCGAGGTTGGCGGCCGCCGCGGCCAGCAGTGAGGCCACGAAGATGCGTTCGCGGGGCTGCAGCCAGCGTCCGGCGACCCAGGAGGCGATCACGAAGCCGCCGAGCTGGAACACGCCGATCATCGACGCCACGCCCAGACTGATCCCGTAGTGGTCGGCGATCTCGGACAGCAGGAACGGCGTTGAAACGAACGCCAGCACACCGAATCCGACCGCGAGCAGGATCCCGACCTTGACGGTGGGCCGCAGCAGGTAGACGAGCCGGACCGGACTTTGCACCAGTCGAAGCTACCGGTCCGGCCCCGGGCCATCGGGTATTGGCTGCGTGACATCGGCCACATGACACCGGAGCCGCCCGCCGCGGGGCCGGTGGTGCGAGACTGGCCGATCAGGAGCCGTGCCAACGGGAGGGCGGTGATGTCTCAGCGGCTGTGTGAGGGTCAGGTTGCGCTGGTCACGGGCGCCAGTAAGGGCGGCACCGGTACCGCTATTGCGTTGCGCCTGGCGGCTGAAGGGGCCCGCGTGGCGATCACGGCCCGCAGCGTCGACGGCCTGGAGACCACTGCCTCCCGCATTCGCGAGCTGGGTGGCGAGTGCCTGGTGCTGCCGTCGGACCTGAGCGACCCCCACGGGGCCCGGACCGAGCTGGTGGAGCGAACCGAGGCCGCGCTCGGCCCGGTCGACGTCCTGGTCAACAACGCCGCGGCCGGCGGTTACGGCGCTTTCGAGTCGGTCGGCCCCGAGCGCCTGGAACGGGCCCTCCAGGTCAACCTGTGGGCACCGTGGGAGCTGATGGCGGAGGTTGTCGGCGGGATGCGCGAGCGGGGCCGGGGGGCGATCGTCAACATCACGACGTTCTCGGCCGAGCTGCCGCCGGGTCCGCCGTTCCCGACCAACAAGCCGTCGAAGACCGGGGCCATGTACGGGGCGAGCAAAGCTGCCCTGAACCGGCTCACCGTGTCGGTGGCCAGCGAGTGCGAGGGTCAGGGCATCGCGGTGAACGCCCTGGCGCCCCAAGGGGCCATCGCCACCCCCGCATTGGTGGCCGCCGGTTGGGTGGAGGGCGTGATGTTCGAGCCGCTGGAGACCATGGCCGAGGCGACGCTGGCCCTCTGCACGGCCGATCCCGCCGTGCTGACCGGCCGGATCGCCTTCAGCCTTCAGCTGCTAGTGGAGTTGCAGCGTCCGGTGCTCGACTTGCACGGCGAGGAACTGCTCGAGGGCTGGCAGCCCGACGACCTGCCCGGCATCATCGCCCGTCAGGAGGAGAGCCTCGGCGGCCGCGGATGGCCCGACGCCTACCGCTTCGGCCGGAGCCACAGCCCTAGGCCATGATGGCTACAACAGGTTGCCGCGAAGGAGTCCGATGTTCGATCTGAGTGGACGCACCGCTCTGGTGACCGGCGCAGGTCAGAACATCGGTGCCGGCATCGCCCGCGGCCTGGCCGGCCAGGGCGCCCATGTCGTCGTCAACGACTACTTCGCCGACCGGGCTCAGGCGACGACCGACGAGATCATGGCGGAGGGCGGGAGCGCGGTTGCTTGCGTCTTCGACGTGACCGACCGCGACGCAGTGCTGGCCGCGGTGGCCGGGATCGGGGCGGTCGACATTCTGGTCAACAACGCGGGTCTGGCCGGCCCGACCGACATGAAGGCCGAGCAGTTCCGCGACATGGACCCGGCCGACTGGGTGGCCACCGTTGACGTGAACCTCTACGGGGTCATGAACTGCTGCCACGCCGTCGTCGACGGCATGTGCGAGCGGGGTTGGGGCCGCATCATCACCATCTCGTCCGCCGCGGGCACCCACGGCGTAGGCATCGGGGTCGCTCCCTACAGCGCGGGCAAGGGCGGCGGGATGTCCTTCACCCGCTCGCTGGCACTGGAGGTGGCCCGCTCCGGCGTGACGGCCAACACGCTGGCGCTGGGACTCTTCGAACGCAAGAACCGGGAGATAACCGAGCACTTCGCCCGAGCAGTGCCCGTCGGGCGCACCGGCCGGCCCGAGGATGTGGCCGCAGCCTGCGTGTGGCTCGCCTCCGACGAGGCCGAATGGGTCACCGCCCAGACCATCGGAATAAACGGCGGCTCACTCACCAGTTGACCGCGAGCAGGGAGCGGCTATGAGGCTTGAGGGAAAGGTGACGCTGATCACCGGTACGGCCAGCGGGATCGGCCGGGCCACGGCGCTGCGGTTCGCTGAGGAGGGGGCCCGGGTGGTGGCGGCCGACATCGTCGACGCCAACGACGAGACGGTCGAGATGATCCGGGCGGCCGGGGGCGAGGCCACCGCGGTGCACGCCGATGTGTCCGACGACGCCGAGGTCGCGCTGGCGGTCAAGGCCGCGGAGGCCACCTACGGGCAACTGGACGTCGCCTTCAACAACGCGGGGATCATGCTGGCCGACGACGCCGACGCCATCGCCACCTCCGAGGAGACCATCGACAAGACCCTGGCCGTGAACCTGAAGGGCGTGCTGTACGGCTGCCGCCACCAGATCCCGGCCATGCGCCGGGCCGGCGGGGGCTCGATCATCAACACCGCTTCGTTCGTGGCCTCGGTGGGCGCGGCCACGCCGCAGATCGCCTACACCGCCTCCAAGGGAGCGGTGCTGTCGCTGACCCGCGAGCTGGCGGTGATACACGCCCGGGAGAACATCAGGGTCAATGCCCTGTCGCCGGGGCCGCTGCGCACCGAGCTGCTCATGTCGTACCTCGACACCGACGAGAAGCGCCAGCGCCGCCTGGTGCACGTGCCCATGGGCCGTTTCGGCGAGGCCGCCGAGATGGCCTCAGCCGCGCTGTTCCTGGCCTCGGACGACGCGTCGTACATGACCGGCGCCAACCTGCTGGTCGACGGCGGCCTCACCGCCGCCTACGTCACCCCCGAGTAGGCGCTGACCGCTGCGCTATCGGGGTTCGCGAGGTAGGCCGAGGATGCGTTCGCCGATGATGTTGCGCATGATGGCCGACGTGCCGCCCTGGATGGTGTAGGCCGGGGCGTAGCAGATCGCGGTGGGCAGAGCGTCGCCCACGGTGGCCGCCGGACCGAGCACCCGGGCCGCGAACTGGGCCACCCGCTGCTCGTGCTCGGTGCAGAACGCCTTGGTGCCCGCGCTGTAGTCGGCGGAGCCCTCGCCGAGAGCGCCCCGGTACACCATGAGCCGTCCCAGCCGGTAGCCGGTCTCGATGGCTGCGATCTCCTGGCGGGTCAAGGAATCAGAGAGGTCGGCGTGCTCCAGGGCGAGCTCGTACAACGGCCGGTTGGACACCAGCCGGTCGATGCCGCCCCGCTCGTAGCCGAGCTGGATCATGGTCTGCTTGAAGGCCCCGCCCTCGATGCCGACCAGGTTGTCGACCGGCACTCGCACGTCGGTGAAGAAGATCTCGCAGAAGTGCGAGTTGCCGACCATGTCGCGCACCGGCCGCACCTCGATGCCGTCTAGGTCCATGGGCACGATCAGCTCGCTGAGGCCCCGATGCGGAGGGCCTTGGCGGCTGGTGCGGCAGATCACGTAGCAGTACTCGGCGCTGGCTGCGCCGCTGGTCCAGATCTTCTGGCCGTTGACGACGTAGCGATCGCCGTCGCGGTCCGCGGATGTCTTGAGCGCGGCCAGGTCGGAGCCGGCGTCGGGCTCGCTCATCCCGATGCACCAGGACGCCTCCCCCGACAGCATCCCGGGCAGGAACGCGTCCTTCTGGGCGTCGGTGCCGTAGGTGTAGATGGACGGGCCCATCTGGCGGTCGGCGAACCAGCTGGCCGCGATGGGCGCTCCGGCGCTGATCATCTCCTCGGCCATGATGATGCGCTCGATCCCCGGGCGGCCTCCCCCGCCATGCTCGGCCGGCCAGGTCATGCCGATGAAGCCCTCGGCCGCCAGCACGCGGGAGAATTCCTTGGAGTGGCCGTTGATCCACGAGTCGCTCCACTGGCCGTAGTCGGCCACGCCCTGCTCGGCCACGGCCCGGGCTCGGGCCCGCAGCGCCTCCCACTCGGGGCGCATCGAGAAGTCGAGGCTCACGACAGCCTGTATATCCCGGAAGCGCTGTCCGAACGCGCCGCACGCTTCAACGCGCCGCGCCGGCTGCCGGGCACGCTCAGGTGCCTGAACCGGTCCAGGCGACCCGGGGCAGTTGCTTCTCCTTGTCTACGAACGGGAGGGTGTCGACGGTGGCCTCATGGGGCGTTCCGTCGCGGTCGTGCAGCCAGACCATCTTGCCGTTCCAGTCGTCGCCCGGCAACCGCTGGTCGAAGCGCACGTAGCCGATCCCGGCGTCGAGCGTGGGCGACCACGACCCGGAGGTCATGTGTCCGACCGGGCCGTCATCCAAGTGGACGTGCATACCCGCTTCCGGCGTGGCGGTGGCACACACCAGGCCGAACAGCAGCTGGCTGCGATCAGCAGTCTCCAGCGCCGTCCGGCCGATGAAGTCGTCCTTGTCGAGCTTGACGAACTGCCCGAGGCCTGCCGCGTAGGGCGTCAACCCGGGCTCGATGTCGGTGCCGTTGTCGAGGATCCCCGACTCGATGCGCCGCAGGCCCATCGACGACGACGAGCTGAACTCCATCCCGAAGGGCTCACCGCAGGCCAGCAGGCCGTCCCAGAGGGCGTCGTGGTCGGTGGGCTCCGGGCCGCTGTTGCAGTAGATCTCGATGCCCGCCTCGCCCGTCCACCCGGTGCGGGACACCCACAGCCGCTGCCCGCAGATGTCGAAGAAGCCGGCGTGGAAGTACTTGAAGTCCTCCGACAGCCCGCCGCCGATGGCCGCGTCGAGCACGTGGAGCGACTTCGGTCCCTGGATCTGCAGCACCCGCGAGTCCGGGTCCGAGACCCTGACGTTGAGGCCGATGGCGTTGGCCTCGAGCCAGCTCTGGAACTCGCCGTTGGCCTTGACGTACCAGAACCGGTCGGGGGCCATCCGCATCACCACCCCGTCCATCAGGATGGTGCCGTCCTCGTGGCAGGCCAGGCCGTAGCGGGCTCGCCCGACTGGGAGCGCCTCGATCCGGCAGGTGAGTACCTTCTCGAGCAGCCGGCTCGCATCGGGGCCGGCGATCTCAAGCGGCTTCTCCGGGACGTCGTACAGCATGACGCCGCGGCGCAGCTTCCAATAGTTGGGGATGGGGTCCTCGTCGCGGGACGTCTTGAGCGGATAGAGCCGGTTGCAGTACATGCCGTAGACCGTCTGGTCGGTCGTGTAGCGGTGGGCGAACGGGGACTGCCCGATGCGGAACGCGCTCAACTGGACCGTGCCGAACGACTCGATGTAGAAGTGCCTGTCCCCGGTCATCAATACCTCGAGCGCTTGGCGGGCCGGCTCAGGGTAGCCACGCAACCGGTGTGCAACGATTGTGGGATGGTCGATACTGCGCCTCCGGACGAGGCCGAGATCCTCGGCACCGCGGTCACTGCCTCGGGTCTGGCCGCGGAGGCCCCGGTGAGGATCCCGGTCGAGCGCTACATCTCTGCCGGGTTCGCCGAGCTCGAGCACTCCAGGCTGTGGCCCAGGGTGTGGCATGTGGCCTGCACCGTCGACCACGTGGCCAACCCCGGCGACTGGTTCGAGCACCGGCTGGGCCGGTACTCGGTGCTGCTGGTGCGGGGCGATGACGGCGTGCTGCGCGGTTTCCAGAACGTCTGCCGCCACCGCGGCAACACCATCTGCCAAGGCTCGGGAAGCGGTGCGACCGAGCTGCGCTGCCCGTATCACCGCTGGGCCTGGGACCTGGCCGGACGGCTGCGCGAGGTGCCGTCGCGCCGGGGTTTCGGCCCGCTGCGCAACGACGAGCTGGGGCTGGTGCCGGTGCGGGTGGACACCTGGACCCGTCTGGTGTTCGTGAACCTGGACCTCGACGCCGAGCCGCTGGCCGACTGGCTGGAGGGCGTCCCCGACGACATCGCCTGGGCCAACCTGGACGAGTTCCGCAGCGACTACTCCACCGTCACGCCGGTGAACAGCAACTGGAAGGTGGTCAACGAGGGCTTTTCGGAGACCTACCACGTGCAGGGCCTGCACCGCGAGATGTTGGCCAGCGTCGACGACGTCAACGCGCCCCAGCGCATCTGGAACCGCCACAGCGCGTCCTACCAGGCCTACGGCCTGCCCAGCCCCCGCCTGGGTCGCAACGTGGACGACCAGGTGGTGTGGGACTCGTTCGTGATGACTGAGGGCGGGCGCATGGGACCGGAGTACCGCGAGCCCTGCGAGGCGCCCGACGTGCCCGACGGCCAGACCCTCCGGGACGTGATCGCCCAGAAGATCCGCGACCACCAGTCCACGCTCGGGGTGGACCTGTCGGGTTACGACACCGCCCAGATCATGAGCCTCAGCCAGTTCAACCTGTTCCCCAACGCCACCGTTCTGGTCAGCGCCGACCTGTTCACCGTGATGACCGCCCGGCCCGGCCCCACCCCCGACGAGGGCGAGCTGGCCATCATCAACCTCCGCCGCATGCCCACGGCGGAGGCCCCGGCGTCATCGCCGGTCCACGTCACCGTGCCCCTCGACCAGGCCGACTTCGGGTTCGTGCTCAACCAGGACCTCAGCGTGATCCGCACCATGCAGGCCGGCCTGCACCAGCCCGGCTGCACCCACATCCTCCTGTCGGGCGAGGAGTGCCGCATCATCAACATGCACCGCCATCTGGAGCGATACCTGGGCCTGGAGCCCGGCGGCTGGGAATCCGGCTCGTAGCGGCGGTGCGGTGTAGATCGCTTACCGGATGGCGAGGCGGAGGGTGAGCTCGTAGATCCCGTCGCCCAGCCACTTGCGGACGAACAGGGCCGGTCGCGCCAACATTCCCTTGACGTACCGGCGGCGCGGCTTGTCGGTGGTTGCGGCTTCCAGGAACACCTTGGCCAGCACCTCGGCCTTGGTGCCGCGGTCCGCGACGCGCCCGCTGTCCCTCATCTTCAGGAGCGGCGCTACCTGCTTCTCATAGGCGCCGTGGCCGTACTTCCGCAACTGGTCGGCGGCCACATCGCCGAAGTCGGTCCTGATCAGGCCCGGTTCGATGAGCACGACCTGGATGTTGAACGGCGCAGTCTCGAGGCGCAGGCAGTCCGACCAGCCCTCCATGGCGTGCTTGGTGGCGTGGTACCACGACCCGAAGGGCGAGTAGACCTTGCCCCCGACCGAGGAGACGTTCACGATCCGGCCCGAGCCCTGGGCCCGCATGTGGGGCAGAACGAGCTGGGTGAGGTGGGCCACGCCGAAGAGGTTCACCTCGAACTGGTACCTGGCGTCGTCGAGCGGAATCTCCTCGACCGGTCCGTACAGGCCGAAGCCCGCGTTGTTGATCAGCACGTCGATGCGCCCCTCGGCCTCGACGATCTGGTTCACGACCCGCTCGTTGCCGTCGCCCTTGGTCACGTCCAGCTCGACCGGAGTGACGCCGTGGTCGGCCAGGTCCGCCATGCGCTCCATCCGGCGGGCGGCGGCGTAGACGCGGTGGCCCTCGCGGGCCATCAGGATCGCGGCCTCGCGGCCCATGCCCGCCGACGCTCCGGTTATCAGCACGACCTTGCTCATTGCCTCAGCTCCTGACTGATGAGGCTCGCAGCCTCTACCCTGCCGGGCACTCTATGGAGACCGACGACGCCGCCATCCACTACGACGACTTCCGGCTGGCCAACGGCCTGGCCGGCGAGGCGCTGACGATCCCTTCGGCCAACCCCAGGAACTTCCATCAGGCCATCTCCGACACCGGCGCCATGCCGGGCCAGGACCTTCGGGCCAAGCTGTTCCTGCCCGAGGGACCGGGGCCGCACCCGGTGGTGATCATCGCTCCGGGCAGCCTGGGGCTCCAGCTGCATCACACACAGATCGCGGCCGCGATCACCGACGGGAACATCGCGGCGTGCGCCGTCGACCCGTTCAGCACCCGCAGCGTCGTCAGCACTGTCGTGCGACAGGTCCAGTTCTCGTTCGCGGCCAGCGCCTGGGATGTCCTGGCCGCCGCCGAGGTCCTCGCCGCCCGCCCCGACATCGACCCGGCCCGGATAGGCGCCCAGGGCCACAGCCGGGGCGGCTCGGCCGTGCTCAACGCAGCGTCGGTGCACCTCGCGGCGGCCGCCGACGCCCCCAAGCTGGTCGGGGTGTACGCCGCCTACCCCTGGTCGGGGCAGCAGTTCCTCGACCCCGATGTCGGCACCACCCGGATCCGGGCCATCATCGGCGACCGCGACGACTGGTGCCCGCCCGTGCAGGTCCAGGCCCACATCCACGCCATACGGGCCGCCGGTGGCGACGCAACCGTGCGGATCGTGCCGGGAGCCAACCACAGCTTCGACCGCACTACCCCGCTGGAGCACATCCCGGAGGCCTCGGTGACGCCTGGGGCGCCCACCTTCTACATCGCCGATGACGGCTCCTTCATCCTCCCCACCTCCGACACACCGGATCCGGAGCTGGTCGACCGTGACGGCTTCCTCTACGCCATCGAGGCCGGATTCGGGGTGCGGGGCGCCCACATCTCCGGCAACCCCGAGCTCGTGCCAGTCTTCTACGAGGACATGATGGCGTTCTGGACCGACACCATGTTGCCGGACGGCAGCACCTAGATTTCAGATCTACTAATAATTTGGATTAAGTCTAGAATAGCTGCTATAGTGGCCCCATGATCCAGGACGCCCGGCAACTGTTGCGGGACCACGGCCTCCAGGTGACCGCCCAGCGGCTGGCCGTGCTGACCGCGGTGTCGGCCCGCCCCCACGGCACCGCCGACGACATAGTCGGCGATGTGCGGGGCAGCATCGGGGCGGTGTCGCGCCAAGCGGTGTTCGACGCGCTGGGCGTGCTGTCCGAGAAGGGTCTGATCCGGCGCATCCAGCCGGCCCGGTCGCCGGCCCGCTACGAGGACCGGGTCGACGACAACCACCACCACCTGGTGTGCCGCCACTGCGGCCGCATGGTGGACGTCGACTGTGCGGCCGGCTACCGGCCGTGCCTGGAGGTCGACGACGACTTCGGCTTCTCCATCGACGAGGCCGAAGTCATCTACTGGGGCTTCTGCCCCGCCTGCCGGAAAGCGGCGGCATCCGCCGGCCAGGAGCCCTCAGGATCGACAACTCAAACCCCCCAATCACTCAAGGAGCACTGATGACCACCCAAGACACCAGTCCCGCCACCGGAGCCGGGCGCTGCCCCGTGCTGCACGAGGCGCCCGCGGCCATGGGCTCGCTGGCCAACCAGCACTGGTGGCCCGAGCAGCTGAACCTGCGGCCCCTGAACAAGAACTCCGCCCAGATCGACCCGATGGGCGAGGCCTTCGACTACGCGGCCGAGTTCGGCAGCCTCGACCTCGCCGCGGTCAAAGCCGACATCGCCGATGTGCTGACCACGTCGCAGGACTGGTGGCCGGCCGACTACGGCCACTACGGGCCGCTGATCATCCGTATGACATGGCACAGCGCCGGCACCTACCGCATCCACGACGGGCGGGGCGGCGGCGGCTCGGGCACGCACCGCTTCGCGCCGCTCAACAGCTGGCCCGACAACGCCAACCTCGACAAGGCCCGCCGGCTGCTGTGGCCGGTCAAGCAGAAGTACGGCCGCAAGATCTCCTGGGCCGACCTGATGATCCTGGCCGGCAACGTGGCGCTGGAGTCGATGGGCTTCAAGACGTTCGGCTTCGGCGGCGGCCGGGTGGACGTGTGGGAGCCCGAGGAGGACATCTACTGGGGCCCCGAGACCGGCTGGCTCGACGACGAGCGCTACAGCGGCGACCGCGAGCTCGCCGACCCGCTGGGCGCGGTGCAGATGGGCCTGATCTACGTGAACCCCGAGGGGCCCAACGGCACCCCCGACCCGCTGGCCGCGGCCCGTGACATCCGCGAGACGTTCGCCCGCATGGCCATGGACGACACCGAGACGGTGGCGCTCATCGCCGGGGG
This sequence comes from Acidimicrobiia bacterium, assembly GCA_022828135.1. Classification (GTDB taxonomy): domain Bacteria; phylum Actinomycetota; class Acidimicrobiia; order Acidimicrobiales; family Aldehydirespiratoraceae; genus Aldehydirespirator. The sequence goes on along the minus strand of JAJEJB010000018.1, from coordinate 47,321 downwards.
CCACACCTTCGGCAAGACCCACGGCGCGGCCGACGGCGACCAGTACGTCGGCCCCGAGCCCGAGGGCGCCAGCCTGGAGGAGCAGGGCCTGGGCTGGACCAGCACCTTCGGCACGGGCACGGGCGGCGACGCCATCACCAGCGGCCTCGAGGGCGCCTGGACCCCCACCCCGGTGACGTGGGACAACAGCTTCTTCGAGACCCTGTTCGCCTACGAGTGGGAGCTGACCAAGAGCCCCGCCGGCGCATGGCAGTGGATACCGGTCGACGGCGGCGGGGCCGGCACTGTGCCCGACGCCCACGATCCGTCGAAGAGCCACACGCCGGTGATGCTTACCACCGACCTGTCTCTGCGCATGGACCCGGTCTACGAGCCGATCTCGCGGCGCTTCCTGGAGAACCCCGACGAGTTCGCCGACGCCTTCGCCCGGGCATGGTTCAAGCTCGTGCACCGCGACATGGGTCCGGTTGTGCGTTACCTGGGTCCGGAGGTCCCGGACGAGGAGCTGATCTGGCAGGACCCGGTCCCCGCGGTCGACCACGAACTGGTCGACGACGCCGATGTGGCCGCCCTCAAGGCCCGGATCCTGGACTCCGGGTTCTCAGTGGCCCAGTTGGTGGCGGCTGCCTGGGCGTCGGCGTCGACGTTCCGTGACAGCGACATGCGCGGCGGGGCCAACGGCGCTCGCGTCCGGCTCGCCCCCCAGATCGATTGGGAGGCCAACGATCCGGCATCTCTCGCCGACGTGCTGGACGCGCTGGAAGGCATCCAGACCGAGTTCAACCGCTCCGCCGGCGGCAGCAAGCGGGTCTCTCTGGCCGATCTGATCGTGCTGGGCGGCTGCGCGGCCGTCGAGGAGGCCGCCCGCCGTGCCGGCGTCGAGGTCGCGGTCCCCTTCTCGCCGGGGCGCACCGACGCCTCGCCGGAGCAGACCGACGTCGAGTCGTTCGCGGTGCTGGAACCGACCGCCGACGGGTTCCGCAACTACTGGCGCTCCGGCGACAAGCGCCGGCCCGAGACGGTGCTGGTGGACAAGGCCAGCCTGCTCTCGCTGACCGCACCGGAGATGACGGTGCTGGTCGGCGGCATGCGGGCCATGGGCGTCAACTCGGCGGGATCGACGCTGGGCGTGCTCACCGGCCGGGCCGGGACGCTGACCAACGACTTCTTCGTGAACCTGCTCGACATGGGCATCGAGTGGCGCGTGTCGGAGGCCGAGCACGTCTACGAGGGCCGCGACCGCGACACCGGTGAGCTGCACTGGACGGCCACCGCGGTCGACCTGGTGTTCGGCTCGAACTCGCAACTGCGGGCCATCGCCGAGGTCTACGGGTCCGACGACGCCCACGAGAAGTTCGTGCACGACTTCGTGGCCGCCTGGCACAAGGTGATGAACCTGGACCGCTTCGACCTGGCCTGAGCCGCAGGGGCGGCCTACAGCCGCCGCCGGAAGCCCGCCTACCCTTGTGGCCATGCAGGACCGCAGGATCGCGCTGGTGACCGGCGCCGGCTCCGGCGTGGGCCGGGCGGCCGCGGTGGCTCTGGCTGGCGACGGCTGGCACGTGGTCGCCGTGGGCCGACGGGCCGACCCGCTGGCCGAGACCGTCGAGGAGTGCGAGCGCGAGGGCGGATCCGGCTCGGCCGTGACGGCCGACGTGAGCGACCCGGCCTCGGTCGAGTCGCTGTTCGAGAGAGTGCGTGCCGATCACGGCCGCCTCGACCTGCTGTTCAACAACGCGGGCACGGCCGCGCCTCCGGTGCCGGTCGACGAGCTCGACGTCGAGCACTGGCAGCGGGTGGTGGACGTGAACCTCACCGGCTCGTTCCTGTGCGCCCGGCAGGCGTTCGGGCTGATGAAGACCCAGGACCCCTCCGGGGGCCGGATCATCAACAACGGGTCGGTGTCGGCCCACGTGCCCCGGCTCAACAGCGCCCCGTACACGGCCACCAAGCACGCCATCACCGGGCTGACCAAGTCGCTGGCGCTCGACGGCCGGCCGTTCGGCATCACCTGCGGCCAGATCGACATCGGCAACGCCCGGACCCCTCTCACCGCCCGGATGCATGAGGGCGCTCTCCAGGCCGACGGCGAGATCAGGCCCGAACCAACCATGGACGCGGCCGACGCCGGGAGGGCCGTCGCCTACATGGCCAGCCTGCCCGCCGGCACCAACGTGCTGACGATGACGGTGATGGCCAGCGGCATGCCGTTCATCGGCCGGGGCTGACGTTGACAGCCAACCTCGCTTCCCCGCTGGTCGGCTGGGGCTGACGCCGGTGCGGGTTCTCATCACCGGCGGTGCGGGCATGCTCGGCCGCAAGCTGACCGGGCGGCTGCTGGAGCGGAGCCGTCTGCGGGGTGAGCGCATCGACGCCATCGACCTGATCGACCTGGTCGAGGCCCCGATCGAGTCCGATCTCTGCACCGCCCATGTCGCTGACCTCTCCCGCCCGGGTAGAGCCGAGGCGCTGGTCGCGCTGGGGCCCGACGTGGTGTTCCATCTGGCCGCGGTGGTCTCCGCCGAGGCCGAGGCCGACTTCGACAAGGGCATGGCGGTCAATCTTGACGGCACCCGCCAGCTGTTCGACGCCATCCGGCTCTCCCCCATCACGCCCCGGGTGGTGTACGCGTCGTCGATCGCGGTGTTCGGGGCGCCGTTCCCCGATCCCATTCCCGACGACTTCCATCCCACGCCGCTCACCTCCTACGGCACCCAGAAGCTGGTCGGTGAGGCGCTGCTGGCCGACTACAGCCGGCGCGGCTTCTTCGACGGCGTCGGGATCCGGCTCCCGACCGTCAGCGTGCGTCCCGGCGCGCCCAACGCAGCCGCCTCGAGCTTCTTCTCGGGCATCATCCGCGAGCCCCTCAACGGTGTCGAGGCCAGGCTGCCGGTGAGCCGCGACGTGCGCCATCCCCACGCCAGCCCCCGGGCCGCGGTCGGGTTCCTGGTCCATGCCGCCGAGTTGGACACGGCGCGGCTCCAAGGCCGCCGCAACCTCACCATGCCGGGCGTGTCGGTCACAGTCGGTGAGCAGATCGAGGCTCTCAAGCGGGTGGCCGGCTCTGACGCCGCGGCGCTGATCACCGAGTCACCCGACCCTGCCGTGGCCCAGATTGTCGCGGGATGGCCCTCCCGCTTCGACACAGCCCGGGCCGCCGCCCTCGGTTTCGCGGCCGACGCCACCTACGACGACATCATCCGCGCCTATATCGAGGACGACGCCTGACTGAGACCGCGAGACGCTGCCTGGTTAGACCGGTCTGACGTTCCGAGCTTCGTCTCCCTTGCGACCGGGCCCGATGTCGAATTCGACAACCTGTCCCTCGTCAAGGCTTCGGTAGTTCTCGCCGACGATGTTGGAATAGTGAACGAACACGTCGTCACCATCGTCGCGTGAGATGAACCCGAAGCCCTTCTGGCTGTTGAAAAACTTGACAGTTCCTCGCACTGGTTCCCTTTCCTGCCAACCGGACTTCGTGCCCAGCAAACACGCCAGTCTACGTTAGGCCAGCGCCGACCGGTCAGGCGCGAAGCGATGGGTGCCCGAGGCGCTGGAGTCGATGGACCACCAGAGCCCGAAAGATCAGCTGCGGGGCCGGTGATGGTCGGGGTCGTAGACGGCTTGGCGGTGGCGGGTTGCCGGGCAGGGCGTGCCGAAGACGTCGATGGTGAAGCCGGTGTCGGCGGCCGCGAACTGGCTCTCGACGTAGCCGAGGCAGACCCGGGTGCCGGTCCGGAAGCCGGTGCCGGCCGAGGTGACGTAGCCGGCAGGTTCCCCGTCGATCCTGATGGTGGCTGACGGCGGCGGATCGCCGGGCTCGCCCGGCAGCGAACCGATATCGACAGTCCAGATCCCGTAGCTCCACTCGGACGACCGCTCGCTGGCCTCAAGCGCGGCGGCCCGACCGATGAACGCACCCTTGTCGAGATGGACGAAACGGTCGAGGCCGGCGTCGTAGGGCGTGTACTCCACGCCGAACTCGGTCTGCCAGCCGTGGTAGCCCTTCTCGATCCGCATCGAGTCGAGGGCGTAGGACCCGAAGTCGCTCACCCCGAGGTCCTCGCCGGCCTCCGACAAGGCCTCATAGAGGGCGACGATGTCGGCGTCCTCCACATGCAGCTCCCACCCCAGCTCGCCGACGAAGCTGACCCTCAGCGCGGTGGCCTCGACCCCGGCCACCGTGATCCGCCGAGCGGACATCCATGGTGCGGCTGTCCGCGAGAGGTCGTCGTCGCAGAGGTGCGACAGCAGCTCGCGGCTGGCCGGTCCCATCACCATCAACGTGGCCGATCGGCGGTCGCCTAGCCGCAGCTCGACGTCCTCACCGGGTCGGAGGTTGCATCGCAGCCAGTCGAAATCGCGTTCGCGGGCCGCGGTCGGTCCCAGCAGCAGGAACCGGTCCGGGCCCAGGCGTGCGATGGTGGCCTCGCTCCACACCGTCCCGTTCGGGCGCAGCATGTAGGCCAGCCGTACCCGCCCCACGTCGGGGAGCCTGGTGCAGAAGACCCGGTCCAGGAAGCCAGCCGCCCCCGTACCGGCGACCTCGAAGCGGGCGAACCCGGGATGGTCCATGATGCCGACGCGGTCTCGCACGGCCAGGCACTCGGCCTCGACCGCACTGTGCCACGGCTCGTCTCGGTAGCTGGCTTCCTTGTGGCTGTAGCGGGCGGTGGACGAGAACCAGAAGGCCCGCTCCCAGCCGGCGACCTGGCCGAAGTTGGCTCCTCTGGCCGCGAGGGTGTCGTACAGCGGCGACCGGTTCACCGGGCGGGCCGATTCCCAGATCCGGTGCGGGAACGGCTCGGCGTACTGGTGCTCGTAGAGCTCCCGGACCCGCACGTTGGCGTAGCTGCTGCGGCCGCGCCCGGCGAGGGTCCAGGAGCCGAACCGCCGGGGATCCCACGGCCACATGTCCCATTCGGTGTCGCCGCCGGTGATCATCTCGGTCACCGCCTTGCCGGCCGCGGCGGCGTGGGTGATGCCGATCTGGACCCCGGCGGCCAGATAGAAGTTGTCGAGCCCGGCGGCGGGGCCGACGAGGGGGTTGGCGTCGGGGCTGTAGACGATCGGCCCGTTCACGAACCGGGCTACGCCAACCTCGTCTAGAAGCGGCACGTGGGTGGCGGCCCGGTAAGCCACTTCGGCGATGTCGTCGGTCGAGGCGGCGAACAGGCCCGAGTCGAACACGTCGGGCACGCCCGTCTCCCACACGGTGCGGCCCTCGTGGCCGTAGCTGCCGAACAGGAAGGCGTCCTGTTCCTGACGCAGGTAGAACATGATCTCGGGGTCGCGCACCAGCGGCAGCTCGCCCGGGTGGCCGGCCAGCTCCCGGACCGGGCCGGTGACGAGGTACTGGTGCTCGAGCACCGCCAAGGGAATGTCGGCCCCGGCCATGCGGCCGATCTCGGCCGCGTAGAACCCGGCCGCGTTGACGATGATCTCGCAGTCGATGGCCGCCGGAGCGCCGCCGGCGACCAGATGGACCCGCCAGTCGCCGTCATGCCCCGGCCCCAGCTGCTCGATGCCGACCACCCGGCTGTGGCGATGCACCCGCGCCCCGAGACGCCGGGCCCGGCGGGCCAGACCGTGAGCCAGGCCGCTGGGGTCGATGTCGCCCTCGTACGGGTCGAGGAGACCGGCGATCACGGTCCCGTCGTCGCGCCAGAACGGATGCATCTCCTCCATCTCGGCCGGCGACACGAGCTGAAGGTCGAACCCGAGGCCGGTGGCGATGCCGATGACGTGGTGGAAGTGGTCGATGCGCTCGGCAGTGTGGCCCGGCCAGAACGCCCGGGTGTGGCGGTAGGTGATGGGGTCGTCGGGGTCGGCGGCCAGCTCGGAGTAGAGCCGCCAGGCGTAGTTGCCGGCCCGCTGGCCGAGCCAGCTGTTGGAGAAGGTGGGCACGTTGCCGGCGGCGTGCCAGGTCGACCCCGCGGTGAGTTCGTGCTTCTCAACCAGCACGGCGTCGCTCTGGCCGGCTTGGGCCAGGTGCCAGAGGATCGAGCAGCCGACCGCGCCGCCGCCGATGACCACGATGCGGGCCCGGTCGATGTCGGATGCCTGGGTCACGGCTGGGGCGGCAGGAGGATGTCGAAGGCGGACCGGATGGACTCCTGCGCGCCGGCGGACAGGTGGCCGGGACGGCCGGCGGACAGGATGTCGCTCACCCTCCGGCGGGCCCGGTCCCAGACCGCGGGCCGGCCCGCGGTCTCCCAGTCGGCCACCGAGGCCCGGTCGCCGATGGTCGGGTACACGTACTCGGTGCGCATCAGGTCCAGCGTCTGCGGATGGCCCAGGTAGTGGCCGTCGCCGGTAACCACCGACTCGACCATGGCGAGGTCGAGGGCGTCGGTGGTGACATCGATGCCCCGGACCGAGCGCAGGATGGCTCCGCACATCTCGTCGTCGATGACCAGCGCCTCGGGCGAGGCGACCATGATCGATCCCAGCATCCCGACCGAGAGCTGGACCATGTCCGCTCCGGCCTGGGCGGCCAGCGCCACGGTGTAGCCCTTCTCGTACCCGGACTGGGTGTCGGCCACCTTGGCGTCGGTGATGCCGGCCGACACGGCGTTGGGCAGCCCGAGCGCGTTGAGCAGCTGGGCCGCCGCAGCGGAGGCCACCGCGGCCTCGCCTCCCCCGCCGGTCATGGCTCCGGTGCGCAGGTCCGACACGAACGGCATGAAGGCGTGGATGGCCGGGTGGCCCGTCTTGATGGCGTCGATCAGCACCACCGCGGCCAGGATCTCGGCCAGTCCTTGGGACAGGGCCCCGGCCAGCGAGGCCGGGCTGGTGGCTCCGGCCTGCCCGGCGGAGCAGGTCTGCACCACCATGCCGCGCCCGATGGCCGCCTCGATTATGTCGCATCCCTCTTCGCTGAACCGCAGGGGCGGGACGACGTGAACCGCGACGGCCATGCAGAACGGACGGCGGGCGAAGGGGCCGTCCGGTCCGAGAGCGAGGTCGAACAGGTCGGCAACAGCACCGACACTCTCCGCGGTGGTGAAACTGACACCGGTCGGCTTGCTGGTGGCGGCCACACAGGCGAAGGCGGTGTTCAGGTCGAGGTCCCGGCCGGTGGGTGCGTCCCGGCCGACCAGGGGACGCAGGCCGTAGTGGATGTTGGGGCTGGCGTCGACCACCCGCATCATCGACCACAGATCGGCCAGCGTGGAGGGGCGGTACTCCCCGCTGGCCGCGTCGAGTGTCTGGACCGCGGCCCCACCGGTGCCGATGTGCACCGTCCCCCCGCCGATGGTCAGTCCGCGGTCCTCCACGAAGCCGGGCAGATCGACCCTGGACGGGGACCGCTCGATGGCCGCCTCGACCATCGGCCGGGGAAGGGTGAGCCGCCCGTCGTCGCGCTCGACCGCGCCGCAGGCCAGCAACCGGTCGCGAGCGCTCGCCGGCGCGCCCGCCAGCCCGACCTCGGCGAGGATGGCGAGGGCGTGCTCGACGATGGCGTCGCAGTCGCCGCCGGTCAGCGGCCGGTAGGCGCCTCCCCGCGGCGGAGGAGTGGTCGCTGCCGCCGGCTGGGCGGCTTGCCGGCTCCGGCGCCTGGCCATCGGCGGGTCAGTGGTTGTGGCGGGGAAGGTCCTTGGTGCGGGAGGTGTCCTGGTACTTCAGGGCGGGGCGCAGGACCATGCCCTCGTCCATCTGGGTCACCATCGACCGCTGGATCTCCTGCCAGGGAGTGTGCGACTCCGGCACCGGGTAGCCGCCCGAGGCCTCGAGCTCGGCCCGGCGGCGCTCGATCTCGGCCTCGTCGACGAGCATGTCGGCCCGGCCGCGGCGCAGGTCGATGCGGATCCGGTCGCCGGTCCGCAGCAGGGCCAGCCCGCCGCCGGCCGCGGCCTCGGGGGAGGCGTTGAGGATCGAGGGCGACCCGGAGGTGCCCGACTGGCGGCCGTCGCCGATGCACGGCAGCGAGTGCACCCCTCGCACCAGCAGCGCGGCCGGGGGCTGCATGTTGACCGCCTCGGCCGCGCCGGGGTAGCCGATCGGCCCGACCCCGCGCACGATCAGCATGCAGTGCTCGTCGATGTCGAGGTCGGGGTCCTCGATGCGGGCCCGGTAGTCCTCCGGGCCGTCGAACACGACGGCCCGGCCCTCGAACGCGTCGGGGTCGTCGGGGTCGGACAGGTAGCGCTGCCGGAACTCGTCGGAGATGACGCTGGTCTTCATGATGGCGCTGTCGAACAGGTTTCCCGACAGGTGCACGAAGCCGGCGTCCTCCAGCAGCGGCTCGTCGGTGGTGCGGATCACTTCGGGATCGGCGATGCCCGCTTCCCCGCAGTTCTGTCCGATGGTGCGGCCGTTGACGGTGAGCGCGTCGGGATGGGGCAGCAGCCCGCTCCGCATGAGCTCGCCCACCACCGCTGGGACCCCTCCGGCGTGGTGGAAGTCTTCCCCCAGGTACTCCCCCGCGGGCATGAGGTTCACCAGCAGCGGCACGGCCAGCCCGTGCTTCTGCCAGTCGTCGTTGTCGAGGGCGACGCCCAGGTGGGCGGCGACCGCGTTGAGGTGGATCGGGGCGTTGCTCGACCCGCCGATGGCCGAGTTCACCACGATGGCGTTCTCGAAGGCCTCCCGGGTCATGATGTCGGAGGGGCGCAGGTCCTCCCGCACCATCTCGACGATGCGCACACCGGTGCGGTAGGCCGTCTGACCCCGCTCCCGGTGCGGCGCGGGGATGGCGGCCGAGCCCGGCAGTTGCATCCCCAGCGCCTCGGTCAGGCTGTTCATGGTGGTGGCGGTGCCCATGGTGGAGCAGTAGCCCACCGACGGCGCGGCTGAGGCCACCAGGTCGACGAAGCCGGCCTCGTCGACCTCGCCGGCGGCGTAGAGCTCGCGGGCCTTCCAGATGATGGTGCCCGAGCCGGTGCGCCGGCCCTCGTGCCAGCCGCTGAGCATCGGGCCGACCGACAAGGCGATGGCGGGCAGGTTGACGGTGGCCGCGGCCATCAGGCATGCCGGGGTGGTCTTGTCGCAGCCGACGGTGAGCACCACCCCGTCGAGGGGATAGCCCTGGAGCACCTCGACGATGCTGAGGTAGGCCAGGTTGCGGTCGAGCGCGGCGTTGGGCCGCTTGCCGGTCTCCTGGATGGGGTGCACGCCGAACTCGAAGGCGATCCCGCCCGCCTCACGGATGCCCTCGCGGACCCGTTTGGCCAGTTCCAGGTGGTGCCGGTTGCACGGCGACAGGTCCGAGCCGGTCTGGGCGATCCCGATCATGGGCCTGCCGGACTGGAGCTCCTCGCGGGTGAGTCCGTAGTTGGCGTAGCGCTCGATGTAGATCCCCGACATGAGCGGGTCGTCCACTATGTCGAACCAGGCCGCCGACCGCAGCCCTCCCCGGCCGGGCGCCGGATCGGGACGGGACGGGCCCGACGGGTGCAGCGGGCGGGGTTCGCCGGATCCGGGGGAAGCAGCCATCACAGCCACGCTAGGCGCTGGCCGGCGAGTTGAGGCTCAGCCGGAGAGCTCGTCGAGCACGCGGTCAAGCGTGCCTATGAAGCGGTGGATGTCGGTGAACGAGTTGTACAGGGGCACCGGCGCGGCCCGGATCACGTCGGGGTAGCGCCAGTCGCAGACGACGTCGGCCTCCTCCAGTGCCTGATGCACGGCCCGACCGTCGACGCCGGGCACCTTGACCCGCAACGCGTACTGGCATCCCCGCTCGGCCGGCGCGGTCGGTGTGACGATCTCCACCCGGTCGCCGATCACCTCGGCCAGCAGCATGTCCAGGTACTCGATCTGCCGTTGCGACTTGGCCCGCAGCGGCTCCATTCCCCCGGCCCGGTCGAACACGTCGAGCGACGCCCGCAGAGCGGCCATGGTGAGGATGGGCGGGTTCGAGAGCTGCCACGACTCGACGCTGCCGATCGGATCGAAGACGGTGCCCATCTCGAAGCGGATGTCGGGTCGCTGGCCCCACCATCCCAGGAACTTGGGCAGCGACCGGTCGCCGACGTGGCGCTCGTGCACGAAGGCGCCGCCCACGCCGCCCGGGCCGCCGTTGAGGTACTTGTAGCTGCACCAGGCTGCGAAGTCGACGTTCCAGTCGTGCAAGGCCAGCGGGATGTTGCCCACCGCGTGCGCCAGGTCGAAGCCGACCCGGGCGCCGGCCTCGTGGGCCGCGGCCGTGATCTCGGCCATCGGGAGCACCTGGCCGGTGTAGTACTGGACTCCGGGGAGCATCACCAGCGCCAGCTCCGGGCCGTGCTCGGCGATCAGGCCCAGCAGGTCGTCCCGCCGCAGGACCTCCGCGCCCGACCGCGGGCGGGCGATCACCAGCGACTCGGCCGGATCGTGGCCCCGCTGGCGTATCTGGCTCTCGACCGCGAAGTGGTCGCTGGGGAAGGCGTGGTCCTCGATGAGGATCTTGTGCCGCTCGGGGGTGGGGTCGTAGAAGCTCACCATCAGCAGGTGCAGGTTGACGGTGAGCGAGTTCATGGCGACGACTTCGCTCGGGCGCCCGCCGACGAGCCGCCCCAGCGAGCTGGTCAGCAGCTCGTGGTACGGCAGCCAGGCCAGCTCGCCCTCGAAGTGCGCGGCCGCGCCGAGCCGGGCCCACCTCTCCAGCTCTGCGTTCACGTAGCCGGCCGCGGCCCGGGGCACAGCCCCCAGCGAATTGCCGACCAGGTAGATCTGCGGCGAGCCGTCCCGACCCGCCGGCAGGTGGAACTCGTCGCGGAACGAGGCCAGCGGGTCGGCCGCGTCCAGGGCCGCTGCGGTCTCGGCGCCGGTGGTGAGCAGAGTCACTTGCTACAGCTTGACCCAGCCTTCGGGGGGCTCCTTGCCCGGGTGCAGCGCCCCGCAGCGGCCGCAGGTGCGCAGTTCCTCGTGCTGGTAGAAGCGCTCGAACAGCGGGGGCAGGTCGCGCACGATGCTGGTCAGGATCACCTCGACCCGGTGGACGAGCGACTCGCAGCTGAAGCAGTACCACTCGAAGCCGTCCTGGGCCCCGTCGGGACGCTTGGGCTCGACCACCAGCCCGATCGATCCGGCCTGGGGCCGCTGGGGGGAGTGGCGCACATGGGCCGGCAGCAGGAAGATCTCGCCCTCGCTGATGGGGACGTCGTAGTGGACGCCGTCCTCGATGACCTTGAGCACCATGTCGCCCTCGAGCTGGTAGAAGAACTCCTCGACCGGGTCGTCGTGGAAGTCGGTGCGCCGGTTGGGGCCGCCGACGACGGTGACCATGAGGTCGGCTTCCTCCCAGATCTGCTGGTTGCCGACCGGCGGCTTGAGCAGGTCGCGGTGCTCGTCGATCCACCTCTGGAAGTTGAATGCCGCCAGCCGGGTCCCGTTCGTCATAGCCGCTCCTTCCTGGGTCACACCTGCAGTCCGCATTGCTCGAAGGCCTCGCGTGTGGCTGCCTTCTCAGTGTCGGTCAGCTCCAACAGCGGTGGGCGGACACGGCCTCCGACCTGTCCGAGCAGGTGCTGCCAGTACTTCTGGTGGGCGTGGGGCTTCTCGGCCGGCCTGGTCCGCTTCAGGGCGTCGCGCACCGGGTTGAGACTCTCGCTGATACGGCGCGCCGACGCGGCGTCGCCCGCGAACGCGGCCTGGGTGTAGTCGTGCATCCGCCGATCGCGCGCCGTCTGCAGCAGGTACGGCGGCGACGAGCACAGGTACAGCTTCCAGTCGAGTTCGAGGATGTTGTCGAGCCACTCGTCCTCCGACGCGGTGCTCACCTGGATGCGATCGGAGGCCAGCGCGGTGAGCTCGGCGTACATCGGCCGCGGGACGCTGTACTTGATGGCCACGACATTGTCGAGGTCGGCCAGCCGGTCACATAGCTGCGGCGACATGAGGTATCCGCTGTCGGGGTGGCTCCACAGCGCGATGCCGATGTCGACGGTCTGCGAGATCGTCTCGTAGTACCGGTAGACGGTCTCGTCGTGCTCGTGCACGAAGTGCAGCGTCGGGGCGTGCACCACGATGTAGTCCGCTCCGGCCCACTCGGCGTGGCGGGCGAGGTCTATGACGACATCGAAGTTCTGGTCCGAGCACGACATGATCGTCTGCGCCCGCGTTCCGGTGGCTTCGACCGCGATTTCCAGGCTGCGCTTGCGCTCGTCGAGGCTCATCGAGAAGAACTCGCCCTGCTTGCCGGAGACGAAGATCCCGGCGATGCCGAGGTCCTCGGTCCAGTGGTGGATGTTCTGCCTGAACCCGTCCTCGTCGATGCGAAGATCGTCGGTGAACGGCAGCAGCGCCGCGGCCCAGATGCCCTTCATGTTGGCCCGGGCGTAGGTCTTGGCGTCGCCCCTGGAGTAGTGCATGGCGTACCGACCAGACCCTCGACCTAGACGATCGAGATGCTGTGGGAGACGTTCTTGACGACCATGTAGTTGTGCAGGCCCTCGACTCCCCCTTCGCGGCCGTACCCGCTGGACTTGACGCCGCCGAAGGGCGTCTCGGGCACCGACGCCTCGAGCGTGTTGATCGAGAGGTTCCCGGTTTCGACTCTCTCGACCATCCGGTCGGCGTAGTCGGCCCGGTTGGTGAACCCGTAGGCCGCGAGCCCGAAGGGCACCGAGTTGGCGCACTCGATGGCCTCGTCGAGCGAGCCCACCCGGTTGACGATGGCCACCGGCCCGAAGGGCTCCTCCTGCATCACCCGGGCGTCGTCGGGGACGTCGGCGAGAACGGTGGGCTCGAAGAAGTAGCCCGACGTCCCGATCCGGGAGCCGCCGGTGGTGACCTCCGCGCCCTTGTCGCGGGCGTCGGCCACGAACTCGGTGATGGCGGCCAGCCGGCGGTCGTTGGCGAGTGGCCCCATCTCCACGCCGGGCTCCATGCCGTCGCCGACCACCGTGGCCGCGGCCCGCTCGGTGAACACGTTGAGGAAGTCCCGGTAGATGCTGTCGTGGACGAAGAAGCGCGTCGGGGAGGTGCACACCTGCCCGGCGTTGCGCATCTTGCGCACCGCGGAGGTGACCGCGGCCGCCCGCGCGTCGGTGTCCTCGCACACGATCACCGGTGCGTGCCCGCCCAACTCCATCAGCACCGGTGTCATGTGGTCCGACGCCAGCCCGGTGAGCAGCCGCCCAACCGCGGTCGACCCGGTGAAGGCGACCAGCCGGATCGACTCGTGCGGGATCAGGTACTCGGAGATCTCCGACGGCACGCCGTACACCAGGTTCAGCACCCCCGGCGGCAGGCCGGCGTCGTGGAAGGCCCGGGCGATGTGCATGGCGCCGGCCGGGGTCTCCTCGGCCGGTTTGAGGATGATGGAGCATCCCGCCGCGATGGCGCCGGCCACCTTGCGGGCGGGCTGGCTCATCGGGAAATTCCACGGCGAGAACGCGGCCACCGGGCCGATGGGCTGATGGTGGACGATGTAGTTGATGCCGGGCTCGCTGGGGATGACCCGGCCGTAGGTGCGCACCGCCTCGCCGGCGTCCCATTCGAAGAACTCGGCGCCCCGGATCACCTCCAGCTTGGCCTGCGGGTACGGCTTGCCCAGCTCGAGGGTGATGTCATGGCCGATCTCGGCCTGGCGCTCGCGCATGATGGCCGCCGCCCGGCGCAGCACATCGGCCCGATCCTTGGGCGCGGTCTGGCTCCAGACCTCGTACCCCTTGGCGGCCGCCTCCAGCGCGTCGTCGAGGTCCTGGCGGCCGGCCCGTGCCAGCCGCCCGATGACCTGCTCGTTGGCCGGGTTGACCACCGGCAGGTCGTCCGCGGTCATACGCCAGGTACCGCCGATGTAGAGCCCGACGTCGGGATAGTCAGTCACAGCCCGCATGGCACGAATCTAGATCTTCGCCCGACCAGACTCGATTGCCGAGTTTCGGGGTCCACATACCAGCCGTGGTAATTCCCCAGCTTCACGCGTCACCCTCTGACCGGGTGCGGGCGGCGTGTCGCAGCGCCTCGATCAGCCTGTGAGCGCTGGCGGGAAGTTCGCCGCCCGATCGGGTGATGATCCCGACCGGGACCGATGTGCCCTCTATTTCGACCTTGAGCGACACCAGCGCGTCGCGATCGAGGTCGTCGACGAATATTCCCGACGGGACGACTGCCAGATGCTCGCCTCGTAGCACCAGCGCTCTCAGAGGCACGGGCGCGACGCACTCGGTGACGTTGTGCGGTGCTCGACTGCACTCCCGGATGAAAGCGGCTTCGATCTGATGGCGCAGCGAGGTGTCGCGTGGCGGCAGGATCCAGGCGTCGTCCACGAGTTCGGCCAGGCTCCCCCGGTGCCCGGACCGGAGGTGTCTCGGGGTGCAGACGACCTGCACGTCATCGTCGAACAGCGGCTCGACGTCCACGCCCGGCATCGAGGCCAGAGGGGTCACACGCCCTACCACGAAGTCGACCTGGCCCGACATCAGGTCCTCGTGCAGCCGATCGGGGGTCCCTTCGGAGATCGCGACGCCCACACCCGGATGACGGCGGGTGACCTCGAACACCGCAGCCGGCAGAATGTCCGCGGTCCCGGCGAGGAGCGTTCCCACTCGCACCTCCCCCCGTTCGCCGTCGACGATCTCGTCGGCGTGGCGGAGCAGCGAGCCCACCTCGGAGGTCACGAGCTGCATATGAGTGATGAGCGGCGCGCCGGCCGCGGTGACCGTCATGCCCTTGGGTCCCCGGTCGAACAGCTGCACGCCGAGGATCCGCTCGAGCTCGGCCAGCGAGCGAGACATGGCGGGCTGGGTCAGGTGCAGCACCGCGCTGGCCTCCCGGATCGATCCCCGATGGGCAATCGTCGCCGCCACGATCATGTGGCGGAGCCTGATCTGCCGTGACAGCAGCTCCGCAGGGCGCACATCATAATGATATCGATATGCATCGACTGGTTCTTGTGCCGGTTTCGTAAGTACCGTCATGGGTGACACGACCTGACCGATGAGCGTTCCGTTCGATCATCTCTCCCGTGCAGAGTTGGACCGGCAGCTCTCGCCGAGCCTGTCGGCCCGGGACGCGGCCGGTGTCCTGCAGCGGCTCGAGACCGAGACGGCTGCACTGCCCGGCGTGCCCGGGCTTCATTGCACGCTCGACATCGCCTACGGGCCTGGACCGCGCCAACAGATGGACCTGTACCGGCCGACGGGCGCCGCCGGCTCCGTCGGCTGTCTTGTCTTCCTCCACGGCGGTTTCTGGCAGAAAGGCAGCAAGGCTTGGTCGGGCTTCCCGGCCCGCAGCCTGACGGCCAACGGCTGGGCCCTCGCCGGGGTCGGCTACACCCTGGCCTCCGAGGCGAGCCTGGCCGCCATCGTCGATGAGGCCGCCCTCGCGCTCTCGACGCTCGCATCGAGGGCGGATGAGTTCGGCCTCGACCGGGACCGGTTCGTGCTGGCCGGGCACTCGGCCGGAGCCCATCTCGCCGCCGCCGTTCTTGTGGGCATGGGGGGCGAGCATGTCGCCCGGCTGCCGGCCAGGGCCGTGCTCGTCAGCGGCGTGTACGACCTCGCCCCCATAGCCGCGTCCTACGTCAACGACGCCGTCGGCATGGACGCTACAGACATCGCCCGGCTCTCACCTCTCCATCGGCGACCCCTGAACGACCTGCCGGTGCGGCTGCTGATCGGCTCGGCGGAACCGGATGCGTTCCAGGCGCAGACCGAAGCGCTGCACGCCGCGTGGAGCGAGCACCTGTCGCATCTGTCGGTGGAGGCCACGCCGGGATGCGACCACTTCGACATCCTCGACCAGCTGAGCGACCTCGACTCCCCCACCGGCCGGTTCATCCTGGAGTCCGGCCGCTAGGCGGCTCAGAACGATGTGCGGATGGCCCAGAGGTCGGGGAACGCGGGCTGCATGATGGTGGTGCGCAGGTAGGCGGCCCCGTCGGAGCCGCCCGTGCCGTGCTTGGTGCCGATGGTGCGCTGCACCATCATCACGTGCCGGTACCGCCACTCCATGAAGCCCTCGTCGAAGTCGGTCAGCAGCTCGCAGATCTCCAGCAGCGCCGGGTGGAACCGGTAGATCTCGACCAGGGTGGCCTGCACCTCGGGCGAGGGCACGTGCGGGAGGGTCACGTCGCGCTCGATGACCTCCTCGGGGATGTCGAACCCGGCTCTGGCCAGGTACCGCACGAAGGCGTCCCAGATGGTCGGCTCCCGCAGGCGGCGCTCCAGGCGCCGGCGGGCGTCCGGCTCGTGGTCGATCAGGTCGAGGTGGGCGGTGTCGAACTGGCCCAGCAGCAGTTCGAGCTCACGGAACTGGGACGACTGGAACCCGCTGGCGCTCTCCAGGAACGGGCGGAAGGAGGCGAACTCGAGCGGGGTCATGGTCTCGAGCACGTCGAGCTGGCTGACGAGGGTCTTGAGGATCTTGAGGACGCGCTTGAGCTGGTGGACGCCCCTGGACGGCGCGTCGGCGTCGAGGTGGCGGCACAGTTCGTCGAGTTCGTGGATGACCTGCTTGAACCACAGCTCGTACACCTGGTGGATGATGATGAACAGCGTCTCGTCGTGTTCGGGCTGGCCGGTGTCGGGGTCGATGGAGCGGCATTGCTGCAGCGACAGCAGCTCACCGATCTTGAGGTACGACCCGTAGGTGACCTCGTCGTTGCTCATCGCAGCCCTCCTGTCACACCGACAGGGCGTCGGGCCGCGCCAGCGGGTCGAGTTCGGGCAGCGGGTCGAGCCCGGCGACGAGCTCGGCCGCCCTGTCCATGTCGACTTCGGCCGGCGATGCCCGCCCGGACGTGAGCTCGCCCAGGATCTCGCTCTGGCGGGCGGCCCGGGCTGCGGCCTCGGCGTAGGGCATCGTCGAGAACATGACCATGTTGTAGCGCGGGCTCAGCCGGTCGGCGTGCCGGCGTTGGAGTTCCAGGGCCAGCTCGCGCCGGATCAGGTAGCCGGGGTCGACCACGCTGGCGCGCATCTCCACGTAGTTGTCGAGGGCCATGTCGGCTATGGCGTCGGCGTTGGGTTTCCGCTCCGCTTCGAAAGCCGCGAAGGCTGCGGCGACGTCGTCGGGCCGGCTGCGGAGATGCCGGTCGAGGGCCCGGGCCGACTCCATGGCGAGGTTCATGCCCTGCCCGTGGAAGGGCACGATGGCGTGGGCCGCGTCGCCGAGCAGCACCGCCCGGTCGCCGGCCGACCAGCCCCGGCAGCGCATGGTGGCCAGCCGCCCGGCGGGGTTGTCGAAGAACTGCTCGACGAGGTCGGGAACCAGGGCCGCGAAGTCAGCGAACTGCTGCTCGAAGAACCGCGACACCGCCTCGGAGTCCGACAGCGAGGCGAAGCTCCCCTCGCCGGTGTTGGGGGCGAACAGAGTGGCGGTGAAGTCGCCGCCGGGGTTGGCCAGCGCGATCAGCATGAACTCGCGGCGGGGCCAGATGTGCAGGGCGTTTGGATCGAGGCGGAACCCGCCATCGCTGGCCGGCGGGATCTGGAGCTCCTTGTACCCGTGGTCGAGCCAGTCCGTCTCGGCGGCGCCCCCGTTGGCGGCCACGATGGCCTTGCGGAGTTCCGATCCGGCCCCGTCGGCCGCGAAGACGGTGCCGAACGGCACGGTGCGGGCGCTGTTGCCGGGCCCGTCCACAGCCAGCGTGCCCACACCGAGGTCGATCGAGCGCACCGGGCTGGCGAACTCGATGCCGACCCGGCCGGTGGCCTCGGCCGCGTCGAGCAGGATGGCGTTGAGGTCGCGCCTCGACACCGAGTGGATCACTTCGTGGGCGCGGGTGCCGTAGGGCTGGAGGACGGGCTCGGTGGAATCGTCGGCATGGATCATCCGGCCCCGCATAGGGATGGTGATGGCGTCGACCCGCTCGATGACACCCACGTCCACGAGGGGGACGATCCCGCGGGTGGCGAGGGCCAGGTTGATGGACCGGCCGGCTGAGATCTCGACCCGGCGGATGTCGGGCCGGGCCTCGTACACCGTCACTTCGTGTCCCTGCCTGGCCAGGTACAGGGCCATCAGGGCACCGGCCGGTCCGGCGCCGACCACGACGATCGGGCCCCGGTCGCCGAGTGCGCTACTCACGAATTCGACGGTAGCGGAGGGTCACGCTCGGTTCAGATGACGACCAGCCGCAACCCCACGGCTTCAGTGATCCCTGCCGTTGTTGCGAGGGCGGCCTGCTTCAGTCCCGTCCGGCTTCGATGATCTTGGCGGCGAGCAGGTCCGGGTTCGAGAAGAGCGCCTCGTGCCCGCCGGGCATCTGCACGATCCGGGCCAGGCCCAGCCGTGCGCTGAAGCGGGGATGCCAGGCGAAGTCGCCGTGGGGCATGGCGATGTCCTCGGTGCAGTTGAGGTAGGACTTGCCGATGGGCAGGTCCCAGAACCTCTTCAGGCTCAGCTTGTCCGACAGCGTCTTGCGCGGGTGGGGGCTGGTCAGCTCGTAGGTTCGCTGGGCTTCGGCTCCGTCCATGTCGTTGCAGAAGACTTCTCGCCACACCACGAAGGGCAGGACGCAGGACCCGTCGCCCCGCTGGGCGGCGCTGCCGTCCATCATGTCCTTGTAGTGGGGCGGGCTGACGTCGTCGATGGATTCGCCGTCGAGCAGCACGAAGGCGTTCCAGTAGACGAGTCGCCGGATCCGCTCCCCGATCGCCTCGGCGACCGCGGAGATGATGGTGCCGCCGTAGCTGTGGCCCACGAGGACGATGTCGTCGAGATCCGCCTCCTCGATGTAGGCCACCGCCGATGCGGTGGCGGTCTCGTGGCCGATGGTGCGGTCGATGTCGTCACCGTGGCCGTTGCCGGCGAGCGTCGGAGTGTGGACGGTGTGGCCCTCGGCTCGGATGCGCTCGGCTACGTCGGACCACCCTGACCCGTCGTGCCATGCCCCGTGGATGAGGACGTAGGTGTCGGCCATAGTGAGATCCCCCTGTCTGGCTTGTGCAGCGATGCCCCCGCCTGTGAGGAACGGAGGTGGCGGAGACAATGATCAGGCCCCCAGCCGCCCCGCGCCATTGCGATTCACGTCAGCTGACTTGTCCATTCTGGTATGCAGCGCCATCGCGACATTGCCCGCTTCCCAGGGCTGCGCTGGCGCAACCCACTCTGACCTCCCGCAGGCTTGACCGCGCTTGCGCCGCTCCGGCCACGGTTCGGGCAGAATGGCGTCGATGACCGAGACGAGCCAGTTATCCCTGCTGGACCCCTACGCCTACGTCGAGGGGTGCCCCCACGCCCGGCTGGCCGAGCTGCGGGAGGCCGGCGCCACCAGCTGGCAGCCGGATACGACCGATGCGAGCTTGTCGCAGCCGCAGATCTTCGGAGGGTGGTTCGTGCACCGCTACGAGGAGGTGAAGGCGGTCCTTCGGGATCCGGCGGTGTTCTCGTCGCAGCGCGGCACCGTGTTGCTGGTGGACCCCGCCCCCGACCGGGTCGAGCTCATGGCGAACATGCTGATCAACATGGACCCGCCCAAGCACAGCCGGCACCGCAAGCTGGTGGCGGCGATCTTCACGCCCCGCCGGGTGGAGGAGCTGCGGCCCCGGGTGGAGGCGATCGCCCGGGAGGTCATCGACAGGATCGCGCCCAACGGCACCGCCGACGGCATCCGTGACATCGCGGCGCCGATGCCGATGCGGGTCATCGCCGAGTTGCTGGGCGTCCCCGAGCGGGGAGAGCAGATCTTCGACATCTCCAACCGGATGGTCGGAGCGGTGGATGCAGGGCCGGAGGCCCGGCAGGAGCTGGCTATGGAGGCGGCCTTCGAGATCCACCTTCTCGGCCAGGAGATTGCCCGCGAGAAGCGGGGCTCCGACGACGGCACGATCATCTCGGCCTACGTGAACGGCACCCTCAAGGGTGTCGAGGGGGAGCAGCGGGGCGCCACCGACGAGGAGGCGGGCTGGTTCCTGATGCTGATGTCGGTCGCGGGCAACGAGACGGTGCGGACCGCCACCGCGCATGCCATCCGCATCCTGGCGGAGTGGCCCGACCAGCGCGACCTTCTGGTGTCGGACCTGGACCGCCACATTCCGGGCGCGGTGGAGGAGATCCTCAGGTATCGGGCACCGCTTCGCAGCGTCCGCCGCACCGCCAACGCCGCCACCGAGATCGCCGGCCAACCGATCAGCGAGGGCAACAAGGTGGTGTGCAACTTCACCGCCGCGCTGCGCGACCCCCGGGTGTTCGACGAGCCCGACGTGTTCGACATCACCCGCGAGCAGCCCCGCACCCAGCTGGCCTTCGGCTTCGGCGAGCATTACTGCCTGGGCGCCAACCTGGCCCGGGTACAGCTCCAGTCGGTGCTACGCGAGATCTACAGCCGCATCCCCGACATCCACCCCTCGGGCGAGGTCGTGCACCAGCCGACGGCGCTCATCTCCGGGCTGCTGAGCATGCCGGTGGCGTTCACCCCCGAACGCTGAGCGCCCGGCCGTGTCCGCCGGCGATCTTCACTACCTGTCGGCCGTCGACGCGGTCGGCATGTTCCGCCGCAGGGAACTGTCGCCGAGGGAGCTGATGGAGGCGGTGGTAACCCGGGCCGAGGAGGTCGAGCCGGTGGTCAACGCCTTCACCGACACGTTCTTCGATGATGCGCTCCAGGCGGCCGGCGTTGCGGCCGACGCCTATGCGAGGGGCACGAACCGCCCGCTGGAGGGGCTGGCGCTGGCGGTGAAGGACGAGGTCCACGTCGAGGGCCAGCGGGCCACGGAGGGCTCGCTGCTGTTCGCCGATCAGGTGGCTGCCGGCACCGACCCCTTCGCTCAGCGGCTGATCGACGCGGGGGCGATCGTCCATGCCCGCACCACCACGCCGGAGTTCTCGATGGCTGCGGTGACCTGGTCGCTCCTGCACGGCGTGACCCGCAATCCGTGGAACCCCGACCTCACCTGCGGCGGGTCGTCGGGCGGCTCGGGGGCGAGCCTGGCCGCGGGCACCTCGACGCTGGCCACCGGGTCGGACATCGCGGGGTCGATCCGGATCCCGTCGTCGTTGAACGGCCTGGTGGGCTTCAAGCCTCCGTGGGGACGGGTGCCGGAGGTCTGGCCCTGGAACCGCGAGTGGTACGCGGCGTCGGGTCCGATGGCCCGCACGGTGGCCGACTCGGCGCTGTTCGAGAACGCGATGGCGGGCCCGTTGGAGGCCGACATGTTCTCGCTGGAGCCGTACCGGCTGCCTGAGCCGGTCCCGTCGGGGCAGGGCATGCGGGTGGCGGTGAGCGCCGACCTGGGCTACTTCGACGTGAGCGCCGAGGTGGCCGATGCCTTGGCCGGAGCGGTGGAGGTGTTGGCCGGGGCGGGGATCGAGTGCGAGCCGGTGGAGCTCGACTGGACCGCCGAGGCCCGCTCGACCGCTATGACCCATCTGAACTTCCTGAGCCGGAGCGTGTTGACGAGCGTGCTGCCGGAGGGCGGCTCGGACCGGCTGACCTCCTACATCCGGACCTGGTTGGAGGACTCTCCGGAGGTGTCGGTGGAGCAGTGGTGGCAGAGCTGGGAGTACGGCGACGGCATGTACGCCGATATGCAGGCCAAGGTGTTCGGCGCCGGCTTCGACGCGCTGGTCTGCCCCACCCTGACCAGGACCGACATCCCGGCCGACCTCGGACGGGCCGACGACGCCGACCCCGCGGAGTGGCACAACCAGCTCGACTTCTGCATGACCTACCCGTTCAACATCCTGGGCCGGCTCCCAGTGATGAGCATCCCCATCGGCCTGGCCGCCTCGACCGGCGTACCCATCGGCATGCAAATCGTGGGCCCAGTCAACGCCGACCTAGTCCCCTACCGGGTAGCCGCATCCCTGGAGGCCGAGCAGGGCGCCTTCTTCAACACCCACCGCCCGTCGCTAGGCGCCGCCACCTGAGCTACCCGTCGGCACTCACTGTGGGCGCGCCCGACTGTCCAGCGTTGGACGTTCGTCTTGTAGTCGATCATCGGTAGGCGTCCCGTCGAGGGCGGACGGCGGTGACTCGCACGACCCCCGATGTGGCCGTGTAGATGATGCGGTGGGATCGTCCGAGGCGCACTGAGCGGCTGCCGGTTAGCTTGCCTTGCAGCTTCTTGCCGAGCGCTGGCTCGGAATCCAGGCGTCCGATGATCTCCATCGCCCGTTGGCGCAACGGCTCCGGAAGAGCTCGCAGCGACTTCTGCGCGCTCGCCGATATCTCGGGCATCGCTCGAGCAGCCGGGCTTCAGATCTGGTCGATACGTGAGAAGTTCCCTGCTGCGAACTCCGCCTCGCTCTGTGCGATCGCGGCCATCGTCTCGTCATCGGAGAGAATGTTGACGGTCTCGACCAGCGACTCGTACTCGTCGTGGGCGAGCAGCACCGCGACGGGCTTGCCGTGCCTGGTGATGGTGACCTCGCCGCCGGTGCGTATGACTTCGTCGACGACCTCGCGCAGATTGCCTCGCATGTCGGTCAGCGACAGCGTGGTTGACGGCGGTGCATTGTCAATTGCCACATCCATATTGTACAGAACTCCGTTCATCTCATCAGGCTGCGAGCTAGCACGCAGCTCGGTCTCGTTGCGAGGAGTGCCGCGGCCGTGGCTCACACCATTACCAGTATTGCAGTATAGCTAGAGAATAACCCTGAAACTTCATGATAACATTGATTTCTACATGACCTATCCGTTCACATGACCCCAGAAGAGGAGCACGAGTTCTATGGCCAGCCCGAGAACCAGCTGCCTCAGGGACCGGTGCGGCGCCGCAAGCAGCGCCTGACCGACCCGGAGTTGGGATCGGCTACGGGCTCGTCGCCCCGATAATCCGTCGAACCCCGTCCAGCGCGTCAGGGGGTGGTGGTTCGGGCCAGGAACTCTTCGAGGTGGGCAGTGAGGACCTCGGGCTGGTCTATGGGGATGAGGGTGCGGCTGTCGTCGACCCACACCAGCTCGGCGTTGTCGAAGTGCTCGGCGAGGAGCACGGCGTGCTCGGGCGGCATCAGCTTCTCCTCGCGGGCCCACACGATGAGCACGGGGCCGTCAAAGGCGCGCTGCCGTTCGGCCCATTCGAGCAGTTGCGCCTTGCCGGGGACGCTGCGGAGGTACTTGTCGAGGTCGCGCCGCACTCTGGGGTTGTGGCGCAGCGGCTCGATCAGGCTCATGAACTGGTCGTTGGGGAGGCGCTTCTTGGTGAGCGCCCCGCAGGTGAACGGTAGGTGCCTGATCAGGCGGGGGCGCAGGAGCTGCGCGGTGAGGAAGGTGCCGCCGGGCAGCGACGCGTTGAGGCACAGCAGCCGGCCGGGGATACCGGGCGGGTAGTTGTCGAAGGCCTCGCAGGACACCAGCACCAGGCTGCCGACCCGGTCCGAGCCGCCGGGGGCGACCACGAGCTGGGCGCCGCCCCAGTCGTTGCACACCAGCGTCACGTCGCGCAGGTCGAGCTCGACGAGGAAGCCGGCGATCATGCGGGCGAGCGACTCAAGGCTGAGGTCGGCGTCGTCGGGCATGGGGGTGCGGTGGGCGCCGAAGGGCAACTCAGGCACGATGCACCGGTAGCGGTCCCGCAGCCCGGCCACGACGGGGTCCCACAGCGTGCCGTTGGTCAACACCCCGTGCAGCAGCACCACCGCGGGCCCGTCCCCGCCGGTGTCGGAGTACATGAGCCCCGCCGACGACGGCCCCTTGAGATTGTGAGTAGCCACCCTCGGCTAGGCGGCCATTCGGATAAGCCGGTCGCCGGTCTTGGTGTCGACGTAGGCAAAGCTCTGAGGTGGGCGGAAGCCCTTGGGCTTCGCTCGCAGGTCTTGGAGGGGAATAGGCCGGCTGAACGTGCGTGGTCGGGTCAGCGTCAGAGCAGTGCCAACGTCTACACCCTCGAAGTACTCCTGGAACTCGTGGTAGCGCAAACCGGACCCCGAGCCCTGCTCCCGCCACAAGACCAGGAGGTCCAAGGTCTGAACACTGGTGATGACGCATGTGCCTAGGAGCGCGCGCATTGGCGACGCCGCATATAGGAGCGCCCGTGTCGGGACCACGATCTTCGGTTCCGTACGCCGCAACTCAACTGTCTTGGCACCCGCGAGGATGGCGTCCGCGAATCTCGGCTTGAGCGACAGAACGACCATCCGGTTCTGATCGAGCCCTTGCATGTCCTCAGTCATCCCGTCTGATCCCCTCCTCGTAGAACGCCCGGACGATGCCTTCGTCAATCCGTCTAATCGTTACGAAGTACCCATCCGTTTCCATGCTCGCGCATAACTCTCGCGCCCGTGCTATCAGCACTGGCTCCTGGAACATCTCCGTCCGGCTGAACAGCAGTGCAGTTGCCAAAGGATGGCCGTCCTTCCGGGGTTGCTTGGCGCTCTCAAGTACCTGCCGTTCATCGAGCACTCCGCGGTCACGGTACTTGCGGTACAGGCGGCGAGGGTCTCCGGTGTCGACCTCGTCCAGCCAGGACATCGCTCGCATGCCTCCGAGTGGTCCTCCACCCGACACCCACCAGATGATTCGCGCGGGGGCTTCGACGAAATGTCGGGGCGACATGTAGTACACGTTGTCCCGGGCGGCGGCCGCTCGCAGGTGCAACTCGAACAACCGTGGCTCGGGTTCCTCATAGCCGAGGATGACTCGGGCGTACTCCGGCTTGATCGGCACCACGTAGGACGCAACGTTTCCGCTGAACACCTTGGATGGCCATGCATGCCTCTCGTAGTGTCGAACCAGGTCCGCTGTCAGCCTGTCCCAACCGATTTGTTCCAGCTCCGGCGGCAGCGCGCCACCTGGTCCGAGGATCCCAGTCCGAACGACCGCCGTCCACGCGGATCCCCGCGATCTGAACCCCTCGTCGCGAAGGGCCATTTCGGCTGATCGCAGGGTCTGGTCGTCCACAACGATGGTCCCCGGCCCGCCTACGGCGGCAATCGCTCGAAGATGATGAACCATCTGCCGGATCGCTGTGTACGTCCGCTGTCCTGCTGCGCTTCGTAGCACCGTGACCGTGACGTTGTCGTCTTCCCGGTACATCGCTCCAAGCGCAAGAGGCTCCGCCGAGTCCGTTACGAGTTGTTCGATGCGCCCACCGTGCGCGATGGCGATCCCCAGACGCTGCCTCAGGTTGCTCGGACGCTCACCCACATGATCATGGCAGTAGGAGGACAACTCAGCGTCCGAAGGCATCTCCGTGACCATGGACACAGACATGCCTGAGGCCGCGATGATCCGCGTCTGGTGGCTGTGTTCGCCTCCTTGTGCGTGAAGCCTCAGGAGAAAGTCGTCGGGGCTTAGCAGGCTCAAGCCCGTCAACTGCTCGATCTGCCTCCGCTGGCGGAGTAGGCCCTCATCACGGGAGAGGAGATAGTCGGCGTCGCTTGCGGCAGCCTGGGCGACGACCCGGAGATCTGCCTCTCCCAGGCGAGCCGTCGAGTGATTGCCCTGCAACGCATGCAACTTCATCTGCCACCCGTCTTGAGATGGTGTCAACGTCCGGAACTCTTCTGGAGTTGACCTGAAGTCGCCGCTTCCGATGTCCTCATCCTGCAGTTCGGAGTGGCTCTGCTCGGTCATGGCTAGTTCTGCCGTTTCTGCGACCCAGTCTGCAGCCAGAGCGAGCGATGATGGAAAGTCTCTCTGCTCCAAGATGTCGAGCAGAACGTTCGTGTCGATCGCCACCACCATCCGAGCATCCTCCGGCTCGGGTTCGTCGAAGAGGGTTCGCGCTGCGATCGGTAGCCACCATGTCGCTAGAGGCAACCGATCATGGCCGCGGCCGGGCTTCTGTCCGAGCCGCTGAAAATCCAGCCGTGGCCACAGGGTGTGCGCGTCGTAGTCCTCGCGGCACACCACGCGGATACCCGCTCGATTCGGATTGCGTTCGACGATGCCCTCCACGAGCTCGCGTGCGATGCCCCGTCCGCGGTGGCCCTGATCAACGCAGAGATGGGTGAGCGAGATGTCGCTCGTTCGTACCCTCTTCCTGAAGAGCGCGTAGCCCCTGACATCACCGTCCTCGATGAACGCAAGCACCCTCTGCTCGGCCGCAGCCTGGTGGATCACTGTCGAGTAGAGAAGACCCAGCGTCGCTCTGTTGGCATCGCCGAGCGCGACCACTTGCCGATAGTGCGACGACTCAGGACTGACGGCCTCGATCATTCTCGGCTCTCTCCAATCGGACGATCAGGACTGCTGGGCCCTCCGCCCTGGGCGTGGCGTCGGCTCTGAGGGTACGTCAATGCGGTTAGAGGCGATGATTACGTTATTGCGTCTACTGTCTGACCCTCATGCACGCCCCAAGCGTCCCACTCCCCTATGACATCTGCTTCTCGGGGGTTCCACGATCCGGCGCGTCGCTGTGGTCTGAGCATCTTGGCGGCCGCCTGAGGCTGCGACACAATGGAGCGGCTACAGGAAGGGACGGGCGTGGCGACTGATCTTGGTGAGCTGCAGAACAAGCTCTGGGAGGCGGCGGACCAGCTTCGGGCCAACTCCGGGCTGAAGGCGTCGGAGTACGCCTCGCCGGTGCTGGGGCTCATCTTCTTGAGGTACGCCGACGAGCGGTTCACCCAGGCGTCGCAGTCGGTGGGTCCGGGGTCTGCTCGCCGGCCCACCGGGCCGGAGGACTACCAGGCCATCGGAGCGCTGTACCTGCCGGAGGAGTCCCGGTTCGAGGGGCTGCTCGACCTGCCCGAGGACGCCGACATCGGCAAGGCCATCAACCAGGCCATGGGCGGCATCGAGGTCTACAACCCCGACCTTCAAGGCGTCCTGCCGAAGGACTATTCCCGCATCCCCGACGACATCCTCGGAGAGCTGCTGCGACTCCTGAGGGCACTGCCGGAGGCGATCGAGGGCGACGGCTTCGGCCTGATCTACGAGTACTTCCTCGGCAAGTTCGCCTTCTCAGAGGGCCAGAAGGGCGGCGAGTTCTTCACCCCCACCTCGATCGTGCGGCTCATCGTGGAGATCCTCGAACCCTTCCACGGCAAGATCTACGACCCTGCCTGCGGCTCCGGCGGCATGTTCGTGCAGTCGGCCCACTTCGTCGAGCGCCACAGCCGCGACCCCGGTCAAGAGTTGTCGATCTACGGCCAAGAGAAGACCGGCGACACCGTCCGTCTCGCCAAGATGAACCTCGCCGTGCACGGGCTCGGCGGCGACATCCGAGAGGGCAACACCTATTACGAGGACCTCCACGACTCGGTCGGCAAGTTCGACTTCGTCATGGCCAATCCGCCCTTCAATGTCAACAAGATCGACAAGACGAAACTCGAGGACGACCCCCGGTTCCTGTTCGGCCTGCCGAAGCCCGACAACGGCAACTACCTCTGGATCCAGACCTTCTACGCCACACTCAACGACACCGGACGGGCTGGGTTCGTGATGGCCAACTCAGCATCGGACGCACGCGGCTCGGAACTTGAGATTCGTCGCAGGCTCATCGAGGACCGCAGCGTCGACGTGATCATCACCGTCGGTACGAACATGTTCTACACCGTGACTCTGCCCGTGACGCTCTGGTTCCTTGACCGCGGCAAGCAACAGACCGACCGAGCCGACCAGGTCCTGTTCATCGATGCCCGCGAGATCTACAACCAGATCGACCGAGCCCACCGCGACTGGACGCCGCAGCAAGTCGAGTTCCTCGCCAACATCGTCCGCCTCTGGCGCGGCGAGAAGCCCGAGTTTGAGGGTGGAGGCGAAGAGATGCTGGACGCCGCGTTTCCCGACAGGGCGTATTGCGATGTGGCAGGCATTTGTGCTGCCGCATCGCTCGAACAGGTTGAGGAGCAGGGCTGGAGCCTGAATCCAGGTCGGTACATCGCTCTAGATCCCTCATCCTTTGATTCGGGTGACATGACCAAGTTGCCCGTGCTCGCTGCGCGATTCTCCGAACTCACGGATCGCTCTCATGAACTTGAAGTCACGGTGACTCGTATGCTCAAGGAGATCTTAAGGGACAGCGCGTGAACACTTACCTCAATAGGGTCGACTGGTTTACCGTTGCGGAGCTTCAGGATGCGAGCATTCTGAGTGTAGAGGACGGCAACCATGGTGAGTACCGGCCCCGTTCACATGAGTTCGCCGATGAAGGTTGTGCACTGTATATTCGTGCGGCCGATATTCGTGACGATCAAATCCTCTTCGGTTCTGCCAGAGCGATTAGCGGGTCCGCGCGCAGACGAGTTCGCAAGGGAATCGGTACTGGCGGCGACATTCTCTTCAGCCACAAGGGAACCGTCGGCAAGCTCGCTCTTGCACCACTGGATGCGCCTGCGTTTGTGTGCAGTCCTCAGACGACGTTCTGGCGCACCCTCGATGAAGGCCGGATAGATCGACAGTTCTTATACGCGTACCTTCGTTCACCACACTTCAAGCACCAGTGGTATGTCCGTAAGGGCGAAACAGACATGGCCGATTATGTGAGCCTGACAGCACAGCGAAGACTCACTGTGCCGCTCCCTCCCATAGGCTGGCAGCGTCGTGTGGGCGCGGCAGTCGCTTCGCTGGATGAGTTGATCGAGAACAATCGGCGACGGATCGAGATTCTGGAGAAGATGGCTCGGTTGTTGTATCGGGAGTGGTTCGTGCACTTCCGGTTCCCGGGGCATGAGGATGTCGAGCTGGTCGACTGCGACCTTGGCCCAATACCGGATGGTTGGAGCCTGACTCGTCTGGGGGATGAGCTTGAGCTTCAGCGGTCCAACGTGAGGCCGTTCGAGTTTGCAGAGGAAGCCTTTGATCACTACTCGATTCCCGCTTTCGATGACCGAAGGCTTCCGTCCGTTGAACTTGGAGCTGTGATAAGGAGCGGTAAGTACCTCTTGGCCGGAGAGAGTGTCATGGTTTCAAAGCTCAATCCGAAGTTTCTAAGAGTTTGGCGTGTAAATCGTTCCGGTCACGACCGACGAGCTGTCGCATCGACTGAATTCCTCGTGCTGGCGAACCCTGCGACGTGGACGCACACCTATGTATACGGTCTTGTGACCTCGACCGAATTCGCTAGTCGCCTAGCAACGACAGCTGGAGGAACCTCGACCAGCCATCAGCGGGTGAAACCCGCGGATGTCATGGACATGGCTGTAGTGAGTCCACCCGCAGCAGTCGTCCATCGATACACCGACAAGGTCAAGCCGCTCTTGAAGTTGGCTGACTTCCTACTGCAGCAGATCGAGGTGTTGAGGGAAGCCCGTGATCTCCTGTTGCCGCGGCTTGTGTCTGGGGAGTTGGATGTGTCGGAGCTTGACCTGGATCTGGTAGCGGTGTGAGTCCGTCGGGACTGACTGAGGATGAACTGGTTGAGCAGCCCGCGCTTCGTTTGTTGTCGCAGTTGGGGTGGGAGGTGGCGTCGGGGTTCGACGAGGTGCTGGGGCCGGCGGGAACGCTGGGTCGTGATTCGCAGTCGGAGCCGGTACTTGGGCATCGGCTCAGCGAGGCGCTACGAGATCTGAACCCTGGTCTTTCTGCTGCGGCTCTGTCGGAAGCCGTTGAGCAGTTGCTTCAGGATCGGTCGGCGATGGATCGGACGCGGGCCAACCGCGACGTGTACCGCCTGCTGCGGGAGGGAGCGAGGGTCGAGTCCGTCGACAGTGATGGGAAGCGGCGGACGGTCATGGTGCGGTTCGTCAACTGGAACGCGGTCGACGAGAACGACTGGCTCGCTGTCTCGCAGTTCTGGATCGCAGGCGACATGTACAAGCGGCGAGCCGATGTGGTGCTGTTCGTCAACGGCATCCCGCTGGTGTTCATCGAGCTGAAGGTCTCGCACAAGAACGTCCGCGACGCCTACGACGCCAACCTGAGCGACTACCGCGACACGGTCCCGCACCTGTTCTGGTCCAACGCGTTCGTCGTCCTCTCCAACGGAGCTGACACGCGGGTCGGTTCGACGTTCGCTTCCTGGGGCCACTTTGCTGAGTGGAAGAAGATCAACTCCGAGGGCGAGCAGGGTGTCGTCTCGCTTGAGACTGCGCTGCGGGCGACGTGCGACAGGCATCGGCTGCTCGACCTGGTGGAGAACTTCGTGGCGTTCACCGAGCGTCCGGGCGGGCTGGTGAAGGCGTTGGCCAAGAACCACCAGTTCCTCGGGGTGAACAACTCACTGGGGGCGCTGCGGGAACTCAAGCAGCGTGAGGGCCGGCTCGGGGTGTTCTGGCACACCCAGGGGTCGGGCAAGTCGCTGTCGATGCTGTGGTTCACCCAGAAGGTGCTGCGCAAGGAGCCCGGCAACTGGACCTTCGTGCTCGTCACCGACCGCAAGGAACTCGACGAGCAGCTCTATGAGGACTTCGCCGACTCCGGGGTGATCACCTCCGGCCAGCAGGTTCACGCCGACACGTCGGCCCATCTGCGAGAGCTTCTGGGCCAGGACCACCGCTACGTCTTCACGCTGATCCACAAATTCATCCCACCCGAGAAGGGACAACGGATGCCGGTGCTGTCCGAACGCGACGACATCGTGGTCATCACCGACGAGGCCCACCGCTCCCAGTACGACACGCTGGCGGCCAACATGCGCCTGGCGCTGCCCAACGCCTCGTTCCTCGGGTTCACCGGCACACCGCTCATCGTCGGCGAGGAGGAGACCCGCCGGGTGTTCGGCGACTACGTGTCGATCTACAACTTCCGGGACTCCATCGCCGACGGCGCCACCGTCCCGCTCTATTACGAGAACCGCACGCCGGAGCTGCAGCTCACCAACGAGGACTTCGACGACGAACTCGACGACCTCCTCGAGGAGGCGACCCTTGATGATGCCCAGGAGAAGGCGGTGGCGCGCCGCTTCTCCCAGCAGTACGAGCTGATCACGCGACCCCAGCGCCTCAAGGAGATCGCCGCCGACTTGGTCCACCACTTCGTGAACCGTGGCTTCAGGGGCAAGGCCATGTACGTGGCCATCGACAAGGCCACCGCAGTGCGCATGTACGACCTGGTCGAGGCCGAGTGGGCGCGCTACCTCGCTGAGCTCGAAGCCCGACTGGCTGACACGCCGGAGTTGGAGCGTCCGCACCTTGAGTCGCTGATCGATTTCATGCGCACCACCGACATGGCCGTGGTGGTGTCACAGGCCCAGAACGAGATCGCCGACATGGCTCAGGCTGGGCTCGACATCGCCAAGCACCGCAAGCGCATTGTTAACGAGGACCTCGACTCCAAGTTCAAGGACCCCGACGATCCGTTCCGGCTTGTGTTCGTGTGCGCCATGTGGCTCACCGGATTCGACTCGCCGTCGACTTCGACCGTGTATCTCGACAAGCCGATGCGCAACCACCTGCTGATGCAGACCATCGCCCGGGCCAACCGGGTGTTCCCCGACAAGGACAACGGTCTCATCGTCGACTACGTGGGCGTGTTCCGGAACCTTGAGAGGGCCCTCGCCATCTACGCCGCGAACCGGACCGGGGCAGAGGCCGACTCACCGATCCGGCCCAAGGACGACCTGATCGCTGAACTGGATGCGGCTCTCGCTGACATCACCGAGTTCTGCGAAGCTCACGATGTCGATCTTCGCGACCTTGGGGCCGCGCAGGGCTTCGAGTTCGTCGCTCTGCAGAAGGCCGCCGTGGAGGCGCTGCTCATCGACGAACAGACCCGCCGCCGGTATGTGTCGCTGGCTCGGCAGGTTCGAAAGAGCTTCAAGGCGTTGCTGCCTGATCCCGAGGCGATGGCAGTCACCCACCGCGTTGCTGTGATCCGCTCGATCGCGTCGAAGATTGAATCCTCGTCGGAGGCGCCCGACATCAGCAGCGTCATGGACTCGGTGTCGGATCTGCTCGACCGGTCGGTAGGGGCCAAGGAGTACATCATCCGCTCCGCCGATGGAGCCGACCCGCTGATCGATCTCAACCAGATCGACTTCGAGCAACTCGCCCTGCGCTTTGCCGCCAACAAGCGCACCGTAGCCAAGACCATCAAGGAGGATCTTGAGAAGCGTCTCGACGACGCGGTCCGCAAGAACCCGACCCGGCTGGACTTGGCCGAGCGCTTCCGGCAACTCATCGCCGAATACAACGCAGGCACCCACAACATCGAGGAGCTGCTCCGCCGTCTCGGCGCCCTCAACAAGGAACTCAGCGACGAGGAACAGCGCGCGGTCCGAGAAGGCCTCACCGAAGCAGAACTAGCAGTATTCGATCTGCTCACCAAGCCTGAGCCGGAGCTAACCGACGCCGACATCAAGAAGGTGAAAGCAGCAGCCAAGAAGCTGCTGGAGCACATCGAGGAGAAGCTGGTTCTCGACTGGAAGCGCCGCCAGCAGACCCGTTCAGCCGTCAAGGTCGCTGTCAGGGATGTTCTCGACGCCGAACTGCCCCCCGCCTACGGGCCCGAGATGTTCACTCGGAAGGTGGACGCCATCTTCGACCACATCTACGTCAGCTTCGGCGACGACGGAGACGGTGGAAGCGTCTACGACGCCCCCGCCTTCGCCGCTGACTCAACCAGCGCTGTCGCAACCCTGCCGACCACAGCGGAACAGGTCGACGATGCACTCCTAGTTCAGATCTGCTCCGATCCGGCACTGCGGGCGCGGTTGTTGGAGGAGATACTCGGCACAACCGCCACCTGGGCCAGCACGACCGAAGAACTCCTTAGGCACGACGAGTCACGAACCGTCGAGTACAAGCAGACCGCCCGATGGAACGTGCAGGAGAGGCGCCGCGACAAGAGGATGGAAGCGGTCGTGGTCAAGACGGTTGCCGGCATGCTCAACGATCAAGGTGGAACCCTGCTGATCGGAGTGGCCGACGACGGTACGCCGGTCGGCCTGGACGACGACTACGCCCAGGTCAAACCCCCCAACGCTGACGGCTACATCAACTGGCTCGACACGCTGTTCGAGAACAGCCTCGGGCACGCTGGCGCCAGCCGTCTCCAAATCCGCATCGACCAAGTGAACGGCCACGACATCTGCCGGATCGACGTCCCCTCCAGCTCACGCCCCATCTGGGTCAAGAACAGGAGCGGCGACGACATCCTCTACCACCGCCGCAACAACTCAACGCGCCCGGTGCCTCCCTCGGAGATAGAAGCCTTCATCGTCGAGCGATTCGGTACTCAGCAGTGAACTGAGCCGGGTTAATCGGTCGCCCCGGACACTGCCGCTCGATGTACTACAACTCGCCCGTCGGCATCGCATACGTCCCGACCGAAAGCATTGGACGTCCGTCCTGACGATCATCCATCGGCCGACTCGCGTTCACTGATCAGGTCATCCGTTCCACGAAACCAACATCTTCGAGAGCGCGACGAGCAAGTGCCAGAGCCTCCAGTGGATGACCATGCTCTAGACTCTTGTACTGGACACCGCCGTCCCTTAGGCGGTCAGGGTGGAACGTCGACCAGTGACCACAAGTAGGACACTCCGTACCGATCAGCAGCGGACGCAAGAGGTGAGGGTCTCCTTTAGAATCTGTCAGATAGAGGCTACCTTTCTCAATTGTGCTTGATGGGACGCTCATTTCGGTAGTCGGAACAATCGGACTGTCACCCGCTAAGTGCTTGTATGTAATCACATTAGATGACTCTAGGTCATCCCAGCGTGTGTCTACTACCTGAATTAGTTGGTACTCGGTGATAAACTCAGCTGCACGGAAGAGCAACTCCAGATCTTGCCAAGACTCCCTGACAGCTAACTCTCGTTGTCCAGGTCCGAATTCACGCATATGAGACATATCATTCCGAAGCGAATTCAGCCTCCGAGACGCCTCTATCGTCGTTGGGTCTGCTAGATAGTCGCGAACATCGACGAACGGGGCATTGTAAGGAAGGCGTCGGAACGCCTTCGAATCAGCAACCTCGATTAGAATGCCTCGCCAGTCGCCCAAAGTAACTCCGCTCTCCTGTCTAGCAAGCCGCTGCTTCATGTCTCTCATATAACCAATCTCAATGCTTGACACCCGTGCAGAAGTCACAGCAATGACCGCCAGATACGCTAGTAGAACCTCGTATGCGTGCAGGATAGCTTGCAGCGAGTCTGAGTTCTCAGAAACAGCGAGTGCTGACCTCCAGCGATACGCTACAGGGAGCGGATAACGCGTCGAGATTCGATAGCCGAGATCTTCCATAAGATGAGCTACAGTTGATCTTTGTCGTATTAGGTTGCTCCTGAGTATTAGCTCTTGGCGTGCGGTCATAAGATCATGAGAATCAAGACTCGATCGTAGTAGCGCCTCTGCCTCATCTCTCCATCCACCAAAATCTGCTGCGGCCCTCTCCACAGCGCCGAAAGCATTCAGAAAGTCCGGATCAGGCATGGGAACCAGCACGTCGACCAGGTCCTGAGGCGAAACACGCCTGATGGTTCCTTCATAAACCATGATATGTTGCAAGAAGCGCTGTGAACGGATAAAGCGCCCTAGCACTAGCGCTTCATGGCGCCCAAGCGTTGCTCGCGGCCGTAGGATCAGAATATCGGGTCCCGCGAGCAACGGAAGGTCCGTATCGTTCAATTCAGCTACCGCCAATGTCGACGTAGGCTGGCTGAACTCACTCACTACAATGTCACCCGCTTGAAGCGCTTGTCCAGCTGATTCTTCTAGCCATCGGGAGTCTGCGCTCTCGTCCAATCGACCGGACTTGATCATTCTCGCGGTCAGTACTTGAATATCGCCAGTCCTCGGTTTCTTGCGAGGTGTGACAGGTCGTCCGCGACCAATACGACGTTGTCCTCGACTGATTTCACAAAGGTCACCTAACCGCCAGAGATCACCAATGACAGTTGACTCCTCGATTCTGAGTTCTCGATGAGGATCAACCTGCCTTGGAAGAAACCCCTTCGTAGGATCTATCGACCCGTCAAGAACAAACCCATGAGGTGTACGACCTCCCTCAACATCTAAGTTCGTATACTCTTGGAGGACGACATCAACATTATCCGTCGTCGACACTTCGAGGAAGATAGTCCTAGTCGGCAGAGTTGGCTCTAACACAACGGCACAAACAGATAGGTTTGTCCTCATATCCGGATAGATCATCCTTGCAGGCAGTTCTATGACAGTAGAAGGTAGACGCTCAGCGAGAATGTCATTGATTGCTCTTGAGAACAGCCGACGAAAGGCTAGTCGCATTGGAAAGACAGTGCCTAGTCGCTTTTCGGCTGGTAGAACTTCCATCAGGTTGCGGGTCGTGATCTCAGACCAATCATTCGGCTTGAACTCTGGACTCATCCCAAGAGGGGGAAGCAGGAAGATCAGCTGCGTATCTTCAAGATCTTGACGCTCAAGCTCTGCTTGCAGTCTTGCGAGATCATCGATCGTGTCCAAGGAAATCTCTAATGCCTGTAGATCTTCTCCAAGCGGCCCTCGCGATGAACTCTCGTCCGGCGCTTGAGATGCGGGTGACGTGCACTGTATGACCAAGAAACGCTCGCCACGCGCAAGGACTCTGGCTAACTCAATAATCGACATGGGGAGGACTATAGACCATCACAAGTCCTGAACAAGATGGAAAGGTCGCTTCAGAGGCCGTCTCACCAACGGCCTCTTGGACGCAGGAGGCCTTCCAGCGTCTACGGGAGAGCCCTAGATCGGCCGCGACGCCGTAAGTCGCAGGGTGTTTTGCGACAACATCCAGAGTCCAGACGTGCTGTCCATACTGCGGACATGCTTGCACACAGTTCTGGTTGGCCACTCATTCACGCGACCGCGAGCACTGCGAGCCCGAACCTCACCCGACCCACGACGCCCATAGTAGGCGACTGCACTGCCTAAGGCCGCTCGCTCGGGTTCCGCGCGTACTCGCGCTGGTCGTAGGTCTGCGGGGAGCGGGGTGGCACCGCCTCCGCCTGCTCCTGCGGATCGACGCATACGGCTCCAAGCCGTTGACTCCGATGGCGATACGTTGGATCATGGATGCGCCAAGGGCATTAGCCCGCGGAAGTGAAGCCCGGTACCTCTCCGGACGGAGAGTGGCCGGGCTTTCGCGCGTCTAGCGTGCCCGAAGGTGGTCGTACGTCAGATCCACCGGCGCCGCGGCTCGTCGGACGGCTGCCGCTATCAGGCGACACTCTCGTTGGCGACCCCAGACGGAGTCAGGTCAGGGCAGCTTGGGCGTGGAGTTGGCCGGCGAGCGAAGTTATCTCGGCAACCATCGCGAGTTTCTGGCGCCAGGCGGCTGGGATCGTCTGGGCTCCGTAGTAGGCGCCGGCGATCTGGCCGTAGATGGCGCCGGTGGTGTCGGCGTCGTCACCGAGGTTCACGGCCAGCTGGGCACCCTCGCGGAAGCCTTCCGATCGGTGGAAGGCCCACAGGGCCGCCTCTAGCGACTGGACTACGTAGCCCGTGCCCCTGATGTCGGGAGGATTGCGGTCCTTGAAGGAGCCGCCGGCGACTTGTGCGATCTTCTCCGCCAGGGGGTCGCTCTCCCACAGGCCCTTCACTGGGCAGTAGCCCGGCGACAGCAGGGTTTCCTTGTCCACGCCCCGTAGAGCACCGACCAACAGACCTGCGAAGTAGCGGCAGGCGTCGACCGCCTCCTGTGTCTGGTGCGTGGTCCTAGAACTCTCCGCGGCCATGGCGATGGCCTCGGCTGCGTCGGCCGCGTAGTACATCGGCACGGGTGCGAGCCGCATCAGCGAACCGTTGCCGGCGCTGTACGGATCCGTGGACCCCGCGTACGGGTCGCCGTCCTCGACGAACCGCACCAGCGCGGCGCTCACGGTGTTGCCGATGTCGAAGCAGGATCCCGTGGAGGACATGTAGCCCTCGCGCCACCAGCGCACGTAGCGCTGCATCTGGTCCGCCACGTCGAACCCGCCGCACTCAAGCAGGCTCGTGGCCAGGCACAGCGCCATCGACGTGTCGTCGGTCCACTGGCCGGGCTCTAGGCGGAACGGCCCGCCGCCGACCATGTCGTCGATCGGCTCGAAGGTGCCGGGAGGTCGGAACTCCAGGGTGGTGCCCAGCGCGTCGCCGACCGCCAGCCCTAGCAGGCAGCCCCGGAACCGGTCCCGGGTCGTCGGCTCGCCGGCCGGCGCCGCAGCAGCGCCGCTCACGGCTGCTGGCGCCAGCGGCGTATGTACTCCCGCTGCTCGTGCGTCTGCGGGGAAAGGGGGACCCGCACGCTCTTCTCCACGTGCTGCCACCACTCGGCGATCTGCTCCAGGGCCCCGTCGCCGGTGAGCCCGTGGCGCACCAGCCAGCAGCCGACCACGGTCCCGGTGCGGCCGATCCCGCCCCAGCAGTGGACATACACCGTCCTGCCGCCGTCCATGGCGCCGTCGACGGCGTCGAGGATGGCCGTCATCTCCGCAGGGCTGCGAGGCACCGACATGTCGACGATCGGGTGATGCTCCCACCGGACCTCCACGCCCTCGGCCCGCCCCTGCTCCAGCGCGACCTGCGCGTACGGCTCCAGGCCGTCGGCCGGCCGGGTCAGGTCGACGAAGTGGTCGATGCCGGCCCGCAGCAGGGTCCGCAACCGGCTAGCGGCCTCCCTGCGACGCCACGCCCCCGGGTACTCCCCCGCCGCGAACCGGCCCGGCACCACCCAGTACGCGTTCGCCATCGGCCGGTCGACGCTGGAAAGTTCGCTCATGGCTGCGGCGGCTCCTGGGGCTCGTCGCCTATAGGACCGGGTTCTGGGTCGGGGAGCAACTCGGCGAACAGCTCCGACGCCGGGACCTCCGACCAGCCCTTGCCGATGGCGGCCACCGCCACCAGGTCCAGCACATTGTCGGTGTCCATCCAGGCCGAAGCCGTCCACAGCAGCAGCCGGGCCGCCTCCAGTTCGTCGGGGCTGTTGATGTCGGGGTCGCGGTACAGCGAGTCCTCGGGGTAGCCCAGGCCGATCAGCAGCTCGGCCCGGCGCACCACCTGCAGCGCCGATAGCTCGGTGTGCACCTGCCGGAGCCCCGGAGGGCCGTCGGCGGGCCATCCTCGCCACACTCGCCGCGACCTCTGGGCTGGCAGCGGTGCCGCCGACCCGGCGGCCTGGTCGGCGATGACCGCCTTGGCTCGCCGTGCTCTGAGGCGCTCGCGGGCCCGCCGGGCCCTCTCCGCGGGGTCGGGCTGGTGCGCCATCACCGGTCCTCCCCGCTGATGTCGCCAGGCCACGAGCGTCTCCAAGTGAGCCTCCGCAGGCGTTCCCGGGCCAAGCGGTGCAGCAAGGCGACCGTCTCCGGGTCCAGCGGCTCGGACGGGCTGCAATCGATCACGGTCGCCGGACCCGACGGGTCGGCCCGCAGGCCCACCCGCAGCTCCTGCAGCATCTGCAGATCGCCCTCGGTCGGCGGACCGTCGACCAGCGTCCGCAGTAGCTCGGGGGGCGATAGGCCCCGCTCCCCCGCCGCAGCCGGCCTGGGCCGGCGCTCCGCTTCGTCGTCGGACTTGTCGATGGATTCTTCGTGCTCGTTCACGGCACCGCTCCCTGCTCGTACGCGTCTGGGCTAGGCGGCCGCGTGTGAAATGCAGGGGCTCGATTTCCGATCTAAGTCTCGATGAGGAATCCAATGTCTAAGCGCCGCCGCCGGCGACCATAGCCGAGGGGTGCGACACGCCGGCGCATCCTGAAGCTCCGCTCATGAACGCCTCCCTGATCGGGGCACTGCCCGGTTCTATGCTCAGAGCGAGATCCGAGTCCAGGAGGCAAGATGCTGCGCAACCGACGAATCATCGTCATCTCAGTAGTGGGGCTGCTTGCGGTGGCGGGGCTCACCGCCTGCAGCGAGGACGACGTAGCCGGGGTGGGACAGACCGCGGCCGCCACGATGTCGGGACCCGACGGCACGCCGATGGGCACCGTCACCCTGCAGCAGGGACCCAACGGAGTGCTGGTGTCAGCCGACGTCAACGGCCTGGAACCCGGGCCCCACGGATTCCACATCCACGCCGTCGGTGCCTGCACGCCGGACTTCTCCGCAGCCGGCGGCCACTTCGCGCCCGGCGACCACGGCCATGGCTTCATGCACACCGATGGAGCCCATGCCGGTGACCTTCCCAACATCCACGCCGGCAGCGACGGCACCGCCAGGGCGGACTACTTCACCAACTGGGTGACGCTGGCGGCAACCGGCGAGACGTCCGTGTTCGACGCCGACGGCTCGGCGATCATCGTTCACGCCAAGCCGGACAGCTACGGCGCGGAGGCCGGCGCCGGAGACCGCGTGGCCTGCGGCGTGATCGAGCGGACCTGAATCACACTCGAAGAGGATCCGCTTCGACGATCGCGGTGACGGTCTTGCGGCCGAGCCCGGACACCTCTGCGATCTGGCGCAGCGAGGCACCGGCACGGTGCGCGGCCCGGATCATGTCGTCACGGACGGCGATCTCCCTGCCGGCGCGCTCCGCACTCAGACCGACCACGGCGAGAGCGGCCCCGATCTCGTAGTCGAGCCCGAACCGGTACTTGTCCATCGCCGCGATCGCGGCGGACACATCGGCTTCGGTGTAGCTCATCGCTCCTCCCGCAGGCCGGCGGCCAGCTTGTCGCGGATGCCCAGCAGGGTCGCGACCCGCGGTGACAGATCCCCGGACGCCTCGGCGACGTTGAGATGCGCGACGACCATCCCCATCAGCTCCAGCGCCTCGATCCGTTCCAGCTCAATCCTCACCATTGGACCAAATATTACCATCTGTGGCCCGAATTGGACCACCACGGCATATTGGGGCGGCAGGCTCTACTCTGCAGGCTTCCTA
Source organism: Acidimicrobiia bacterium (assembly GCA_022828135.1). Lineage (GTDB taxonomy): Bacteria > Actinomycetota > Acidimicrobiia > Acidimicrobiales > Aldehydirespiratoraceae > Aldehydirespirator. The sequence continues at coordinate 7,868 of JAJEJB010000018.1, read as the reverse complement.
TGGCACGCATCGAGATCATTCCCGACGACTCTTGGGACGGCGAGCTCGGCGAGATCTACCCCCGGGTCGTGGATCCCACCTACGGACGGGTCGACCATGTCATCGCGGTGCACTCGCTGAACCCGCGCTCCATGAAGGCCCATCTCGCCCTGTACGAGTCGGCCATGGCCGGCACGGCGACGCTGCGCAAGGTCGAGCGCGAGCTCATCGCTTTGGCGGTGAGCCTTGAGAACGGCTGCCACTATTGAATCGTCCACCACCGGCGCGGTCTGCGCCGGCTCATCAACGACGACGAGCTGGTCGCCGCGGTGGAGCAGGACTGGACGACGGCGCCGCTGTCGCCGAAGCGCGCCGCGATGCTGACCTTCGCGGTGAAGCTGACCAGGACGCCCGCCGAGATGAACGACGCCGACGTCGAGGCGCTGCGATCGGCCGGCTTCTCCGACCGCGACATCCTCGACATAGTCGAGGTCGTCGGTTACTACGCCTACGCCAACCGCATCGCCGACGGCCTAGGCATAGAGATCGAGTCCTGGAACCCCGACTGACCGCAGGCGTCAACCTGCGGGTTCACCGCCCGTCCAATCGGCGTAGCCCGAGGCTCCGTCGGCCTTGGTGACACGGTCGCCCACCCGGATCGCTCCGGGCTTCACGACCCGGGTGTTGACGCCCCGAAGCCTCAGCTTCATGCCCGTCTCGGAGTTCACCCAGCGCATCGCGTCGAGGCCGAACCGGCGGGTGAACTTCCCGCACCCGGTGTGAGGCCTCTCGGTGACCTCGAGCAGCGCCTCGCCGACGGCCAGCCTGGTGCCCGCGGGCAGGTTGTCGTGGCTGAGGTCGAGATCGGCGTAGAGCTGGTCGCCGGCCTGCGGCCAGCGGTCGACCGGCCCGGCGATCACGTCCAGGACCCGTGAGTTCATGATGGTCACCTGGGCGAGGACGTCGGCCCGGCCGTCGTCGGAGCGGGGATTGCCCCGCGGCGCCCAGGTGTCGCCCACCAGGCCCGACTCGGGGTCGAGGACGCCCTCGTCGACGGGCTCGCGCTCGTCCACGTCGGGACGGCGGACGATCAGCCGCAGCTCGCCGCCGTCGGACGGCGCGCCACGGACGTGCGCCAGGCCGGCATCGAGTTCCTCGGGAGTGCGGTGCGTCATGGACGCAGAGCCTACGGCTGGCCGCCGTTGATGGAGGCGAACAGGGCGTCGATCTCCGCCGACCACTCCCGGCGCCACGACACCTTGGTGGCGTCGTCGATCCAGGCGGCGTCGATCCCGTTGAGGGCCATCCCCTTGAGCGTGCTGAGGCTGAGACCCATCTCGCGGTGCAGGCGCACGTACTCGTTGCCGAGGTCGGACACGAACATGGCCGGGTCGTCGGAGTTGACCATCAGCTTCAGACCGGCCGCGTCCATCTGGCGGATGGCGTGATCGGGCGCGCTCAGGTCGCGCCAGATCGTGGTGTAGCCGGTGGTCGTCGGGCACACCGTGAACGCGATCTGGCTCTCCGCGCAGCGGGCCACCAGATCGGGGTCGTCGACCACGTGGTAGCCGTGGTCGATCCGCTCGCAATCCAGCAGGTCGATCGCGGCCCGCACATTGTCGGCCGGGCCGACCTCGCCCGCGTGGGACGTGCGGTGCAGGCCGTGCGCCGCCGCCGCCCGGTAGGCGTCGACGTAGTCCTCCGACGGGAACCCGATCTCGTTGAAGTCAAGGCCGACGCCGATCACCTGGGGGTCGGGATGGGCGGCCACCATCTGCACGAACTCCACCGCCCGGGCCGGGCCCAGCTCCCGGTTGATGGCCGGGATCAGGTTGCTCTCCAGCCCACGGTCGGCCTTGATGTCGGCCATGCCGCCGAGCACGCCGTCGAGCATCGTGGGGTACTCGACGCCCATCTCGAAGTGCGACTCCGGGCTGAAGAACAGCTCCACGTAGCGGGCCCCGCTGCCGGCGCAGCGCTCCAGGCACTCGTAGGTCACCAGCCGGAAGTCGGCCTCGGTCTGGACCGACCGGCACACCAGCGAGTAGATGAGCAGGAAGTCGGCCAGGCTGTCGTACTGGTACAGGTCGGCGACCTCGTCATGCGGCGGCAGCTCCAGGCTGTGCTTCGCCGCTAGCTCCGCGAACGTGGCCGCGTCCACGGCCCCCTCCAGGTGCAGGTGCAGTTCGGCCTTGGGCATCTGCCGCAGTGCAGTCTCGGTGTCCATCGCATGCTCCCCGCTGCCGTTGGCGACCCTGTTCGGATCGCTCCTGCGGCCGAGCATACGCGGCGGACTCCGCATGCTTCGGAGCGGGAAACGAGCCGTTAGCTTGGGCCAGGTGAGCGGTGGCGAACCGACAGGGCGCGAGGACCCCCAGCAGGCGGGTCCCGTGCTTGACAGACTGCCCGAGGACTGGGATCGAGCCCTGGCGGTGGTCGCCCATCCCGACGACCTCGAGTACGGCGCTTCGGCGGCCGTGGCCTGCTGGACCGCAGCAGGGAAGGACGTCCGCTACGTGCTGGCCACAAGAGGCGAGGCCGGCATCGACTCGATGCCTCCCGACCAAACCGGTCCGCTGCGCACCGCCGAGCAGGTGGCGGCCGCGGCCGCGGTGGGAGTGTCGGTGGTCGAGTTCCTGGACCACCCCGACGGCTTGGTCGTCAACGGCATCGAGCTGCGGCGCGATCTGGCAGCCGCCATCCGCCGTCACCGGCCCGAGGTGATCATCGGGTCGAACTTCCGCGACCGGTGGGGCGAGTCGGGGCCCTGGAACCATGTCGATCACCGGGAGCTGGGCCGGGCCCTGCCCGACGCGGTCCGCGACGCCGCCAACCGCTGGCTGTTCACCGACGCCGGCGAGCCGTGGGGCGGCGTGCGCTGGATCGCCTTCGCCGGCTCGTCGGCATCCACCCACGCAGTGGACGTGACCGACCACATCGCCGAGGGCGTCGCCTCGCTAGTCTGTCACAGCACCTACATCGACAACCTCGGCGACGGCGCGTTCGATCCCGACTCATTCCTGCGCGACAGCTGCCGCCAGGTCGGTGAGCTGGCGGGCACGCCGTTAGCAGTCGCCTTCGAGCTGATCCCCGTGTGATCACCCGGCGACTCGACAATCTCAAGATCCGGCTCTGAGTCTGCTCGGGCTCCGGGAGCGTGTCACAGGGCCTCTGTAGGGTCAGGCTCATGGTTGAAGTGAGTCCAGTCGGCGCCAAGGAGGCGATGTGAGGGCGCGCCGTAGCAGCTGGAAGGCCGAGCCTCTCACCGTCCCGCAGCCGATCCCGCCGCCCGCCCGTGTCTGGACCAGGGGCGAGATGGGCACTATCCGGCGCGGCTACGTCCCTCAGATCATGGATGAGAAGTGGTTCATCTTCATGGAGGGGGACCGCCTGTTCGCGCATCGCAGCTGGACCGGGATCGGCATCTATGAGGCGACGTTCGCCCGCACAAGGGGCGGCTACGTCATCGAGTCCGCGGTCGTCACCGGCGACGCCACCGAATACCGGCGCTCCTCCGACGAGGACGAGTCGCTGACTCTCGAGGTGCTCATCGTCAGCCACCTACTGGGCGAGGAACCATCCGAGGAGCAGCTCGCCGGCCATCACCCCGTCAGAAGATGGGAGTTCATGGTGCCGAGCGTGCCGAAGGAGATGTTCCTTCCGCGAGTCATCAAGAAGGCCGGCCCCGGATCGGACGCCTAGGAGACTCCTACTGGAGTTCGTCGGCTAGTGGGAAGACGTTGGTGGTCATGCCGCCGTCTACGACGATGTTCTGGCCGGTGGTGTAGGCGCCGTCGGCGGAGGCCAGGTAGGCGTAGGTGCCGGCGATCTCGGTGGGTGAGCCGAGGCGGTTCATGGGGACGATGGGCCAGCTCTCCCGGGCGGCCTGCATGGCCTCCTCGCTGCCCAGCAGCGCCAGCGACATGGGGGTGTCGAGCGGGCCGGGGCTGACGCAGTTCACGGTGATGTTGTGCCCGACCAGCTCGATGGCCATGGTCTTGACGAGGCTGATGATGCCGGCCTTGGAGACGCCGTAGTGGGCGTCGCCGGTCGAGGCGGCCACCCCCGAGATCGACGCGGTGTAGAGGATCGTGCCGCCGTTGCCGGCGGCAACCATGGCCCGGGCCGCGGCCTGGCCCAGCACGAACGACGCGGTGAGGTTGATGTCCATGATCCGGTACCACTCGTCGAGCTCCAGATCCAGGAAGTCGTGGATCGAGTCGGCGCCGGCGTTGCTGACCAGCACGTCGAGGCGGCCGTCGCCCCGGGTGGCCTCGTCCACGGCCCGCTGGCAGTCGGGCGGGTTGGCGACGTCGCCGACCACGGTCCGGGGCTCGGTACCGATGCCGGCCAGCTCGGCGGCGACATCGGCGATACGCGAGGCGTCCTTGTCGAAAAGCGTGACCCGGGCGGCGCCCTCCTGGGCGAAGCGGTGCGCGGTGGCCCGCCCGACGCCGCTGGCTCCCCCGCTGATCAGCGCGGACAGGCCTTCGAGTCGTTTCACGTCCGGTTCCCTTCCACATCTGCGCCTAGATGGCCGCCGGGTCACGGCTCTTGAGGTCGTGGAGGGTCTCGGCGAGGCGGGCCAGGCCCTCCAGGATGGTCTCGGGGGCGGCCGCGAAGCTGACCCGCACGAATCCCTCGCCGCCCTGGCCGAACGCCAGCCCGGGCACGACCACCACCCGGTGCTGCTCGACGAGCCTGGTGGCGAACGCCCACGAGTCGAGGCCGCTGTCGCGGATGTCGATCATGAGGAAGAACGAGCCGCCCGGCTCGACGTAGCGGATGCCTTCGGCGTCCAGCAGCGCGGTTGCCTTCTGGCAGCGTTCGGCGTAGGCGGCGACCATCTGGCCCACGCAGTCCTGTGGGCCTTGCAGCGCCACCGTGGCGCCGTGCATGGAGATGGTGGCCGCGCTGGACACGACCGGCTCCTGCAGCAGCGACAGCTCGCTCACGAAGTCGGCCGGCCCGACCGCGTAGCCGATGCGCCAGCCGGTCATGGCGTAGGTCTTGGAGAACGAGTAGATGGTGAGCAGCTGGTCGGACTGCACCCGTGACGCCACGGAGAAGGGCTCGGTGTCGAACACCACCTCGTCGTAGGCCTCGTCGCTGATGACCGCGACGCCGCGGCCGGCGGCCAGCTCGGCCACCGCCGTGAGGTCGTCGGGGTCGAAGACCACGCCGGTCGGGTTGCCCGGCGAGTTAAGTATCAGGGCGCTCGTCTGGGGGGTGATGGCGGCCTCGACGGCGGCCGGGTCGAGGCGCCAGTCCGTTGTCGCGTCGACGGCGTAGGGAACGATCCGGGCCCCGAGGACGTGGACCTGAGCGGCATAGTTGGACCATCCGGGGTCGGGAAGCAGCACATCGCTGCCCGGTTCAACGGTGAGAGCGAGGCTGGTGAACAGCGCTCCGCAGGCGCCGGTGGTCACGCAGACCTCATCGGGACCGGCAGTGACGTTGTTGACCCGTGCGAGCTTGTCGACGATGGCCTCTCGCAGCTCCGGGAAGCCTTCGCCGGGGGCATACCCGGTCGACCCCGCCGTTGATCGTGCAGCGGCACCGTCGATGATGTGCTGCGGTGTGGTGAAGTTCGGGTCCCCGCCCTCGAGCCGGATCGGATCGTCGAGGGTGGACGCGAGGTCGGCCATCCGCCGGATGCCCGAGTGGGGAGTCTCCAGCAGGTGTGGGCGTACCCGCATCAGCCGTCGTCGGAGTCGAACATGCCCGGACCGGTGTCGGGCGGTTCGATGGCCACGTGCTCGTGGGTCAGCCAGAACTGGCCGTCGGTGCGGGCGTAGTTGGGGACATCCTCCCAGGCCTTGGCCGCGAGCGGGTGCTCATTGGCGCTCGCCTGGTGGTCACGGCTCGGGTACCACAGCTCGATGAAGGCATCGACGGTGCGCTCGATAGGAGCGCTCACCGTCTCACGGACACGCGACACGACATAGCCGGAGCTCCCGGGGATCGCCGAGGAGATCGGTGCGTGCACCGTCTTCCAGTAGTCGAAGAACCCCTCAATGGTGAAGTCCTCCCGCTTGGCTGCCGTCCCGAACAAGTTGAGCCGCGTGTGCGCCCCCGACGGCCGACGATCAACCGGCGCCAGAAACACGATCTCCTCAACAAGCCAACTCGACACCGTCGCGTCCACCGAGCCGGTCAGCTGACCAAGAACCGACCCCGCATCAGCAGAATCCTCAATCCAAGCCTGCACCACAGCAATGGTCTCCGCAGGCCCGGTCAGCGACTCGTCCAGACTGCTGACCGTCAAGCCAAAAAGCCCCGCAACCCCGTCAGCACCCTCAACCAGCCGCCCCACCGCATCGTCCCGCTCCCCCGCCGTAACGGCGTGATCAGCATCCAGCAGGACTACGTACTTCTGCACACCCATTCTTCGTCCCCTTGCTAAGCCGGACTGCGCTGCCCGACCCTCCCGCCGACATTAGACCTACGGAATCCCGGCGGCCCATCCCAGCAGGACCCCGGGCTCCGACTCGCAAGGTGGAGCGCCCGCCACCAGTGTCGCTAACTAGAGTCGGCGAGACGCCCCCAGGACCGGAGAAGGCTGGACCACTACAAAGAGGACGCACATGCGGATCACATTGACAAACGTCATCGTCGACGACCAGGCCAAGGCCCTCGCCTTCTACACCGAGGTCCTCGGATTCCGGAAGCATCACGACGTGCCCGTCGGGGATTACTCGTGGCTCACCGTGGTCTCCCCGGAGCAGCCTGACGGGCCTGAGCTGCTACTTGAACCCGCCGCACATCCGGCCGCCAGGACATCCCGTGACGCCCTTACCGCCGACGGGTTCCCATCAGCACAGTTCACCGTCGACGACGTCCATGCCGAGCACGAGCGGCTGAGCGCCGCCGGCGTCGAGTTCACCCAGGCGCCCACCGACCTCGGCACCGTTGTGATGGCCGTCTTTGATGACACCTGCGGAAACCTGATCCAGATCGTGACCCCAGCTCCAAGACCTGCATAAGCCCACATAGGAGCGAGCGCAAATAGGTGGCTAGGTGCGGTTGTAGCGGTCGGCCCATTTGGTGAGTTTGATGGTGATGATCGCGGCGATCGCCAGTGCGAGCTGCCCGAGGCGTGCTTTGGTGTTGCGGTCGGTGCTGCGCCGCAGTTGCCCGAAGTTCGACAGCCACGAGTTGGTGCGCTCGATGGTCCATCGTATCCCCAGCGGCACGGCCTCAGGCGTGCGGCGGGTGCGGCCTCGCGGGCGTTTGGGGGCTCGCAGCACGTCGTCGATGCCGTAGCTGTGGCATGTCTCCAGCACCGGGGCGCCCGCGTAGCCGCGGTCCAGGTGCAGGGTCTCGACGTCTGCGAGCAGCCCGCGGGGCGCCGCAGCCAAGGTGGGCTCCAGCAGAGCTTGGTCGTGGCGGTTGGCGCCGTCGGTGGCCCAGCTGACCGGGATGCCCCACCGGTCCGTGAGCAGCGACCACTTCCAACCCGATTTGGCCCGGTCAACAGGGCTTTTGCCGGTGCCTTCGCCGCCGCAGGGCGCCTTGTGGACCGACCCGTCAACGGACGCTTCGGAGAGGTCGAGGCCCAAGATGCGGTCATAGCCGTCGATGGCCTCTGCCACCAGCGCGTCGAACGCGCCGTGGGCGTTCCACTCGTTGTAGCGGTTCCTCAGCGTCGTCTCGCCGCCTTTGCCCAGCCGGCCGGCCACATCCCACGAACAGCCCGTCACCAGCCGGAACAGGATCGCCTCGAACACGTCGCGGTCCGCGATCCGCGGCCGGTGACACCCCAGCGGATGCACCGGCTCCTCGCGCTCGGGGATCCGCGGCTCGAACGCCGCCCACAGCGCATCCACCACCCTCGGCTCCAAAGCAAGCATGCTGAAACCACCTCCACCTCGTCGTTGTCGTTGGAT